>JBDHZB010000100.1:0-2703 GCA_039811645.1 Bacteroidia bacterium | reverse complement strand
GCTACAGGAGCCATAGGTTTCGGCAAATCCGGAATAAGATGACGAAGCCGTGTTCCAAGTCCGCCTGCCAATATTAAAACAGGAATATTTATTTTTTCGGAAACAGACATTCTTCAACAATTTCACAAATTGTATGCCCTATCATCATGTGGCACTCTTGAATGCGTGGGGTATCGCTACTCGGTACATTAATCAAAAGTTTTGCAACATCTTTCATTTTACCTCCACTTTCTCCGGTTAATGCAACTGTAAATGCACCGATATGGTTTGCTGTTTCAATTGCTTTAATAACATTTTTGGAATTGCCACTTGTAGAAAGTCCTATTAAAACATCTTGTGGGTTTAACATTGATTTTGCCAATCTGGAAAAAATTTCATCATAACTATAATCATTGGCTACGGCTGTAATATAGCTTGTATTAACATGCAAAGCCTCCGAGTATAATGGTGGGCGATCATAATAAAATCTACCACTTAATTCTGCGGCTAAATGTTGTGCATCTGCTGCACTGCCGCCATTTCCACACCATAATACTTTGCCTTTATTTTTATAGCATTCAACAATTTTATTAGTCAGTAATTCTATATTTTGAATTAGTAATTGGTTTTGAATTAATTTTTGTTTAGTACTTACAGATGTTTCAAATCTGTTAATGATTTTATTTATCATATTTCTATAGATTTATATTGTTGAATAATTTGTTTTACTAAAGGATGTCTTACAATATCTGATTCGTGTAGCTCAAGTATTACAATCCCTTTTACATTTTTGAGTATTTTTAAAGACTGTAAAAGTCCTGAAGGCTGTTTATTAGGCAAGTCAATTTGTGTAATATCTCCTGTTATAATAAATTTGGCATTATTTCCCATTCTTGTTAAGAACATTTTCATTTGATTTTGTGTTGTATTTTGTGCTTCATCTAAAATAACAAAAGCATTGTCTAATGTTCTGCCGCGCATAAATGCAAGTGGTGCAATTTGAATTGTTCTGTTTTCTAAATACATTTGAAGTTTATCTGCCGGAATCATGTCTGTAAGTGCATCATAAATAGGTTGCATGTATGGGTCTAATTTCTCTTTTAAATCTCCCGGTAAAAAACCTAAGTTTTCTCCTGCCTCTACAGCAGGGCGCGTCAGAACAATTCGTTTTACTTCTTTATTTTTTAATGCCTTAACTGCAAGCGCAACAGCGGTATATGTTTTTCCGGACCCTGCAGGGCCAATTGCAAACACTACATCGTTAGATTGTATGGCGGTAACTAATTTTTTCTGATTTGTCGTTCGCGCCTTGATTACAATACCGTTATTTCCAAATAAAATAATATCATTCAAAGCATCTGTATTTTTCTTTTCTTCCGGTTTTTCAGTAATGCCTTGTAAAAGGTTTTCAATAGCCGCAGTGGTTAAATAGCCGTAGTCTGTATGAAAATCTACTAACTGTCCAAGTTTTTTTTCAAATACTTTAATTTCTTCCTTATCACCTAATAGTTTAATATAATTTCCTCTGGCAATAATCTTTAGTTTAGGAAAATACTTTTTTATTAGATTGATTTTTTCATCATTCACACCATATATATCAATAGGACTGATATTTTCAATATCTATCGTTTTCTCTGTCAAATTTTTAAGGCAAAAATAAATAATTTGTAGAATGTGAGATGAAAAATAAAATACACTCTTTGATTAAGCCCTAAATTAAGTATCTTTGAGCGATATGTTTTTAATAGAGTTGATTTCTGATGCCGACCTGCAAGATGCGTACTTAGGCGTATTCAAAACAAAGGTTTACACACATATATCAGACGCTGTAATTATAGACTTGTCGGTGGGCAGTAGCCAGTCCGTTCAATATAAAAAGAGTTTATATATAGAAAGAGCAGCCATTGCCATTTTATCTGTTCAAAACGATGCGCCTGCAAATACAGTATATATTTCGGATATTAATGATGTTGGCTATTATGAATCGGCAAAAGCATTATTGATTCAATATAACAATCAATGGATTATTACTTATGATAATGGATTAGTGGGTCTTTTAGATGTAAAAAAAATTCAAGCCATTTATGTCTATAAACAAAAAATAGAAAATCCGTTTCCATTAAAAAAGGAATTTTTTGATATTTTATCTTTGCTTTATATAAATAAGTTTTCTGTAACTGATTCTTTTACACCAATCTCTTTGGAGAAATGCAAATCGATATACCGTCATCCGCTTAATATTCAAGAAAAAGCAAATGGTGAAAAAAATATTACTCTGCCTGTTGTATATACCGATGAGTATGGCAATATCTGGTTTAATTTACAAAAAGCAGAATTTGAAAACTTAATACAAAATCATAGTTTTGAATTTAT
Source organism: Bacteroidia bacterium (assembly GCA_039811645.1). Lineage (GTDB taxonomy): Bacteria > Bacteroidota > Bacteroidia > B-17B0 > Aurantibacillaceae > BPGX01. The sequence continues at coordinate 351 of JBDHZB010000100.1, read as the reverse complement.
TATTCCGAATAAAATAATTAAACAGATTAATAAACATTACAATGAAGTAACAATCGGAGAGCCGGTTTTGATATTTAATGATATTGGATTTTTAGAACTGGCTCTTAATGGTGAAAATTGCAGAACATTATTGATTCCTCATCAGGTGGGAGCATCGTGGGATAATTTTACTATCTTATTAAAAATAAAAAATACTATATGATACAAAGAATAGTGAGAATGAGTTTTGCTCCGGAAAAAATTGATGAATTTTTAACATGGTTCAATCAACATAAAAATAAAATACGAAACTTTCCGGGATGCACGTATTTAGAACTATGGCAAGATGAACAGCAGAAAAATATACTATAC
>JBDHZB010000099.1:0-2807 GCA_039811645.1 Bacteroidia bacterium | reverse complement strand
TTAATACTACATGTATTATTTTCATTTAGTTAACTCTTCTTTTAAAACATTTAGTACACGTTCTTTATTTTTCCCATCATCATAAGTTGTTATAGCTAATACAATATCTCTACATTTTTGAATATAATTTTCAGGGTGTTTCAATGCATCGTTCACATAATTAATGAGTTCTTTTCTATTCATTGCCACACTTAAGCCATTGGTTTGCATAATAGGTAAATAATATTCCTGATAATAATAAGTAATAATTGGATAACGGCTATGCGGATAAACTTCATCATAACCCGGACCAATTTGTGGTTTTTTATATGCACTTCCATCAACCGTCATTGTAGAGCTTGTGTTTACATGCACATCAGTATAATATAATGTTGAACAAAGTTTTGCTATATCTGTATCTGTAACATTTGCATAAGTCAATTTTGTTGTTCCATTCCAAGATGAATCAAAATAAATATTTTTAGGATTTTTAATAGCTTGTTTCCATCTTTCTACTCTATCTATTGGATGGCATCGAAATAAAATAATTGGATTGCCTTCAATAAGGCCTTCGCTAATTGCATCATCAATATGCTGTAAAAATTGAGGTTCTTGTGGAAATAAAGACACAGGGCCACCTGCAAATAAAATTATTTTTCTATCAACATTATCTGGCAAACCTACCAGCTGCAACCACTCTTTTCGTGGCATGATATATTGAGGTTGATGATAAAAATCGAATTGTGGAGCACCAACAATATGCACATTATTATTGTTGAATGCCATTGCTTCTGTATAAATTCTTTTTACCTCATTGGCATTGTATTTATTCCAAACCATGTAACAACTGTAATTAACGGTAAGCCAACCTCGTTTAATTACATTATCAAATGAAAGAATAGAAGTTATCATTTGTTTACCTGAAGCATTAGCGGCACGTAAAAAAATTTCTTCTTGTGCATGAAAAGGAGTTACAGTAAATACAGTATCAATATTTAATTCTTTAACCAAACAAAGCATTTCATTATAATTGGTATCGGTAATTAAATATTGTTCATCTTTTTTTAATAAATTATTTTTATAATTTGTAAAGGTGAAAAGAATATTGTTATAATACTCTCTCAACCTAGCAATAATAACTTTTTTAAAAGGTTTAAATTTTTCTATATAACGTGGTTCTACTTTGTAAGTTGGGCTTTTTAATTTATACAAACGGAACCAATAATCTAATTTTAAACGAGTATCTGTATATAGCAAGCCACGTTTAGATTCAGGAATAACATGTACTTCAAAGCCTTTGCAGCTAAGCTCTTCTATTAAATCGGGTTGATGCCAAAAAATACAAATTACGGGTTCACAAAATTCACGCATTGCATCAATCATTCCCGTACGAATTAAATAACGAATAGAAAAACTAAAACTAATAGTAACAGCTACTCTTTTCTTCATTAAATATGATCAATAAATTTTAATAAGCAATTAATCAATATGCCATGTATGATAAACCAATAAACCATTTCGCATTGAATCGATAATTTTTCCTGTACCAAAAAAGTCTCCTTTTTCAACATCAATGCTTATGGCATCTTCAATTTTATCTGTCATTTCAAAATCGTATTTTAATAAAATATCAATGCTATATCTGCCGGGCATTAAAGGCAATTTAGGAATATGACAAGTTACAGAACCTTCACTATTTAATTTCATTACACCATAATAGGCAATGCGTGTAAGCAAATTCATTACCTCATGTTGCAAACTGTTTCTTACAATAATATTTATTACAGGGTTGATGGGCTTTTCTATACATTTATAAAATATTTTAATATATAAATCCATTCCACTTTCAAGAATAGTAAGTTCTTCGTTCTTATTATTCAAAAAATTAATTCCTTGCAAAATAAATTTTCCGTTACCTGTTCTTAATGATGTATTGATTGAATTATCAGTAGAATTTAAGGTGTTGCTATTCGTTAAATAATAATCAACCACATCAGTAGGTTTTCCTTCTTTTACAATGGTTCCTTTTTGTAATAGCAATGCTCTTGTACACAAATTTTTAATGGCAGCCATATCATGACTTACAAATAAAACTGTTCTACCTTCTTTACTGGCAACCGATTGCATTTTACCTAAACATTTACTTTGGAATTCTGCATCTCCAACAGCCAACACTTCATCTATAATTAAAATTTCAGGGTCTAAATGTGCAGCAACTGCAAATGCTAATCTCACTTTCATTCCGCTGCTGTAGCGTTTTACAGGTGTTTCCATAAATTGCTCAATGCCAGAAAAATCAACTATTTCATTGTAGCGTTCGTCAATTTCTTTTTTAGTTAATCCAAGTATTGTTCCGTTTAAATATATATTTTCTTTTCCACTTAAATCAGGATTAAAGCCTGTACCTACTTCCAATAAACTGGCAACTTTTCCGGTAATTTCTATTCTGCCTTCTGTTGGTTGTGTAATGCGTGATAGAAGTTTTAAGAGTGTACTTTTTCCTGCACCATTTTTACCAATTATACCCAATACTTCACCTTCGTTTACCTGAAATGAAATATTTCGGTTAGCCCAAAAAACATCTTCAGCATTTATGTTTCCAAACTTTCGAAGATTGGTAATGTTTTTAAAATTGTTAAAAGTTTTTTTTATTGTATTAAGAATAGTTATCTTGAAGAATAGTTCATTAATAATAAAATAAATGTATGCTAAAAGAAATTTGAGTTCTAATAATCTAAAAGATTAATCAAATATTAAAAAATTGTCAAATATACAAAATCTAAATACAAACATTAAATCAATAAAATCTATGAATAGCTCTCGAATAA
>JBDHZB010000098.1:0-2843 GCA_039811645.1 Bacteroidia bacterium | reverse complement strand
AATTATTTAATGATAAAACAACCGAAGGGATTGCACGCTACGAAAACATTCAAGAATTATTAAACTCAATTAAAGAATGGATTGAAAGTCCTGATAACGAAGAAGGAGAATTGATTGATAAAAGTTTAGGAAGTTATTTACAACAAATTACTTTATTAACCGATGCAGATGATGATAAAGAAAATATTACAGATGCTGTAAAATTAATGACCATTCACGCATCTAAAGGGTTAGAGTTTGCTTGTGTATTTGTTGCCGGTTTAGAAGAAAATATTTTTCCCAATAGCATGAGCATTAATACCAGAGAGGAGTTAGAAGAAGAAAGAAGATTATTTTATGTTGCCATCACCCGCGCCAAACAAAGGTTGTGGCTTAGTTATGCTAATTCACGGTATCGTTTTGGAAATTTAGTACAAAATGGACCAAGCCGTTTTTTAGATGAAATGCCCGAAGAATATTTAGATAAATCTTATGCAGGCAGTGCCACAAGAAACCAAAACTTTCATAACATGGGGTCTGCTTTTCAACGCATGAATAAAGGTGTTGGATATAATGATTATAATGATGTACAACATGCAGAAAAAATATACGGTGCTCCTCCGCATAAACAATCTACAGAAAAAAAACCAAGTTATATAACGCCTCCTAATCGTGTAGAAATAAAACAACATATTCCTTCTGAAAACTTTCAGGCAAGTGATACTTCTAACTTACAACAAGGACAAAAAGTTGAACATCAAAAATTCGGATATGGCATTGTAACAAAGATTGAAGGCTCTGCACATAGCCCAATTGCAACGGTTAAGTTTGATTTAAACGGAGAGAAAAAAATTATGTTGAATTATGCAAAATTGAGAATAGTGGAATAGAAAATTATTTGCGTAACAATATATGTTGAAAGAAAAATATTGTTACTAATATTTTGGTGCTAAATCATTTCTTACGGCGTATAACACCAATTCTTGTCTGGTATGCACGTGTAATTTTTTGTAGATAGTATCTCTGTAATCTTCTATTGTTCTGGTGCTTACAAACATTTTATCTGCAATATCTTTATAGGTTAATTCTGAACAAGCCCAACTTAAAAACTCTTTTTCTTTATCTGTAAGATGAATATTTTCAGGAGTTAAATCATAATTGCTGTGCATTGCTTGCACCATTTCATTTAAGTGGCTTTGCGGAAGATAAAAATTTCCTTGCATTAAAACATTTAAAGCATCTAACAAATCTTCCGGACCAAGATTTTTACTTATAAATCCTTTAGCACCATTGCGTACAATTCTTGAAATAGTTCTGCCATCATCATCGCTTGATAACGCTAGTATTTTTATTAATGGATAATTATTTTTTAAAAATTCTGCAACTGCAAATCCATCCATTTCAGGCATTCTAATATCTAACAAAACAATATCCGGATGCTGATTTTTGCTGTCTTTTAAAAAGTTTAATAACTCTTTGCCGCTTCCTGCTTCATACAATACACTGTAATTATCGTAACCTGCAATATAACTGGCCAATGCTTTTCTAAACATTGCATGATCATCTATTAAAGCTAACTTGTATGTTTTTTTTGTTGTGGTTGCCATTGGAAAAGATGGATATTAGTTAAGAGGCTAAAGGTAATTGAATTTTTACGGTTGTGCCTTCTCCTATTTTACTTTTTATATCCACCACTGCTCCTATTTGAAATGCCCGTTTATATAAACCCGATAAACCAATGCCTGCAGCTCCGCTTGTTTTTTTTCGACTTTCTTTTACATTAAAACCAATTCCATTATCAATTATTGATAATTCTAAAGTGTCTTTTGCGGGATAAAGCAGTTTTATTTTTACATAAGTTGCTTTGGCATGCGTTATTACATTTCCCATTGTTTCTTGAAACATTCTAAATAAATACACTGTATTTCTTTCATCTAAAACTGCAGCCCCTTCATTGGTATTTTTTTCTAATTCTATTGTAATATTGGCCTGCTTTTTTAATAAATAGGTTTCATATTCAATAGCTTCGCCTAAACCAATATTTGCAATGCGATCTGTTTTTAAGCTATGAGATGTTAAACGAACTTCTTGGGCTATTTTGGTAATTTCTTCAATAATTTCTTGTAAATCGGCTTTAGTTTCTCCCTCCATTTTTTTTGCCATCACCGTTAAAAGACTCTTTACCGCATATAGACCATTTTTTACATCATCATGCAATTTGTCTGAAATAGCAGATAGGGTTTCTTCCTTCATATCTAATTGTGCTTTAGTAATGCTTTGTTCAAAACCGGTTTTTAAACTTGCTACTTCTTTTTGAAATTCGGCTTGTTTTTTCGAATATCTGTATGTTGAAAAAACAAGAAACGCTACAAAAGCAAGACCTAAGAAACCGCTAAGGATAAAAATTGCGAGGACTTCTTGGTAACTGATTGACATATAAATGCGATACTAAGTAATGAATAGAAAAAAATATTTAAGATTTCGATGAAAATTACAATATTGTTTCTGATTATTTGCGGAATTATATTATAAATAAAATTTGCCAACCCGTAAATAGGAAAAGTACAAGTAAAATAAAACATAAATGCAGTACATAACCAAAATGCCGGTTGTTGCAATAAGGGTATTGGGTTTGGTTTTTCAAACAACTCATAAAAATAATAGAAGCAACTTAGTATTAAAAAAATACAGCTTAAACAATAGGTTATAGAAGAAAACCCGGAAACCCCTTGCCCCCAACAATTATTTATTAAATAAATAATTAGCAAACTTGTATCAACGGTTAATATTATCTTTTGTGCTTGTATTCTGCTTAAATTTTGTACTATTTCCCATGTGTCAAACCAAAACTCTATCCAACCATA
>JBDHZB010000097.1:0-2960 GCA_039811645.1 Bacteroidia bacterium | reverse complement strand
AAAGCATTATAATCATATTGGTTTTCAAAGTTATTATGTGCATCCGCAAATGTTAGAAACTATTGATAAATTAGGCTTTGATTGTTGGCGTGTAGGAAAAGTAAAAGAAGCTATTGAAGAAATAGAACCTGCAATTCGCAATGCCTCATTATTTTCTTTTGATATATCTGCTATTCAACATGCACACGCCCCTGCAAATTATTTAACACCTAATGGATTTAATGGAGAAGAGGCTTGTACTTTAATGCAATATGCAGGAATGAGTACAAACCCTTGCTGCGTGGGTATTTATAATTTTTTGCATGAACAAGATGAAAAGAATTTAACCGCTACACAAATTGCACACATGCTTTGGTATTTAATGGATGGCATTCATAAAGGAAAAAGAGAGAGTAGTATAGAACACCGTAATGATTTTAATGAAGTAAAACTAATACTTGCAGATTTTGAAACTGTTTTCTTGCAAAGTAAAAAAACAGGCAGATGGTGGATACAAATAAATGATGAGAAAATGATTCCGTGTAGCAAAACAGATTATCTTATTGCATCGCAAAATGAAATACCCGAACGTTGGTTAAGAGCTGTAGAAAGAGGTTAATTCAATATAAAAATTTGAATGTGTAATTATGTATCATTTATAATGTTTTGCACTTTCAGTATAATGAAATAAAATAACAAACCCCGGCAGTATTTAAAATACTTGTCGGGGTTTTGCATATAAAGAATTGATTTATTACCAAATATGTGTTCTTTGTTCGGGAGCTTTATACATTTTATCTCCGGGTGTAATATTAAATGCATCATACCATGCATCAATATTAGTAATAGGAGCATTCGTTCTATGAATACCCGGTGAGTGAGGATCTGTTTTAATTAATTGTGCTTCGGCATCTGGTAAAATATTGTTTCTCCAAACTTGTGCCCAACTTAAAAAGAAACGCTGTTGTGGTGTAAAGCCATCTATTTTTTTTCCTTCTTTAAACTGTTTAGTTTTAGTAAAGGCTTCATAAGCAATACTTAATCCACCTAAGTCTGCAAGGTTTTCTCCTAATGTTAATTTCCCTTGTACATGAATGGAATCTTGTACTGTTAAAGCATCATATTGTTTTACTACTTCATTTGCTTTAGTTTTAAATTTATCGGCATCTTCTTTTTGCCACCAATCTTTTAAATTACCTACAGCATCAAACTGTCTTCCTTGATCATCAAAGCCATGCGTCATTTCATGACCAATAACCGCTGCAATGCCACCATAATTTACCGCATCATCTGCACCAAAATCAAAGAATGGAAATTGTAAAATTCCTGCAGGGAAAGTAATATCATTTGTTGATGGATTATAAGAGGCATTAATGGTTGGAGGTGTCATTCCCATTTCGGTTCTATCAACAGGTTTGCCCATTTTATTTACATTAAAATTGTAAAACCAAACACTGCAGCTACGAACATTTTTATAAAAATCTTTATCAGAAATTTCTATACCATCGTAAGTTTTCCATTTATTGGGGTATGCAATTTTTTTAACAATAGCATTTAATTTTTCTAATGCTTTTTGTTTAGTGGCTTCACTCATCCAATCTAATCGTTTAATTCTGTCTGCAAATGTTGATTGCATATTGTTTACTAAATCTACCATATATGCTTTTGCTTCGGGCTTAAAATATTTTTCTACATAAAGTTCTCCTATTAAATCACCTAACATTCTATCAATTAAACTACTCATTTTTTCCCAACGTGGTGTTGGAACTTTTTGCCCTGTTTGAACTTTATTAAATTCAAAATCTGCATCCACAAAATCATGACTTAAATAGGGGGCAGCACTTCTTATTAAATGCCAACACAAATAATTTTTCCAATCATTTAATGGTACTTCATTCAACAGTGTATTTACTTTCTTTAAAAATTCAGGATTATTTGCTAATACACTATCGGCACCTTTTATTTTTGCTTCGCTTAAAATAGAGGCCCAGTTTAAGTTTGATGTAGTTGTACTTAAATCATTTACAGAAAATTTGTGATAGGTTTTATTAGGATCACGCATTTCTATACGGCTCATTTGTGCATTTGCTAAAGCTGTTTCAATTTTTAAAACAGAGCTTGCACTTGCAGCAGCAGTAGCAGCATCTTGTCCAATTAAAGAAAACATTTTTTGTACATGCAATGTATAGGCATCACGAATTTTTTTGCTACGGGCATCATCTTTCAAATAATAATCTCTATCGGGTAAACTTGTTCCACCCTGGCTAATTGATGGAATATAAACCATAACATTTTTTCTATCGGGACCAACATTCATTCCAAACAAAGCACTACCTAATCCGTTTATACGCATATTTATTACTTCGTGAATAATATTGGGAATGCTTGAAATATTATATATTCTTTCTATATCTGCTTTAATGGGTTGGTATCCTTTTGTTTCAATAGCTAAACTATCCATTCCGCTTTTATAAAAATCGCCAATGATTTTTGTTTTTCTATCGGGGTTTGTTGTTTTGGTTGCACCTTCTAATAAGCTTTGTAAACGTTTTGAACTTTCTTGACGCAATTCATCAAAACTGCCCCAACGTGTTCTTGATGCAGGAACAGGATTATTTTTTACCCAAGTACCATTAGCATATTGATAAAAATTATCTCCGGGTTTTGTAGATAAATCCATATTAGTTTTATCAATATATTTTCTCTTTTCGGGCGGTAATGGCTTTTTATTTTTACCACCACCATCTGCAGCGTAAGTTATACTGCTAAATAAAACAGAAGCAATTAGTAAACGATGTTGTATTTTCATCTCAGTTAATTTTAAGGAGAATGAAATTAATGCTTTGATGATTATAATTTTAACTTTTTAGGTGAATAGAAACCGTAGTCGTTTGTTTATTAAAAAATAACATGGTTTGGTATTCATTTGCTCTATCATTTTTGTATAAACTAAAAGTGAAATAAATATTGATATGAAGAAA
>JBDHZB010000096.1:0-2980 GCA_039811645.1 Bacteroidia bacterium | reverse complement strand
CATCCAAAAAAGACCGAAAAAAGTGTGAAATGCACTATTGGGCAGATGAACGGTTAATCTTTGCCGGGGAAAAGAAAATCTTTATTGCGTATTTGAATGGCCTGATCCAGAAATTTATTGCCGGAAATTCTGTTTTGTATGGAAATGCTTAACGAAAGCATTTGCCCTATCAAAAAGCCCAATCCCAAGTCTTTATTTTTTGATATAGCAGCAGCGGCTGCCAGTCCACATGCTATGGATGTGAAGCTAAAAATTTTTGAAAAAGTTAACTTTCTTTTTGCAGTTTTGTATAGATCTAAACCAATATCCGAGAGAGAGAATTCTTTGCCCATCTCCTGAAAGCTGATTTTGTGCTGGCCTTTCATAAATGAATTGCCCACTCGAAAAAGCAGGCCGGTTTCATATTTATTAAAAATTGTATCTGTACAATACTGTGCTTCTGCCCGTAAGAAAAATGTAAATGCTATAAAGATAAGAATCAGCTTCATGATAGTTCAGTAAAAAAAGTTACAAAATTAAATTAACGAAAGGAATTGAGTAATTATTTTTCTTTTAATTCGCCAGATAGAATAATATTGACAGCAATTTTTTCAATTACTTGATCTTTTGTAAATCCATCAATATCTTGAGTGGTTAACTGATGCGTGAAAATATTATCTTTTTTGCTTGTGAATAACGGCAAAGAGAATATTCTCCATTTTATTGAATGTGGCAGATTGCTTTCAATGTTTATTCTATTTACAACTTTTTTCATTAATCTCTCTGCATCTCTCATTACAGTTTGAGGATCTGAAGTTTTGCCACTGGTGAATATAGGAGTATATACTCTTTTTGTTTCAGCATCCTGTAGTTGCAATGCTTCATCGTTCGAAATAAATTTTATATCATTTGATGCCAATAATGTTTTAAATTTGAGTTTAAGCGTATCGTCAAGCTGCTTTCCACTATAAGAAATACAAGTTGGCAGATAGTTTCTCTTTGAAGATTTAGATTGGTTATTGTTTTCTACAGGCTCTTTTTCTAAAGTATGCTTAGGCGAAGAGCAAGAGCCAATATATGTTATTAAAAAGATTAAACATATTTGATTCATACAAAATAGATTAATCAATGATCATAAATATAAAACGTCTTTCTGAGTTTAATCCGCAAATAAACTACAAAGTCCCATTCCGGAACTACAAGCTGATTCACATGCAGCTAATAACTCAAAACAACAAGAATACTCTATAAAACAATTCATTGAACAAATAACATATAGAGACCAACACCATTCAACCGGGAAAACAGCTTTTGTAGTAATTGTTTCTCCATAAAATTTACTTTCTTTCAAAATTTCTAATGCTTTGATAAGAATTATTTCTTTATTTGGGCCATCAATTAACTCGGGAAATTTAGTTCTTATATTTTGAAGATACGAACCTAGCTTTGAAAAGCTATTTCGAATTTCCTGTACTGAATTAAATCCGGTTTTTAATAAATATTCTTTAGTTGCAACTTTTTCGAGTGACCCCATTTTTTTTACTTCTTTAAATAAGTCAATCAAATTTGTAGATTTTAATTTTGCAAATAAATGGATAGAAAAAACGGAAAATTCCTGAAAATCTTTATCTGCCGCTAAACGCTCTACCAGTTCTTCGGAAGAATTAATAAATGCTAATGAATTTGGTTTTGAAAAAGTATTATTGTGAAGAAGAATTCCACAAAATAAAAGCATGATAATTTTTCTCATAAAATTAGTTTTTGATGATTTCCCTACTCTATTTTCAGTTTTCGGGATCCCCGTTAATTCTTTACAAGATACATCTGGGGGGGGGGGGGTATTTCCAAATTTTTACTACACTTTTTATTTTTTTTATGATACACTTTTCTGATTTGTGTCGCCTATACAGTTGTTCAAAAATCAGTGTTCAGCCACTGTTGTATCTTATGTACTGGCCATGTCAGGCAAAAATTCAAGCAAATGAAATTAAAAAAGCTCAAACATCATTTATTGTAATGACTCAATAATGCCCTGTAAATAATTCCGGTTATATTAATTAATGCAGCTAAATATTTGTACTCCAGACTACCTCATTAGTACACCCAAAAGTCAGGAAAAGAGAGTTTGTAGGCTTTTTTGGTATGAAGACTCGTTAGTTCAATAATTATTTTTGTAAAAACCAATTTCAAAATATTTTCAAAGTTTCCCCTAAAAAACAAAAGCCGCTTTACTCCTCCAATCTATTCATACAGCCATACTGCTGCTTTAAAAAATCATCGTAATAATCTGCTTTTTGAAACAGGTTGCGAAAGGTTTCTACTCCAGCTTCTTTTGTTAAATCCAAATCATAAACTATACAACTCAATACAATATTTTGCTTCAGGCAACTTAACACTAATCCATTGGTGCGGTAGTTTTCTTCAAGTAGGTACTGATACAGCGGTTTTATTTTTGTTGCGTCTTCAGGCATTTGACATAGATAAGCATCTGCAGCAATAAAAAAATTCTCGGCATTATAGCTTATTTTTATTTTGGCCGAGCCTTCTTTTACACTCCAGTTGTTTACACCTTCGCGGGCCAGTTTTACATCTTTACCCAATGTCTGCAATATTTCTTCTATGGTTTTGGCCACGCCTACAGGTGCTATTTCTTTTTCGGGGGCTTCCGGTAGTTTTATTTCGGTACCACAGCTGGGGCAGTATTTTCCCGAGTCGATATTGGACTGCAAAACCAATTGACCGCAGCTAAAACAACGGGTAGATGCCTGGCCACGGTTGGGCTGATAGAGTTGCAGTGCTTCACGCAAATAATTGACCGGAAGTGCAAAACCCAGATTATCGCCACCACGAATGATAAATGAGTTGACGCCAATTACTTCACCATTCATATTTACCAGCGGTCCTCCGCTATTGCCGGGGTTTATGGCTGCATCTATTTGTATAAACTTCAATCCATCGCGAATGCGATCTACTTTTGAAATAACGCCTTGCGTGGCCGTAT
>JBDHZB010000095.1:0-3326 GCA_039811645.1 Bacteroidia bacterium | reverse complement strand
TAAAAGGCAGAATAGCCAGTTTATTAGAAGTAGGTACAGGCTTTCATCCTGAAATGACAGGTAGAGAAAACATTTTCCTCAATGGTGCTATCTTAGGTATGCGTAAAAAAGAAATAGCCCGTAAGTTTGATGAAATTGTAGATTTTGCAGGTGTAGAACGCTATATTGATACGCCTGTAAAACGTTACAGCAGTGGTATGTATGTGCGTTTGGCTTTTGCCGTAGCTGCCCATTTGGAAAGTGAAATTCTGATTGTTGATGAAGTTTTAGCCGTTGGCGATGCCGAATTTCAAAAGAAATGCTTAGGCAAAATGGGCGAAGTAAGCAAAGGCGAAGGTAGAACAGTGTTGTTTGTGAGTCATAATATGGGGAGTATAAAAACTCTTTGCTCTAAAGCTATAATATTGCATAATGGACTTCTTGAAAGAGAACTTGGGGAAGCAAACGAAATAGTTGATGCATACGCACTTTCTAATAACACTTCAACTTTGGAGTGGATACATGAAGGAAGTGGAGAAGCCTTAATTCAAGATGTTTATATTGTAAACCAAGCTAATGACAGAATTGATGAAATTATTATTGGATCAAGTCCTATTAAATTAGTTGTCGAATTTCAGTTCTTAACTTTGTTAAATGAAAAAACAGAGATTGTTTTTGGAATTTATGATATGATGGGAGAATGTCACGTATTCTTTTCAACTCAATATTTAAATTTAGTAATTGATCAAAAATTAGATAAAAAACAGAAGATAATTTTTGAATTTCCTGACACCTACTACCCTGTACCGGGAACATACGTTATTAACACATGTATTGATAGTCAAATAGGATATATTGATTATATTAAAAACAGTTTTAGGTTTACCATTCACAATAACAGTCTATATAACAATGGAGGTCTTCCTAAATTGTATTGCAAGTCGATAATTAAAATAAACACTTTTCTTAATGATAACTAAAACTATAATTAAAGAACCAAAAACACAAAGCATGGATTCAGATGTAACAGGAAAGGTGTTTTTTTGGGAAAATAAAATATTTAGAGGTATAAATGAAACCCAAATTGATAGAATTAAACATCTATTTAACTGTGGATTAATTGCTGAATTGGAAGCAAATTATATTATACCAAAAACTTGGATTTGTACAGAATATGAAATACATGGATTTGAATTATTGTTACAACATGAACTAATACCAATAAATTTAAGACCAAATCAATGGAGTACTGAAATGTTTATTGATGCTACAAAATTAGTTTTGAATATAAATAAGATTTTGTTTAAGTATGGATATTCTCTTCAGGATGCTCACGCATACAATATTATGTTTTATGGCACAAGACCAGTATATGTTGACATTGGGAGTTTTATGCCTTTAGATGAAGGATATATTACTTTAAACTCTTTTGCTCAAGAATATATATCTTATTTTCATCACTATACAAAACTAATTGAAGCAAATCATATCCATTTATTTCGAACTTTATTAAATAGTTATGAACGAGGGTTTCATTTTTCAGAGTACTTATATTTTAAGTATGGCGAAAAACTACTGTCGAATAAATTTTTCAAAAGGTACATAGGCTTAAAATATGAAGAATTATATTTCAAAAAAACTATCTTAAAAAGATTTATAAATAAATTTAAAATAAGAAAACCTAAAGATATTATAATAAAATCGCCTCACGAGAGAAGTGATTATCGCAATCCAACTAAAGATTTCAATTTAGACTACTTTATAGATTCAATATCAAAAATAAAACCTAAAAATATAAACTCTTTTTGGGGCAGCTACCACTCTTCGATTATTGATTCTCCACATTTCACACAAGAACGTTTTTTTATACTTGCAGAAATAATAAATACTCTTCCTATAAGTACAGCAATAGAAATAGGTGGAAACCAAGGTTACTTTACCAAAATTTTACTAGAAAAAACAAAATTAGAAAATATAATTTGCTCAGATTACGATGAAGATGCATTAAATATAATGTATCAAAACTTTAAAATTATCAACACTACAAAAGTTTCTCCAATGTATCTTGATTTTACATTACCGTATGGAGATCCAAAAGATGAAATTGATTTATATGACAGAGTGAAACAAGAATTAGTAATAATGTTAGCTGTTTCTCATCATCTAGTACTTACCCAACAGATTCCTATTGATTTTATATTGCAGCGTTTAGCAAAATTCACTTCAAAATATGTAATGATTGAATTTATGCCTTTAGGTTTGTACGACCCGGATCATCCACATTACTCAATCACTCCGCCTGTATGGTATAATGAGGAATGGTTTACACAAGCATTCGAAAAGCACTTTGAGCTTGTTAAAAGAATTCAGACTGAGGTGAATAGAATTGCTTTTATTGGGAAAATAAAAACAAATTAAAATCAGAAAAATTATGCTTATTCGTAAAATAAAAAATAAAATTTCCCATTTATTGTTTAATCCCCACAATAAAGAACAGAAAAAATTGCAAAAATTTGCTCTATTAAAATACGATAATATATTTACCCACATGACTACAACCGAGAAATTAGCATTATTCGGTATTATAAAAAAATTCAACAAACCCATAATAGCTGCTGAAATAGGTTCATATCTCGGAGCTAGTGCATGTTTTATATGCAAAGCATTAAAGCCAAATAGCAAACTAATCTGTATAGATACATGGGAAAATGATGCTATGCAGTATGGTAATGATATTGATGGTGAAAAAAGAGACACCTATCAGGAGTTTATAAATAATACTCTTGACTTTTCATCTTCCATTATTGAAATGAGAGGTTGGAGTAATCAAGTTTCAGATAAAGTTCAAAATATTTATAAAAACTTAAATTTTTTATTTATAGATGGTGATCATAATTATGAGGGGGTAAAACAAGATTGGGCTTTATATAAACCAATGCTAAAAAAAGGTTCAATAGTTGCATTTCACGACACTGGATGGGCAGAAGGAGTAAAAAAAGTAATAACCGAAGAAGTATTATTGGTAGCAGATTTAGTTCTCAAGCTACCTAATTTAGAATTTTATAGAATAAAATAGCCTTGCATATCTTCGGAAAAACATCCCGAATATAATAGAAATAAGGTTAATTCTGAAAGCACTTTAAATATTCATTAGAAAAAGAAAAATTGTTTGTAGATTTAATTTCATGTACGTTAGTATCATCATACCCACATTTAATAGAGCGGATCAGCTAAACAGAACGCTTTTTAGTTTGTTAGAACTTAAAACTGATAGAAATTTATTTGAAATTATAGTGGTGGATAATGGTTCAACAGATAATACAAAAGAAATTGTAGATAGCTATATA
>JBDHZB010000094.1:0-3327 GCA_039811645.1 Bacteroidia bacterium | reverse complement strand
TCATATACAAATCTTATATATTTTTCAAACTCTTCTGCTTCATTATTCTCATTAATTAAAAATCCATTTTTACCATGCTCAATGTATTCATCAAAATCACCCACTCCACTACAGACAATTACAGGTTTATTAACAAGGCCTGCTTCTTTAATAAGACTACTGCTTGCTTCAGTAGCAGAAGGATGAACAATTAAATCTGCTGCAGCCAAATAATCAATAATATTTTTTCTATTCCCCAGAAAAAATATTCTCTCCTGCAGATTATTGTCTTTTACAAATTGTTCCAGCGCCGTTCTTTCAATTCCATCATCCAGCAACAAAACTTTAATATCCAGGCCATCATTCACTAAACGTTTATACACCGGCATAAGTAAAGAATGGCGTTTCATCTTTATCATGCGTGATGCGGTAAGTATAAGTAATTTAGCCGAATACTGTGTTCTTATTTTATTTACTTCCTGGGAATCGGGTATTCCATACCGGGAGAAATCATAAATATAGGGCAGAATTGAAATTTTATTTGCGTTTACTTTTTCGTACTCAATCATCCCATTTTGTACCTCTAAAGAGGGAACAACAATTTCTTTTGCCAAACGATTGATAATCCCTGTCATTATCCTCTCATTTCTGTTTGCTGATTTAAATCCTTCAGTCTTAATTGATTTGTGAAAATGATGCCTGAATATTACAACCCTTTTTCTTCGTAAAAACAGTTGCGCATATACACTCACAAGATTGCAGGTACTCAAATGACTCCAAATTGTATCAACCCTATGAATACGACAAAATTTTATTAAATAAAACAGGTGCTTTATATAGTTTATTACCGAAATTTTAGATGAATATACTTTTGAGTGATTTTCTACTCCAAGTTTATCTAAATAATCGTGAAGAACCCCTCTTGGAGCTTGGGTTAAGACAATTAGTTTATTGCCTGTCTGATTTATTGTACTGCACAAAGTTTCAATAGCAACTGAATGAGTATTAGGTACATAATATAATAAGGCAACTTTCATATTTTTCACATGCAAATAACATTAAACAATAGCCCTATGCGACAGAAATCTTCTTTAGATAGTTTTCTTCCTAATTTTTCGTCTTCATAGGTTACAGTCAGATAAATGTTATATGATGCATTAACTAATAAATCCTAGATCTGTACCAAAGTATCTCCTTTTCTTTTTATTGCTTAAAGATTTAAGCTTAAAATAATTTTGATTACAAAAACAGATCCAAAAAAAATCATTTCCACACAAACAATAGCCTATAAATAGCCCCAAATAAACGTTTATCCGGAAAGCACCTTAAAGCACGTGGAAAAAATTTTAGCGCTCCACTTTTATCATAACTAACCATATTATAAAAAAGGCTTAAATATCTTCTGTTCAAATAAAATTTATACCTTTTTAAAAAACTCCATTTTTCAGTAATACTCAGAGTATCTTTTCTCAACTGATCAGCCCGGTTATTACTTATACTATTTCCGGTTCTTATGTATTTTACAGACACAACATCTCTGTATCCTACTTTAAATTCATAGGATGCTCTTAATATCATATCATAATCCTCAAAAATATAATTCTCATCAAAATATCCTACTTTATCAAATACAGTTCTTCTAAAAAACCATGTTGGAGTATTCACTACAATATTCCATGAAAGAAAATCATGAAAAAAATTTGAAGATGAGCGACTTCTTAACTCCGTTTCTTTCCCGGTTTTAAGAAAATGAGCCATTACAGCAGAGTGGCAAAATCCAAACTCCGGATTTAAAATCATAAATTTTACATCCTCTTCAATTTTATTTGGGAACATTTCATCATCACCAATAAAAGTAACAAATTCACCTTTTGTCAATGGCAATACTTCATTGAGAGATGCACAAATGCCTTTGTTTTTTTCATGTTTAATAAACACACATTCGTAACTATTGTTTTTTATCCAGTTTTCAATGAGGCTGGCAGAATCATCTGATGATGCATCATCTAAAATAAAAAGCTCAATATTTTTATACGTCTGATTCTTTATTGCATTTAGTGTGTTCAAATATCTGCTTCCATTGTTGAAAGACAGTGTAATAATTGATACTAAAGGATTTCCCTCTTTCATCTTAATTTTTTTTCAGTCTGTTCTTAACTAATTCTAATACCTGCATCTTTTTATTAAGCCAGTATAAAGAAATACCGGCGCTTGCTGCAACCAAAATACCTCCGCAAACATACAGCTGCCAACCGCTTAGAAGAAAATAAACGGCGTAGCATAAAACACCTATAGGAATTTGCAGAAACAATAATTTTGGCAAATCCCGATTGTAACCAAAACCATATTTTATACTAATGAAAAAATATATCTGAATAAAATAAATAAGATATCCGACTAAAAAACTAATGCCCATTCCCCGCAGTCCATCTAAATAATAGCCTAAACAATTCAACAAAAGAAGATAGACATTGGCTGCTAGTTCATTACCCAAAAAAGCTTTGGAATCCCCTTTTGCCAGAATCAAAAATGCCATACTCCAGCTAAGTGCTTTAAAATAAATTCCCAAAACAGAGAAATGTACCATTCCTGTAATCGGAAGAAACTCTTTGGAATACAAAAGAATAATCGCCCAATTGATAAAAATAAGAACGGAGCAAATCAACGGAGAAAGGAGCAATATTGCAGTTTCGCTTTGCTGGTTAATGAGTTCATTGTATTTTTCCCGTTCCTTGTTTATTCCCGAAAGTCGGGGGAAATAATCAACACTCATTGCAGTAAAAACCATCCCTACATAAACGCCTACTATAGAAAATCCTGCATTATATAAACCCACTTCAGTCACTCCGCCAAAATTTGAAATAAAAACCCGGACCAGATAGGAAGCTGCCACCGTGGCCAACCCACTTAAACTCATCATAAAGCCTAATTTCATCATCGGCTTGCCTTTTTGAAGTGCAGTCCTGAAAGAAAGTAAACGAGTCCTGATTTTTATTTTATTGGAATAATAATATTCTATTCCTCCGGTAACAACAGCCGTAAACACTAATGCCGGAACAATACCTTGCACACCGAAAAAATAATATAAAGGCACTGAGCCTATTAAACCAACAGCAGATGATAACATTCCTGCTTTTGCCATCCATTTAATTTTCCTCATTCCTTGCAGTATGGCGGATTGCCCGGCAGTTAACTGTGCAATGAGCAGTGTAACCGATAGCACGGCAAAAGCAATTGTATAATTGTAATTCCCAAAAGTGAGCAGGCTCAGCCAGGGTGAAAGTATGAGTGTTAACAACAAACCCAGAAATCCTGTTCCCCAAACCAGGGTACGGAAAACGGATAAAG
>JBDHZB010000093.1:0-3442 GCA_039811645.1 Bacteroidia bacterium | reverse complement strand
CCACCAATTAGGGTACATGGCTACACTTGCATTAATATTATTAACCCAACCAACTGCTTTGGCTACAAAACCACCGCTGCTGTTTATGGTAGAACCGGGAACATTTTGAGCCATACTGCATGCATCATCTATCAAGGGAGGTGAAGGGGAGTTATTGCCACCACTTATCGGTCCTGAATATACCGCAGATACTGTTCCCTTAAAACTTGCTTGAGCAGAATCTTTAGAAGGAACTTTTACATACGTTTTGAATATGCCCACGGTATTGGTATCCATTAAGATGCCGCTTTTTGCAATAATCTGCCCGCCTACTTCTACATTGCCATTGATTTTTGCATTTTGCTGTACGCATAAATCTTTTGCACTGCATAAGGTATCTGTGCGAATAACACCAACACTTATAGAATCGGTTTTAGTATATTTGATGTTTGCACTGTCTGCTTTTAAGATGTTGGTTGTAAAGGTAGTTTGTGCTTTTGCCGCACTTATTATTAATATGAAAATAGCCACAACACCACGTTTAGCAAGGCTTCCAAAGGATTTTACCCCCCCCCCCCATTTTAACAAAAATTGTATTCATAATTAACAAGTTTTATGACTTTTACGCAATAAATTATATTCGGTTGCAAGATGTTGTAAAAAAAATTATTTCGGTAAACTAACTTAATGTAAGCTGTTTATGTTAAAGCTCATTATAAAGGTGGGTATGGGAATAGAAAATGCCAAAAGCTGGTATGAAAATAAAACAAATTTACTTCTGCACCAACATTTTATAAATCTCATCTTTTAGGTGCATTCTGATTTATTATAGAAAAATACAATTATTCTTTTTGTATAATAAGTGATTTTACAACAATAGTGCCGCTATTAAAATAAAACTTTATAAAATATATACCCTCTGTAAAGCCCGATATATTCTGTATCGATTCTTTTGGCAACTCAAATACTTGTCCTAATGCATTCACCATTTCTATTTTACTTAAATCGTACCAATCTTCTTCATTCACAGTAATAAAAAATTGTTGAGTAGCAGGGTTGGGGAATAATTGTAAAGCCCCATTATCTGTTGCAGACACCAATGGTTCATTTTCTGTTGGATACGGATATGTTGCCAAGCTATCTCTTTCAAAATAATCAATAGGTAGCACTATGGGTAGAGTATCCCCATTTGACAATATTCTTTGCGACATACCTCCTACACCTATACCTGTGCTACAATCAATAATTTCTGCTCGCAAAAATGTTCCTTCCTCAAATATGGTTTCACTCAAAAAAGCAATTTCATCTGTAGCTAAAATATGTGTGGGAAATTCGTGCCAACTATTGGTAGCTTTTGGCGATTCATTGATATATAGTGTGCTCCATCCCATGTGTCCAATTTCAATCTTGCGCCCGGTTAAAAAGTTCGTTTTCTTACTATAACTTTTAAATTGGGACTCATTTAATACAGTATAATCAACATTACACTTTATGGGTTGATAAATAATAGTATAATCAATAGAAAATTGCTTATCTTTATCATTAAAATTATTCCAAGAGTTAAATAATTGTACTTCAGGGTTAACTCCACCTGTATACACCTTATTAATTAGTTCAAAAGTAAATCTTACACTAAATGTATTATTATTAATAAAAGATAGGTCTTTATCTACCTTGTTCCAAACCAAACAACCCAAGTTAGGGTTTCCAAAAAAAGCTACTGAACATTCTTCAAGGTTCTTTACATTATTACAGCTATACATATCAGTAGGTATGCCGCTATCTCCATGATAGTGACATGCACCAAAAAGATTAAAATGATAAGGACCTTCATAGTATTTTGTGGCATACCCCTTCAAACTGCCATCTACATAAGTATCCACTTCATAGTTACTAAAATTAGATTGAAAAGTATGCCAATTATCAAAAAAATTAGATGAAACAGGAAATTTCCTACCTCGGTAACAATGCTTATTGTTATAAGTTCCATGTAAAGTCATTCTCATGTCACTATAAGCATCACAGACCCCCGGTATAGAATTGCTCCAGTCATGATCATAAAATTCAAATATATCAATTTCATGATTGGTTCCATTATCATTATATAGCCAATATGCCGGCCATAAATTAGGATTTTCTGGTAATAATAATTTAGAAATAACAATACCATTTTGAATGTAAAAGCTACTTAATAATGGGGCGCTCGTGAATCGATAATTTTTTGGGTTGCACCCTGCGGCAGATTTATTGTATCTATACTCTTTTTTTAATTTAAGATTTAAAACTCCGTTAACTACTTCTATATTGCCATTAAGATAAGATTCTAAATTAGGACCAGCCCATGCGCCGCCATTACAACTCCCTGATTCTTGATCATCCAATGTGCCATACCAATCAAACCTCCAATTATTTGGCAAGTCCTCCTTAAAATTAAAATTTTCAATAATTACCGGGTAAAAAACATCATAACCACTAAATGCACAATTAATACTGCTTTTTTCATCTACAACCCTTACTCTGCTTTCGCAATCATCACCATTGGTTTTAGCTGTTATCCTTGAAAGCTTCCATGGGTCGTAAGGGGTTTGTGATTGAATAATACTAACCCGTATTAATACAAATAATATTATTATCTGTTCTTTCATCTTTGATTATTTTGAAGGTTTTTTAAATAAACTACAACTAATTCCTATATTAAATACAAGCCAACCAAACGCTGCTGGGCTTTTTCCTTCTTGATACCATTCATTCCACATAGACATTCCTACATTCAAGGCAATAGGGCATTTATTTGATAGTTTATACTCTGATTCCAATTGTAATAATAATAATCCTAATTTCCCATATTCGTATTCAGGGTAACATGGCTGCCCTATAATCGCAGGAGACGGGCATTTATCGTGTAATGGACGTGACGCTTTAGCCCTTAAAGGTATCCCTATCTTCAATCCATAATACCACCGTTTATGGTACTTTCTGCCTGCACCCAACATCAACCACCAAAGCTCCCTTGTTCCAAAAGGATATGAATTGGGAATAACTTTATACAATAAGCCCATTTCTATATTTTTAAAATTTACATTATAATTAAAATTAAAATCTGTAACCACCATGCTGGGGAAAGCTTTATGAAGTTCATATCCATAAAAGTAAGGATTCCATTGAAAATAATTAAAATTAGAGTTAGTAACTGAAAACACCCACTTATGCTGAATTTTAAGATAAGACACTGAATCTTTATTATTAGCTTTAAAAGAAACATAGAGTAATCCTAAAAACAAATTAACTATTAAAAACTTTTTCATAAATAATTTTTTATTTTCCTTTTTCTTTTCTTAATTCCTCATTTTCCTTTTTCAAAGCAATCATCATTAAGTATAGCTCTTCTATTTTCCCTAATAATAAGGTGTTCATCTCGTTCACATCATAACCGTTCGTTACTATTTCCTCTTCTGAAGGTACT
>JBDHZB010000092.1:0-3650 GCA_039811645.1 Bacteroidia bacterium | reverse complement strand
ATTCTTATTGAACTGATTATATGTATTAATCCAGAAAAATATTTTAATTCTAAATATTCAAAACAATGTATAAATGAATATGAGGATCTATGAGACTTTCCTAAATTTTCTTGTAATTATTTTAAAGTCTTTCTTTGAATTTTTTTAATAATTAAACAAACTTTTCGTCCGTTTAAGGAAAGTGTGAACTAGTATTCTGTGTCTAAAATATAATAAATTGTTACTTTAATTGTAAAATTAGAATTATTTAACTGTTATTATTGCAAATTTCGAAGGATATACATTTGTTAAAGAAACTAATAAGATATCTTTGATTTTTAACTTCAAATCAATATAAAGATAAAAGCGGGTTATTCGAACATAAGTTTATTATAAAATGTTCTTTTTTAAATCAAAAAAAGTAAACTCAAAAAGAATAAGCAAGGGAAAGAATGCCAGTGCCTTTTCAGAACTAGATACCGCTGCCATATAAGAAATCATAGAAATATACAGATATTTTTTATCTTTCATGGCGAGTAAATAACCCACCAAACTAAGAAGAATAAAGTATCCGTACATAACATATATGCCGCCAGATATCCACGTCACCGCTTCGGTAGTAATTGGATGGACTGCAAAAAGAATGCTTGTCAAAAAGGCTACTATTTTATTGCTCATCAAAGTCAGTAGCCAAAATAGCGTTATAACAGCTGCAATATGAAACAATACATTGGGCAATCGGTACGGCCATGAAACTAAACCAAAAAGTTTATATGTTACAAAATACATGAGAGGACGAAGTATGGTAAAAGGGTGATCCACTACAAAACCAAAGTTATTTAAATCAGGATTTCTGCTAATAGCACCCCAATCGTCAGAAATAAAATCATTTGCTAATCCATTGGCAAAAACTATAAATGTAATAAATACTAAAGCAGTTATATAGGGTGCATTATCTACAATCCATTTTTTAAAATTAAACTCTTTTATCCCGTTTATTATTGACCCTGTATTCCCCAACAATTTTACTTTTGTGTTCTTACTTGTATCTTTATCAAAAAAACGTTGATATCTCTCATTTCCCCACTTCTCCTTAAGATACTCTTTAATTTCATTTTCGGATACATTTAGTCTTTCGGCTATATTAGGCAGTGAATACTGGTGAATATTTTTCTTTATATATTGTTTTTGTAATCCGTTAAGTTTCATGATATTTCGCTAATAAAAAATACTGCAAATTATAGTTTATAAGTTTAGCGCTTTCTTTTATTTCTATTTCATCTATATTGTAAACAGTATAACCAAATTTCTTGAGCAGATAAAACACTTTTACTCCTAATTCATGCGTATGTATCTCCACTATCAAGGTTGGATGCCATTTACGAATACTATTTTTCGAACCTAAAATAACCTTTTCTTCGTAACCCTCTACATCTATTTTAATAAAGTTTACAGAACGAAGGTTCATTTGTGAAACCAGTGTATCAATTGTAGTCAGCTGTAATAGCTTAGTCGTATGGCTCGGCGCATCAGTTATAAGTGCTGCATCTTTGAAATGCACCATATCTGAGTCAGTGTACACCTCTGCCTCAACAATGCCTGATCTATCACTAGCCCCATAAGCGAAAACTATTGGTTTTTTTAGTTTGTTTTTTAAGAAAGCTTTTTTAATTCCTAGTACATTACATTTAATTGGATCAATGGCAATTACAAGTCCATGCTCTCCTGTTTTTATTCCCATTAGCAAGCTGAAATACCCAATATGCGCACCAATATCAATACATATATGTCCAGGTTTAATTAAGTGAGTCATTCTATTTGCCATGACTTTTTCATATACTCCTAAAATCTTTTTGAATCCGTGCCGAGGAGCCCAATATAACCATCTAAATCTTAGTGGCCCACTAAGAACTGGGAATAAATGAGGAGTGTTCATATATTTTTTCAACATATAGAATTTATCGTATCATAGATAACATGTAATAATAATCAATTCATTTTATTTTGGATTATAATGTGCTTTAATGATAAAAGTCGCACTTGTATCTACTATTCAGCCAGAGACACATTACACACGATACTTAACTACTAATCTGCAAAAACTTTATCCCAAAAAGCTTCAACTATTATTGTATGTGGATGATGATAAATTAAATACCAAATCAATCGGTGGTATTACTAATATACACATAGTGTGGAAAAAGGGCATTTTTTATCCTTTTCTGATTATAAAACAAGTAGTTGCTGATCATATTAGAATCGTTCATCTTCAACAAGAAATGAATATGTATGGAAAACCATTAACGGCTATTATATTCCCATTTCTTGTCTTAGTATTATTTTTATTCCGTAAGAAAGTTATCATTACATTCCATGCAGCCCCGAAGCTAACTGAAATCGACTACCAATTTTTAAGGACATTTTCATATCCTGAAAACAAACTTACACTTCTAGCCGCAAAAACAGCGTTTCGTTACTTGTACATGGCTAGCTCTCTTTTTTCATCCAAAATTATCGTACATACCAACTATATCAAGAAAACTTTAATCGCTGATTATAAACTTAATGGGAAAAAAATAGTCGTAGTGCCAATAGGTGTAGAAAAACCCCATACTGTAATTGCGCCTGATGTTTTTGATGAAACTCACTTAAAAATAAAAAAACCCCAAAAAATTATTTTATTTTTCGGTTTTCTTTTAAAAAGAAAAGGACTCGAGTACCTTATTGATGCGTATGCTAAACTAGAAAAAAAATTCCCAAATTTTTTGCTCATATTAGCGGGTGGTACGCTTGATTATCAAAATACATATATTAACGAGTTAAAACAACGTGTAAAAAAATACAGACTCAACAAAAAAATAATATTTACTGCGTTTCTGAATGAAAAACAAATTCATTATCTATACCAAAACTGTTACTGTCTCGTTTTGCCATATACATATTCCATCTCTTCAAGTCTACCGCTATCGTTTGCGATTATGTATCATAAGCCAGTCATTGCCACCTCCATTGGATCCTTAAAAGAAGAGATTGCTGATAAACAAGAAGGACTGCTTTGCAAGCCCACAGACACCAATGACTTACAAAAAAAGATTGAGCTTTTAATTACGGATAATCGACTTTACCATACTTTAGAACAAGGTATGAAAAGAAAGTTCCAATTAAGAACTTGGGAGAATGTTGCAAAAGATACATTCAAAATATATGAATCACTAAAGTAATTATGACTAAAGTTGCTGTAATATTGAACACCTATCCACGACCGAGCAGACTGCAAGATTTGCGAGATGTCCTCAGTTCACTCAAGAGACAAACATACACAAATTTCTCAGTTTGTATTATCGAAAATAGCAAAAATCTAAAAGAAGTTCAATCTATTGTTGATAAGATACAGCTGAAACAGCAGGTATTATTACTTCATTCTCAGAGTAAACGATTATCAACACTTTTTAATATCGGTTGGCGAGCAATTAATTCAGAATATTTAGGCTATATTGCTGATGATACTGTTGCTGATAAGAACTGGTTGAGGCAGGGGGTAACTTCGTTATCAAATTCCAGACAGGCAGCAATTGTTACAGGTCCTGTAATATCTACAACCTATCCAGCTAGTGAAATGCATCGGTTATACCTTGCAACCCAAAAGAACTGGATCATCAAAACTGTTACAA
>JBDHZB010000091.1:0-3738 GCA_039811645.1 Bacteroidia bacterium | reverse complement strand
TACCATTAGAAATATTTAAAGGTATATAATGTAAAACTTCCAAAATTAAGAAATAATAATTTATATACTAAAGACGCTTTGGTGTTAGTATATCTTGCTCGGTTTTATCCTAATACGGTGATTGTTACTAAGGAAGAGTTGACAAGATTTATTCGTCAGTACTATCCTAATGTTAATGATGTTCAACAAGCAAGGCATCTCAGTGCACAGAAGGGATGGTTTATTTCATCTGGGGGAAGAGATAATGTGCATGTAAAAAAGATAGGTGAATATCGGCTTATATCATTAGAAATTCCTTACCCTGGGTTTACAAAGCATAGGACAGAACAAACAAGCGATGATAGTTGGATATCTATTAAACAGAAATATCATAATAGATGTGCTACTTGTGGCTCCGAAGAAAACAAAAGACATTTACATTGGACAAATACTATTACAAAACTTCAGAAGTCTCACATGGATCCTTCAAAACCTTTATCTAAAAATAATATAATTCCACAATGTCAGAAATGTAATCGGGCATATAGAAATTTTTGGATATTTGATGATAAAGGAAGAGTAAGAGGCATTGCGAACCCTTCTGTAGTAAAGAAGTGTTCAAGAAAAATTAAAGATGCTATTTATAAGTTACTATCTGAAGAAAAAAGGAGTAATAAATAAATTATGGAATCATCATTTCGGTTAAATAATATTTATTGTGAAGATGCTATGATAGCATTAAAAACAATCCCTAATAATAGTATAGATTTAGTGCTAACAGATCCGCCCTATTTTTTAGACAAATTAGATAATACATGGAATTCTGTAAAGGTCGCTAATAAAAAGAATATTGGCGTGGTTACGTCACTTCCATCAGGCATGAAATTTGATAAACAACAAGGTATTAAGTTTTATGATTGGTATTATAAAATTTCCTTAGAATTATTTAGGATATTAAAACCTGGTGGATTTTTTTTCTCTTTTTCAAGCCCAAGATTATATCATAAAATGGTTTCTTCCATAGATGATGCAGGGTTTGAAATTAGAGATGGATTTATATGGCTTTATACTCAAAATCAACCAAAAGCTATGAGTTTAAATCATTTTATTGAAAAGACAGGTTGGACAAAAGAAGAAAAGGAGAAAATAAAATTAGAATTAAATGGATGGAAAACACCACAAATAAAGTCTTGTTTTGAACCATTTGTTATGGCTCAAAAACCGACAGAAGGAACGTATTTAGAGAATTTTAAAAAATATAAAGTAGGACTTATTAATACAAATATTAAAGTGGGTAAGGGTATGTTTCCATCTAATGTTGTTTCTACTGATAAAATTAATACACTGGTAGACAACTGTTTCCTAATATCTAAACCGGATAAGAAAGAGAAAGGATATTTTAATACACACAAAACAGTTAAGCCATTAGAGTTGTGTGAGTATATAATTCTATTAACAACATTTTTAGAAAATGCTGTTGTTTTAGATCCATTTACTGGCAGTGGAACAACATTAGTCGCAGCAAAAAAGAATAATAGACAGTTTTTAGGATTTGAAATTAACGATGAATACATAGATATTGCCAGAAAAAGATTAAGTAATGAAATTAAAACATCTATGCGTTCAAGTTTAGTAAAGAATAAATCAACAACCCTTTTCTAAAACTCGATACTTCAATATTGTGTCATGTTTATTATGGTGTTATATTATTCGTTATAGAAAGATATTTACAAATCTTTCAGAATATTTTCATCTACTATATTTGGTAAAGTAAATTGTAATGCAGACGTTCTATTTTGCTCACGTTGTATAGCCCATAGTGCTTCTTTGTTACGTGCCCATGCGCGACGAGCTATACCATTGTTTACATCCCAAAAAAGCATTTGCTTTGCTTTGTGAGCGGCTTCGTCTGTGCCGTCTAATACTAAGCCAAAACCACCGTTTATTACTTCGCCCCAGCCAACGCCTCCGCCGTTATGTAAGCTTACCCACGTTGCACCTCTTGCGGCGTTGCCTACAAAAGTATGCACAGCCATGTCCGCAGTAAATTTAGAGCCATCATAAATATTAGAGGTCTCACGATATGGACTGTCTGTTCCGCTTACATCATGATGGTCTCTGCCTAAAACCACCGGAGCTGTTATTTTACCTTGCTTAATGGCTTCGTTTATCTTTAAAGCAATATTCGTTCTGCCCTCGGCATCTGCATAAAGAATCCGCGCTTGAGAGCCAACTACCAAATTATTTTTCATGGCATTTTTAATCCAAAGGATATTGTCTAAAAGTTGCTGATGAATTTCTTGTGGTGCATTTTTATATTGTGTTTCTAAAACTTGCAAGGCAATTTCGTCGGTTGTTTGTAAATCTGATGCAAGTGCAGATGTACATACCCAACGATATGGACCAAAGCCATAGTCAAAACACATAGGACCTAAAATGTCCTGCACATAGCTTTTATATTTGAAATCTCCATTAGGCAATAAAACATCTGCGTTAGCACGTGATGCTTCTAATAAAAATGCGTTTCCGTAATCAAAAAAGTACATGCCTTTTGCGGTCAAAGCGTTAATGGCTTTTACTTGTCTTCTTAAAGATTCTTGTAATGCTTGTTTGAATTTATCAGGATTTGTTATCATAAGGTCGTTTGCTTCCTGATAAGATAATCCGACAGGATAATAACCACCGGCATACGGGTTGTGTAAAGACGTTTGGTCGCTACCGATGTCGGGTGTAATATTTTCTTGTACCAAGCGTTCCCATAGTTCTACCACATTACCATGATAAGCAATAGACACCGCAAGATCTGTAGGTAATAATTCTTTAATACGCTTAATAATTATATTTAAATCTGAATAATATTCATCTACCCATCCTTGCTTGCGTCTTGTTAATAAAGGTTTTTCATTAATTTCAGCAGTAATAGAAATAAGCCCTGCAATTTTTGCTGCCTTTGGTTGTGCGCCACTCATACCGCCCAATCCGGCAGTAATAAATAAGCGTGGTTGTTTTTTTGTTTGTTGCTGTTGCTTGCGTGCCGCATTTATTACAGTAATTGTTGTGCCATGTACAATGCCTTGTGGTCCGATGTACATAAACGAGCCCGCAGTCATCTGTCCATATTGAGTAACGCCAAGTGCATTAAATTTTTCCCAATCATCGGGCTTACTATAATTAGGAATCATCATACCATTGGTAATAATTACTCTTGGTGCATCTTTGTGTGAAGGAAACAAACCCATAGGGTGTCCGCTGTACAATACCAATGTTTGTTCATCAGTCATTGTAGCTAAGTACTTCATTGTTAAAAGATATTGTGCCCAGTTTTGAAAAACAGAACCATTACCTCCATAAGTAATTAGTTCGTGTGGATGTTGCGCCACGGCATAATCTAAATTATTAGATAACATGTGCATAATTGCAGCGGCTTGCTTAGACCGGTGCGGATAATCATCAATAGGTCTTGCATATATTTTATAATCAGGGCGGAAGCGATACATATAAATCCGTCCATAGGTATTAAGTTCTTCTAAAAATTCTTTTGCTAAAATTTTATGATGTTTAGGCGGGAAATAACGTAAAGCGTTTTTTATGGCAAGTAATTTTTCGTCATGATTTAAAAGTAATTTTCTTTTTGGGACATGATTGACGGAGGAATCAAAAGGTTTTGTAGTTGGTAATTCATCAGGAATACCTTGTAAAATAAGTTTTTGAAATTGAACTTTATCCATACGCACTGCGGTTAAGATTATATTAATTTTT
>JBDHZB010000090.1:0-3876 GCA_039811645.1 Bacteroidia bacterium | reverse complement strand
TTTGGGTAGAAACTTTTGCATCCTTACATTTGCGCCGGAGAGATGGCAGAGCGGTCGAATGCGGCGGTCTTGAAAACCGTTGACCCAAAAGGTCCGGGGGTTCGAATCCCTCTCTCTCCGCCTGAACACTGTTCAAATAGTATCAAATCCCTGCAAAGTTAATGTTTGCAGGGATTTTTGTTTTCCCACTCCTTTCAAATTATTCAATTTTTCTCAAAAAAAATGTGCAAAATCGAGAACAAACCTGTTGTCAATTTTTGTTCTCGCCAAACGGCTGAAACCCTTGTCCTGCTTGTATTTTGTTAATATTTTTAGTTGCAAAATGCGAAATTATTTAGTAAATTTATACCACTAAAAATCACCAGTTATGGCAAGCAGTTTACATGTGTCTTTTCAGCTAAAAAAGTTTCGCAAAGACGAAAAGGGCCAAGTCCCAATTTATGTTAGGTTAACGATTAATGACAATCGATGTGAGTTCTCTATCAAACGTTCAGTTGATCCCGATAAATGGATTTCAAATGTAGGGGTTGCTAAAGGAACTACCGAGGAAATTAAGAATCTTAATGCCTACCTCAACACGGTTAAATTAAAACTGTTTGAGCATTACCGGCAACTTCTGGAGGCCGGTAAGTCAATAACTCCTGAGTCTATTCGCAATGCATATTTTGGTATTACTGAAAAGAGTAAAACAATTCTTGATGTTTTCGAGTACCACAATAGCCAGGTAAAAGCATTGCTCAATAAGGAATTTTCATTTGGCACTTATGAACGGTATTGCACAGCACTTTCACACACAAAGGAATTTATTCAATGAAAGTACAATGTATCTGATTTAGAAGTTAAACGAATTAGCTATGAATTTGTAACAGAGTTTGAATACTATCTCAAAACAGTTCGCAAGTGCAGCCATAATACTGCCATTAAGTATATAACAAATTTCAAGAAAATCATCCGTATCTGTATTGGAAATGGCTGGTTAGATAAAGACCCTTTTACCAATTATAAAATTACTTTGAAGGAAGTTGAAAGAGAGTATCTGACGCAAGAAGAAATTCAGGCAATAGCAGATAAAGAATTTGCTACCTCCCGTCTTGAACAGGTAAGAGATATTTTTCTATTCTGCTGTTTCACCGGCTTGGCTTATTCAGATACTAAAAAACTTTCTAAAGATCATTTATTGATTGGTATTGATGGTGAAAAATGGATAAAAATTAATCGTACAAAAACAGATACACGTTCAAGTATTCCTTTGCTGCCAACTGCTGCCGCAATTATTGATAAATATTCTGATAACGTAAAGAGCAAAACGGAAAATAAATTACTTCCCGTGCTGAGCAATCAAAAAATGAATGACTACCTAAAAGAGATTGCAGGTGTTTGTGGCATCAATAAAAATATAACTTTTCATCTGGCTCGGCACACATTTGCCACAACTGTAACTCTTACAAATGGAGTGCCTCTTGAAAGTGTTTCAAAAATGTTGGGCCATAAGTCAGTAAGAACAACCCAGCATTATGCTAAAATTGTTGATAGAAAAGTAAGTGATGATATGGCCATTTTAAGGGCAAAATTTGCAGAACCAAAAACAAAGGAAATTTCTAAACTTGTAAAGGTTAGCTAAAATATTTGGCTTTACTTAAAGTGCCATTTTCATTGGTGTTTTCACATCTTTTTTGTCACATATTGTGGATATTCTGTGGACATAAATACTAATAATATTAGTGGATATTAAGTAAATTTGAGCTACTTTGAAAAGTTTTATTTTTTAATAAAAAAAGACAGGATGAATATAGAGATTGTAACAAAAAATGACATCATCGAATTGAAAGACCAAATCATTGATGAAATCAAAAAAATGTTCTCAGGCCCGGCAGATCAGAAGGAATGGCTTAAATCTACAGACGTTATGAAGATCCTTGACTGCTCACCTGGTACACTTCAAAATTTAAGGGTAAACGGCTCACTGCCTTATACCAAAATGGGTGGAACTATTTACTATTCCTACACCGATGTTTTAAAAGTGCTTAACCGGAATAAAAGGAATGTAGCCTAATGAAAAAGCATAATCACCAGATTGAACAAGTTAGAAAAGCATACCATAAACATTCCGGTAGGTATAATTGATTTTGTTCTTCAGCACAAAATTCCGAAACCATTTCAATTATTCATTTACCTCAAATGCCATTCCAGTGGAAAGGTGCATGAGTACTCCCCATTGTTTCACTCTATCTCAGATGCACTTGAAATCAGGGACCACCGTACAATCAACGACTACCTGGCAAAACTTTACTCGCTAAACTGGATAGGTTACAATCCGAAATCCGGTTACTATTTCATCCGCAGCTTCGACGCAATTCGTAAAAAATATAATATCAAAAGCCGCAAAGCGGCCATTTTTGATTATAGGGACATTAACTATTTGGCCGCTGCTTTTTTGCCGGGGGCTGTAATTTGCTCCAACATTAAGGCACAGCAATTTTTTTGGGAAGTATCAAAAAGGAGGTCGGCAAAATTCGCTACAAAGATTCTGGGGGTAGCCAACCAAAGTTTTCCGACCTCCGATACACCCCCGCCACCATATTATGGGCTTTCAAACAAGGGGATTGCAGGATTGCTTTATTGTAAGCAAACGAGGGCTTGTGAATTAAAACAACAAGCTGAGCAGGCTGGATACTTAAAATCTAAAAAGCAGTTTGAGGACATTGCTATCTTACTCAAACCGGATTACAATATCCGGGAAACCATTAGGGCTAATCATCCCGAACTGGGCAAAAGGGTCAGATTCAAAACCAAAACTGTAAAGGGGCAAACGGTTATTAGAGTTACTGAGCAATTGTACGATGAAATTATTCCTTATATCCAATTTAAGAATATTAAGAGATTTAGCAAGATCAGGAGGACCGCATAAGGCATCGTCCGAAATTTTGAAAAATTAGAAAAATTGTGTTTTTTGGGGCGGCCACGGGGTATTTCTGTGCTGATTTTGCACTTTTTATACTCTTTTTCAAGGTAATGGAATAGAGGAGGGATAGGTTGAACAGTGTATGTTGATAGTTGGGTTAGTACTATTCCCCTAATAACCCCAGATTATTAAGTTTCGCTTTTTTGCAGAGAGTGAACTTTTGAGTTGAATAACAAACACCAGATTGATATGTTACAGAAAAAATCAGCGGATAAAAATCCGATGGCAATTAATATTCTGAAGTTACAACGCTACAACTTCGACTTCTTTAGCCTTGAGGAAGTAGTATTCTTTGAATACATGGTCATTAAGGCTAAAAGTTTCGGTTTTGTCCCCTTCTTTCACTCAACAGCTACTATCGCCAAAGAAACCGGTATTAAGAGGGCTAAATTGGATTCTATCCTCGCAAAATTCAAGAAGCTGGGTTTAATCAAAGTGGAGCTGAAAGGCTTTCCTAAAGTGAAAACATTTACAGTTGATTTCATTAAAGTGCAGTTTTTTTTGCCTCAAATTTATCAGTCTGCTGAAAACGGCAAACTGTCTGCTGAAATAAGTAAACTATTGGCTGATTTCTACACTCCCTTTGTTGATTCCTACCAGAAAAAGAATAAATTAGAAAGAATATTAAAAGAAACAGTAAAAGAAACACAAGAGAGAGACTCAGACTGGGACGCCTTTATTTTATTTTTTAATGATTTATTGCTTGATTTAAAAAATGACTTTAACCTCCAGGTAAGTAGTTTAAACTATGAGCCTTTAGAACTTCATCGGGCATACAAACAGTATGATCAGGAAATAATTATTGCGGCCCTGCGTAAATATTTTGCCCGCCGGGATTTTAAATCAAAAGTCCAGGATTTTCTAAAACCAGAACCACTTAACAACAAAAAGGTAATAAGCATTGAATCTTTTCT
>JBDHZB010000089.1:0-4366 GCA_039811645.1 Bacteroidia bacterium | reverse complement strand
AGTTTAGTCATCTTTTCAGCATTGGTTTTTATTTCATCTCTTTCATAATGGCTCATTTGTTTATAATAAACCTCAATGAGTACTAGCAGTTCTTCTTACAAATTCACTTTTTGCAGATGCTAGTCTACTAATCTTTCTGCAAATTCTGTTTTAAAAAGCATTAGCGTAAATGTAATACAGCAAAACTAATATAAAAATTAAGTATTGGCAAGTGTATTTAGGTAATGTAGTTCCCTTTTTTAATGCCGGATTTTAGTCTTTGTTAGTATTCCAAAAAAAGCTATCACGACGCCGTTGTGTGTTGTGTGTAGGATGTACAATACAACGAAAACACCAACGACTAAGTTCCACATTCTTTCACAGTGTAATCTTTCACAACTTTCCAAAAAATCCCTACTTTTATCTCACCCCTTTTCAAAAAGAATTTAATCAGCTCTTTGAAACAAAAATTATGCCTTAGCATTACTACCCGTATGGATTAAAAATAGCAACCCTGTCTGCAAAGAAATTAGCGGATGGGCATGAAGGAGTTGTGAAGAATAATTATTTGTATCAGGGTGCATTTGCCCTGTTGGATGAGGATATACAATGGACAGATTTTCCATTAAGAAACTACGATGCACAGATTGGCAGGTGGGTGCAGCAGGATCCGTATCAACAGTTCGCTTCGCCATATATTGGTATGGGTGATGACCCTGCTAATAACACTGACCCGAGTGGTGGCATAGTACCGGGTGGCATTGGCGGATTATCTACAACTGCTGAAAAAGCTATTACGCTGGGGGAAGTTGTGGTGACAGCTTCTAAAGCTTCATCAATTGTTGTAAAGAGTAGTAACACATTAATGAAAGTAGCCAGTCTTTCTGCCAATGTATTTAAAGTAACAAATATTATTAATGGTGCGGTTTCAACTTTTCCGGTTGGAAAAGGTCCTGATAATTTAAAAGATATAATTGTTACAAATAAATCAGGAAAAGAGCTTTTTAGATTAGATGACGGAAAAAAAGAAGTTAGAACAAAGACTATTCAGGAACTTTACCTTATGGGAGTCCAATGGTTTGAACCAGAAGCTAAAAATTATATGAAAATTATATCATCAGACCCCAACATTGGCAATATGGGAGGAATTAAACATTTTTCTTGGGATGATATTATTAATTATGCTGACAATCATCAGAATTTATTAGGTTATGCAGTAAATGGCTGGTGGAACGACTGGAAATCGAATAAACATGGAGCTGATGGTTATTTGCTTTGTACCATTGATGGAAAACCATATTGGAGTGATGCAATTGGGCAAATTCCTTTTGCAGTTAATGCTATGCGTTTTAGTGAAGGATTGGGGTCTGATTATTCTATTTCCAATGAACAGGCAATAAATAGTGTTATTTCTTTAGGACAGATTTTTGGTAGCGGTCTTTTTGGGAAACGTGACAAATCCAATTCTTATGACAATCTTATGATTTTACGAGGGGCACTATTTGGAGCACAAAGATTTGCAATTCTCAGAACTACTGTAGATGATTATATTGAGCATGGAATGAAAAGTAAATTTGTTAGAATTAAAATAAAAATAAAATCCATAGCTAATAATATATTGGGTAAACCTATTGACAATAAAACCGCGACTCAATATGGTTATTAAAAATTCGTTATTTAGATGGTTAAAATTTTCATTGATTTTTTGGCTAATAGCAGAAGTAAGTTATCAAATATTTTTACGCTCTCAGTATATGAAAAACGGAGTATATGAATGGGAAGAATATGCAATAAAGCGTAATAAAAAAGAACTATCACTAATTGAAAACTACTTTTTGCAAGACACGATAAAACAATTTATTTATAGTGAAAATCCCAATGAGGGGGCAATAGTTAATTTGCCCGATAGCGTTAAGAATGCAATAATTAAACTCAAAAATGATTTAACGTGGGGCATAAACCTAACGAAATTAAATAAAAGTTTTTCAATAGATTATAACAGGATAAACGATAGTGAATTAGTGATACATATTTACGCAGGAGCTATTTTTAAAGCAAGCTATAATGGATATAATTTTTCTTTGACAATAACAAATAATGGTAATCCTTCAGACAATTATCTAAAATATGAACGGTATCAGAATGAAAATTTTTATATAGATAAGGGAATTAACAAAGATTATCGTTCAAAACCATTCATTCTTCGCTATAACTGCAATAGTTATGATTTATTAATTCTTAAATTGTTCAGATAGTGTAATTTATTTTACAATAGCGCCAAAGCTTAATTTTTCTGTGTATAATCTGGATCTTCCAAAATTTCCCTACATTTATCTCACCCCTTTTCAAAAAGAATCTCATTAGCTCTTTGAAACATAAATTTTGTATTAGCATTATTACCGTATGGATTAAAAATAGCAACCCTGTCTGCAAAGAAATTAGCGGATGGGTATGAAGGAGTTGTGAAGAATAATTATTTATATCAGGGTGCATTTGCCCAGTTGGATGAGGATATACATTGGACAGATTTTCCATTAAGAAACTACGATGCACAGATAGGCCGTTGGGTGCAGCAGGATCCGTATCAGGAATATGCTTCGCCGTATATTGGTTGTGGTACCGATCCGGTTAACTTAATAGACCCTAGCGGAGGATTTACGCTTGCAGGTTTAAGCAAAGCAGGAACCGCAGCAATATTAACCTTAGGAGGTGCTATCATTGGTACAGCAGTTGGGTTAATAAGTGGTGATGATGATTTTACCGGTACATTAATAGGAGCTGGGGCAGGTTTAGGAGCAGGGCTTGCAAACTTGAGTGCAAGGATAGCGATGAGTATGGGGATAAAGAGTGTGAATGTGGCGGTAAATGTTTTTAAAAGTTCAATTAATACTAATCAAGTAGGAAGAATTACGAATGTTAATTCAAATATATTTCATATTGCAAAAACTATAAAAATGAACTACAAAACAAAAATTAATGATTCATATCCGACAAGTTCATTTTTTTTTGATTATCAAACTGATAAGTTTAAAACTATGGATGATGCCGCTATAGATTGGGGAAAGAAATATAATGATAACTCAATAAAGGATGGAAGGGAATACGGATCAACAATTTACAGGTATAAAGAAAATGGGAAATTCTATTATTCTTACACTACCCCTAAGAAAGGAACTGGAACGAGAGCAGCAACACCTTTGCCTGCCCCAAATGGAACAACTGCAGTAGCCCGAATACATGTACATGGAAGTTCGTGGGGTGAAGATCCGGGGATAGTAGCATCCGATAATAATTTTTCTACAGATGATAAATGGGTTTATTATAATAATAAAGTGGATGGATATGTATCTACACCAAATGGTTCACTAAAAAAGTATAACTATAAAACAACGAAAGTTTCAGTAATAAGTACAGATATGCCTAGTGATACAAAATATCCCAAATTAAGAAAAAATAAAATTGATTTTGATAAATTACCCAAGAACGAGCCCTCTTTATAAGAAAGAGTTTTAGTTTATTAACGAATAAAGTATGAGAATAATTTTTGTAATACTATCTGAAATTTTACTACTGAATGCCTGCAATTATAAGCAAAATTCCAAGTCAATGTTGGTTACGGATAAAACTAATGAGTACATACCAAAAGATACTGGCAGCTTATATTTCCCATTAGAAACATTGCATTTTACTTCAGATAAAAAAAATAGAATTGGTGATTCTTTAATCAAAGCCATGTGTTCTGAAATTTTATTTCAATTAAAAGAACCTGTACTCTATAAATATTCTGGTAAACAACAGATTGTCCGATTATTATGGCTAAGGCCATTTGACAATCCGGTAGTTATTAGGATCAATAATTGGCAGGGGAAAATTTTTGTCAATATTAAGGAAGTAAAACAGGAATACCATAGCGAGGTTGACTATACTTATAAAACTGGGATTGACACTGTTATAATGATAGGCATAAATAAATGGAATAAAATTATTTCTTCATTGTATTCAAAAGACTTTTGGAAAAGTAGTTCGTCTGGGACAGTAGAATATGAAGATGCTACAATTTTTATTTTAGAAGGCTATATTAACAACAAGTATCATTGTATAACACGAACAATTGAAAATACTGCTGCTTTAGACTCTAACGAATATGTAAAAGATTTATATGAAATTGGTAATAATATTCTTTCTATGAAAAACAGAAAAGAATAATGCGTAGTTTACTTTCAATTTTTTCCAGACAGGTGCTTACTCTGGCAATCAGTTCCCGCCCAAGTCTCCATGTCAGTCTTTGTAAGCAAGCAATGGAACATTAGGCGGATACTATACTACTTTATTTCAGCTGATCAATTTAGATTTCCACTCCTAAAATTTCCCTAAATTTATCTCACCC
>JBDHZB010000088.1:0-4961 GCA_039811645.1 Bacteroidia bacterium | reverse complement strand
AATCGCTCATCTCCACTTCAAAAGTATAAGCACCCACTACACAGGTGGCTACTGCTTTTTCAGATGTAATGTGGATGTCGATCGTTGCTTTTAAAACGGGTGCATTTTCAAAAGGAGTGCCGGCAAAAATATGTGGGCCAAAATATTTGCCTACGGTTTCATCGGTACTTACAAAGCCCATTACTTCGGGTAAAGCTGCGGGGTTGGGTTGCCAAAAAATCATTCCGCTGGGCGCATTGCCGGCCGGAGTATTTACCATACGGCCCAGATGTACAATTACATTGGGCATTTGCAGGTCGGGAGCTGTAACGGCTACTAAATCAATACCGCCTTCCCAGCTCATCCAGTTGTTTACGTTTGTCATGGGGGATGTTTTTTGTGTTTTTGATACTGCCAATGTAAGGAAAGATTTGATAAGAGCAAGTTAAATGGAAGGAGTCGTTCTCTGAATATTTTTGGTTGGGAAAATTGGTTTATGAGTAGGTTTGTACTGTATAGTAATTAGCCTCTTAATTTGATGAGTTTAAAATAACTGTCTTAACTCATTATATCTGTCCCAACTGTAATTCCCTTTACCATCTAATGAATTTTTATTGTAAATCCTTGTTAATGCTCTGTTGTTTCCAATGCTTTGAATGATTGCTGTGTTGTTGTTTATTAATTCTATTTCAGAATAAAGATGCCATTCCTTTAGTTGTGCTAAGTATTCAGGTTTTGTTCTGTTTGCTCCATCACTTAGAAATTGAAACTTCTCTAAAAATGATGTTGTGGAAACAGTATTAATAATAGCTAGTATTTCTTCCATTGTATTTTGCTGTCCAGAAAGCAAATCCCAAAGTTCATTAGCAACAAGAGATTCGTTTGTTGCGAAGTATTTATTCATATTGATAATTGAACCAAGAAATCTGGGTTTATTATGACTTGTCACTGCTTCATTAGCAGGATTTACTGTCGGGTCAAATGGAAATCCTATATAAAAATGAATTTGTTTACCAGGGAAATGATTATACAATGCTGCTTTGCCTTCCAGAATTTTTTGTTTTTCGCCTTTCATTTCTCCTGAATTCGGTTTAACCGATTTGAGTTCAATGGCTATAATACTTGTTGCATCTTCAATAAATACATCAGCGGAAAAGTCCATTGCATTAATTTCCGCATCATTGTATTGTGCAAAAAGTAAAGCGTTTTCAGCGTTAAGATTTGGAGTTGATGTTGTATTGCTCAGGTCTGCAATTATTTGAGCAATGTGATTTCTTTGACTTTGAGTTATTGGCAAATTGCCAAGTCGTTTTGAAGTGTATTCTCTTTTGTTGCAGAAAATTTACTTCTACTCAAAATCATTCTCTTTATTTGAATTATTAGAAACGGCTTCTTTGATTGCTGTTTTAAATATTGTATCTATATCAAACAATAAGGCTGATTCTATTCCCTTTTTCACCGAATACAATTCCTCGTCTGTTAAATTTCTCTTTATAATTTGTTTGGCTTCTTCCTGAACCCATTCTTTTGTGATTGAAAATATATAATCCATATAAATATTTATTTTATAACCCTATATCAATTCTTAACTGCTTAAGATTTAATTCAGCTGAGTATAATTCACCAACTAAATCATTTGCTATAAATTTATATCTATTCTGATACTCAGTAAATGAATTGATTACTTGTGAATACTTCTTAGAATCGTTTGCAATAACATATAAACCAACATTTGAGTAATCCATTAATGTTGCCATTCTTCCAACACCGCTCCAAACACCTGTAGATAGCTCAACTTCAAAAGCATATTCAGGAATGAAATTATTGCCTCTTGGTTTGAACCAAATCACATCTATTTGTCTTAACAAATCATAATCTGAAAATTGCAATTCAGGACAAGTCTTTAGCGTTGAAATTTCTTCAAGATTTTTGTCATTGAACTTTCTTGATTTGTCAGGACAAAATGTTTGATAACCTCTGATATTTCCTATTTCCAGCAAACGACCTTGCAATACTGAATGTAAGCTTTCTTCAACTGTTTTAGGCTTTTCATTTTCTTCAAAAATTGGAGGAGATAAAAGTAAGTTCCAATTATTGATAAAAGTTTTACATTCAAGTCTATTGCCTCTTCCTGACAAAACTATATTTAGGTCTTGGTCAATATTGATTTTATACTCACCATTTCTGTCGTGGCTAATTTGGTGAAGATGTTTGAATAGTAGTTTTGCAGGAATAATAATTGTTCTTTCAACCGAACCGCAAATGAATGCAATGAACGGATTTTCAAGATTAGCTATTTCTTCAACTGTGATATAATTAATTCCAAAAAAATATCTTCTATTTCCATCTGAAGAAGCCCTGACTAATACGTTTGCTTCGCCAATCTTATATGTTCTTGATTTCAAAACTTTAATCAATTCAACATTGGCATTGAAATGCTTTGCCATTTCTAAAAACGACTTTGCTAATAAATCTGATGGTGATATCTTTTTATCCATTATTAAATATTTCGCTATCTACTTCTACGAAGTAATTTTTATTTTTTGTATTTGCGTTAGGGATTGAAGTGGAAATCCTTTTTGTGAG
Organism: Bacteroidia bacterium; assembly: GCA_039811645.1. Lineage (GTDB taxonomy): Bacteria > Bacteroidota > Bacteroidia > B-17B0 > Aurantibacillaceae > BPGX01. Next base: position 2,396 of record JBDHZB010000088.1, on the reverse strand, counting down.
GAACGAACAAAAAGATTGGAACGGAAAGCCCGACCCGAAGGGAAACGCCCAAATATTTCTAAGCTGCAATTGCATAATTATCTTTTTCAGTTCGGTTTAATACTGGTCGTTTATATTGATTAACAATCTGCATCCCAGTATTTTCTGCAATTGTCGGATACATATTGTATTTGTCGTTTGCTACAAGGAAAATATCATAATCGTCAACAAGATATTTTTTTGCGTTATTCAACACATCGCTAAGCCCTTGAATGTAGCTTTGTTTTGCTTCTCTGCCTTGTCCTTTGAAAAGTGGCCCGATTTCTAATTCGTCTTTGCGTTCAAATCCAAACAAATCATAAGCGTAAGCGTGTTGTTCGTGGTAGTCTATTAAACCAACATAAGGAGGTGATGAGAATATGCCTTTGATTTTTTGCTTCTCAACAAGTTTCGCAAAATCAGGATTGAGTTTTTTAAGCCCTTCTACAAGGTCAATGTTTCTACTGTCGCCTGTTAAGCAAGTGTGGAATGTGTCTTTTCTTAGCTTGTCATACTGAGCTAATCTTTTTACAGTGTCCTTAGAATAGGTTTCCCACCATTTAAGAATTGAAAACAATGGCTTACACATTTTACCATGTTTACCGCAGTAATATGTAGCTGTGATTGGTTCAAGTAAGGTTGCTAAGTCAGCATGTGTAGTTGCTCTGCAACTTCTAATGGTGCGGCTTAGAATTACGCTAACAATTTTTTTGGTTTCGGGATTCTTAATTTTTTTTATTTCATCAAACACAAACTGAATTTCATCACGAATATGTTGAGTATACCATATGTCAAGAAATGAATCTTCTTTGTCTTGACGCAATTTTATTTTATACTCCTTGACGAGTTTATTGAATGTTGGCAAAAACTCTTTTTCCTTTTCTTCGCCATAAGCCTTTTCGTTAATCTCCTTGCGTTTTACTTTGTATTTGTACTCGGGAACTGGAAAATTCTTGTTGTTGAAAACATACAGCTCTTTTAAAAGCCTGTCTTCAAATTCAAGCGTTTTGTGGTCTGCTAAAAATGATTTTAGTGCTTTAGAAATTCTGTCTATTTCAGTTTGAATATCAACAAGGTTATATTTTGTAACCTTACAATTACCAATCATGGCATTAAATGCAGAAACATCATTTCCAACTGCATGAATGCCAAACTCACATGCTTGAACCATTGTCGTTCCGCTTCCTGAAAATGGGTCATAAACAATGTCGCCCGGCTTGAAATAAACTTCCTTCTTGAATTTGTCAGTGTGGTTGTCGAGGAAATATTCAACTAACTGAGGAATGAATTTCCCTTCGTATGGATGAAGTCTGTGAACATGCTTTGTCGTTTCTGCTTCCTTGTATTGTTCAAATGATAAAGCCCAATTCAAATCTTCACCAAGCTGTTCTTTCCATTCTTCTTGTCTGGATTTTTTTTGGTCCTTGTAATATTCAATAAGTTCTTCTTTGATTACCTGTGTTGAACCATTTTCGCCTATTTTTTTTATCCTGCCGTATTGGATAAGATAGGAAATGTTAGAAGTAGTAACATTTTGGTCCAAATACTCAGTCGCCCACTGGCTTGCTTCTTTTATTGATAGTAATTCTGCCATTTTATTTGTTTTTAGTCACTCCGTATTTAATTGTTTTTTCAGCAACTTTGAGGGCTTGAATTCCCAAGTCTTCGTCTTGAATTTCGTAAAGAATTTTCTCACTCAAATATTGAATAAGCAAGGTTTCTTTGTCGAGTTCAAGTATGTCAGCCAACTTAGTAATTTGTTCTCTTGTGGCTTTTCTCTCTCCACGTTCAATTTTACTGAGTATAGCTGTGTCAATGTCGAGTTGAGCAGAAACATGTCGCAATAGCAACCCTTTTTTCTCTCTTTTCTCTCTGATTATTTCTCCTGTCGTTTTCAATTTGAAAATATTTACTTGACAATAATTGTCAAATCTAACAAGACTTTTTTAAATATCCTTGAAAACAAAATAATTTTTATTAACAGTCAATTTAATTCCAGAAAAATTGAATTTAGAGTGCTAAGGTTTATACTTTGCTAAAGTAAAATTAAATGTACCATAAGCTTGTATAGAATGAATTATATGTGAATCTCTATTAGTTAAAGAAGCACGATTAAATGTAACCTTTTAATTTGCTGCCCCAAATTTTGAATTATTTCATGTTTTAATAATGATTTAAGTTGTCCTTCTGGATATTTAGTATGACACTCAATTCCAAAAGGCTTTTCAAATTAAAAAATAAGAATTTTAAGAAAATCATCCCCCCCCCTCAAATCAACCCCTTCTCATAAGCCAGTGCCAGTGCCTGTGCTTTGCTGTTTACATGTAGTTTGGCGTAGATGTTGAGTACATGTTTTTTTGCGGTGTTGGGGCTTATCT
>JBDHZB010000087.1:0-5375 GCA_039811645.1 Bacteroidia bacterium | reverse complement strand
GAGAACGTAAAAACTGGACTGCAGGATTGCGTACACACATGATGGTGTGTGTGGGTGCCTGTTTAATCATGATTGTTTCTGCATTTGGCTTTGCCGATATATTAGGTACTCCAAATGTAACGCTAGATCCATCCAGGATTGCAGCACAGGTAGTAAGCGGTATTGGCTTTATAGGTGCTGGAACTATTTTATTTTCAAAACAGGGAACTGTGCACGGGCTTACAACTGCTGCCGGCCTTTGGACAGTAGCTGCCATAGGACTTGCTACGGGCAGCGGCATGTATATTGCAGCAGCTGCTACTACGACTATTGCTCTTTTTATTTTGTGGGCAATGCTTCCGCTTGAACGTTTATACTCAAAGAAATACAATCGCAGACATTTAAAGATTATTACCACCTCAATGACTGATCACTCGGATGTGATTAATATACTAATCTTGAAATCAGGTTTGAAAATCCAGTCATTCTCTATGGATAAAAATGATAACGAAAATGTTTATCTGTTAAACCTGGAAAATTCAGATACTTCTAAATTAGACGAAATAACGATTGCACTGAAAGACATCACAGGTATTAAAGAAATTTACTGGGCACAGTAAAAGACATTTTTCTTCTATGTTAATCAGCAGTTAATTACAAAAAAATGCTGAGGAATATAACCGATATATTCTTTTTTTAAAGAAGAATTGTTCTTTTAAACTTACCTAAAAAAATAATTTTCATTTTGAGTAATTTAAACCGGGAAATTAATTTCACTGCTAAAAAGTCTCCATTTCTTTTTTGGCTTATTAATAGCTTTATTTTCTGTCTGCTATTTATATTATGCCAGAAAACATACGCACAAATTGAATTTTATAAAAAATCTAAACTTAGCGGTTCTAATAATTACTTGTATATTCTAAATAGTTCAGGTCATAACGCTATTAGTAGCAGTGGTGAGAAAATATTTGCATTAGTTATTGATGAATTTGATTACTTGTACCAAGAAAAATTACCAGTTACAAATGACGGCAAAAACCCAGGTGCCCTGACCTATGCTTTACTGAGGAAAGGATTCGATGTGGCAGAGCTAGTCAACGTTACAAGGATTAGTTTAGATACTATATTACCGGCTCTAAAAAAATATTTTCAAATTAATAACTACAACATCGCTCTTTGCTTTTTCAATGGACATGGCGCTACATATAATGGCGTTCAATTTCTAGGAACTATCGAAGATAATGGCCCGGGAAAAATTACATCTTTAACCGACCTTCAGGTCACTGACTATTTAAAGAATAAAACGCTTTTAGTAGAGCAGTTAATGCAAACCTTTAATCTTCCTCAAACACGATATTGTTTATCCATTATTGACGCATGTAGAAATGAATATTTAGACAATTTAAAAGGGGACATATATAGCAATGAATTGAGAATAATGCAAAAAGAACAAATATCTATGCAGGGGAAAGGTGCGTTATTTTTTTCAACCCGACCCGGTAATTCTTCATTTATTAGTGGTTATGGCAACGGGGACAAGAACTTAACAAATCTTTCCTTTTTTACTGCAGGCTTCATTAAACTACTCAACTCCTATGAAGAAGGTAATCCAATAAATATGTGCAGAATTATCGCAAATAGAATACCCTGTGAAGAAGCAGAATATTTTCCTCCCGGAAATAAATATAATTTCAATTTTTTTGGAGCAGAAACAACACCTCAAGTTGTCCAAAAAATTCCTGAAAAAGCGCAAGCAGTCTTGGACATCATGATTGAAGTTACATCCAAATCCTGGCCATTTCTTTTAGGTAATGATGACATAAAATATTTGTCAACTAATAAGGATGAAGGGCCGGTTCACAGTGTTACACTTGACCCTTATTCTATAAGTATGTTTGAAATATCAGTTGATAAGTTTGAGGTATTTATCAAAGACAGCCATTATATTACAGATGCCGAAAAATCTGGATATAGCTATATCTATAACGGAAATAGTTGGGAAAAAAAAGCAGGTATAAATTGGCGTCATAATTTGCAAGGAACTCAATGGGCCGAAGGCCAGAAAAGAAATCACGCAGTAGTTCATGTTAGCTGGAACGATGCGTGTGCTTTTTGTGCCTGGCTAACAAAAATAACTGATAAAATCTTCCGTTTACCAACAGAAGCAGAGTGGGAAGCAGCTACAGGATGGGAACCCAATTCAAAACAAAGGACAATTTATTGTGGGAGTAATTATATAGAATTAGTCGCCAATTATAATGGCTCTCATAATACGGATTTTGGAAGTATTGGTACAAAAAGACCTTACGAAGAATTATATGACATGAGTGGGAATGTATGGGAATGGTGCTTAGACACCTATGATGCTGGATATTATTCAGAACTTAATAATGGTAGGGTTGACAATCTAAATCCAAAAGGTCCCCAACGTGATGGTCAAAAGGTAATCCGGGGAGGATCGGCGCTTAATGATGCATCACGTTGTCGTGTAACAGCTCGATCATTTAATAATAAAGAATATTGCGATGGCTCAGGTGGCTTTAGAGTTGTAATGTTGGAAAAAAAATAAATTATTGCTAATCATACTCAGGCCATACTTCAGATATATCAAGTATAGTTTTTCGTTTAATTGCTACAAAATAAAATGCAAGTATTCCTATTATGGGAAGTGCTAAAATTAATGTCACAAACGCTAATCGCATCTTTGGAAACACAGGAAGAATAAACAAGAGAAAAACAAAAAAGTAGATAACTATTAACCAATTTATTATACTCATTTTCTGCCTAAAATCCGAATTCCCTACACAAAATATTCTTTTTGAAGACAGCCCGTCTTCCATTTCAAATTCGTATTCACAAGTAGATAATCCCTTATATTTTGCTTGCATTTTATGTGAGCCTATAGAAATAGGAATTTCAATTTTCTCTTTCGTTTTAATAACGGCAACCTCATTATTATCAATAAATAGATGAACCTGTTGATCTCTTTTCCTTTCATTTAATTCTTTAAGTGTCATTACAAGTAAAAATGTTGCAATATTGCTTGGTGCCCATAGATTGCTGTTTTCTCCAAAATCTGTGTTGATATTAAGAGTAGGCATAAATTAGTTAGCTGATTTCATTAATTCAATTTCAGCAGGTATATCCCATGCCTCAGGCCTTTCGGGCATTGGTTTTAATCTTATATTTTTAATTGTCCCTTTCATTTGTGTTTTACTGATGATATTTAGAAAATATTGTTGTTCAATGTCGGGCACATCAGTTTTTATTCTATACAAAATAGCATTATTTGCCATTGCAGCACCTTTAAATACATACCCTTTCGAGAATCTTTGATTAGGATTAAAAGTACTTGTTATAGTTATTAATCCCTGATCGTCTTCATCATTTTTAATTTTCATTATACCTGTCACGTCCTTTAAATTTGCGTCAGATGGCCATGTAATAACATAACTCCATGTGCCAAGAATATCTTCCTTACTAATTTTTTCTTGAGCATTACTTTTCATTCGGTCTATTCGTTCAAGTCCTTTTTTGGCACTTTCTACCTGAGCATACGTGCCTTGGTTCGGATAATCGACAATAAATTGATAATAATCCTTTGCTTTTTGAATATTTTTTTCTGTTCCCTTTCCATATTCATACATATATGCCAGATTAAGGCATTGTTCATGGTTCGAACAATTGCCTAACGCATTAGAATACCAATGAAAGGCATCGGAATAACTTTGTTGCACTCCCTTTCCATAAAAATACATATTGCCTAAGCCAATAGTACAATGGTTATTATTTAAAACTGCTTTATCATACCAGTATTTTGCTAGTTTGTAGCTCTGAGAAACATTTTTTCCATTATAATAAAAATATCCCAAAGTTTCCTGTGCAGTTCCAATGTCACGTTCCGCAGCTTTTTTATACCAAGTTAATTGTTGTTCGCCACTCAGATTAATTTGTCCAAAATTCATCATATATACAATCTTATTCAGTGCATCCATATTGCCCTGATCAGTTGCTTTTTTAAACAAATTAAATGCTTCTGTATATTTCTTCTGGTTGTAATAATTTAATCCATTATTGAATGTTTCTGTTGGTGAAAGTTTGGTAGTATTTTTAGAATGCGAAGCATTGTTGACTACATTTGAACTTACTGATGTTTTAGCTTCAGTCTGTTGCTTTTGTGATATTGTGTTGGTGTTTATAATACTGAAGCCTTCGATAAATCTTGTTTTAAAATTCCAAAATTTTAGATACTCATCACTTTTATTCCTATCAATTTGTGCGTTCATGCTAATTTGGGCTTCTTGAAATGAGTTAAATAATTGGGCAGAAGCTCCCCCTCTACTTGCAAGCACTTCAATCAAACATTCATTTGTTTTAGTAGTAGTGTATTTAAAAAAGGCTTTCACTATTTCATCTTCTGATAACTTGATATTATCGCCTCTCAATTCAAAAATATTGCTGTATGTAATAAAACTACAATCACTATAATTCCCCCCCTGAGTTAATGTAACGTAGCAATATTTTATTTGCCCATTTGCTTGTGTATTCCCGTTATCATATCCTGAATAAACAATTTCCCCGTTATATAGTCCTCTTCTGCTTATTCTATCTAACACGTTTTTTTTTGCAGCATCTTCACTTTCTGCAGCCAATATTGCTTCATAATGCCAAAAATTTCCAAATTGATCTTTCCCTCTGCCAATAGCATAGCCGCCATTTTTATTTGTAGAGGCATAAATATATTTTTTCCCAACTGAAGCACTGGTTCCTGATGGCACTTTCTCATTTACAACAACGGTTAAATCATTCTTCGCTTTTGCTTCAGCATCTTCTTTTGTTCTTCCTGTTGCAAAGCCGTAATGCTCATCACCAGAATACTGTGGTTTAAAGATGGCAATAGCAGACTGTGCGTCAATTTGCCCTACTACCATTATCAAAAGAAAAAGAAATGAAAACAGAGGCTTCATATAAAACAGTTTAAACCCTTTTGAAATTAGATATACTCCTAATGACATATTTAAAACTAAGGCGACTTAACAACCAGTTAACAAGTCAGTGCTAGGTATCGATATCATATTTTTTGCCTTTGTTGGAGTTCTGTAATTAACAACACGCTGCTGTTGTGTCTTACTTGTAGGCATAGAGCAATGGCAAAAGAATAACAGCAGGAGTAAGATGGAGTACCTGCATTGGAATACTGTAAAAGCTGAATTATATAAATTGCCGGAGGAGTATAAATATTCATCAGCTTTGTTAAATGAAACAAGTATTGATAATTGGGGCTTCTGACACATATAAGGATTGAGACTACAGTTTGTTGGTGTTTTTGCAATGCACAAGTCTGAACACAACAACAAAGGCGGTTCGCAGGTATCGTAAGACCAACAAGGGCAAAA
>JBDHZB010000086.1:0-5419 GCA_039811645.1 Bacteroidia bacterium | reverse complement strand
TGAAACAACAACATCCTGAAAGATTTTCTTCTTATTGATATATCCATTTTCATTTCCTATGTATATTTTTTTATGCTGTATAGTTTGAAATAGTTACCATTGGTAAATCCTGTAATTTCGGTATTCTTTTGAAAGTCATACTCCATAAAGTATAAGAAGCATTTTTTTGAAGCATCATAAAATCCATATTTCTTATTTTTTACACATAGATAAATATTTTTAGTAATGTAAAAAATTAAATCATGAATTGGCTGTAAGATTGCCGTGTCATTTAAATTAATAATACCATAGTTAGCATTTTGTTTTACAATTGCAAATCCCGAATCATTAAAATTTGAAATCCATTGGTATTTAGCTTCTGTTTTATATCCATTGCTAAAAATAATTCCGTATAATCCATTTTTAATATAGTACGCATGATGGTTTTCAAAATCGCCTAATTTTTCATATTCGCTATTAAGAATATAATCCCCTTTGTAATCAACTAATCCATATAGATTGTTTTTCTTAACAACATAATTATTATCTGAAGAGCGTTCGTTTATTTCATCAAAGTTTTGTGGTTGCCTTGCTCCTAGTCTATTTATAAAATACCATTGGTTGCCATCAAATACAGGTGCGTATCCATTAAAAAACGTGAAAGCGTCTTTGAATTTTTTACTAAAAATAGGCTGATTATCTTTATTAATAAACCACACAGAATCACTAAGAGAAACAACAGCTATATTATCATTAAATGGTGTAATGGCATCGTATTTTGGTGGTATTATCCATGTTCCCAAAGTATCAATAAATCCTGCTTTTTCAGTTGAATCTATGTGTGGTATTAATTCTTTATGATTCATTTCCATTTCGTGTAGAATATTTTGTTTGAATGGGAATTGTGGGTAATGGTTTATAAATTTTTCTAATTCTGCATTATTATATTTTGGAACTGAATAAAAAAACAACCACTTCCATGCTTCTGCATTATAATATTTTGCATCTTTAAATTTCTCTACATAAAACTCTAAGCCTTTAATATCTTTATTTGTAATATATAGGTTTAATAGGTGTTGCAAAGCTTCATTTTTAAATTTATTATTTGGAAAGTCTAATAAAAAAGATACATATTCTTCTTTAGAACGATGAGATGTGCGTTCGTTATACCGTTGTTTATCTGAAAGTAATACTAAATAATTTTTTTCAGGATGATTTGGATAATTTTTAATCAAATGTAAAGTAGTATCGCTATTATTAACTTCTTCAGCATATTGTACAATCATTTTGTTTTGATGCTTATATATCCTGTCTATAATAGTTCTAGTAAGATATGGATGCGTTTGAATAAATCTATCATAGACGTATGGGATGCTACTTTGTTGTATTTTTTCAAACTGCTTATAAGATATACTATCATATAATGTTTGCACGATTACGGAATCTAACCTACCTTGCTTAGCTTGAATAACGGTGTGCATGTTATTTGCTATACATTTATGAATGTATTTATCAGCACTATCTAAATTATAAAATGGTTTGAAGTTCTGAAAATACGTATAAGCCAAGGCATAGTTTGCAAGGAAAAGTTTCTTTTTCTTCTTAATTAGTTTATGAGCATATACTTTGGTATGATAGTAATCATAATGATTAATACTCTCAAATATTTTATCTGCTGATTGAGAATATGCAATCTGTAAATAACAAATCGTTATTATTAAATAATACCGTGCCATCTCCTAATAATCCATTCTATAGTTAGTAAAATCAATAATGTAATAAAAAACCAAATATTTTCTATCCAATAAGTATATTCAGAATGCCTCGATATAATTGTTTTAAATGATTCGTTTTTATTTAATTCATCTAAAAATTGATGATACTGATTAAGTAAATAAAATTTTCCATCGGTTTTACTACACATTATTTTTAATAAATCATGGTTTGCAGTAATATCATACTTTTCTAATTGCAGCGGTAAAACCCGTAGTTTGCCGGATTGAACATAATCCTTCCCATGATACTGACAAGATGCTTTGTAGGTATAATTGCCGGCTAATAATTTTCCGATATCTAAGTAATAAGAAGACGTTGCTTTATTAAACACATACTTAAATTGATTGTTTGAACTATCTTGTATAGATATTAAAACATCAGGCTCGGTAATTGGTTGGGCAGATTCATTATAAAGTTCCGCTCTGATTTGAATAGGATCGCTTTCATAACTAATAAGCGGCATATATAACTTAAACGGATTTTTATCTCTCCTTATTGATAAAAATCTTACCGTTTGCGTAATGAAATTACCAAACCAATTATAATTACGAGTTTGTTGATATTCAAACATTTTCCATCGCCACAAACCATCACCTAAAAATACAGCATACTTGCCTGTTCCATTTATTAATGTATAAAATAATGGCAGGTGTGTAATGATGCCATTAATTTTTTGATACAACAACACATCAGCTTGCCCGCCGGACGGCGTATAATCTCCATAAGGAGAAAGAACAGCCGGCTTGTCATCTTTTAATCCGTTGTTATTATATTCTAATGCAAAACTTCCAAAAGATGTATTAGTAGAGCTTTCTGATTCATTATATTGGTTTGGTAAAAGTTGTTGTACTTTTAAAAAATTTGATTTTAGTATTTCTATTTGATTGGAAATAATAAATATTGGGATGCCAAGTTTGTTAATATTATTCAATAAAGAAGTATTTGTAGGGCGGTGATAAATAATTACATCTTGGTTATTTTGATTAACTGAATACTCGCTTTCCTTTATTATTTTTATTTCATATTGCGGTGTTTGTGATAAAACCTCTGAAATAGCTGCAATATCAGGGTGTGGAGCAGAATACACAATCAATACCTTTGTTTTATCCTCAATAACATTAACGGAAAAATATGCTATATTGTTTTGAGAATTAATTTCATCTTTTAGTTTACTAACAACAACTTTATACACATTATTACCTGCTTTATTTGCATTAATCTGAAAATTAATTGTTTTAATATCTATAGTCTCCGAATTTAGGTTAACAGATTTTTCGGCAATTAATTTATCCTCTAGATATAGTGATACCTTTACAGTCTCATTATTAACGTGAGCATATTGAATTAATACTTCTGCAATAAAATCATTTCCGATAAAAACATTTTTATTATGATTAATCTTCTTTATTAATACATCTTTATATAGGGTTGTATCACCTGTTGCTAAACAATAAATAGGATAAATTAAATTTTGTTGTATCTGAGAAGCCGGGTGAGTGCCTTGGTTAAATATTCCATCAGTAATAAAAAGCGTTGCAGATATTTCTCTATTTTGAAAAATCTTTTGAGTTTTATAAAAAATATTATCTGCATCGGTTTTATATTCATTAAATAAAAATTTATTTGGGTTAAAATTCAATTGCTCACCGAACGATATAGTTTGGATATCAAATTTATCAGATAGTTCCTTTTGGAATTTATCAAAATCTTTTTGAAAAAATTCTTTAACATCCAATGAATCTTTTGCAGCAACCATAGATCTGCTATTATCTACTGCAAGCACTAGCAAAGGTTTTGTATAAACATCTTTATTCCATTTAGTAAAAAAATTAATTAGCAAAATACCAATAATAAATATAGTTAAAAATCTAAGTAAAGCTAAAACATAATTGGTTTTTTTGGGAAACCCTTGGTTTTTTGTCCGAAAGAAATACTGAATATATGAAACAATAAATGCCAATAATAATGCTCCTGCAATCCACCACTTATTATATTCTGACTGAAATAACACTATTATTAATTTGAAATTACCGATTTATAAATCACGTTTTTATTATTTTATTCCTTTTAATAAGATACGATTGTAAAACCTGATAGCAATTTTCATTAATATCAGCAGGAACAAAATCAATTTTATATTGTGTACACTTATCTCTAAGTTGATGATAAAATGCATTCATTGAGTTTAAATAAAATTCTTTTATCTCAGGAACGTTCACTTTAACCACTTCTTTTGTTTCCATATCTATAAACTGATATGGCCTTGTATCAAAGTCAAAATTCAATTCTTCGGAATAAGCCAATGTGTGATATACAATGATATCGTGTTTTCTATGCTTTAAGTGTAACAAAGCCGAAAATATATCGTCCATATTTTCAACATTTTGCATCATATCACTAAAAATAATGACTAAAGATCTTTTATTTAGAACTTCAGCTAATTGATGTAAGGCCCCTGCAATATCCGTAGTTGAAAATACCTTTTGATTATCTTCTAAAAGTGCAGAAAGTTGAAGATACAAATATTGAATGTGTGCATGATTAAGTTTTGCCGAGAAATGCTTATCTATTTTACTTGAACACAATGAGAGCCCCACCCCATCTCTCTGCTGAATCATTAGTTGCATTAGCGCTGCTGCTGAATACACCGAAAAAGATAATTTATTCGTTAACTTACCTTTAGGATAATGCATAGAAGAAGATGTGTCTATTACAATTTGACAACGAAGGTTTGTCTCTTCTTCATATTTTTTTTGGTATAATTTATCCGTTCTGCCATACAGTTTCCAATCTATATGTCTTACAGACTCTCCCATATTATACATTTTATGTTCAGCAAACTCAACAGAATAACCGTGTAATGGACTTTTATGCTGTCCTATTAAAAACCCTGAAACAATTTCTTTTGCTTTAAACTCAAGGTTTCTAATCAAGGCGGTGTCTTTATTATCCTGATTTAATATCATTTGTGCAAAAATGAGTAATTTTATATGAAATAAATTAAAAAATATCAACTCATTTTTTATTAAATTTGTCGCTCTGAATTACTATGAGTGATGCAATAAAACACGAATGTGGGGTTGTGTTGATTAGATTAAGACAACCACTTTCTTACTATAAACAAAAATACGGTACCGCAAGATATGGCTTACATAAGCTATATCAAATAATGGAAAAGCTTATTAACCGCGGGCAAGATGGTGCCGGCATCGCAACGGTAAAGATTAATACAAAAGCAGGTACAAATTACATAGACAGATTACGGTCTATTGAACCAAAAGCAACGCAAGATATTTTTTCTCAAATACACAGTTTATTTCTTGAAGCATCTAAAAAGTTTCCTGATGATTATAAAAATACAGATTGGCAAAAAGAAAATATTCCATTTCTGGGTGAAGTATTATTGGGACATTTAAGATATGGAACATTTGGAAAAAACACCATTCATAGTTGCCACCCTTTTTATAGAAAAAACAATTGGCAAGCCCGTAACTTAGTATTGGCAGGGAATTTTAACCTAACTAATGTTGATGAATTGATACAACATTTAGTTGAGTTAGGACAACATCCAAATCAAAAAAACGATACAGTTACAGTAATGGAGAAAATCGGACACTTTATTGATAAAGAAAACGAACGTATTTTTAAATTATATAAAGACAAA
>JBDHZB010000085.1:0-5542 GCA_039811645.1 Bacteroidia bacterium | reverse complement strand
AATCGCTCATCTCCACTTCAAAAGTATAAGCACCCACTACACAGGTGGCTACTGCTTTTTCAGATGTAATGTGGATGTCGATCGTTGCTTTTAAAACGGGTGCATTTTCAAAAGGAGTGCCTGCAAAAATATGTGGGCCAAAATATTTGCCTACGGTTTCATCGGTACTTACAAAGCCCATTACTTCGGGTAAAGCTGCGGGGTTAGGTTGCCAAAAAATCATTCCGCTGGGCGCATTGCCGGCCGGAGTATTTACCATACGGCCCAAGTGTACAATTACATTGGGCATTTGCAGGTCGGGAGCTGTAACGGCTACTAAATCAATACCGCCTTCCCAGCTCATCCAGTTGTTTACGTTTGTCATGTGGGGTGTTTTTTGTGTTTTTGATACTGCCAATTTAAGGAAAGATTTGATAAGAGCAACAGAAGTAGTAACGGTTGTAACAATATTTTTTAGATAAATATGGTTTAATGCTTTAATTATACTACACTCTTAATGCTCATACTGTACTAGTCGATGATTTAGTTGATGAATGTATTTTGAGGTGGTGCAAGGAGAGGGAATTGTCTGTATAATTTTTAAGGTTTATTGTTGAGCTTGTTTTTAAATATCAGGGTTTAACTATTGAATTCATTAACTCTGTTAATGAGGCAGAGAAAGGTAATCCTGAACCGCTTCCTGTTTTATAATTTTTGAGCTTGGTAATATCCCATTTTTTATCTTTAAATTCAATATCATAAATGGACTCAACTTTAAAAACAAGATAGTAGTCTCTACTGGGCTCAGTTGGATATTTATTATGCTTTAAAGCTTGTTTTGAAAATACTCTTGGACCTGTTTCAACTATTTTCATAAGTTTACTAGTTGTTGTTTCTCCTTTAGTGTGAAGCAGTAAATATTTTGCACCTGCCTCTCCTGGACCAAGGCGCAAAGAACCACGTTGACTATCTGCTCTGGCATTGTATAAACCAGTATTAATAATCCAATTTAGGTGATGTTCATCTTTGTAATATCCTATCAGTACAAAGGTTTCATCGGGGATTAAGCTTCTGTTAAGACCGTAAGCTTCAGGTAATGCTTCATTTAATTCGCTTCCTTTTACATCTTTATGAATTTCATAAGTTTTTAAAGACATTTTTTCTCTTTGTGAAGCCCTGTTCATAAAGTGCTGCACTACCTCAGTTAGAAATGATTTTAATTCTTCTAATCCGGTATTTTCCATAGAGGGTCTTATTGAGAATGCACCAAGTCCCGGAATAAGTTCATGAAATCCAAAATGTGTGTGTCCTTTATCAGTCCCGGGATAAAGTACATAAGCACCAGCTGTTCTTCTTATTGCATCTTTGTAAGTATGCATTTTTAAAAGGTCGGCTCCTTTATATGTTCCTTTTTTTTGTTGTTCTTTTTCTTCATTCAGATTGTCGTCTTCTCCGAAGATGCTTTGTAGTTTTTCAACTTTATACTTTGCATCAAAATGTATATGAACTATCAGTTCTTCTTTTTCTGCTTGTTCCTGCTCAATTCCAAATGGCCAAATACTTAAGGTGTAATCGGGTCGTAGATTTCTTGTCCAGCTTCCACTATCAGGATATTTATTACCTCCACTAAAAGTCTTGTTATAACTAAATTCAACATTTAGTTTTCTATTATCATTAAGGTAAACTCCTTTTACGGGTAAATATTTTCCTTGAATTAATTTAAGCCCGAGCCCATCCTCAGTTTTCTCTATCAGATTTTCAGTTGCTAGGGCTTCAATTTTGAAAATATCTTTTACAATATCCAGTAATTTAAAAAACAACCAATATTCATAGAGTACGGCCACATCTTTTTTATTACCACTATAAACATCTTCCCCTCCTTGCCAAATCAATTTTGCTGCAAGATCAAACATCAGCCACACTCTCAATATTTCTCTATAGCCTTCTTTTCGCTGCAGTACGGGGCTGTTAAGTGGTAAAGTATGTGGCAGTGATATTTCTTTGAAAATAGAATGACTGAGATATTGCTCAAGCCTGTCTTCAAGCAAAGCTGCTTCTATTCTTATTCTTTCATTTTCTTTTGCTTTAGTTTTAAAATCACTACAAAAAGATTGAAAGGAAATTAAAGCGTGTTTTACAAAACGATTTTCGGGAGTATCAACCGTTTCTGTTTTAAAGTTAACTTTCAACTTCGAAGGAATTGAAGACATTGAACTTTTCAAAGGATGTTCATCAGGCAAATTAAATCTATTGGTTGCATTACTCAGCTGTCTGATGGTTGAGCTTGTGAATCTTTTTACACTTCTTATGTCTTTAATGGTTTCACTTTCTTGCCATCGAGTTACAGGCGAAGAAATAATTTTGTGTATCGAATCATTGAATTCAACAGAATCGAGAACTGATTTGATGAATGCAAAACGCTGATACAAAATTTTTGAATTAGTGTTATAATCAACTTCAAAATTTTGAGAAACAGGCGAGCTGTGTTGAAGTAGCAGATCTGTACATTTTTCAGTAATTTCCTCCAGCATGTGGCGGTAATCAGTTCGGTAGTTTGCCTTTACAGATTGCACTTCGAGTTTTATTTCTCCGCATTTCTGCGCTGTGTCTGATTTTAAAACATCAATTCCAAGCGTACCCACATAGATGTTTGGAACTATTCTCCCCGAAGATTTATTGATTTTCGAATGGCTTACTATTTCTGAATTCTGCAGAAAATATCCGTCTTCAATTTTGTACTCGTAAAAATGACCTTCTTTTATCTGAATGGTAGCTTCGCCGTTCTCAATTGCGTCTTCCTTTGTAATAATTGTTTCGTCCGTACTTTCTCCATAAAGAGTCAGCTCTATCTTCTTTTCGGAAGTAATAACAGGTATAACAATTTTGTTTGTAGTCATTTTGCTTTATGCTTCGGCATAGCTGGTAAATCCATTGCTTAATAAGTTCTGATACATACGTTGAATTTTCTCAAACGAGATAGGGTATTTTATTCTCACATCATCATTAGTTTCAATTTGTGTTTTTACTATTAGAGTTTCTATCTCTTTGTTGTCATTCAGGCAAAGTGCACCAAGTGTTTTTAAAACGGGTTCAAGTTTCCTTCTGGAACCGTGTACTTTGGGAAGCAGTTTTTGCATGATTGCTGCATCTGCAATTTCTTCTATACTCCATCCGACTCTCAGTTTTTCTATTACTGCGGCAAAACGTAAAATTTCATTTGCGCTTCTGTAGCCGAATTCAGCTCCGGTCTTCTTCAGCTCCGAAAAGAAATTTAAGAGTGTGGTGCTAAGTGTAGAAGCATCTGAAACCTGCAGATCATCATTTTTTGCAATAGCAACAAAATCATGTGCCATATCTTTTCCATTTGCTTCTAAAGCATCAAGATCAATATTAGCATTGCTGCTCAGATATTCGCTCATTTCATTCGCAGTAACGCTGAACTCAATCACACTTGCTCTGTCAAGCACTTTGGGGCTAAACATATAAGTTGTTTCATCAATGTTTACAGTGCCTATGATAAAAAGATTTTTGGGGAAAATAATTTGACTGGGAACGTTATTCCAATCTTCAGGGCCAGGGTGTAAAGCGATTTTCCCTTTAGACTCCATAACGCTCAAAAAATCGGCAAAATATCGTTCTACATGGCTTAGATTCATTTCATCAAGAATCAGAAAATAGGGTTTGTCTGTATTTTGGGTGGCATTTATTATTAAATCAAGTACGCTGTTATCAGGTTTTACATATTCTTTTGCTTTTAATGCATTGGGAAAACCCAGTAATGGTTCCCTATTAGTCCAGTCGGCCCCCACCGGAACGATGCAGTACTGACTGTTATCTTCGCATATCCACATTGCAAAAGCCTGTGCAAGTTTTGTTTTGCCCGAACCCGATAATCCAGTAAGAATTACAAATGGCTTTGTAAGGAGAGAGGAGATAAAACGGGTTTGAATCCTAGTAGTAACTAATAATCCTGCATTATTAACTACATTGTCAAATGCTTCTGCCTGAAATTCTATTTTTGGTCTAGTGAATTCATGTTTAGAATTTTTGTAGATTGTAATAAGTTCATTAAGATCAGAGTCAATTTCACGTTCATTCATTTGTAAATTGGTATTATAGGCTTTGAATACTAATGAATTCTCATATCTATCAGGTTTTCCTAAACTATTAATATTAAAATATTCTTCAATTGTTTTTTCATTTGTGATATTCCATTTTCTGTCAGGTTTGTTAGTTTCGCTAACTCCATAAGCCAAAATCAGCAAATCTTTCTCTTTATAATATAGGTATACAGGGTAAATACCATTTTGCACATTGTTATCTTCATTTAAAAATGCAATCCAAGGTACTCTCGCTTGATTGCCCTTGCCGAAACTAATTTTTACTGAAAGCCCTTTAAAATTGTTCAAGTATCCCATTGTTCCAAGAGCAGTTGTCTTTGACTGGTCTAAGAATTTTTTTAACTCTTGATAATAACTCATTTTGTTAGTTGATTTAAAAATAGCATCAATATCTTCTTCGGCTACTTTCTGAATTGTATTTCTATAACCTCCAAACCCTTCCAGGTCAAACGGTTCAAACCTTTTGTCCCAATTTATTTTGAGTATTCTTCCGTCTCCTTTATTTTCGGAAACCGTTCCAGTTGCTTTTATTCTTAATATACTTTTCCTATCTTTTGTGGCATACGATGATTTTATTGCAACCTTATCACCGACATTTACGCTTTTCACAGTATCGATAAATCTATCTTCATTACTATTTTCCCAAATTCCATTTTCAATAAACCTTTCGGTCTGATCTGGATCGTCTTCAGATCCATACCAAGCTGCCCCAAGTAAATAATATGCAATAGATTTTTTTTGAATGACAAATCCATTTTCCTCAAGCAATCTGAAACATTCGGTTTCTAAACCCCCAGAAAATGTATTTCTATTTAGCTCATGTCCATTTGCAAATATGTTTGCATAAGATACAACAACTTTTGGAGGATAACTTTTGTTGTTATAAATGACATCATAATATTGTGATGCGCCATCGTTGGGTATTCCTTCTTTATCAATTTTTTCAATTGCCTTTTGCAGGTGTTCTTTGTGTATATTCTTGGGAATTGCCATGCACAATTATTTTCTTTTATTGATTTAAGTAAATTAATTTACTTGATAGTTATCTATCATACAACTTATACCTAAGCCCATTTGAAAACAGAAATTTTCTTATCAATATTTCCGGTCTGGTATTAGCACATTTTATTTGGCTCATATTGTAACTTCTTGTCTTTTTGTTGTGCACATCAGCCATGTAGCGAAGTTAATTAAAACAACGAGAGTTTGCAACCAATTGATATTAGTCAATAGGTGTATTTGAATGTGGTGCAGCTTATTGTGATGTGCTTGAGAATTGAGATGAATTATTTTGAGAATACTATTATTAAAATTATTTTAAATCCCCCCCCCTCAAATCAACCCCTTCTCATAAGCCAGTGCCAGTGCCTGTGCTTTGCTGTTTACATGTAGTTTGGCGTAGATGTTGAGTACATGTTTTTTTGCGGTGTTGGGGCTTATCT
>JBDHZB010000084.1:0-5639 GCA_039811645.1 Bacteroidia bacterium | reverse complement strand
ATGGGTTTAGTCTTCTTTTTGCTAAGTCAATATATTCTTGTGAGATATCGTATCCTACAAATTTTCTTTCGGATTTAAGTGCCGAAACTGCCGTTGTTCCGCTTCCCATAAAAGGGTCAAGAATTATGTCTCCTTTAAACGAATAAAGTTGAATTAGTCTGTAAGGTAATTCTTCTGGGAATGGTGCAGGGTGTCCAATTCTTCTTGCACTTTCTGCGTTCATTGTCCATATTGATTTTGTCCATTCCATAAACTGTTCTTTGGTTATAGAATTTCCTTTTTTCCCTCTTTCTCTTTTATAATCGCCTTTTGAAAAAACTAAAATATATTCGTGTATGTCTCTTAAAATTGGATTTGATGCACTTTGCCAACTTCCCCAAGCTGTTGAGGGACTTGCACTTGCTGCCTTGTTCCAAATGATTTCCCCACGCATATTAAAACCAATATCTATCATTATTTTAGAAATATAGTCAGAAAGTGGTATGTATGGCTTTCTTCCAAGGTTGGCTACATTTATACAAGCTCGTCCGCCATTTACTAAAACCCTAAATGTTTCTTTAAATGAGTTTTCTAAGAGTTGTAAATACTCTTTCAAAGATAAGTCTTCGTCATACTCTTTTGAAACATTGTAAGGTGGTGAAGTAATCATTAAATGAACAGAATTATCGGGCAGCTCTTTCATATTTTCTGCTGAGCCAAGAATGAATTTATTCTCTAACTCATTTGGAAAATCATTTTCATTTTTATCAAGAACTTTTTTGTCGCCAAGCTCCGAGTAAAGTTTAGAATTATAAAACTTTGAACTGTCGTGATTAATTCTTCCGTTAGTTCCGAAAACACTTGTTTCTGTTCCTTTTGGTCTTTTCATTTTAGCTTCGGATTAAGGTTAAAAATTTTTCTGCTTTTGTAATATCTGTATTTTCCTGACTTGCAATTCGTATAATTTCCCCAAGTTTCATTTTTGAAATCATTGAAGAAAAGTAGTTCATATCATTGGTTATAAGTTCTTTGCAATTATTAAAAAGTTGATTTCTGTCCAAAATCGTTTGAAAACCTAATTTTGGTGTGTCCTTTACATAGTCAGAGTTTGTAGGATTTGGATTTAAAGACCAAAACCCTTGAACAACTCCTGAAGTTTTTAAAAAATCTACTTTTTTAACATAGCTGTCTGTTATTGGACTGTTACCTAATACAACCACAGGTATTTTTGTTGAAGCAATGCCCGAAACACGAATATTGATTGACTTGCCTATAGCTTTAAGCATTGAGTCAGAACGTAATAATGCAGGATTACCTTTGTGTTGTTTATAGTCGCCAACACATTCAATATTGTTTGGGTGCGTGAATTTATAGTTAGAAACAACACTCATTTTGATTTCAAACAGTAGCTTTATATTTTCAGGTTTTTGAACAATATTGTTAGTTGTGCAAAACGCAAGGTCTGCGCTTGATTGTTTTGATAGACCAAGCTCATCGCATACTACGCTATTTACTGCGTATAGCCCTAATTCTTTGGCAATTGGCTCTAACAGTGTTTTGCTCCATTTTTCTGTAAACTGCCCGATAAGAGAATTTCGACTCTGTAATGTTTGTCCTTCTGCCTCTGAACCTTTTGGGATATAGGCAAAATATCCATCTTTCAATTTGTAGAATAGCTGTTCAGGTGAGGCAAAATTCTTTAATGCTTCTGTAAAAAATTGTATTTCAGTATCGTTGTTCCAAAGTATCATCTTCTATTTTTCTTATATTATTTTAGGGTTCAAAGTTACTAATTTTTGTCGATTCACTTGTAGCTTTGGTATTTTTTATCATTGCAGTTAATGGTTCTCGACTTTCCGAAGGGCGGGATTTTTAGCACAAATACTGATACGAGGAACTACTGTTTATTTCCCCACAAAACTATCATACGAAGAGGTTCACCAGATCTTTTGCAAAACCCTTGCTGGGCACTAATGTTTTATTGATTTACTTTGAACTTACTTTAACGAAAACCCTTTTAATAACTCCGTTTTGTTCGACTGCTTTTACGATAAGTTGTAGTGGACGTTTTTTATTTTTGTAAAAAACTCTTGAATGAATTTTTTTTACATAACCAATTTCTTTATCGTCTTTAAACAGTTTTACCGCTTTATCATCGAATTCGTTGTCTGTTTCTAGCTTATATATTAAAACATCCCCAGATTTAATACTGTCTGCCGGCAATTTACGGTTGCTTAAACCTGCCAAATCTGTGAGAAAACGTAAATTTTTTTTAGGCTGATAATCTGCCAAAAATTCAAAATTATCAGTAGGATTTAAACCTTGAGTATGAGCCAACATATAAAATTTATCGTCTTTGAATTTTTGGTCTATTTCCCAAAAGTCGTAAAAATCAGAAATATCAGAACGTTCCGACTTCATTATTCTCTGTCCAAAAATATCTAATACATTTTCGGTATATTCTTTTTTTAGGTCAGGAAATTCCGTGTATGGTGAAAATCCGTCTTTTTTTGCAGCTTCGATATTGTCTTGAATATAGGAAAAGCGAATCCCTAATGTAGCATTTTTTTTCAAAACCCCCACAATATGTCGTCTTTTTCCTAATCCTTCTCGCCAACTAAGGTATATATGACCTATTTCTTTCATTTGTATTGAGAATAAATGCTTCTCAAGCATTCAACCCGCAAAGATAGTAATTTTAAAACTAATTGTTTTCTCTCTTTAGGTAAAAAATTAGAATTCCCCAATTTTAGTAATTCAGAATCAATATTATTAACCAATTCTTCAATTTTTAAATCATCAAAACGTTCTGAAATTCTTTTTAAACAATCCAAAACAAACGTTTTAAGTTCCTTTATATTCAACAATTTCTCTACTAACTCAAAATGACTTATTTTATTGTTTTCCCAATGTATTTCAGCTAAACCTTTTGATACATATTTTTGTAATTCGTTACTATTATTTAATAAAATCTTTACTTTTTCGTCATCCAATTCTCGTCCAAAACTACATCCACTATCATATATTGGTGCAAATTTGGTATTCTTGGGTAACATTAATCGTGCCGTTTGAATTTCGGGACGGATTTTTCCCTTTACAGTATAAGCAAATTTGATGAGTTTTTTTGCCCAATTGGGTATATCTGTGTTGTCGATTTTCCCTGTTTCAATTTCTTTTTTTATTTCAGAAATACTTTCTGTGATAACAGTGTGAATGTTAATTATCGCCCAGTTTTCTTGATGTCTATCACTATTTCCAATCAACGCATCAAAAACAATAGTTTCAATAAGTTCCTTTATATGTTTTTCCTTTTTGAAAGTCATTAAAGCGTTTTGTATCAATTCAAAATTATATTGATTACGAAGCTTAACATTTTCAGGGTTGAAAGTATTGTCAAATGCTTGTAAATACTTACCTCCTTCAATTAATTCTTCTCCAGCTTGTTTTATCATTGATTTTGAGATACAACCAGCTATATCTCCTTTAATAGCAATATGATACGATAAAATATCAAAACCTAAAACAATTCCAATTTCAGATGCAATAATCTCCGACCAAAATTCGTGTTTGTAATCTCTTTGTCCTTTTTTAAAGGATTGTTTAAAGAAATATAACTCACCATCATCAGGATTTAAATAAACTTTTTTATCACGAGTTCCGCCCGTGCTAAACCAAGGTTGTTCATTCCATCCTGATATGTCATACAATTTTACCATTTTTTCTGAATGGCAAGAATACAAAATTAAATTTGGAGTGGTGGGTGAGCTTGGGTTTTTTCATAAAGTCCAATATTGGTGCGGGTTTTAAGTACACTTATTCTCAACGGCGGGCGGCTTTATGCTCGTTGCACTTGCACCTAATTCATGTATACCCTTCATAAAATATCGCTATTCGGTCTAATTTTGTTTGTGTTTGTGCCATACATTATGAAGATTTATTTTCTACAAAAATAAGTAGTATTTTTTATTAAAAAAATATTTCGGACTTGTAATTTCCCTGATTTTAATTCCCTCAATCTAATTACTATATTTACCCAAAAGTTTTAATTATGCAGGATAAATTATCTTTGTTGGAACAAAAACAACAAGAGGCACTATTAGGCGGAGGGAAAAAAAGAATAGAAGCACAGCATAAAAAAGGTAAACTGACAGCTCGTGAGCGTGTTCATTTTTTATTAGATGAAAATAGTTTTCAGGAAATAGGCATGTTGGTAACGCACCGTAGTGCAGAGTTTGGTTTGGAAAAAGAAAAATATTTAGGAGATGGCGTAGTTACAGGTTATGGTACTATTAATGGTAGGTTGGTATATGTTTTTTCTCAAGACTTTACTGTGTTTGGAGGTTCTCTCTCCGAAACGCATGCCGAGAAAATTTGTAAAGTAATGGACTTAGCAATGAAAAACGGAGCGCCTGTAATAGGGCTAAACGATAGTGGCGGCGCAAGAATTCAAGAAGGTGTGGTGTCTTTGGGAGGGTATGCAGATATTTTCTATCGTAATGTAAAAGCAAGTGGTGTGGTGCCGCAAATTTCTGCCATTATGGGACCCTGTGCGGGCGGAGCAGTATATTCTCCTGCCATGACGGATTTTATTTTAATGGTAGAAAATACCTCTTATATGTTTGTTACAGGTCCTAATGTTGTAAAAACTGTTACACATGAAAATGTAACTTCCGAAGAATTAGGCGGCGCACATACACACGCTTCTAAAAGTGGCGTAACACAATTTGCTTGTGCCAACGAAATAGAAGCAATTAATACCATTAAGCAATTATTATCTTACATACCACAAAATTGTGAGGAAAAACCATACAGATTGCCTTATACCATGCAGGATGAATTAAGACCACAGCTTAATAAAATTATTCCTGCTAATTCCAATCAACCTTACGATATGCATGAAGTTATTCAGAATGTAATAGATGAAGACAGTTTTTTGGAAGTCCATAAAGAGTTTGCTGAAAATATTATTATCGGCTTTGCACGGCTTGCAGGCAGAAGCATTGGTATTATTGCCAATCAGCCGGCTGTATTGGCTGGTGTGTTAGATATTCATTCGTCCGTAAAGGCAGCACGATTTGTAAGATTTTGCGATGCTTTTAATATCCCTATTATGGTATTTGTAGATGTGCCGGGCTTTTTACCGGGAACAGACCAAGAGTGGAACGCTATTATTACCAATGGTGCAAAGTTATTGTTTGCTTTTTCAGAAAGTACCGTGCCGCGTGTTACATTAATTACAAGAAAAGCTTATGGCGGTGCTTATGATGTAATGAATAGTAAGCATATCGGCTCAGATATTAATTATGCATGGCCATCTTCCGAAATTGCCGTGATGGGTGCAAAGGGCGCTGCCGAGATTATTTTTAAAGATGATATCGCAAAAGCGGAAAACAAAGAAGCTAAGTGGAAAGAAAAAGAAGAAGAATACAATCAACTGTTTGCTAACCCCTACAAGGCTGCCGAGCGTGGATTTATTGATGAAGTAATTAACCCGTCAGAAACAAGAATCAAATTAATTAAGGCATTTGAGATGCTTGAAAACAAAGTGGACTCCATGCCAAAAAAGAAGCACAATAATATTCCATTGTAATTCTTATTATGGTTTTTAGCTCCATTACTTTCTTAATATATTTTTTACCTTTGTTTTTATTGGTGTATCA
>JBDHZB010000083.1:0-5923 GCA_039811645.1 Bacteroidia bacterium | reverse complement strand
CGGCAAAAGTTATCAAAGAATTTAAAGAAAAATGTAATGGTAAACCTTTGTTAAAAGCAGCTTTTGTTGAGGAAACAATTTATATCGGAGATAACTCAGTAGAAACATTAGCTCAACTTAAATCTAAAAACGAACTTATTGCAGACATCATCGGATTGTTACAATCGCCAATCCGCAATGTAGTTTCTGCATTAGAAAACAAAAAAGGCGAAGAAACCGCCGCATAAAACAACAAAAAACAAATTAATAACTTATTAAAATTAAAACTATGGCAGATGTAAAATCAATCGCAGAAACTTTAGTAAACTTAACAGTAAAAGAAGTTCAAGAACTATCAAAAGTATTAAAAGATGAATACGGAATAGAACCGGCTGCTGCTGCAGTTATTGTATCCGGTGGTGGTGCTGCCGGTGGCGATGCTGCTGCTGCAAAAACAGCTTTTGACGTCATGCTTTTAGATGCAGGTGCACAAAAGTTAGGCGTTGTTAAAGTGGTAAAAGAACTTACCGGTTTAGGTTTAAAAGAAGCTAAAGATTTAGTTGACCAAGCTCCAAAGCCTGTAAAACAAGGCATTGCAAAAGAAGAAGCTGAATCAATTAAAAAAGCTTTGGAAGAAGCAGGTGCAAAAGTAGAAGTGAAGTAATTTACTTTATTAATAGGCAAAGGGGGAAATATCCCCCTTATGCCTTTTCTTTTTTATCAAACTGCTCTTTAATAACCTAAATACTAAAAACTTGGCAACAAAATCAAACACCTCAACAACACCAACAGGCAGAGTAAATTTTTCAACTAACCAACACCCTGTTGATTATCCTGACTTCCTTGACATACAAGTACAATCGTTCAAGGATTTTTTTCAGTTAGAAACAACCCCTGAGAATAGAAAAAAAGAAGGATTATTTAAAGTTTTTCAGGAAAACTTTCCAATTATTGATGCACGCGGAACCTATGTGCTGGAGTTCAAAGATTATTTCATTGATCCACCCCGCTACGCATTAGATGAGTGCTTGGAAAGAGGACTTACATATAATGTCCCGCTAAAAGCAAAACTGTACTTATATTGTACAGACCCTCAACACGAAGATTTTGAACCTATTATGCAGGATGTTTATTTAGGGAATATCCCTTATATGACACCAAGAGGTTCATTCGTTATTAATGGAGCAGAAAGAGTTATTGTATCACAAATTCATAGATCACCGGGTGTGTTTTTCGGACTTAGCCGCCACGCAAGTGGGGCTAGACTATACAGCGCTCGTATTATACCTTTTAAAGGTGCTTGGATAGAATTTGCTACAGATATTAATAATGTGATGTATGCATACATTGACAGAAAAAAGAAATTACCTGTAACCACTCTATTAAGAGCAATAGGGTTTGGAACAGACAAAGATATATTGGAAATCTTCCGATTAGCAGAATAAGTTCCCGTAACTAAAAATGAAATAAAAAAATGTGTTGGCAGAAAATTAGCTGCAAGAATCCTAAAAACATGGTTTGAAGACTTTGTAGATGAAGGAACAGGAGAAGTTGTATCTATAGAAAGAAATGAGGTATTACTTGAAAGAGAAACCATTATTGAAGATGAACACATAGATATCATTTTAGATTCTCAAGCAAAAAATATTGTATTACACAGAGATGGTGCTGATGCTAACCAATACAGCATTATATACAACACACTGCAAAAAGACCCTACTAACTCGGAAAAAGACGCTATTTACCACATCTATCGCTTACTAAGAAACAGCGAACCAACCGATGAAGAAACAGCACGCTCTACAATAGACAAATTATTCTTTTCAGATAAAAGATACGATTTAGGAGAAGTTGGAAGATACAGATTAAATAAAAAACTTGGAATAGATACGCCTATTGATATTCGCGTATTGACAAAAGAAGACATTGTATTAATTATTAAATACCTAATTGATTTAGTAAACTCTAAATCTGATGTAGATGATATTGACCATTTAAGCAACAGAAGAATTAAAACCGTAGGAGAACAATTATACGCACAGTTTGGTGTTGGTTTAGCAAGAATGTCTCGTACTATCAGAGAAAGAATGAATGTGAGAGATAACGAAGTATTTACACCAACCGATTTAATTAATGCCAAAACATTATCGGCAGTTATCAATTCCTTTTTTGGAACCAATCAGTTATCTCAATTTATGGATCAAACCAATCCATTATCGGAAGTAACACACAAAAGAAGATTATCCGCACTTGGTCCCGGAGGTTTAACAAGAGAAAGAGCCGGCTTTGAAGTGCGTGACGTACACTATACACACTATGGACGTTTATGCCCGATAGAAACACCGGAAGGTCCAAACATCGGTTTGATTTCATCGTTATGCGTATATGCAAAAGTAAACAGATTAGGATTTATTGAAACGCCATACAGAGAAGTAAAAAAAGGAAAAGTAAATCTTGAAGAAATTGTTTACTTAAGCGCAGAAGAAGATGATAATAAAATTATAGCACAATCTACTGAAAAACTTACAGGAAAAGGAGATTTTGAAAACGATAGTTTAATTGCAAGAAAAGAAGGAGACTTTCCTATTGTTGCAAAAGAAGATGTTCAATACATGGATATTGCATCAAACCAAATTGCATCTATTGCAGCTTCACTAATTCCTTTCTTAGAACATGATGACGCTAACCGTGCTTTGATGGGATCAAACATGCAACGTCAGTCTGTACCTTTATTACAAGCAGAAGCTCCTATCGTTGGAACAGGTATAGAAGCGCAGGTTGCAAAAGACTCTCGCGTTCTTATTAATGCAGAAGGAGACGGCGTTGTAGAATATGTAGATGCAAATGAAATTCACATTCATTACAACAGAACACAAGCAGAAAAATTAATCAGTTTTGAAGAAGACTTAAAAATATACAAGTTAACAAAATTCAGAAAAACCAACCAAAGTACTTGCATCAACCTAAAACCAATTGTAAAAAAAGGTGAGAAAGTTTCAAAAGGACAAGTACTATGCGAAGGATATGCCACTAAAAATGGCGAAGTTGCTTTAGGTAAAAACCTCCTTGTTGCATTTATGCCATGGAAAGGATACAACTTTGAAGATGCCATTGTTATTTCTGAAAGGGTAGCAAGAGAAGACATCTTTACATCATTACACGTAGATGAATACTCTCTTGAAGTAAGAGAAACAAAACTTGGCGCAGAAGAACTTACACCTGAAATACCTAATGTAAATGAAGAAGCTACTAAAGATCTTGATGAAAATGGTGTAATAAGAGTGGGAACAGAAGTAAAAGAAGGTGATATTTTAGTAGGAAAAATTACACCTAAAGGAGAGTCTGACCCTACACCTGAAGAAAAACTATTACGCGCAATATTTGGTGATAAAGCAGGTGATGTAAAAGATGCTTCATTAAAAGTTTCTCCATCGGTAAGAGGTACAATTATTGATAAAAAACTATTTTCAAGAGTTATTAAAGATAAAAAAGCAAAAACAGAAGAAAAAATCATCCTTGACAAACTTGAAAGTGATTTTAATGAGAGAATTAAACTATTAAAATCACAACTAATAGACAAACTTTATCAATTAGTAAAAGAAAAAACATCTGCCGGAGTAACAAATATTTTAGGTGAAGAAATCATTCCAAAAGGTGGAAAGTTTGTACTGAAAACATTGGAAAGAATTGACTACGCAGAAATTAATACAAGCCATTGGACAAACGATAAATCCACAAACGATAAAGTTGAAATTTTACTACACAACTTCACTATTAAGTATAACGAGTATTTAGGGCTTTATAAACGTGAAAGATACCAAATTACAGCCGGTGATGATTTACCTCCGGGTATTATTAAGTTAGCCAAGGTTTACATTGCAGAAAAACGTAAACTGAAAGTTGGAGATAAATTAGCCGGAAGACACGGAAATAAAGGTGTAGTTGCACGTATTGTAAAAGATGGCGATATGCCTTTCTTAGAAGACGGAACACCCGTTGATGTAGTACTTAACCCTCTTGGGGTGCCTTCTCGTATGAACATTGGTCAGATTTATGAAACCGTACTTGGATGGGCAGGAAAAAAACTTGGTGTAAAATTTGCAACACCAATTTTTGACGGAGCTACAGCAGACCAAATTAATGATTATACAGACAAAGCAGGATTGCCAAGATTTGGCAGAACCTATTTAAGAGATGGTGGTACCGGCGAAAGATTCAAACAACCTGCTACAGTTGGTGTTATTTACATCCTTAAACTGCATCACCTTGTTGATGATAAAATGCATGCACGTTCAGTTGGACCTTATTCATTAATTACGCAACAACCATTAGGAGGTAAAGCGCAATTTGGTGGACAAAGATTCGGTGAAATGGAAGTGTGGGCAATAGAAGCGTATGGTGCAGCAAATGTCCTTCAAGAAATCTTGACTATAAAGTCAGATGACGTTGCAGGAAGAGCTAAAACTTATGAAGCTATTGTGAAAGGAGAAAACATTCCTGTACCCGGTATTCCGGAATCATTCAATGTATTAATGCATGAATTAAAAGGATTATCATTAGACATCACATTAGGACAATAAATCAATTATTAATAATTAATTAAATAACAAGTTAAATATGGCTCTAAAATCAAATCAAAAACAAAAAGCCAACTTTTCTAAAGTAATTATCAGTTTAGCATCTCCGGAAACAATATTAAGAAGATCTTCGGGAGAAGTTGTAAAACCTGAAACTATTAATTACAGAACATATAAGCCCGAAAGAGACGGATTATTTTGTGAAAGAATTTTTGGGCCCATTAAGGACTATGAGTGCCATTGCGGTAAATACAAAAGAATCCGCTACAAAGGAATTGTGTGCGACAGATGCGGTGTAGAAGTTACAGAAAAAAAAGTAAGAAGAGACCGTGTAGGGCATATTAACTTAGTAGTGCCTGTAGTACACATTTGGTATTTTCGTTCACTTCCCAATAAAATCGGATACTTATTGGGGCTTAATGCCAAAAAGTTAGAATCTATCATTTATTACGAAAAATATGCAGTTATTCAACCCGGTGCAGCTGCCAATATTCCTATTGCAGATAAAAGTGGCGTTGAATTTCTTGATTTCTTAAGTGAAGAAGAATATCATCATGTATTAGAACAACTTCCAAAAGAAAACTATTTATTAGACGATAAAGACCCTAATAAATTTATTGCAAAAATGGGAGCAGAAGCAGTACATGATTTATTAGCAAGAATAGACTTAGATGCACTTTCTTATGAATTAAGAGACAAATCCTCAAAAGAAACTTCACAACAAAGAAAACAAGAAGCCCTGAAAAGATTACAAGTTATTGAATCTTTTAGACAAGCAAACCAAAGAGTAGAAAATAGACCTGAATGGATGGTAATTAAAGTATTACCCGTTATTCCTCCGGAATTAAGACCTTTGGTGCCATTAGATGGTGGTCGCTTTGCCACAGCCGATTTAAACGACCTATATCGCAGAGTAATTATCAGAAATAATCGTTTAAAAAGATTAATTGAAATTAAAGCTCCGGACGTAATTTTACGTAACGAAAAACGTATGTTACAAGAATCCGTAGATGCTTTATTTGATAACTCAAGAAAAACAACTGCTGTTAAAACAGATAACAACCGCCCATTAAAATCACTATCTGATGCTTTAAAAGGAAAGCAAGGACGTTTTCGTCAAAACTTATTAGGTAAACGTGTGGACTATTCCGGTCGTTCAGTAATTGTTGTAGGACCTGAACTGAAACTTCATGAATGTGGGCTTCCAAAAGATATGGCGGCTGAGCTATTCAAGCCATTTATTATTAGAAGATTAATAGAAAGAGGCGTTGTAAAAACAGTAAAATCAGCAAAAAAAGTTGTAGAAAAAAAAGAAACGGATATTTGGGATGTATTAGCAAATATACTAAAAGGAAATCCTATTTTAT
>JBDHZB010000082.1:0-6700 GCA_039811645.1 Bacteroidia bacterium | reverse complement strand
CATTTAGCGGACGGCGACCTTTATCTACAATAGTAGAAATTTATTGGGTTGCTTAAACAAATGCTGCACTACAAAACAGTCCTTATCTACAATAGTAGAAATTTATTGGGTTGCTTAAACGGCAATACCTTGTTATGCGCCGATTGGTATCTACAATAGTAGAAATTTATTGGGTTGCTTAAACCAGCTTATGCAAAGTATTTGGAAACAATCTACAATAGTAGAAATTTATTGGGTTGCTTAAACTCTGTCATTGTCAATAACTGAAACAACATCTACAATAGTAGAAATTTATTGGGTTGCTTAAACTTTTAATACTATTTTATGCAGACATTATCTACAATAGTAGAAATTTATTGGGTTGCTTAAACTCATGGACATGAATAAACGGCTGATGAATCTACAATAGTAGAAATTTATTGGGTTGCTTAAACATTTTTTAGATGAAATACCTGATAGCTATCTACAATAGTAGAAATTTATTGGGTTGCTTAAACCCATAAAAGGACATTTTGTCCCAAAAACAGTATTAAAACACTGTTTCTTAAACTCAAAAGTACCTTTTTGTCAGCAAAAACAAAAGTAAATTCTTATTAAGACCGAGGTTTGCAAAATGCTAAATTATTATCAGCTCTTCGTCTTCATTTTTTGCATATCCAAATTTAGTAATCTTACAAGTGCTGTTTAGTTCAATTATCATTACACTATCTCGTTGTTTAAAATGCTTTCCAAAATAATTATCTATTTTCACTTTAATATTATCTAAAACTCGCTCACTATTCTTAATCTTAAACAAAGAATACTGTAAACGATACCCAAATTTTTCAAGAAATCGTGAAAACCGGGCTCGTAATTTATCATCACTTATATCGTAAGAAACTAATAACATAGCTCAATTATTTTTCATTTCGGGTAATATCAAAAATCGGATAAGTGTCAATAGCCCGTACTCTTATAAAACTACGATAGTACTGCTGACAAAATAAAAAGATTTCAGATTTGTATTCAATTATCGCTTGCAACAACCATCTTGTATATTCTTTACTTTTTGCCGGCAATAGCTTATATTGTCCCTGGTAGCAGGAAAAATCTTCCATTTTAATTTGCCCCAATCCATAGGCCCTTTTTATCTGTTTGTCCACAATACAACGAAAAGGCTCCTGCAAATCACAAACCAAAGATTTACGCTTATAAAAATTTCTATGATAAACTCCTTGATAGATATCAAAACCATATAAATGCAGCATGTTTTCAATCATATAAAATAAGAACGTATACCCTATATCCAATAATAAATTGATAGGATCCTGTTTCGCACGAGGTTTTCTTCCTTGCCAAGGCAAACCTGTAAACCAATATTCAAAATAGATTCGTGAAGCTACCCCTTCGAAGCCCATAATATCGCTTAAGGTTTCGGCAAAAGTTAGTTGTATTTTATATTTTCGCAACAGAGCTATTGCTTCTTTACACCCGGCAGATTTTTTGCGAATACTGTTAAGTGTTTGTATTTGGTTCTCAATTTTGTTTTTTATCAAATGTTTTCCAATATTCCAGTCATTATATACATATTGTTTCTTCCTAAGTAAAAAATTCCCCTCCGTAGGAGCATTCCATACCCCAATACATTTAAAGTTGTATGAAAGCAAGAATACAGGAAACCCAAATTTTTTACTACGTTCCATTAATCCGGAGCTTAGTGTACAATGCCCTACTACCCAAAGAGCCAACATTGTATAACAGGTAGTTTGTAGTATCACATTATCTTCCTTATCTTTTATTACAAGATTATCATTATGAATAGAAAAATACTGCTTCTCAGTTGCAAACACAATTATTATGTTCTTTTCTTTAAAGTCGGGATAGCTTAGCATAATGATGTATCGCAGAGTTGGTTATAAATACAATTTTGGCATTTTGCCAATTGTGGCTCAAAAGGAGTAGTTTCCAAATCAAAAGAATTGATAGCAGATATTAATCGTTCAAACTTTTGAAGCATTTCAGGATTATCTTCTGGTAATGGAATGTTATGATTCTTATTATGGATTAAATCATGTATCACAATTTCTTTTACATCATAACCCATTTCACGCAATCCAAAACATTGAGCATATACTTGAAATACGTAGCCGTCATAAATCGTTTTTACTTCCCGCTTGCGTTCGGTAAGTCTGCCATTCTTGGTATCAAATACATCTATCTTTCCACAAATATTATACTTCTCACAAAAGATTTCCTTGTCTTGCAAAACAGAAACTGTTGTCGTGTATGCTTTGTTGTCAATGCTTTCATGTGCTGCTTTGCCTTTATATTGTGGCGCTTGCTTATACAACGAATCATTAAAACCCCTATACAGTTGATGAAAGTAAATACTGCGTGGGCAGAAAATAAAATCATTTAAAAATGACAATGTGATGCAGGGTTCCATATCTGATAATACCTGCTTCCATGGCAATGCCAAAGAAGCAGGTCAATTTTTCTAATATCCTCGTTGTTTAAACTGCAACCAAGCCCTATTGCTTTTATCTAAATCCAATTTCTTCCAATCTTCACCTTCAAACTGATGGATTTGCTCTAACCACATCAATCCTTTTTTAGCGATGTGATAAGCTCCATTGGCATCGGCATCTTTAGGCTGAGTGGCATCTGCCTGACGACTATCAAAAAATACGCCTTGCTTGTTCTTTACCGGAGAGATTAAATAATCCACTTCGCTGTTGGTGATGCTGTTGCGCATTTGAAGGGTCAGTTTAAACATGTCTAAGGCAGCTTTGAAAAAACCGGCTTCCGTTTGTTGTTGTATTTGCTCTTTTAATTCTGTTCTGTAATCAATTTTGTATTTTTCAAATATGGCTTTCCATTCTTCGGTAAGCTGTATTACTTTATTATCCCATTGATTGTTGGCATCGGGATTTATAAAGGTTTTAATTCTTTCGCCAAAACTACAAATCGTCCAATCCTGCCTTGTGCCTTCGGCTTTGGCATTAAAATCGGAATAATTTTCCACTACAAATTCAAAGTATTTTTCAGCCGGATTGAACCTTATGTCTTCAAACTTTGAAAAGAACGCTTTTGCTTTTTCTAAGTTTTCATATCGGGTATCAAACAGATTGACAAAACCTGTGGTAGGGTCTATTTTGCTGGTATTCCAGGCAGGAACATAAAACAGGAAGCCGCTTTGTTTGCCCATTTCTTTAAAGCTGGTAAATTTATTGGTCAACTGCAAAGCATTGTACAAGCCGCCCGGTTCCTTGGGTGCTTTATCTTTAAACACTAAATAATTGAGCTTGTCAATCAGCATTTTCTCCAATTTCTGATATACTTGTTTTTCTACTTTAAAGCGACCTCTTTTAAATCCGAAATTCAAATCTTCCATCACCACTATGGCATTGTATTGCACCATTAGTTTGGCTATTTTATGCACCACCTGTGAGATATAGCCTTCTTTCAATTCCTTAATATTCTCAATAGTTCCCCAGCTTTTTCGGGCTTCGTCTCTTTCTTTTTCTTTTTTGTTCAGTAGCTCGTGGTAAGACGTTGTGATGGGATGATTTTCGGCAGTGATATTATTTAAAGATTCCTGCAAGAGAATTTCTCCTTTTTGATTGATCAAGGTCAGATAAATCAAATGTCTTTCACCTCTGTCTAATCCAATAATATTGACATCTGGGTTTTGATGTAAAAAATCCATTACATCCTGATTGATAAATTCTTTGCCGGTCGCCTTAAAGTTGATGGTAATCGGAACGTGGAACTGAAACTTGTCAATGGTGTACCTTTTGTCTTTTACCAAATCATATTCAAACACACTTTCTTTCTTTTCTGCCAAAGGGTTCTTATTGGCAACCGCTTCATTGGCTTTGTGCACTACAGGATTTTTAATAGAACTTTTTCGGAAGAAAACTTCTGCTTGTCCGTTCAATTTATAGACAACATCTTTCAGGTTTTCTTCATCAAAAAGTGCCTTCCAATACATCGTGTGCATATTGGGTTTGCCTTTGCTATAAGTTGAAAAATCTTTGTTGTAGATTTGGAAAAGATAGAGTTTGCCTTCGTCAACTAATTGGTTGATGTAGGCTTCGGAAATGCTTTGAAAAGTGATTTTGTAGCCTTGTTGCTCTACTTCCTTGAAAAAATCCTGAATATTCTGGTACTCTGAGCTGTTCTTAAACTTGAAGTCATACTCTTTGTATTGAAAGCCGTCTTTCTCATAAATATTAAGAAAGTTTTTATAACAGTCTATCAGTTCGGCTCTGTTTCCTTTGATTTCGTCTTCCTTAATAATAATTTTTCCTTCTTCATTTTTGCAATTATCAGGGCAATTCCAGCCTAATTGTGATGCTGTTCCATAGCATTTTCTAACGAATGCTCCGAATCCCATAGGTAAAGCTATTTGCTTATAGTTAATTTTCTCGAAAGATGATTTTATAGCATCTACTATCGGTAATTTCTCAAAAGCTCCTTTGTTATCTTGTGGCATTATCGCCAAATAATACAAGCCGTCTTTGCGAAGTAAAACAGAGGTATTATCCATTTCCTTATTTTTATCCCAACCCTTCAAAAGGGTAGCATTCTCAAAATTTAATTTAAACTTCTCAACGCTATACGGTTTCTGTGTGGCATAGTTTCTCACCTTATTGTACAAAGGAATCAGGCCATTCAATTGCTCCATCCAGGGTTCAAACTGTCCGTAAAAGTTCTGGTCTTTTTCTAAAATACTGTCATTGGGCAAAGACAAGGTTTTTACGAAATGCAGTAACTCCATCAAGCTGTCCAAAAAAGCCTTGATATTGAAGAGTTCTTCTTTTTGCTGCACTAATTTTTTATCCTCCGGATAATCTGTTCCCAACATTCCCTGTATGCAGGAATACTTCGCTTTGATATTATCTATCAAGCCAAATTCTTTATCCTTACCTTCTTCTTTCTCCGACTTAAAATAATCTCTGAAATAATCGGCTATACAAGTAGGGCTGTATCTTTTATAGATTTCTTCCTCTTTATCTATGGTAGCGATAAATGCATCAATCGCCTTTTGCAGTAATTCGATAAATAAATAAGATTGCTTTACAAAATTTCCTTGTGCTTTATCTAAAGATTCTCGCTTCTTCTGATTGGCTTTTTCATATTCTTTCTGAAAATCCGGTTTTACCTCTGTGGCGTAATAATATTCTAATGCAGTATTAAACACTCCATAGTTGCCAAATATTTTTTGAGATATATTGGTAATTTTTGTGTCGTTTCGGAGATAGATTTTACTTAAATCATAATCAGCCAAATGAGCAAGAATTTCTTTTACACTCTCTAGTACATTTTCAGCACCCTCGCTGTCTTTCGCTTGGTATGCCAGTAATTCAAACTTATAATAAGCTTCAATTGCATCTAATACCTCCTGGTCTTTGGTATATTTGTCAATGGTAAAAGAAGTGCTGACCCTATCACTCAAAATTTGTTTGTATAAAATTTTGAGTTTGGGTATTCGTTTATTTTTCTCTTGCTTTTGGTTGTACAAATTGATGTATTCATTCAGTCCCTGAATCTTGGTTTTCCCTTCTGATGCTGTTCTGCCACCTATAATCAAATTATAAACATCAATTTGTTTTTGTGTCAAAACCTCATTGTAATATTCCAATTCAAAGGCTTCATCTATGGCGTTAATATTGAGATATTCTTCAATTTCTTTGTAGAGTGTCTGGCACTTTTCATACACTTCCGGTATTGCTTTTACTTTTTCAAAGATTTTGATATTCTCCAAAAACTTCGGCAGGTTTTCGTGGATCAAACGAAAGGCAATAGCGGTGCTTTGAGCTTTGTCGGAATACATATTTTTTCTGTTCTCGTGAAAGCCGCCAAAATAAGTAGTGAAGTTCTTAAATTTTTCGTCAAAATAAATATCCTCTTCCTTTTGTTCTTGTATCCATTGCTCTAGCAATTCAGTGATGAGTTCTTTTTTATCAATCTTGGCAAAAATCTCCTTTGCCTCGCCTGTAGCAAATCCTTTTACGATTTCCTTTCGTAAACTATCCTGTACTTTCTCTAATTCCTTTTTGTAACTTTCTTCTTTTTTGCGTTCAGGTGAAGCATTAAACAATTCCTGAAAAGCCTCCAGCTTAGTGAGCTTAACGGTGCTCATCGTCAACTCAATAAAATGTTTGTGAAAACCATCAATGGTTTTCTTCATTTTCTGGTAACTCTCTGCTCTTTTTTCATCCTCGCTGATTAAGCCCTTGGCATTGATATGATCTAAGGTTTTGCCAATAGGTTTCAATTCTAAACGAAGGGTTTTTGAGAGTTGATACTTTCCCGTAAAAGAAGAAAAATCTTGCTTCATAAAGTGTAGTTTTTAACAAACACGAAAGGATTGTGAACACGTATTGAAGTGATCAATACGCAGAGGTTACAATTTAATGTAAAATTTGGATTCTACATTGACAAAAATCAAATTAAAAATCAAAAGCCATTTACATTACTTTCCGATACAGAAGATACAAGTTACTGATATATCAAGGCTTTCGGAAGATTGGGCAACAAATAGCCAACAAGATTAGCTAAAGCAAGTGCAATTGCTGCACAAATAAAAGAAAGAAACTTATTGAGGACAGAGTGTGCAAGGCTGCATCATAGCGTCTGCGATTATCAATGTTACGGATTATCGTAACTGTCGGGCCACAACATCTTGTTGTAAACCCATATACCGGCAGAACTC
>JBDHZB010000081.1:0-6914 GCA_039811645.1 Bacteroidia bacterium | reverse complement strand
CTGCTAAAGTGCTGCTGCCTGCTACAGGAAATAAACTGTTATCTACTTCATATAATGTTGTAAAATCAAAAGCAGGCATAATGTTCCAAGTAGCACCGCTATTGGTTGTTTTCCATACTATTGGCTGCATACCTTTTTTAGTGCCTGTTTGTCCTTGTCTCACACCAAGCATTACAGCATAACCTATAGTACCGTTGTTATCCCATGCCATCCAAGGCTGTGCGCTTAAGTAATTGTAAGTAGGTGCTGTAACATTAGTTTGTACCGGTGCAATTAAAGAATCCTCTGTCCAAACGAACGAACCTGCACTAAAAGTACCTTTTAAGATAGCCATACCGCGAGGGTTATAAGTATCATTAGTAGTACCATTAATATCTCTCACTATTTCACCTGCAGCTCTTACTAAACCATCATCGGTATAAGTAAAGCAATACGCAGTAAAATCTTGCTTTTGAGTATTACCCGTTCCCCATGCAGAAGGAATAAATGTAGTGTTGGGAGCAGCAGCAGCAGCAGCATTACCACCAACAGAAGCAGGGTATGATTTACTTGCAAAAAACGAACCTGTCCATCCTGATCCAGGTGTTACAGCCCCTGTTGCAACAAAGTAAGCATTATTAAGGTTAGTATTACCCGGAGGGTTATATACTCCTCCTTGAGGATAACGACCGGTGTTAGTACCGTCTGCCCATACAATAGTAGAGTCCCATGCAGCACCATTGTTAGTAGTCCAAGCTACTTCAGCAGCTCCGGAGTTACTTGACGGTGTAGAAGTAAAAAAAGGACTTTTTCTGTGTACAAAAGTAACAATACCTAATGCAGAATTGTATTGCAATGGTTTTCTTGGTCTTGAGTATAATACTCCATACGAATTCATAGAACCGGCAAATCTATTAATGGTTATAGATAATGGAGACACCGGATTGTTCCCGTTTTTGTGGTTAACATTTTTAGGAGTAACGTGATTTTTTACAACTCCTGTTTTTGCAGTATTTTCTTGCACTGCATTTTGCTGAGCATGTGTTAATCCTTTATTAATTGGCGTAGCGGTGGGGTGTTGTTTGCCATTTTGAGCAAATAAACCTGCCGAAGCCATTAACACAGATGCTAATAAGACATGTTTTTTCATAGTTAATGATTTTAAAATTATTACGGCAAAGATATGTAAGTTTTTTCTTATGAAGAAACTTTTTTTGTTAAATGTTTATTAAAATATATTTATGTGTAATGCAAATAATTTAAGCGGATAAAAAGCTATTTAATTATGTGTGTTTTATTAAGAATTTTACAAACAGAAAAAATATCCTTACTTTTGTCATCTTAAATTTTCATATACCTATGGGAAAAGTATTAACTAAAAATAAATCTACTGCAACTTTTTCAGAAAAACAATATAAGTGGTGGTTAGAAAATATGTTGCTAATGCGCCGTTTTGAAGAAAAAACAGGACAACTTTATGTTCAACAAAAAATTAGAGGTTTTTGTCATTTATATAATGGGCAGGAAGCAGTAGCGGCAGGTATTGTAAGTGCTACAAAAAAAGATGACAAGCACATTACCGCATATCGCGATCACGTATATCCTATCGCACTTGGTTTAGAGCCTAAATTTGTAATGGCTGAGATGTATGCTAAAGCAACCGGTTGTTCTAAGGGTAAAGGAGGCTCTATGCATATTTTTAGTAAAGAACATAATTTTATGGGCGGACATGGTATTGTGGGCGGACAAATTCCATTAGGTGCAGGCATTGCTTTTGCTGAAAAATATAATGGCACACAAAATATTTGTGTGTGCTCCATGGGAGATGGCGCCATAAGACAAGGCGCATTTCATGAAGCATTAAACATGGCTATGACATGGAAATTACCGGTAATTTTTGTGATTGAAAATAATTTGTACGCAATGGGCACTTCTGTGCAAAGAACAAGTAATGTTACCGACTTATCTAAACTGGGGCTGTCATTTGATATGCCTTCTTATTCCATTGATGGACTTGCCGTAGAAGATGTACATAATGCTATTAAAGAAGCCGCCGACAGAGCACGCAAAGGCGACGGACCTACATTGCTTGAAATGCGTACCTATCGTTATAGAGGACATAGTATGAGTGACCCGCAAACATATAGGTCAAAAGACGAAGTGGAAGAATATAAAAAGCACGATTGCATTGAAAGAGTAATTGCAACTATGAAAGATAATAAATGGATAGATGATAAAGAGATAGAAAAGCTCGAAGAAAAAATAAAAGTAACTATTGAGGAAAGTGTACAATTTGCAGAAGAAAGTCCGTTTCCTAACCCTGAGGATTTGTATAAGGACATTTACACTCAAACCGATTATCCTTTTATCAAAGATTAAAAAAAATACAGTTTAATAAAATTTTACAGATATATGG
The DNA here is from genome assembly GCA_039811645.1 of Bacteroidia bacterium. GTDB lineage: Bacteria > Bacteroidota > Bacteroidia > B-17B0 > Aurantibacillaceae > BPGX01. Next base: position 4,519 of record JBDHZB010000081.1, on the reverse strand, counting down.
CTCAGATAGTAAAAATGCCCAAACTTAGTGATACCATGACAGAAGGCGTGGTAGCAAAATGGAATAAAAAAGTTGGCGACAAAGTAAAGAATGGAGATGTTTTGGCAGAAATAGAAACAGACAAAGCTACTATGGAGTTTGAATCTTTTTATGATGGCGTACTTTTATACATTGGCGTTCAGGAAAAACAAACTGCACCCGTTGATTCTCTGCTTGCCATTATTGGTAAAGAAGGTGAAGACGTAAAATCATTATTAAACCAACCTGCACAAAGCAATGGAAAACCTTCAGTATCTGAAAAAAAGTCGGAAGTTGTTGAAGTAAAACAATCCGAACCCTTACCAAAAACCATTAAGGTTGTAAAAATGCCAAAGCTTAGTGATACCATGACAGAAGGCGTGGTGGCAAAATGGAATAAAAAAGTTGGAGAGAAAGTAAAGAGTGGAGATGTTTTGGCAGAAATAGAAACAGATAAAGCTACCATGGAGTTTGAATCTTTTTATGATGGTGTGCTTTTATACATTGGTGTAAAGGAAAAACAATCTGCTCCTGTAGATGCTGTGCTTGCTGTAATAGGACAAGGCAACGAAGATATAAACACTGTGTTGGCTTCGCTAAATGCATCGGCAACATCAACTGTACTTACAACTTCATCAACAGAAAAACAAACCGCAGCATCTTCCCAACCTATTGCTACGCCTATAACTACAAATACGTCCTCATTTTCCGGAGGAAGAATAAAAGCATCTCCATTGGCTAAAAAAATTGCTAAAGAAAAAGGCTTGGACCTATCTAAAATGCAGGGTAGTGGCGAAGGAGGAAGAATTACTAAAAAAGACGTAGAGAACTTTAAAGGATATGCAACCACATCAAAGATATTAAATACAACAGAATCATATACAGATGAGCCGCTCTCACAAATGAGAAAAACTATTGCACGCCGATTAACCGAAAGTAAAAATACGGCACCGCATTATTATCTGACTATAGATGTGGATATGGATAACGCTATGGCTGCAAGGCAATCTATCAATACTTTGGGAGATACAAAAATATCTTTTAATGATATAATTGTAAAAGCAGTGGCAGTGTCTTTACGCAAGCATCTAAAAGTAAATGCAAGTTGGATGGGCGATAAAATCAGGTATTACAATCACATTCATATTGGTGTTGCTGTTGCTATTGATGATGGATTGATTGTACCCGTTATTCGCTTTGCCGATCAAAAATCATTTGCGGAAATATCAGTAGAAACGAAAGAGTTAAGTAAAAAAGCTAAAGAAAAAAAACTACAACCAACAGATTGGGAAGGCAACACTTTTACAGTGTCTAATTTAGGTATGTTTGGTATCTCTCAATTCACATCTATTATTAATACTCCGGAGTCTTGTATATTATCAGTAGGCGCCATCAGACAAATTCCTGTTGTAAAAAATAATCAGGTTGTGCCCGGTAATGTTATGACTTTGACCATGGCTTGCGACCACAGAACAGTAGATGGCGCTACCGGCGCAGATTTCCTGAAGACATTAAAAATGTATTTGGAAAACCCTATTGCTATTTTATTGTAATTTGTAAATGAAAGACTTAGACATTCAAAATATTAGTCAGAGAGTTTCTGTGGCTAAAAGTAAAAATATTTTTAGTGTATTGGTATTGCCCGAAAAAACAACCATAAAGATGTATTTACTCTTTTTATGGGTGATTGCATGGACGGTTTGCGGCTTGTTATTGATACTAAGTTATCCTCAAACAAACAATCAAAATCAGAAAATCTTCCTGATTATTTTTTCTTTTTTTTGGTTGTATTATGAATGGAGAATGGTATATATATTTTCATGGAGAAAATGGGGAAAAGAAAAATTATGGATAAAAGGAAATAATATATTTATACATCAGCATCTGTTTAAAAAAGCGAGTAAAGTAAAGGGTGATGATTTGTCTTTACTCAACGAGATAAAAATAGAAGATTATAACGAAAAAATATTTAGTGATTTTTTTCAAAGCAGTTTTTGGAATAAAGGCAAGCCAAGATTAAAACTAAATTTTGCCGGTAAAATTTATTATTTCGGCTACCAACTCAGTGATTCGGAAGCAAGCAAGTTGATTAAAGTGCTAAGAGCTGTAACAAAAGCAACTAATTAAACTATTACATAGGCTTTAGCTTACAAGTAAAGTGCCTTAAAAAAGGGGGCTCGTAAGTTAATGTATATCCTTTAGTGTGCTTACTGTTCTTTTTAATAGATTCAAAGACTTCTATAATATATTCTACGTGACTTTGTGTATAAACTCTGCGAGGAATAGCCAAACGTACTAATTCCCAATTAGCAGGAATAAACTTTCCTTTTTCTGTTTTTCCAAACATTAAAGACCCGATTTCTACCGCTCTTATGCCTCCATTAATATACAATTCGCACACCAGTGCTTGCCCTGGAAATTGGTGCGGCTTAATATGAGGATACAATCGTTTAGCATCTACATAAATGGCATGTCCTCCAAATGGTTTCATGGTTGGTATTCCCATTTTATCCAAGTGTTCTCCTAAGTATGCGGTGCTTCTTATTCTGTATTGTAAGTAATCTTTATCAAATACTTCTTGCAATCCTACAGCCAAAGCCTCCATATCTCTGCCGCTGAGTCCGCCGTAAGTAGTAAATCCTTCTGTAATAATTAAAAGATTTTTACAAGCATCGGCTAACTTTTTATCATTCAAAGTTAAAAATCCTCCCATATTAACAAGCCCGTCTTTTTTAGCACTCATCACTGCGGCATCGGCATAACTAAACATTTCTTGTGCAATTTTTTCAAAAGATAGTTTGTCATATCCCTTTTCTTTTTCTTTAATAAACCAAGCGTTTTCAGCAATTCTGCAACAATCTAAAACTAAAAGAGCGTTGTACTTTTTACAAAGCTTTGATGCGGCTTTCACATTGCTCATGCTTACAGGCTGCCCGCCACCGCTGTTATTGGTTACCGTAATAATTACCGCCCCCACATTGTCTTTGTGTTTTTTCAATAAAGTTTCTAAAGCAACTAAATCTATATTTCCCTTGAAGGGATGAATCGTTTCTGTTTTCTTTGCTTCTGCACAAGGAATGTCAATGGCTGTAGCACCTGCAAACTCAATATTTGCGCGAGTTGTATCAAAGTGGGTATTGCTGATAAAAACCTTTTTATCTTTTGCTAACACGCCGTAGAGGATTCTTTCTGCTGCCCTTCCTTGATGCGTAGGAAAAAAATAATTCATGCCTGTTAGATTTGTAACAACTTTCTCTAACCGATGATAACTGCGTGCTCCTGCATACGATTCATCGCCCTGCATCATGGCAGCCCACTGATTGTGGCTCATTGCAGAAGTGCCACTGTCTGTCAATAAATCTATAATTACATTTTCTGAATCTATTAAAAATGGATTGTAACATGCTTTTTTTAAAATAGCTTGCCTTTCTTGCTTGGTAGTAAAACGTATTGGTTCTACTACTTTTACCTTAAATGGTTCAATGATAGTTCTCATATAGTTCTTTTTTTTTGCGTACAATAAAAGATAAAAATAGTAGAAAATGCAAATGACAAATATCATTTTTAACATTATTAACTATGATAAAAATCATACATAATAATAAAAGATAAAAATATCTAAAAATCTTTTGTTTATCTGTTTTTATTTAAATATTATTGCAAAATACAAAGCTAAATCACAGCAATGCAATATAAAGTAGGCATAGATATTGGCGGAACATTTACAGATATTATTGTTGTTTCTGATACCGGTTACACAACCGTACACAAAACACTTTCTACTCCCGCCGACCCATCAATAGGATTTATTAATGGATTAAAAGAAGTAGCAGAGATGAACCATCTTTCTTTTGAAGATTTTATTAACCACATAGATACCATTGTTCATGGAACTACAGTAGCTACAAATGCTTTGCTTACTTTACGTGGAGCAAAAACAGCCCTCATTACTACAAAAGGATTTCGTGATGCATTAGAAATGCGAAGAGGAATTAGAGAAGAACAATATAATAACAGATATCAAAATGTAACACCATTATCTCCACGTTACTTACGCTTTACAGTAGATGAACGAATCAATGCTGAAGGAAAGGTGCTAAAGAAATTTTCGGAAAAGCAACTATTACCGATTATTAAAAAGATAAAAGAAGAAAAAGTAGAGTCTGTTGCTGTATGTTTTATGAACTCATATAAAAATCCCATTCACGAGAAACAGGCAATAAAATTTCTGCGTAAGCAATTGCCAAATCTTTTTATTACGGCTTCTTTTGAGGTATTACCATCTATTCGATTTTATGAACGCGTGAGTACAACTGTTGTTAGCGCATTTGTTGGCCCTATTGTTGCAAATTACTTTGATAAGTTAATTCAAAAGTTGGAAGGTATAAAATATAAAGGAACACTCTTAATTATGCAGTCTAATGGCGGAGTAGTGGCGCCCGATGTGGTTAAAAAAAATCCGGCAGTTACTGTTTTATCAGGACCCGCAGCAGCCCCAACA
>JBDHZB010000080.1:0-7037 GCA_039811645.1 Bacteroidia bacterium | reverse complement strand
ATTGGCAATAGAGCCGGTGAAGTACTTCTATTGAACTTTTGTGCAATGTTGAAGATTAGTAATTCTATTCAACATTTGTGCTAAAAGTCGGCTCCATCGCCAATTTGCCAAACGTTGTGCGGCATGCTATGAGTGACAGTTCCTAAATTAGACAACCACCAAAACCAACTGACATGAAAATTCCGCAAGCCCACGCTTCGCAAAAACAAAAGAGCTGCAAAGCCACCCACAAGCTGACACACATTTGCAGCACATTTGTTTTTGCCCGACTCACAACGAACACTCCAAATTTCCCAAGACACTAACCCACACCCCTGCAAATGGCTAACTTCCTTTATTTCTCAGATTATATAAAGCCAGCTTTAAATAAAATACGATTTGCTTTCATCGTATCAGGAAGATTTTTAAAAATACTTTTCAGATGGAGAAAAGGAATCCGCCTATTGCATCTTGACTATGCAAAAAAATATCAGTTTCAAAACAGCTACCTGATTATTCGTTACAGATTTAAAAATGCTCTTTGGTACAAGTTTAAATACATAAAGAAAACAACAGAGAAACAAACTATTATTTTCAACTTAAACAATATACCCGAATTACCAATTGAGTTAACTGTTTACGGATTTTTCAGAACTAAAACATTTGATATTTCAATTGAGCCTGAATTTTATTTGCAAACTGCATCTTTTAAAACATCTATTACCAGACTTTATGAAATAGAGTTACAAGAAACTACTATCAACATGAGCATTGCACAACCAATTACAGCAATCCCAAAAATAAAAGTATTCCATCCAAAGATTCAAGTCAAACAAGCATCCTTCAACCAAACTGATTTTTTATGAAAGAAAGAGATTATTATATAACTCCCAAATCAAACAGGGTAATGCGTTTCTTATGGAAAGCTGCAGGCGGAGACCGTTATTTATTAGAACGAGCTACTTACAGTGACCAAGTAAAATATATGTGCCTTGGGGGAATTGTCTTTGCTACAGGTGCTATGGCAGGACTTGCAGGTGGTTATGCGTTTTACACCATTTTTTCGCCTAAAACGGCTGATGTACTAGACAAAACTAAAACTCTTTTAACAAATGCAACCTATATTCCGACTGACCCAATGACCGTGGTTCTATCTGTAATTTTTGGAATTATTTGGGGTTTAATAATCTTCAACATAGATAGGTTTATTGTAACAAGCACCGGTAAAGGAGACGGAACAGAAGCAATTACATGGGAAGAGTTGAAAGGAGCTATACCAAGAATAATCATGGGGATGATAATTGCAATCACCATATCAAAACCAGTTGAAATAAGGATGTTTAAAACTGAAATTGACTTAGCTGTACAGAAGCAGCAAAAGAAAGAAATTGAAGACGGAATATTGCAAGCACAGGCTAATTATGACAAAAAAGTAGCAGAAACAAAAACAAAAATGAATAAGTCATATAAACGGCTTGATGAAATTGATAGTTTAGTTAATTATCTAACTGTTCAGTTTAATAAAGAAGTTCGTGGGGAAGGAGGCAGTGTACCGGGATATGAAAAAAGAGCAAGAGCAATAGAAAGTCAGATTATTCAACTAAAAGATGAGAAAATAAAAATTGTAAATAATTCTGAATATTTGGACAATGTAGCCGAGCAAAAGCGACTTCAGGGTGAATTTAATAGTGATGTAAAGGAAGCAGAAAAAAGAGCAGCAACTTTAGACGGGCTACTTATTAGAATTCAAAAAGCACACGAAATTGCCGGCTGGGTGATTTCTTTATTTATTACACTTCTCTTTATGGCAATAGAATTGACTCCAGTTTTTTTCAAATTAATGCTTATCAAAACACCGTATGATTATCTGGCAGAAAATCGGGATGAATTAATTAAAGCAGAAAATGGAATTGAGGTTCGCTACGATTACTATAAAGATAAAGTTGGGCAGGAACGGCATCTTGTAATAAATCACGAAGCACATAAATTAGTTTACGAAAAAATCAAAGTGACAGAAATTCAGAAAGAACTCACTGACTATGCTGTTGAACAATATAAAAACAGAGAGAAGAAAAAAATTGACGAAAATCTTGATGATTACATAAAGAATATTTCACCCGATGAACCAGGCAATCCACAGGCTTAGGCTATTTCTTTGCTTCTTTTCAGGAGAGGATGATTTTATCATCAGGAAATGTAATGCCCGTATTCAAATATCTTTTGCATTAATTGGGTCGTTTGTATTATTTATTTTATTAGGCTGCTTTATTAGTGCCTTTGAATTTACTGAACACTTGTTTCATAGCAGATTTGCAGATATCATAATCGGATTAATATGGGCAATGATGGTTACTAACCTTTATCTGCTCTTGCTCTATACAATTTCTCCTTCGCTATTGCCAGTAGCAATAAAAAGAAAAAGAAAACAAAAAGGAAAACTCAGGAAAATTATTATTGAAAATAAATCGAAGGAGAAAAATCCTTTTCAAAGTTTTTCGTTCTTATTTAGAACAGGGCTTATCACTTTTTTGGCAATAATAATGGCACAGCCACTGAATGTCATGTTATTTACCCCATATGAAAAGGCTGAAACATTTGCGGCAGCAATTAAGGAAATACTTGGTGGACACAACCAACTTTCATGGTTAGCCTGGATAATCACTTTCCTCAATTGCGCTATATTTTTATTACCTGTATATTTTAAATTTCAGGTGAGAACAATTTCAAAGAAAAGCTTCAAAGATGATTTCGAAGGCGAGCACCCTCAAAAAGGGTTGAAACATTTAAGAGAACAATTAGCCAATCCTACAGATTTTGAAAATTTATCGCAGCAAATATTATCTACAAATATTAATTCAATTCGCACATCCGATTTTTATTTTCAGAAATCATTGATTGAACATAGGATTATCCTTGAGGAATATGAACAGTTCAAGAAAATATATTGTTCTGTTTTGATTGAGAAAAACAAAGAGTATGTCCGGAAATGTTGGCAAAATTTTATGCCGTTATTGAACAGACTTGAAAAAATCAATCCCGAAAAATACCAATTATGGTATAATCACATCCTTAACGATTTGCAGGAAGAAGAAATCCAGCGGTATGAATATTGGGCAGACCCGCCATTTCGAACAATTCATAAAAAGCTGAATAGAAAATTGGCGACTGAGGAAGAATTATTACAAACCTTCTATCAACAAAACAATTGACAGCCGTTGTTATAATAATCATAGTGGTTATCATTGCCATTTTTTTCTTTTTAGCATCAAAGAAAAAAGAAACAGATACATCAGTTATACAAATTGTTAACGATAACAAGAAGCAATCAACAGATAATATCCCAGAGGAAATATTTACTGATGAAAATGGCAAAAAATATAAGCAGATATTAAAAACAAGAGAACTTCCACGAAAAACATATCTGTTAGGAACACTTCAAGGAAAATATTGGGGAGAAATTGACCAAGCAAAAGAAGAAGAATTTCAATATTCAAAATTTTATGACTTCCATATTTATGAATCCGAGGTTTCTGATTCTGAAATAAGTACAACAGCATTTCAATTTATCCCAGATTCAAACTTTCCAAGGGAAAGACTTCCTCAACTACTTCCTATAATAGTAAAGAAAGACGGAAAAGAGTACGCCGTTAATATTTATGAGCCGCAACTTGCAAACATTAAGTTTATTTCAAAACTTCACCAAACAGAAGGCAAGGAAGTGTTTGGAACAATTGAAGCGAAAATAACAGGCTACCTACTTGACTTTCTTAGGGAGGAATACCATGAAAAGGAATATTTGCAAGAGGCTCGACCTGAAATTACCAAAAAGCCTTTAGAACCTACAAAGACATTTGTTCCAACAGGAAATATTGAATTCAAAAATGGATATGAACGGACAGAGTATTACTATTCCGATTACAAATCAAAATATTGGGGAGACTGGAAATATAAAAGACAAGCAAATGCTGCAACAAGCGAAGGCTGCCTTTCTTCAGGACTTGGCATAATTGGAGGGATTATAGGCATAGCTTTCCTTATTCTATTATTACCAAGAATAGCCATCCTTTTACCCTTTTTTCTCCTGCCTTTATTATTTCGGATAATCCCTGAAATTGCCTGGAGTTGGATTTTCAGAATTGCAGGCATTTTATTGCTTATCGGGTTTATAGTATCAATTCTAAATGCCATTACACACACTTCAAGAAGCTATTTTCCAAAACCAATTGTGAAGGATAAACCAGAAGAAAGAAAACCACAATACAACCCAATTGTTGATACTGTAAATAAAAATCCAATTAGAGATACATTAATTACTCATTACAGAAGCTGGAAAGATTATGCAAACAATCAATATGAAGGGAAATTCTGGGTACGACAGTCAGCATTAATAAATGCCTCAACTTTCAAAAACAACCTCAGCATTTCAGAAAATACAGAACAGAACTATAACGAAATTGTCTTTCGTTTAAAAGAGAATGACAAAAATAATTTACAAGGTATTTATCAGCTATTTGATTCAATAAAAACAGCTAATAACTTACCGGGAGATAAGTTTGCAGAATTGATTGTTTCATTTGTTCAGGACATTCCTTACACAGTTGTCCTTCCAAATGCTTGCGATGCCTCATTATATTCTGACAATTTTATTAGAAACTATTTGTCTACCTCTGATGCAAGGTGCGATGGATATGAAAGGTTTGGTATAAATACACCTGTTGAATTTATGGCAACGCTGAAAGGTGATTGCGATACAAGAACTTTATTGATATATACATTGCTTTCGCATTATGAGTACGATGTCGCAATGTTGAGCAGTGAGTATTATAATCATTCACTAATTGGCATAAACCTACCTTACGAAGGGGTAGCATACACTTACAATACGCAGAGATATATATTGTGGGAAACAACGGCACCCAATATAAAACCGGGAATTTTACCCAATGAAATATCAAACTTAAATTATTGGAGAATATCACTTAAATCAAAATAACATGAATACTTCAAAAACAGTCATACTAACAATAGCAATTCTGATTGCACTTGTAATTTTAATAATGACGATTCAGTTGCTTTCCAGAAAAACGAAAAATAAAAATTCAGAAGATGGGAAGTTGAAATTATCTTATGGAATTTGGTTTATAACCTTTTTTTTATCTGGCTCTTTAGTAATGTCAAAAGTAGTTTTTGTCCTTAATGAAAGCATTGACAATATCTACAAGACTATCCCAACAAAAAGTTTATTTGAAAGTTTTAAAATGGGCTCATTATTTATTGGGTTGGGAATTGTATGGCTGTTGCTCTGGTATTTCATTTTAAACATTCTGTCAGTATTAATAATGGGGAAAAGAAATTATGTGAAGGAAATTGAAACAAACAATTATTCGTATTTTCTTGTGAAAGGCATTATTCTAATCGGGTTTACCATTTGCCTATTGCCAGTATTTGAAATAATTTTAAGAGAATTCATGCCAAATATTCAAATTCCGTTTTACCACTAAACTAAACCTTTATGAGAAATATTATTTTTATAGCAGTTACTATATCTGCATTGTTTTATTCTTGCGTTTCCCAATCCGAGCATGATAAAATCATTTCCGAAAAAGATGCGATTGCCCAAGAACGAGACAAACTCAAACAAGAATTAGAGGATATAAAATTTGGCGCTCCAAATTTATTGGCTGATGGTAAAAAGTTTTACGATGCCAAAGATTTCACACAATCAAGGCAGAAGTTTCAAATGCTTTTAGATAAGCATCCCGATATGCCTCAATCCATCGAAGCGAAAAAATATCTTTCAAATATAGACGAAGAAGAACTCTGGAATAATGCCAGCACATCAGATGATATTTCATATTCTGAAAGCTATATATCAAAATATCCAAAGGGAAAATATATTAGCAAAGCAATTTCGAGACGTAGTGAATTAAAAGCTTTGAATATGCAAAGAGCATATGATGCGGCCTTGAACCAAAACACATCGTACGGATGGAAAAAATTTCTTGAAGACTATCCCAACCATGATGAGGCGGCTGCAATACGAAAAAAGATTATCCGTTTGGAAGTGGATGAAATTTCAGGTGACAGAGAAACTGGCCAAATCCCTTCTTTTAATCAATACAATTCAAGCTACTCTTCTAACTCATCCGTTGCAATAACCAACAGTACGGGATGTGAACTTACAGTTCGTTATAGTGGGCCGGATGCAGCAATGATTACAATTCCTTCTGGTGGTACAAGAACAGTTTATTTATCCAGCGGAAGTTATAAGATTGCAGCTTCTGCCTGTGGTGCAAACTATGCCGGAACAGAAAGCCTGCATGGCGAATATGGCTCTACTTTCTATATTACTACAAGCAGATATTAAAATGCTAACCCTTATTAAACTAATATTAGCTGTCCTGTTTTTTGTTTGCTTACTTGATATGCCTTATGGCTATTATCAATTGGTTAGATTTGCTGCGCTAATCGGCTTTGCAATTCTGGCATACACCGCATCTGAACAAGGTCAAAAAACCGAAGCTATCGTTTATGTTTCTTTGGCAATTTTATTTCAGCCCTTAATTAAAATTGCTTTGGGCAGGCAACTTTGGAATGTGGTAGATGTTGTTGTTGGAATCGGACTTTTAATATCAATATTTATTAAGCCAAAAGAAAGCCCACGCTAAAGCAAGCACATTTGCAAGGCACACAGACCTTGACACATAGCCAACCTTGCAAAAGAGCTTGCTTGCCATCGCACAGGGACACACTCCGCTATTCGCAGGTGGACACATAACGACAGACGAGAAGCACGACCGCACAACAGGGAGTTTGCTGCTATGCTGGCAGACGAATATATTCTCAGCTTCATATCGCTATCAGCCCATATCCAGCCGACGGAATTCTATCAGCTTTTGTTGTTATCTTCATCATCAGTTTTTCAATCAGCAGCAGCTCCGGGCTGGATTGCTATGGACTAAAAAAATTTATTTTCATTTTTTTTAAGCAACTTTAACCGAGTAATCCACATAGGGTGTTTGTTTATTCACAACTGCAACAACTCTTAATACCAGTTT
>JBDHZB010000079.1:0-7177 GCA_039811645.1 Bacteroidia bacterium | reverse complement strand
AATGTTTTCGCAGTCTTTAGAATCAATGATTAACATAGTTTGATATACCTCCTTTGGTATTTTTTTTAAATGGGTGGCAAAGATAAGTGTGAAATTTGAAACTCAAAAAAGATAATTCATCAATTTCATAAAAACCAAAATAGGTTGTTTTTCATTAGTTATCAATCAATTATCTTTGATTAGGTGTTATTTTCACAACAAACCAAACCTAAAAACATTGCAAATTGCAGATCAAGTAATACCCCGTAAACACTATCCGGCATTGGATGGTTTGCGCGGTTTTGCGTGTCTAATTGTGGTCATTTACCACAACTTTGGATTTATTCAGAAATACATTTTTTTTGGGTGGCTTAGTGCCGATTTATTTTTTACTATATCTGCATTTTTAATTACAGATATCCTACTCAATTCAATAGAGAAGCCAAATTTTTTAAGAAATTTCTTTGCACGGCGTTTTCTAAGGATTTTCCCTTTATACTATTTAAGCCTAATTATTTTGTTTTTAATACTCCCGTTTTTCAACACGCAACTGCATCTTGACTACTATATAAATAACCAGGTATATTTTTGGACCTATCTTCAAAATTGGCTTTTCGTTTTTCAACCTCCCACGGATACTGATTCTTTAAATCATTTTTGGTCATTAGCCGTCGAGGAGCAATTTTATATAATTTGGCCATTTTTAATACTACTAATAAAGAAATCAAAACTCCTTTTAATAGTTATAATATTAATGTTGTTGGCGGTAAGTGGTATCCGGCTTTGGGCTTGGCTGCATCAAGTTCCGGGATTGGCCTATTACAACCTTTATACATTTACACGTATTGATGGAATTTGTATTGGAAGCATTGTTGCCATTTTACTAAGAATTTCACCCGGATTTTTGTCACGATACACTCCAGCTATTGTAATGGTTTTTGCACTTCTTAATTTTGGATTTTTCTTTTTTAATCGTTCCTTTAGTTTTTCATTTCCTTATTTGGCATTAATCGGTTATACTACATTGGCCATGTTGTTAGGTTTACTGGTCAACCAAGCCATAACCAAAGAAACAAACCTGATTAATCTGGTTTTCAATTTTTCATTTTTTAGATTTGTTGGAAAAATTTCTTACGGTTTCTATGTTTTCCATTGGCCGCTTTATCGTGGCTTAAGCCCAATGGTAAGCAAATGGTCAATGCAATATTTTAATGAATGGAATGCATCCTTCTTTACCTCAACTTTTCTTAGCATTTTGGCATTATTTTTAAGCTGGTTAAGTTTTAAATTTTTTGAAACCCCTTTTTTGAAATTAAAGAGCCGCTTTGTATGACATTCTAATATTAATGATTCTCTTTTTAGATTGTATCTTTAGCTTTTAAGGAAAGCACATGCAAAATGTAATTATACTTATACCCGTTTATGATGATTATTTGCCCCTAAATCAACTATTAGAGCATTTAGAAAAAGTAACCATTCAACAAGCGAAATATTCATTTTCAATTTTAATAGTAGATGATGGCACACCCCAAAAAGGGAGTATTACTCATACAACTGTTTTACCTGTAAGCATTTTATATCTACATAGAAACCTAGGGCATCAAAAAGCAATTGCAACTGGGTTAGCCTATATCAATGATAATATGAAAACCGACAAAGTAATTATAATGGACAGCGATGGAGAAGACAGGCCTGATGATGTGCTATTACTATTAGAAAAAGCTGATGCTTTTGAAAATTCCATTGTTTTTGCTAAACGTAAATCTCGAAGGGAAAGCCGAGATTTTAAATTATTCTATTGGTTATATAAACTTATTTTCAGAATATTAACGGGAAAGAAAATTGCATTTGGAAACTTTATGGTAATACCCAAGTCGTTGTTGCAAAAAATTATCTATTATAGTGAAATTTGGAATCATCTTGCTGGAGGCATTCTAAAATCCGGAATAAATTACATTCAAGTTCCCGCAAATCGAGGGGAAAGATATGCAGGAAAATCAAAAATGAATTTTCATGCTTTATTACTTCACGGGTTGGGCTCAATTTCAGTTTTTATGGATAAGATAGCCAGTCGTTTACTTATTTTTTCTTCGATTTTATTTATTTTTTCGATTATTGCAATAATGATTGTATTAGGAATCAGACTATTTACAAATGAAGCTATCCCCGGCTGGACTTCAACTTTGTTGACTACCATGTTTATGGTGCTATTACAAAGTATGCTGCTATCGCTTTTCACAATATTTCTCTACTTCATCTCTCAATCACAACGAAAAATTATACCTGCCATTCATTACAAAGATTATACTTGTACATTTGAAAAATTTTGAGAAATTCAATGAATGAAGATTACAAATACCCTGGAGAGGAACTGGTTCTATTTAACAATGCCCGAAAATGGAAAAAATATTTTTCAAAGACAATCAAAAAGCATACAAAAGGAAATGTATTGGAAGTAGGCGCTGGTATTGGCAACAATACACTTTTGCTTAACGATGGTTCGTTTCACTCATGGCTTCTCTTAGAGCCCGACTCAGAAATGGCAACCACACTACAAGAAAAGATCAGAATCAACAAACTTCCTGCTAATTGCAAGTGTGAAAATAAAACCATCTTTGAAATTAATGAAAGCTTTGACACCATTATTTATATTGATGTGCTTGAACATATACAGGCGGATACTGCCGAATTGGAAAAAGCATTTAATTTGTTAAACCCAGGCGGGAAAATAATCATACTTTCTCCGGCATTTAATCACCTTTATATTGCATTTGATAAAGCAATTGGACATTATAGAAGATATACATCAGCAACACTAAAAAAGATTTTTCCAGAAAATAGTAGATTGATATTTAGTCGCTACTACGATTGTGCCGGATATTTTGGCTTACTCATAAATAAGATTTTTTTGAACAACACAGTTCCAACAAAAAGAAAAATATTACTTTGGGATAACATATTAGTACCCCTTTCTACTGTTTTAGACAAGTTAACATTTCACCAATTTGGCAAAAGTATCATTTGTATATTGGTGAAAGAATAGTCAAATAAGACGTCTATTTTTATTTTGACAAATAACAATAAAAAAATAATTAAGACAGTTAAATGAAGCCTACCAATAACATATGGCGCTCTCAACATTTCAACAACTATTTATGGTTACTGCTAATATGCTTATTATCTTACTGGCCACTTACATTTGGAGTCTTTAGTGTAAAAAATGACGCCATTCATGAGTTCTTACCATACCGTTTCGCGATTGCAGAAGCAATTCGAAATGGCGAATTCCCTTTTTGGAGCCCCTATCTCTATCTCGGAAACCCTGTATATGGAGATATGCAAAGTGGTGCATGGAATCCGGTAGTATGGCTATTTTCATTTTTTAGCCGCTTTAACATCACAGTTTTTCATCTTGAATATTTGCTTTATATTTTTTTGGGCGGGATAGGTATGTATAAATTAATTTTTCTTTTATCAAAATCTACTCAATCTTCTTTGCTTATTGCTGCAAGCTATATGCTTAGTGGGTTTATGGTGGGCGGACAACTTATTCATTGGAATGCAGCAGCCGCCTATTTGCCTTTCGTAATCTATTATTATCAAATGATGCGAATTAATGGGACAATTGCAAGCGCTATTAAAGCAGGAATTGCATTATACCTTATGTTTGTATCATCTTACCCTTCATTTTTTTTTGTAACTGGCTATATTCTTTTAGCCATTTTTTGTGTTGACTTAATAACCAAAATAGTATTTCGAAATAAGTACAACATAAGTTGGAAAAAAACGCTTTCGCAAAACATCATTTGCCTTCTAACCTTTTTAACACTTTCACTTCCGGCAATTATTTCATATTACGATCTTTTACCTTATTATTCAAGAGGAAATGGAACTACTTATCTTGATACGCTTCACAACTCATTTGAACCACAACATTTGATAACTTTCTTTTTTCCTGCTTTACTAAATCCCAAAGATCTTCTGTCCAGTACAGACATTTTTTGTAGAAATGTTTACATAGGCATTTTTGTTATTCCCATTCTGCTATTATACAGGCCGGTTTTTAACAGAAGTAATATTTTAATTACCATCCTTGCAATATTTTCAATCGCATTTAGTCTTGGCGAGTTAACACCCATAAGAAAATTATGTTATGATTTCTTACCATTGATGGATACTTTCAGACACCCTTCTCAAATGAGATTGTTTTTCATTTTTGCAATACTACTACTTGTTACTCCGGGGCTTACTAGATTTTTAGCTATCAAAAACCCAACAAAAAAAACAGAGTGGATTCTTATCAGTTTTACATTGATAATTGCTTTCGTAACCGTTCTTGCAATAAGTAATTCTTCAATGCTTTCCAATTCAAATTTTTTACATTCCATAGGCACAACAAAATCCATAAAGTTGATCATGACTGAATTGACAAAATGGGATCTTATAGCAATATGCGGAATCGCTCAGACAATTTTCATGTTATTATGTTTATTCTGGCTCAAACGACAAGTAAGCAGAAAAAGTATTTTTAGCTTTTTATGGATTACTAATCTGATGATGATGGCCACTTTTGCACTTCCGGTAAGCTTTGTAAGCACAACTTCACCTGGAGAAATAAATAAAATTATTAATTCTTCTCCAAAAGGTTTTCCTGCAGAATTAGTTACAAACAGTCTTGCAGAAAATAGTGTAGATGCACTTAGTCAATATGAAAAGATTTCTGTAGCGTTGTTCTATAACAAAAAAATTGGTATTACCCATATTGCCTACACGCCTTCATTTTTTTCTGAACACGACACTGTATTGCTTAGTCCGACATTATATCAATTTATTGCATCAAAACCGGCTGTTTATCTTTCCAATTTATCACTTTCACTTGACGATACTTTGCGACTCGCTCACAAGTCAAAATGTAATCCCATTTTTTTAGATACCTCTTTCAGAGACAGTACTGGTTGCGATACAGCCGGGTATGCAAAAGTTGTAAAAATGGGTTCAAATTATTTCACAATTCAAACAAACGCAATAGTTCCCAAAATATTAGCACTTACACAAAGCTATCATCATCATTGGAAGTTATGGGTTGATGGCAAGTCACAGCCTGTCAAAAGAGTTAATTTTAGCTTTATTGGAGCCTCTTTAACAAAAGGGAATCACATTGTTGAATTTAAATTTATCCCATATAATACCATAATTTGCTGCTGGGTGATGCTGGCAGGTGTAATGTCAATCATAATTTTCTTTACAATTAGTTGGTATATCACAAAAGTGAAATCATGAAAAATTCAAAACTCTTTTTCATATCATTTTTATTATCGCTTCCTATATTATTATTCCTGTTAAAAAATGCATTTGTTCATTCTAGCAATTTAAGACCCACTGGTTTTTCTACCGATGAAGATATCTTATATATGTCTTACGCCCATCAATATCTTGATGATCACAAAGCTACTATTGCTTATTCCAATCCATTTGATAGCGATCCCGCTTCATCAAAAATATATTTTCAGCCAATAAATTTTCTTTTCGCATTTTTAATGCATCTTGGGCTGCCCCCCGGAAATTGCTTTACAATATTTGGATTTGCGATGTCATTCGCCTGCATTTTCTTAGGATTAAAAATATTGAAAAAGTTATATCCACAATCGAAGCACACTTCAATTACTGGTTTATTATTTACCTGGGGAGGAGGTATTTTGGCAATCAGCGGCCTGCTTATAAGTTTTTGTTTTAAAAATTATGCTTCTACTTCTTGGGTGGATGGCATTTATTTATTAGACCCTGCCAAAGGCTGGTGGGGATTAAATTGGGGGAGAACACTTTTCTTACCACAAGAAGCATATTACCATTTTCTTTTTTTACTATGCATCTATTTTATTTTGCAAAAAAAATGGCTCATAGTATTTTTTGCAACCTTCTTTCTATCTATTTCACATCCATTTACCGGCATAGAATTACTTTCCATAATTATTGCTTGGCTTGCAGTTGAAAAAATTATTTTCAAAAACCAAGAAATTCCAAATTCACTTCTCGTAGGAATTTTATTTATAACTTGCTTTCATCTGTGGTATTACCTTATTTTTTTAAACAAATATCCGGAACATCGTTTATTATTTCAACAATACACACTCGCCTGGACTTATAGTTTGCGTATTGCTATTCCCGCTTATATTCTTGTAGCTTTACTTTCTATTGCCAATATTCAATTCAACAAATCTTTTAAAAATCCAATTAAGGTACCTCATCAACGTTTGTTTCTTTGTTGGGCATTAATTTCTTTCCTGCTTTCAAAACACGAATGGTTTATAAAGCCAATGCAACCTATACATTTTACACGAGGTTACACTTGGGCAGGTCTCTTTCTATTTTCGCTACCAGTGATTCAACAAATAATTGAGTACTTAAAAAGGACTGCCAAACTCAAAATTGTATTGGGTGTATTTGTAATGATTTTTATTTCGGACAATATATTTTGGACATTTAATTTGCTACGAGGAAAGAATGATGTTGAATGGGAAGGACACATTTCGCCAGAAACTGAACAAGTATTAAATTTTTTATCTAAAACATCAACTCCAAACGACTTAATAATTGGAAATGCCAAACTGGTAAACTACTTAGCAAATGTTTATTCTAAGGCCAATAGCTGGGTATCACATCCATATAATACACCGGAAATTGAAAAAAGGAATGCAGAAATGGGTCAATACTTTCAAACTGGAGTAAAACCTAAGGAATGGGAAAACCGCCACATATTATTACTTCTAAATAAGAAAGACTCAATAAGGATTTTACCTTCTCTTGAAACTCAAAAGAAATTCGAAAATAGTACTTATGTCATCTTTACTCCTTAATATTTTTACCACGCATTGCTTTACCAATAGCCATATCCATCATTCGCTCTGCGTAAGGCTTTGAAATACTATTCAACTTTTCTATCGCTGTTTGTATTTCATCTTTATTTCCATTAGCTATTAGTATTTGTAGTCTATTGACAGCATCTTCAGTATCACTAATTTCATTTGGTGATAATAATGCATTGTTCTTCTGAATAAAATTCCGTGTTGATTCCACTAATTGTGTGGCCTCGGCTTGTGCTTCTACCAAAGCTCTGGTCTGTATATCCTCTTTAGCATGTACAATAGAATCCATCAGCATTTTTTCTACATCTGCATCACTAAGACCATATTGTGGCTTC
>JBDHZB010000078.1:0-7416 GCA_039811645.1 Bacteroidia bacterium | reverse complement strand
AAACTCTTCATGGTATGAATGTTCTTCTTTCCCTCTCAACCAACTCAAAAGATGTATGTCAATGTGCTCTCGTTTTTGTTTATCCCAATTAAATGGGGGCGCAAATGTACACAACTCTTTACCTATTCGCAAAATCTTTTTATCCGTTTTTTTATAACTTCTTGATTTATAATGATTTATTTTTTTACAACTTCTTTGATTTACCTTTACAATGGGGATTTTTGCTTTATACTGCACGTTGATGTTGTTTAAAGACCTGCCTGCCGCAGGCAGGCACGTTGATGCCTTGTAACAGCATCACGATGCTTTGTAAAGAAATTTGATTTGACTAAATTTTGTTTTGTATTTTTGTGCTAAATAAATATCCGCATTCAGCAATATCCGAATGTTGAGCGGAAATATGAAAACGACCGTGTCCAAGCTAACAGACCTCAATATAAGAACAAGAAACAATGGATAGACAAGAAGCAGAGCAAATACTACAAAGAACATTCAAACTGCCTAAATTCTATGATGAACAATGGCTGACCATTGAAAAAATCCTCAATGGTGAAAAAGTATTGCTGATTGAAAAAACAGGGTTTGGAAAATCTTTGTGTTTTCAATTTCCTGCCTCTGTTTTTGAAGGTACTACTGTTATTTTTTCACCTCTTATTGCTTTAATGAGAGACCAAGTAAAAAAGCTTACTTCGCTTGGAATTGCTGCAAAGTGCATTAATAGCGAACAGACACCAGAAGAAAACTCACAAATAATAAATGAAGCCCAAGAAGGTAAAATCAAAATCCTTTACATAGCACCCGAACGGCAAGAAAACAGCGAATGGATTAACAATTGGACAAGAGTTGTAAGAGTATTTAAAGCAGACATTGCATAGAGCCAACGCATTTGGTAGCACATTTGCAGTTTTTCCAAACGCACAAAGCCAAACAAAAAATCCCAAAGAACTACCAAACCAACGTACGATAAAGCAACAGAAACCAAAATGACTGAAAACTGCACTACCTACAACAAGCAGTTTGGTGTTATGGCGGGATAACACCCACATCAGGCAGATTCACAAGCAGGGCGTTATTTTATCGGTATTTTTTTGGAAACAAAAAATTATAAAAGTAAATTTTTTATTTTATTTAAAAATAAGTAATTTTGCAGAATGAAACAGAATATAAAAGAAAAAATAGAATCTATACTCAATAAACCAAGTGTCAATGAAAAAGAGATTATTTTTCAGTTAAAGCAATTGTTATATGATACTGAGCTGCAAAGCGTTGCAGAAAAAGAATCAAAAAGCATTGGAGAGCTTGTTTCCGAAAGTTTAATTCAACTAAACGGAACAACACAGGCAAATATTATCTACAGCGGGTTTTATGATTTTGACAGTACTTTTGGTGGTTTTGGATTAGGTGAATTTATTGTTATTGGTGGCAGACCGGCAATGGGCAAAACTCAACTATTAATAAATCTTTCGCTGAATATATCCATTGGAACACCTATACTATATTTTACCTTTGACCTATCTAGCTATTTATTAACCAATCGTTTTATATCTTCGCTTTCATGTATCCCAATGACCAATCTTTGGCAGCACAAACCTAATAATATAGATAAAGATTTAGTATTATTCGTTGAAAAAGAGTTTAGTCAACGCAAGATATTTATTAATGATAGTTTTAATAATTCTATTTCTGCTTTCAAAACGCATTGTCAAAAGATGATTGAAGAAAAAAACGTGAAAGTGATTTTTGTTGATTACATACAAATGATGAGCTCAAGCAAATATCATAACAAGCGTGAACTTGAAGTCAGCTATATAAGCCGAGAGTTAAAAAATATAGCTAAAGACTTTAATGTTTGTGTTATTGCCACAAGTCAGTTAAGCAGAGCCGTAGAAAGCAGAGCTCATTCAAAACGTCCACAACTTTCTGACTTGAGAGAAAGCGGAGCTATTGAACAAGACGCTGATAAAGTGATTTTTATTTATCGCCCCGAATATTATGATATTGAATATACTGCAGAAAATTACAGCACAGCATACGTAACAGAACTTATCATGGCAAAAAACAGAAACGGGAAATTAGGAACAATTAGACTGTTAAGAGATGCAGAATTTACCAACTATCGGAATTTAGATAGTTACAAACATGATTTTTCATTTTCAGCGAATAGATTAGATGAAATAACTACTATAAATCCAATACATGAAACATTTAGAGATGAATACGATTTAGACGAAGATATATAGCCATTTTAAACTAAAAAATTGAGCCGTTGTTTTAAAAATTATGAAGTCAAACAGTAAGACTTTGAGGTTGTGTTCCTGCAACCCATGTAAAAGTAAGTGGATGGAATCTCGCTGTTTATACGATGCTCACTTCGTTTCGCCTCGCATAAACAGCACCCTTATCTAAAGATAATTTGCAACGGCTCTTTTTTTCTTAACCTATGCTAATAACAGAAAAAATACTATCTTTCACTAAAGCTAATAGAAGTAAAATTCGAAATTATCATTATCGGAAATCAAATTCTTATCCATTAGCAAAAGCCTTAGAAAATTTTCAAAAGCACGAATTAAATGCCATGTTTCTGCTTACAATTGAAACACCGGTGGAGCTTTGCAAATTCTTCACAACACCAATTCTTCAACTAGAAGAATTGATGAATAACCCTACTTATAAAAATTATACAATCAGAAAAAAGAAAGGCGGGAAAAGACAAATTTTTGCACCCCAAAAAAAGCTAAAGGAAATTCAAAAACACTTAAATTATTTTTTACAGGCTTACTACTTGATGATAAAACCGGATGAAGTTCATGGCTTCGTGGTAAATCCGCATTATTTAGGAACACATTGTAATATTTTAGAAAATGCCAAAATGCATATAGGAAAAAAATATGTATTGAATATCGACCTAAAAGATTTTTTTCCAAGTATTTTATCAATGCGGGTAAAACAAATTTTTGCTTCCAAATATTTTGGTTTTAATGAACAAATTGCAACTGCTCTAACATTGCTGACAACTTATGAAGGTAAACTTCCAATTGGCTCGCCGGCTTCTCCTGTAATTTCAAACTTTGTTTGTATTCAGCTAGACAATGATTTGAAAAAATTTGCCGATATGAACGAATTGGTTTATACACGTTACGCAGACGATTTAACTTTCTCGTCAGACACCAAAATTTCAAACGACACAATCCTTAACATTATCAATCTGATTAAGAACAATAATTTTGAGATTAACGAAAAAAAACTTCGTTTGAAAACAGCCAATCGAAAGCAAACGGTAACAGGTTTAACGGTAAACAAAAAAGTAAACGTGGACAGAAAGCTTTTAAAAAAAATCAGGGCAATGCTCCACGACTTTACAGTGAATGGCATTGACAAGGCTACACAAAAACACTTCAATTTGCAAGGCAACGTTGATGCTCAATATAAGGCTAAGTTCATCGATAGGCTTAAAGGCTATATAAATTTTGTTGGGCAAGTCAGAGGGACGGATGATTTACTTTACATAAAACAAAAATCAGCGTTTGACGCGATATTTACATCTGCTTAATAATTAGCTTAATAAACAAAAAAGCTTTATCATAACGCTGGAGCCTTTTACAAAGCGTAAACTTTCACATTAGGCAACTTTTTACAAAACGATAATGCGTATAATGAAACGGCAGGGATTTACGAATTAGACAAAACAAGCGAACTTCTGAAAAAAGTGAGCGAAGGAATTGAGCAAATACTTTTGCAATAAACCAAATAAAAGCCGACCGCACAACAAGCAGTTTTGCGTCAGGCGGGCTAAGAGATACAAAATTGAACTTGTGTACTTCTATCAACTTTTGTATATTTGTCGAACGGAAGTGCTTTGATTGTCCCACCAACGCCAAGCCCGAACCCTTTATAAAAACAAAAAAAACAATACCTATGAAATTAAGTAACCTGACATTATTACTCATAGTCCTTTCAAGGATCGTTATCGGTCAGACTATTATCGTTGACACAATTAATTCTAAAATTCTGAGTAGAAAAATACCGACCACAATCATTCTACCCAAAAACTATGATCCTAATAAAACATATTCGGTCTTTTATTTTCTTCATTCATGGGGAGGGGATAACAATTTATTCGCAGATATAAATCTGTTGGCATCTCTCAACGATAGACCATTTATTGTTGTTACTCCAAGCGCAGATACTTGTTGGTATGTTAATTCCGCTTCAAATCCTAAGAATCAATACGAAAATTTTATGACAAAAGAGTTGTTTAGTTATATAGATAGTAAATTCAAGACATATAAAACAAAGCAAGCAATTGGAGGATACTCAATGGGTGGCTATGGTGCATTACTGATAGGTCTAAAAAACCCGGAGAGATTTAAATTTATAGCCGACCTAAGTGGTGCGATAAATGCACCTTTCACAGGAATACCGGTATCCCCTTTAATGAAATTAGTGATGAATTCCATTTCTTATTCGTTTGGAGATACCAATTCTATCACTGCTAAAAACTCAAATATTTACTCACTTACAAAACACTTCAATAGCTCAGAAAAGCCTTATATTCTAATGGCTATTGGTGATCATGACGAATTTGATTTTTTAATTACTGAGCATAGACAGTATTGTAAACTTCTTGACAAATATAATTTTCAATATGAATATAAAGAACTTAACGCAAGTCACATGACATTTGAAGTTCGCTGGGCTATATCCCCATATATGTTCATTAAAATGCAAAAGATATTGAACTTGTGAATTGGTATAGATGATGTACCTGAATGATAAAAATGCCACTTAACATAAATCATGCAAAAAAACAAGTCATTTTGGGCTACCTAATTAGTATTATAGATTAAAATAAAAAAAAGATTTGGTATTAAATAAAAACTTATTTACCTTTGCAGCCCTTAAAAAAAATAAAGTGGATACATTAAGTTATAAAACGAAGTATTTGAATAAAGCAACCGCCCAAAAAGAGTGGGTAATTGTAGATGCTACCAACCAAGTAGTTGGAAGATTTGCATCTAAAGTTGCTTATTTAGTAAGAGGTAAACATTCTCCCTCATACACGCCGCATGTAGATACCGGCTGTAATGTTATCATCATCAATGCCGAGAAAGTGCGCTTTACAGGAAAGAAATTTCTTGAAAAAGAATACATTCGCTATACCGGTTATCCCGGAGGACAAAGGTTTATGACACCTGCTGCTTGGATGAAAAAAAGACCTTCTGAAATACTAACATTAGCCATTCACGGTATGTTACCTAAAAATCGTTTAGGAAGAAAATTAAATACTAATGTGTTTATTTATTCCGGAACCGACCATCCTCACCAAGGACAAAACCCAAAAATAATAGATATTAATACTGTAAAAGCATAATAAATATGGATGTAATTATTACAACCGGCAAACGCAAAACATCAATCGCCCGCCTTTACCTTAAAAAAGGTACAGGAAAAATTATCATCAACGATAATCGTGATTATAAAAAATACTTTCCTACTCCTACATTGCAATACTATGTAGTGCAACCATTTAAAGTATCTAACTTCGATAACTCAAAATACGATATTTACGCCAATATTCAAGGCGGTGGCTTAACCGGACAATCACAAGCATTAAGATTAGCTATTTCAAAAGCTATTATTGCAAAGGATGCCGAACTAAGACCGGCACTAAAACACGAAGGACTTTTAACCAGAGATCCTCGTATGGTGGAAAGAAAGAAATTTGGACGCAAAAAAGCGCGTAAAAGATTCCAATTTACTAAACGTTAATCTAATAACATTATTAAAAATACAGCAAAAATGTCTGAAATTACCTTTGATCAACTTTTGGATGCAGGTGTACACTTTGGTCACCTAAAAAGAAGATGGAACCCTGCCTTTTCTCCCTTTATTTATGGTGAAAAAAATGGTATTCACATTATAGACCTTAATAAAACACTTGCAAAACTTGAAGAATCTTGCAACATTCTAAAAAGCATTGCTAAGTCAAATAAAAAAATATTATTTGTAGCTACAAAAAAACAAGCTAAAGAAATTATTGAACAAAAGGTAAAACCTCTTGGTATGCCTTATGTAGTAGAAAGATGGCCCGGTGGTTTATTAACTAATTTTGCAACCATTCGTCGTTCTATTCGTCGCATGACACAAATTGAAAAAATGTCAACAGACGGAACATTTGAAAAAATTGCAAAAAAAGAGAGATTATTACTATCACGCGAAAAAGCAAAATTAGAAAAACAATTCGGCTCTATCGCAGATATGAACAGATTACCATCTGCTATTTTTATCATAGATATCGTAAAAGAACACATTGTAGTAAAAGAAGCTAAAAGACTGAACATTCCTACATTTGCAATTGTAGATACCAACTCTAATCCGAATGAAGTAAATCACCCTATCCCTGCTAACGATGATGCAGCATCTTCTCTTAATGTAATTTTAACTGCGGTTTGTGAAGCTATTGCAGAAGGACTAAAAGATAAAGATGCTTCAGACACACACGAAAAACACGCAAAAGATTTTGATGGCGAAACTGATACTACCGATAAAAAGTATGAATTAGCAGATACAGAAGAAGATACTGAAAAAGGTGGAAGAAAGCCAAGAGCAAGAAAAAGAACATCTACTAATAAAAAATAATTATTGTATGGCTATTACAGCAACTGAAATAAATAAATTACGCCAACAAACCGGTGCAGGAATGATGGACTGCAAAAAAGCACTGGAAGAAAGCAATGGTGATTTTGAAAAAGCAATTGACTTTCTAAGAAAAAAAGGTGCTAAAATAGCAGCCAACAGGCAAGATAGAGACGCTAAAGAAGGTGTGGTGCTTGCAAAAGTAAAAGATAACAAAGCAGTACTGTTATCTATTAACTGCGAAACGGACTTTGTAGCAAAAAATCAAGACTTCATTAACTTTGTAGATGAAATAGCAAATATTGCCATAAATAAAACTCCTGCTGATGCAGAAGGATTAAAAAAATTACCGTATAATTCTGATATTAGTATCAGCGATAAATTATTGGAACAAGTTGCTAAAATTGGAGAAAAAATAGAAGTAGGATTTTATGCTTCCATTGATGCTCCTTATACTATTTCTTACATTCACCCCGGTAACAGATTGGCGGTTATTTTAGGTTTTAGTAAAAATATTAATGCAGAGGCTGCTAAAAATATTGCAATGCAAGCTGCAGCTATGGCTCCCGTATCTATTGACAAATCTGATGTTCCACAAAGTGTGCTAGACAGAGAACTTGAAATTGCACGCGAACAAGTTCGTCAAGAAGGGAAACAGGAAGATATGGTTGAAAAAATTGCACAATATATCTAAAAACTTATGCAAGAAGACATCACCTATATCGATCAAACAGAACTTTCCAATAAAAAAGTTTTGCTTCGTGTCGATTTCAACGTTTC
>JBDHZB010000077.1:0-7467 GCA_039811645.1 Bacteroidia bacterium | reverse complement strand
CTTATCCTTATTTTTGCGCCCTTTGTAATTGGAGACTTGTCCGAGTGGTTGAAGGAGCACGCCTGGAAAGTGTGTATACCTCAAAAGGGTATCGAGGGTTCGAATCCCTCAGTCTCCGCTTATATTTCTGTGTTTTTTTTCGCAATGGAATAATCTACCACATTTCAAACTGTTGATATTTAGATTACTAAAAACTATCCTCTAGAAAAATGGTGAAAGAATTTTAGTTTCTAATTCAAACTTCATTTACATTCAAAAACTTAATAAAGTTTTTGCTTTCAACAAATACCAGTTTTCCCAAAACTCTTGAAGTGCTGCAATATAATTTCTCCTTGAATTATCTTTCTCAATTTGCGAAGCCTGTAATTCAAAAAGGCTCACCTTGCCCGATTGAAAGAGCCGATTGGTGATCGCAAATCTTTTTTGAGATAAAGTATCCAATGAAAGGGACTGATTGATATTATTTTTTAAGATAGCTAATTTATCTGCAATAAACCTGATCTCCAACAAAAGTTTTTCTTCTTCTTGCTTAATGTTTATTGCTGTTTGCTCTTGTTCGAGTCTTGCAATTGCAAAACTGTTTCTCCTTTTCCCCCAGTCAGTAATAGGAATATTAAATCCAATAGTAAAGCGTTGTTGGCTTTGTGGGCTTATATAGACTGATGATATGTTTGTAGCAGTGTTATTGAGGCCAAAGCTTGCCATTAGGTCAATTTGTTTTCCTTCTTTTTTAATCTGATCAAGTTTCGCTGCAGCCTCTAAGCTTCTTATTTGAAATGAAATGTATTGAGGCATATTTTGTTTTGCTTTTTCAACTAAAACATCTTTCAAAGACAAAGCTTCCGGTAGATTCTCCGGCAATCGAAGATTCATTTTAACGGAATCATTAACATTTAAATATGAAAACAATTCAACAAAAGCCTGTCTCTTGTTGAATAAAGCTAAAGTAAGTTGTTGTTCATTCTTAATTTGCTGCATCTCTAAAGCAAACACTTTATCTTCTGTGGATACGCCAAGTTGTACCCTCCTTTTTTCTATTGCAAGATTGGTATTACCTGATTCTAAATTAGAAGTTGCAAGTTTTTCATCTTCCTGTGCGGTTATTACGCTAAAAAATAACTTACAAACATCGTACGCTAACATATAATTAGATGAAATATAGGATTGCTTTTCCTCCATTAAGCGAAGTGGAGCTATTCTCTTGTTCCATTTATAATCGCTATATTTAAAAAGCGGTTGTACAAGACTTACAAAAACAGGTGTTCCGTAATATTGTTTGCTGTGGTCCGTAAAATTATCGAAACGATAAAGGTCGGTATTCGCAGAGATGCTGCCATTGCTAAAAAGCAACGGCTGTGAAAAGGCAAATCCGGCATTACTAAAATTTTGACTTCTCGGCAAAAATTTGATACTGCCATCTGGCTGCGTTACAGCATAATTATCTTTATTATAAGCGGGTATATTGGCATTGAACGAGAGGAAGGGTCTGCTGGCCAATTTAAAGCTTTGGAATTTGAGCTTTGCCAGTTTAAGATTATTATTGGCAGATATACTTGTAAAACTTTTAGATTTTGCAATTTCAATTACATCAGTAAGTGTAAATGTCTGTCCGCTGCACTGGCCAACCCAGAGCAGCAAAAAGCCCGCAAGTGCTGTTTTCACAAATATTTTTTTGCAAAATAATTTTTTTATTCAAAAGTTTTTCTAATTTCAGCAGATAAAATATTGACGTAAGTAATTTAAGATACTCCCTTTATTGAAAACTTGCGAATTTTCAAAAGAGAAGAGGAGGTGCTTAAGTGAACACACTGGTAAACGGTGTGTTCCTTTTGCTGACTCTATTCTCAAGGCTCCGCAAGTGCCCCAATAAGTAGATGATGCAATCGGGCACACCGTTAGCATTTTAGCTACCCGGGGGTTTGAACTTTTTTACTTCATTATCAACTGTCTGTGACAGTGAAAAGAAATAAACCGAGGTGCCAGCAATGGGACTGAGCGTAACGAAGTTTTGCCCTCAACGCAGCAAAACAACCCCGGTGCGTTGCTGTAGCAGTGGCCACTGCTGCAAGGCCGGGTAGCAGTTCTTACAGGTACAATGGCTTTGTACCTATTGTAAAAACAAAGCCAATTCTTAACATTAAAATTTTATAACATGAGAAAGTTAGAAAGAAACGAAATGAAAAAATTGATGGGTGGCTTACCGGCTGGAGGTGGTGGTGGTTCAAATGTTTGCGTGATTTGTGGGCCTGGTGATGTCACTTGCATGGCATCTCCAAATGGATGGAATTGCGACTATATTGACTACTACGGTTTGCAATGCAAAAACGCTAATGAATCAGAAGAATATACATGGACTACATTTTGCTGTGCAGGGGAAACCGGGTGTCATGCAACATCAGTTCCGTATTAATCACATTTTATCTTAAAGGAGGTTTTACAACCTCCTTATTTATTTGAGTACTTTTATGAAGTATTATTTTAGTATTATATTATCTTTTATTAGCGCATTTTTATTTTCTCAAACGAAACTACATTTGAAATTAAAACTCAAAGATGATTACTTCGAACTTGGAAAATATAATTCACAATCGTTTCCATTTTATAAAGCAAAAGATACGGTTTTAATACTCAAAAACGGAGAAATTGTAACCCGATATCAAAGTGTAAGATTAAATATAAAAGTTGATTCAACTACTGGCAACAAAGTCTTTATTGATCTAATGGGAGGAAAACTTTCCAATGGAAATTTATTTATGATTGCTGATGTAAATTCAAAGAATGGGTTTAAAGATGATAGTATTTATATATTAAATACAGACAAGTATTTTGAAAAAAGAAGCGACTATATAAAAGCTTGGCCAGAAATTAAGTTTGATAATTTATTTGATACGGAAGATTCCTTAAAAACGCCATTATGTTTAAAAATAAGACCTGTTTTATTTCCGACTTCGGGTTATAAACATTTTAAATCAAAGAAAGAAGTTGTTAACTACAAAGGTGATTTTGATCTCCAGATTTTTACATATCAGTATCTCAGTAGCGATTTATCAATCAATAATGAGCCTTATGTAATTAATTTAGAAATATACCCAACAATGCTTCCTTTTTATAAGAACATAACAGATTCTTCTACATTTTGGATTCATAGAATAGCAATTTATAAAAAAGAAAAAATTAAAGATTCACTAATAATAAGAACATCTCTTGCTGAAATTCTTAAATGGATACGAATTGGTGGCGAGGTGAATATTTCAGGGAAAAGTCTATGCTTTCTGGATATTTCGTTAAAGAAAGACTATATTGATGTTCTTATAAAAGACAATGTCGAAACTATCAATTCTATTATTAAAATTGATAGTATAATTGGTTTTTCTGTAAAAAGCATGAAGACAATTTTGTTAAAAAAGACAGACAAAATCAGATTACTTTTCTTTACCGGCTCCTGGTGTAAACCATGCCGAGATGTAATGGATGATGTGGATTTGCTTTATTCTAGATATGGGCGACAGGTAGAGTTTATAACAATTGCAAATGAAAATAGTCTGTTAGAAGCAAAAAATTATTACAGGGAGCATCCAGTCAAATGGCAATTTTTATATGAGGAGCTTGATCAACAAAGGCCAAACTACTTAAAAGACAAATTTACGGTTAACGCTTATCCTGCCTTTTTTCTTCTTGACAGGAATGGAAATATAATGTACAAAGGAGTTTCGGAAACTGCCATCCCCGAGTTACAAAAAAATTTACAAGAAATTTTTCACAAATAATTTTTATATCACCTTAAAAAAATGATAAATCAAATCAAAAAAATATTTGCAGAATTAGGCCTGCCTGTCTGTGACAAATATCTAACCCTTCAAATACAATCCCACCCGGATTATCCATCTCTGATTGCAATTAAAGATTGCCTTGAAGAACTAGGAATAAATGCCTACGCATGTACAGGTACAAAAGATGAACTTATCAAAGAAAATAGACCATTTCTTGCTCATCTGAATTTAGGCGGTGGTGATATAAGATATTTCAAAAATGTAAAGGATGCAGAAAAAAAAGTAAAGGATTTTGATAAATACTGGAGTGGTAATGTAATGTTTGTAGACAGGCCGGAAAAATATGGCAATGCAGCACATGATAAACTGTACAAAAAAGAAAGACTTAATAAAAATTTCAGCACAATTGCGGTACTCTTGTTTGCCGGAGGCATACTTGGGTTTGCTCTATATACAAACAGTATCACCAGCTTTTTATTTATTGCATTGAGCCTGATAGGAGTATATATTAGCTGGCTCATAGCTCAAAAAGAACTGGGCATACAAAACAGCGTTAGTGATAAAATATGTAGCTTGGCAAAGCACAGCCGATGCGAAAGTGTATTATTCTCAAAAGGTGCCAAACTGTTTAACTGGCTTACCTGGGGCGATGTGGGGATGGTTTATTTTTCGAGCTCACTACTCTTTCTACTTATTTGCCGGTTAACAGGCCAAGCCATTAACTTCTTTTACATCATTTCTCTGGCCGGTCTTTTATTTCCCCTATACTCAATATACTATCAGTGGCGGGTTTTAAAGCAATGGTGTATGTTATGCCTAGGTGTATTATTAGTATTGCTTTTGAGCGGAATAATTAGTTTTTATCTGGCTCAGAAGCACGGATTACAGTTTCCTGAGTATCTTTCTATCCTGTTATTTCTGGGAATCACAGTATTTACTATAGCCGCCTGGCAGTTATTAAAATCATTGTTTCAACAAAGCCATGAGTCGCTTTCTAATGAAATAAAAGCTACAAGGCTGAGAAGAAATCCCAAAATATTTAAAGCCTTGTTGGACAAACAGGAGTTTAATAAAAACAATCTTCCTAGTGTGGATGAAGCCATACGGTTTGGTAATCCAGCTGCGCTGCTGCAGTTAGTAATCGCTTGTAATCCTTATTGTAACCCTTGCGCCAAAGCACATCATGCTATTGAAAAATTGTATGAGCAACATCCGGATAAATTTTTTATAGCCATCCGTTTTGCACTTAGCAGCATTGATATAAAGGACAAAAAGACCAATGCAGCAACAAAAATTATACAAGCCGCCATTCAAAAACCATTAGAAGCGATAAGGGGTTGGTATCAGTTAATGTCCATTGATAAATTTAATGAACGGTACACCCCCAATGAGGCAGATATAAGTAAGGCCATTGAGCATCAAATAGCATGGAGTAAAGAGGCAGCTATCAGTGCTACGCCTACTTTGTTTGTTAATGGCCGAAGATTACCGGAGCTTTATAACTGGATGGATTTTGTGGAAATTGCCGTTTATGAACTGGAACAATAATACTATATATAAGAAGTTTTGCCCTCAACGCAGCAAAACAACCCCGGTGCGTTGCTGTAGCAGTGGCCACTGCTGCAAGGCCGGGTAGCAGTTCTTACAGGCACAATGGCTTTGTACCTATTGTAAAACCAAAGCCAATATTTAACATTAAAATTTTACAACATGAGAAAGTTAGAAAGAAACGAAATGAAAAAATTGATGGGTGGAGTGGCAGATGGTGGTAACACAACCTATTGTGGAGGATGTGATGACTACATAAATCCCCAACACCAATCACCAACCCATGAAGTTGTATGTATCTCATTAAATTCCAATTGGAGTTGTATCAATCTAGGTGGACAATACGGAAATGCTTTACAATGTGCTAACACATCAACAGGCGTAGTAGCATTACATGAGTGTAATGTACCACATCCCTGGCAAGATTAGTAAATAACAAAAGGGTTGGCTATTTCCATTTTCTGAATTTCAAAAAAGGATTAGCCACCCTTTAGTAAAAATATTAAAATTAGTGTAAAATGAAGAACAGATATTTGAAACCAATGCTTATTTTAAATCTAATAATTTACTTTCCTGTATTTCTTTGGGGGCAAAAAAAAACTATCTCTATCCATAAAGTATATAATTCACTTACCGATCCATCATTTTTAATAATCAGTTCAAATAAAATAAATGAAACCAAAAATAATTTCATTCATCAACTTATAGATGGTAGTCGTATAAAAGATTACTCCATTTATAAATACGAAATTCAAGCAAAACAGAATCCTTCGAAATATGATTCAATATCATTGCTGGTAGGTTATATAAAACCTGACTTAATAATGGTAGCAGACAGAAATAGAAATAATGTATTTACTGATGATTCCGTTTATAAATTGAGCATGCTCAATCATTTCAAAAGTGATTTTGAATTCAGAAATGCAATCCCAGTTGTTCACATAGATTCTATCAAAATAATACAGGAGTATAATCAAATCACCTTCTCTTCTATGGATTTGAAATTTTGTCCGTCATCAGGCAGTAATGATAACTTTAAGGACACATCAGATATTAGTGGATTAAAACAATTTCAACTGGCAAGGTATTCTATCGGCTATTATATTTCCGATAGTTTTGTTTATAAAGGGAATAAATATTGGATAAAAATTAATCCTGATCCATTCATTTATAAATTTTATCCGCTTAAAAAATCGAGATACAGTATATCCACAGTAACTGTTCTCAACCATCCACATCAAAATGGATTTGTATCTTATGGAGGCATTACAGAAATGTTATTGGCAAAAAAGACAGGTATAAAATTCTTAGATGCAGAGATTATTTTGGATTCATTAGATTTCAAAAAATCTGAACTTACTTTTACAATTCAGACTCCTGATAGTAATACATTTCATCGACCTCTACCCGACCTCACCAAATACTCCTATTACAAAATAGCCAATAAAAAATATTCTAAAATAGAAGTAGGCAGAAAGGCTTTTACAGTAATAGAGTTTTCCGGCTCATGGTGTAAGCCCTGCATAAAAATAATTCCGGAAATGAAAGAAATTGAAAAAACTTACTCAAAAAAAATAGATTTTATAACAGTGCTAAACGAAAAGGACAGGCTTGCAGCTATTCGGTTTTATTCAAAATATGCACTAAGCAAAAACACATATTTTGAAAATATTGATTGCTATTCGGACACCTGCTTAAGAAAGATTTTTGATATAAAGAGTTTTCCAACAATTTTGGTAGTTGATAAAGAAAATCAGGTTTTATTTAATGAGATTGGAGATGAAGCTGTTGAAAAATTAAAATTTTTTTTACAGAAGCAGGTAGCAAATTCGGAAACAAAGTTTTGAAAAATAATTTAACTTTTTAGAAAAAGACTTTGACACAATCTCTCAGAAATATACTTTATACATTCAAAGAGAGTAACTTCTCCCTTATTACATGAAACCATTCCCCTTCTACAAACAGCACGATGCCATGGACTGTGGTCCTACCTGTCTTCGAATGGTGGCAAAGTATTATGGTCGTTCTGTAAGTTTAGAATCATTGCGTCTATATACACAGATAAGCAAAGAAGGTGTTTCATTGCTGGGTATTGCAGAAGCTGCAGAAAAAATAGGGTTTGGTACAAAAGGGGTAACGCTTTCTTATA
>JBDHZB010000076.1:0-7670 GCA_039811645.1 Bacteroidia bacterium | reverse complement strand
TAATGTTGATGAATTGATACAACATTTAGTTGAGTTAGGACAACATCCAAATCAAAAAAACGATACAGTTACAGTAATGGAGAAAATCGGACACTTTATTGATAAAGAAAACGAACGTATGTTGAAATTATATAAAGACAAAGGACTAAGTAATGAACAAATATCTCATAAAATACAAGAAGAAATTGACTTAGCGTCTGTACTACAAGAAAGTAGTAAAAGATGGGACGGTGGGTATGCTATGGCAGGCATTGTAGGGCATGGCGATACTTTTATTATACGTGACCCGCATGGTATAAGACCTGTTTTTTATTATGCAGACAATGAATTTGTAGTAGCTGCTAGCGAAAGACCCGTTATTCAAACTGTTTTTAATGCGCCTTATGAATCTGTAAAAGAAATAGAACCGGGAAGTGCATTAATTATTAAAGCAAACGGGCAGATTTTTGAAAAGCCTATTTTGCCAAAAGCAGAAACAATCACACAATGTTCATTTGAAAGAATATATTTTTCCAGAGGAAATGATTTAAATATTTATCAGGAAAGAAAAAAATTAGGTGAATTATTATCTGATTCAATTTATAAAACAATTAACAAAGATTTAGCAAATACTGTTTTTTCTTACATTCCAAATACCGCAGAAGTTGCATTTGGCGGGCTAATAGATGGATTAGAAAATTTATTAAATGAAGATAAATACCTTCACATTAAAAATAATCCAAAATCAGAAATTAAAGACATTTTGTCTATTAGACCAAGAGTAGGAAAAATTGTTTGGAAAGATGCGAAACAAAGAACATTTATTACCGATGATGAAAATCGAGATGCACTTGTTAACCTTGGATATGATGTTACATACGGCGAGGTAAAAAAAAGCGATACGTTAGTTGTATTAGATGATAGCATTGTAAGAGGAACCACTCTTAAAAAAAATATATTAAAAACACTAGATAAACTTTCACCAAAAAAAATCATCATTGTTTCCTCTGCTCCACAAATTCGCTATCCTGATTGTTATGGAATAGATATGTCTATCTTAGGGCACTTTGTTGCCTTTCAGGCTGCTATAGGGCTTCTGAAAGAAACGGGTAAAGAGTCTCTTATAAAAGACACTTACAACTTAGCCAAAGAAGAAATAAAAAAACAAAAGGAAGAACAAAGGAATGTGATTCAGGATATTTACAAATGCTTTTCCGACGAACAACTTTCCAATAAAATTGCTCAATTGGTAAAACCGGAGGATTTAAAAGCAGAATTACAAATTATTTACCAAACAGTAAACAATCTACACCAAGCGTGTCCTAATCATTTGGGAGACTGGTATTTTACAGGCAACTATCCTACAGCCGGTGGAAACAAAGTTGCTAATCAATCGTTTATAAACTATTATGAAGGGAAAAACACGAGAGCATATTAGTTATGAATGATGTTCTTATTAAAGAAAAAATAAAATCTATCAAAGATGCCATTCCGAAACACGTTACACTTGTAGCTGTTTCAAAATTTCAATCTATTGAATCAATAAAAGCCTCATACGAAGCGGGACACAGAGATTTTGGGGAAAATTATGTGCAAGAATTATGCAACAAGTATGAACAATTGCCAAAGGACATTAAATGGCACTTTATAGGACATTTACAATCTAATAAAGTAAAATATATTGCACCGTTCGTACACCTAATTCATAGTGTAGATAATTTAAAATTACTAAAAGAAATAGACAAACAGGGCAGTAAAAACAACAGAATTATTAATTGTCTCATTCAAATGTATATAGCACAAGAAGAAACAAAGTTTGGGTGTAATGAAGACGAGTTGTTTAACCTCATAAAATCATCGGAATTAGATACATATAAACACGTCTGTATCAAAGGATTAATGGGTATGGCATCGTTTACCAATAATAAAAGTCAAATTGAAAAGGAATTTAAATATATCCGTACTTTGTTTGATAAAATAAAAAATACGACTTTAAAACAAAATATAGATTGTCAAATTCTTAGTATAGGAATGTCCGGAGATTATTCAATTGCCATCGAATGTGGAAGCACACTTATTCGAATAGGCACCTCCATATTTGGTGAAAGGAAAAATATTTAGAACTTAAATACCTGTAGCTGCAGACAATCCTGAATCAGGAGAAAGCCCTATGTGTTCGGGATAGATAGAAAGCAGTGGAACGGGTGCGTGGTGTAAAATTTGTTGAGACACTACTCCCCAAAAGATGCCGGTTTCTTGTGCGTCTCCCTCGTCCATTAGTACCACCATATCGTTTTTATTATCTTTTAGAAAGTCAATTATTGTTCTTACTCCATTATTTACTTTATCTTTAATAAACGATTCAATCTGCACATTATATTTTTCCGCTTCTTTTTCAATTTGTTTTAAAACAACTTTCATTTTAGAAAGTTCATCTTGCTCATCATCTCCAATAATAAGCAATACAGATACTTTAGCATTAAACTTATGAGCTAAAGATAGTGTATAATCTACTTTATATCTACTAACAATGCTAGTGCCAATAGGCATGAGTATTTTTTGGATATTACTTTCTGTTGATTTTTCACTTAATACCAATACCGGTTTCTTTGATTTAGATAACACACGATAAGCATTACTGCCAATAATTAAACTTTCAATGGGTTTGTATCCGTGTGTTCCCATAACTATTATATCAGCATGTAATTCTTTTGCCGACTTTAAAACATCTTCAGAAATAGATCCTACTGTAACATGCGTATATG
Source organism: Bacteroidia bacterium (assembly GCA_039811645.1). Classification (GTDB taxonomy): domain Bacteria; phylum Bacteroidota; class Bacteroidia; order B-17B0; family Aurantibacillaceae; genus BPGX01. Next base: position 4,926 of record JBDHZB010000076.1, on the reverse strand, counting down.
TTTTAATTCCGAATTCTTTCTGTAAATCTTCTGCAAGTGTTGCTATTTTTACAGTAGCCTTATCCGCAATATTAGTATAAAAATCTTTTGAGAAAAAGAGAGGGTCAATAATGGCAAATGATTCATAATGTTTATCTACCACATGTACCAAATGCAAAATAGCATTATTCTTTTTGGCAATTAAGGCTGCTTGCTTTGCTGCTTTCATTGAAATTTCAGAGAAGTCAATAGCTACTATAATTCTTTTACATTCAAATGTTTTCATAACTAAAAAGTTTTTAATTTAAGATTTCATTGAAAAGTTATTTAATAATCTTTTCCTTGTTTGTTGCAATAATACGAAAATAAAGTACTACTCGCAAAAGTATTTTTTTTACTAAAGAATATGAATTTCTTGTTGCTTCTATTGGGTATCAAAGGCTAATATTTGTTACAAGATGCATAAACGGACTAAAAAATATAAACAGCTAATTATTTAAATCTCTCTTACTTCAAGATGCTTAGAATATCATTCTTAATTAACCTATTATTATATGCTTGTACTTTCATCTTTAGTACATTGTTAAGCATCTGATTTGTATTGGTTATAGGGACTTCTATTAATGTATTATTTTGGTAATGCCACGATTTATTTTCAGTAAAATTAATAAAGGATATAAATAATGAATCTGTAACTAAATAATACTGTCCTGTTTCATAAATCATTGCGGTATGTGTTGTTTCATTAAAATAATCACTGCCAAATGAAAAGTAGCGATGCGGATAATGAATCATGCTTAAAACTGTTGGCATAATATCTATTTGTTGAATAACACTTTTTTCAACCTGCTGCTTATTCATTTTTACATCAAAGAATAACAACGGAATTTGATATCTTCCTGCAATACTTGAGTAGTATGGGTTTTGTGACAATCCTGTATGGTCTGCTGTAATTACAAACAATGTATTGTTATACCATTTTTGTTCTTTTGCGCTATCAAAAAATTTTTTTAATGCATAATCAGTATAAGCAATACACTGCTGAATCGGCAACTCTCCTTTTGGCAAAATACTTTCATATTGATGAGGCACTTTAAATGGGTGATGCGAACTTAATGTAAAAACAGAGACAAAAAACGGCTCCTTATACTTTGAGATTTTTTGACAAGTATATTGTAAAAATGGCTCATCCCAAATGCCCCAAAACCCATCAAAATCCATATTATTCGGATATTCATTTTTTCCTATATATTCATTAAACCCGGTTTGTTTTGCAAATGCATCAAAGTTCATAGTGCCATTGATACCTCCATGAAAAAACGCTGTGTAATATTTTTCCCGCTTTAATAAATTAGCCAATGATTCATAATAATTATTACAATATAAGGAGTTAATAAAAGGATTTTCCATAAAACTTGGCACAGAAGCAATAATAGCAGGAATTCCTTCAATAGATTTGGTGCCATTTGCCCACGCATTTTCAAAAACAATAGAATGCTGCATCAAGCTGTCCAAAAAGGGTGTAAAACTCTTTGTTTGTCCTAATTTAGTATATTCTTTTGAAAAACTCTCTAAAATAATTACTACAATATTCCGTTTAGTGAATGGTTCATTTTGTGGTGTTTTCACTAATTTTAAACTCTTAATTATTTCTTTATCCGAATAAAAGGAATATTCTTTCAGTTTGTTTTGCTCAAAAGATTTAATAATTGAGAATGGTGTATTCAAAACCAAAGCAGTATAATTAGACTCTGCATAGAATCCCGCATCTATAATATCAAGCGGAATTCTTTGTAGCCCGCCCCTTATAGCAAGAATTGTTAATCCTGCCGAGAATATTAAATGAAAGAGTAGAGTAATTATATTTTTCATTATAATCGTAAACCGAAATTCTTCTTTAAAGAAAAATATTTTCTTTAACCCTAAAAAGTAGATATAACACGATACAAAGAATAGAATTATTAAACCCCAAAAATCTTTTAAGTATTCCGGAAGTTGTTTCATTACATCTGTTTGCCCTCCCATTTGATAAAAAATATCAGCAGTAGAACGCTTATGTATAAAGGAAAAGTAAGGAATATCAATGGTATTAAACAATAGAAAAATAATATTAATAAGTAAATTGGTATATAAAATTAACTTAGTAAGCCACGAATATTTGGAAAATGATATTGGCAATAAAAAATAAAATATAAGTAGTGTATTTGCAATAGAAACACTTACTAAATCAAACCTTGCCCCCCCTATTAATATCTTTAAAAGTCCGGAGAATGTAAGTCCGTGAAAATAATCATAGTGATAAATATACATTGTCATTCTCATCAGCAAATACAAAAAGAGATTCACTAATATCCATAAAAACAATTTCTTCCATCTATTTAAGAAAATCAATAGCATTCTATTTGTTACTTTTACAAAAAATTTATTTTTGAGTTTTAGCCGTGAAGATATTCATAATATTTTGAAGCAGTATTGGGGTTATGATAATTTCAGAGAACTGCAAGAAGATATAATACTTTCTATTCTATCGGGGAATAACACATTAGCATTAATGCCAACGGGAGGCGGAAAATCCATTTGTTTTCAGGTACCGGGAATGGTATTGGAACACGCCACATTAGTCATATCCCCTCTTATCGCTTTAATAAACGACCAAGTAATTAACCTTCAAAAGAAAGCAATATCCGCGGCCTCAATTACCTCTGCTATGCCCCTGCGAGAACAAGAATTAATTATTCAAAAAGCAATTAATGGTGAATTTAAATTTCTATATATATCACCGGAAAGATTAGAATCAACATCTTTTCAAAAAATACTAAACGATATAAAAATTAGCTTACTTGTAATAGACGAAGCTCATTGTATATCACAATGGGGTTATGATTTCAGACCAAGCTATCTAAAAATAGCCGAAATAAAAAAGCACTTATATAATCCAAATATTCCGTGTATTGCCCTAACTGCAAGTGCCAATAACGATGTTATAAAAGACATTATAGAAAAATTAGCATTAAAAAACACCAAAGTATTTAAAATGTCTTTTGCCAGAAAAAATCTTAGGTATATTGTTTTAAATGAAGAAAATAAATTTGAAAGAACATTAAAAGTAATTAATAAAGTGAAGGGGAGCGGCATTATATATATAAGAAGCAGGAACAAAACAAAAGAACTTTCCGATTGGTTAAATACACAAAATATTTCTGCAGATTATTTCCACGCAGGCTTGCATAGTTATGATAAATATATTAAACAACAAAAATTTATTAATAATGAATTTCAAGTAATGGTTGCCACCAATGCATTTGGAATGGGAATAGACAAACCTGATGTGCGTTTTGTTATTAATTGGGAACTAAGTGACAGTATAGAAAGTTATTTTCAAGAAGCGGGAAGGGGCGGAAGAGACTTAAAAACATCTTATGCAATATTATTTTTTACACAACACGATAAAGAAAATGCTTATAGTATTCTTGAACAAGAATTCCCTAATATAGATGATATTAAAAAAGCATATATTTCTATCTGTAATTTCTATGAAATTCCAATCCGTGAAGGAGAGGGGCGAACAGAGACTTTTGATTTAAAAAAAATTGCAGAATTATATAATATCAAACCAATAACATTAGCGCATGCATTAAAATTCTTAGAACTAAATGAATATATAGAAATACAAGATGAGCGCTATGAGCCTTCAAAGTGCATGTTTAACTATGAAAACTCCGACATCTATCGCTTTTATGTTAGCCATCCTGAATATGAAGAAATTCTTAAAACGCTTTTAAGAACTTATGGAGGTATTTTATCTAACTATATTTTTATTGATGAATCTGCCCTTGCACTAAAGTTAAGAAGAAGCAAACAGCATATCATCAATGAATTAACTGCGTTAAACAAATTTGGCGTTTTATCATATCACCCAATTACAGGGTTACCAAAAATTATTTTTCTAAAAGATCGTCTTAACTCCAATGATATTAAGATAAATCAAAAATTATATGATTTTCTGAAAGACCGAAAAGCAGAAAGATTGAATAGTTTAGTTAATTATGCCACACAGACAACTATATGCAGACAACAATTTTTACTAACCTATTTTGGAGAAACAGATGCCGAAGAATGTGGGCACTGCGACATCTGCATCACCAAGAAACAAAGTTTGCAAACAACTGAAATTAAAAATGCTATTATTTTATTATTAACCGAAAAAGAAAACTTAACCATTCACGATATTTGCGTACACCTAAGTAAATTCACAGAAGAAAAAATTATTAGCATTATTAGACAATTAATTGATGATAATGTTTTAGAACCCGATAATCAAGAAAGGTTACAAATAAAAAATAGAAAATAAATTAGATTATTGTTTTACCAATTCTATACTACATTTTATTTCCACTTTATCGCTTACCAGTAATCCTCCACCCTCAAGCACTTTATTCCATGTTAATCCAAAGTCACTTCTTTTAATATCTCCAAACACCTTGAATCCATAGCGTATATTACCCCATGGGTCTTTCATTGTTTTTCCGCTGCCGACAGCTTTTAATGTAACTTTTTTAGTAACCCCCTTCATCGTTAAATCTCCTGATAAAACATATTCGTTTGTTGCTTTTCCGGGCTTCATAGAGGTTGCTTTAAATACAATAGTCGGATACTTTGTTGCATCAAAAAAATCTACTGATTTTAAATGGTCGTCTCTTTTTGTATCATCTGTATTGATACTATTTACATCTAATGTAAAAGTAATAGTGGCATCTGTAAAGTCTGTTTCCGTTTTAGATTTTACTTCTCCGCCATAAACTTTGAATTGACCTTCCACTTCGCTTACCATCATGTGGGTAACTGAAAATCCTGATTTTGAATGACTATTGTCTATTTTCCAATTAGTCTGTGCATTAGCTGCAATGCTTGCAACTGCTATTGTTGCTGAAATTGTTTTTTTCATAG
>JBDHZB010000075.1:0-7686 GCA_039811645.1 Bacteroidia bacterium | reverse complement strand
AAGCATACGAAAAAAATGGGTACATTACTCTGATAAGATAAAAATCAAGAATAAAAGGGGGATAAAAAGCCCCTTTTATTCTTTTAAATAAAGTATATGAAAAAAGTAATTGGTGTTTTATTATGTAGTTATTTATTAGCAAACCATTCGTATGGACAGATTACAATAAATCCTACGGTAACGCTTACTCAGTTAATAAATGGCTTTGTTGGAGGAGGAATTACGGTTAGCAGCCCGACTTTAAATTGCCCTACGGGTGCATACGGAACATTTACAACATCAGGAGCATGCAGTTTGGGAATTTCTTCCGGTATCTTATTGACTACGGGTGCTGCTACGGTGGCGCAAGGTCCTAATACGTCTCCCGGAGCGGGTGTAGCGTGGGGCGTTACATATAATGATCCTCAATTAACTTCTATAGACCCTACTGCAACCAATGATGTTTGTATTTTGGAGTTTGATATGGTTCCTACGTGTTCTGTTATTACAATTAGGTTTTCTTTTGGTTCTGAAGAGTATCCTGAATATGTGGGATCTTTTAATGATGTGTTCGGATTCTTTATAACAGGACCAACTGCCGCATGTACACCGGGTGGATATAATAATACGAATGTAGCAACATTACCCGGAGGAACACCTGTGAGTATTAATAATGTAAATGCAACCACCAATAGTTCTTATTATGTAAACAATACAGGTGGAACATGTCTTCAATATGATGGGTTTACAACTCCAATTACAAAAACTATTTCTGTTTGCCCATGTTCCAGTTATCATTTTAAAATTGCTATTGCAGATGCTATTGATTATGTATATGATTCGGGTGTATTTATTGATTATTTTTCTTGTAGTAACCCTATAGCTGCTAGTGTTACAAGTACCAATACTAATTGTGGAAGTTCAGGTTGTGTGGGGGCGGCATCTATTACACCAAGCGGAGGTTCAGGAAGTTATACTTACACGTGGCTTCCTACAGGCGGAAATGCGGCATTAGCTACCAATCTATGTGTAGGAAGCTATACAGTGTTAGTAAGTGATGGTTCATCAGGATGTGTTTCAAATTATAGTACAACAGTAAATATTACAGGCCCATCATCTGTTAGTTTCTCTCTTCAATCAAGTGATGACACAATAACTTGCGCACAACCTAATATTACAGTAAATGCACAATCGCTCTCATCTTTAAATTACACATGGACAGCTCCTTCGACGGCTACTACCACAGGAACATCTTATACTGTAACATCGCCAGGAACATATACAGTATATGGGCAAGATCCTATTTCGGGATGTGTTACTACCAATACTTTTGCTGTAGGGATTTATACCACGATACCAACGGTGAGTATTTCTCCGGGAACTCTTAATATTCCATGTAATGGAACGGCAGGAACATTTACAGGGACATCTACACCAACACTGAATGTTTTATATTCATGGATACAACCTGGTCCTGCATATTTATCAGGAAATCTGTGCACACCGGGTGTCGCGGGAATATATACTTTTGTTGCTACCAATATTGCGAATGGTTGTAGTAATACAACAACAGTGGCGGTTACACAAAGTACAAATGCTCCAACTATGACTATTACAGCAGTAAACAATAACTATAATATAAAATGTAGTCCTAACACAGTAACTTTAGTTGTGAATGCCACACAAGCTCCAGGAGGTGGAGCACCTATGCCGTATTGGACTAATGCTTCAGGAAGTAGCACTTTGAGTACACTCAATACATTTAGTGTAAATACAGCTGGTAATTATGTTGGATGTATTTATGATCCGGCACCCGGAGGTTGTGTTGTGTGTCAAACTATTACCGTTGGCATGGATACACTAAGGCCAAATGCAGGGTTTATTTCCAATGTTCCTACTCAAACATTAAATTGCTTTTATCCTTGCGCCGTGTTAACGGGGACATCTTCTACGAGCAATGTTAATATCAATTGGCAAACAAGTACGGGAATAGTGCCAAGCAATACGATTAGTGTATGTACAACCACAAATATCAGCCAGACGACTATTTCCACAAATAGTGTAGTAATAACTAATTTATCAAACGGGTGTATCAATAAATATCCCGTAACAATGTATCAGGACATAAAACCATTGGGATTAACGGCAAAAGCAACTCCAAGTGTGTTAACTTGTAAAGATCTCCAAACAACCCTACAATTTACACCAACCCCGGCTTCTGCAATAATGGTATGGTCGTGGTTAACACCGCCTCCAACTACGGTTGTATCAGCACAGAACCCGATAACATTCTATCAGGCAGGTACATATACACTTTGTGGCACATGGACACAAAATGGTTGCCAAACATGCACTACAGTTTTGGTTGGTTCTAATACAACACCTCCTGCAACAATTTCTATTCCAACAGCAACAATCGCATGTGGATATACCAATACAAGTATTAGCGCAGGAACCACACCATCTACCGGTATTACTTATTTTTGGTCAGGACCAAGGAGTGCAACATTATCTTCAACAAGCGGTTATTCTATAAATGTTAATACGCCCGGACCATATTATGTTACTATTACCAATACTGTAACAGGCTGTGCTTCGGTAAATTCTGTATCCGTTGTAAATGGTAGTTTGAATGTAGGGTTTACGCCCAACCCAAATTCCGGTTATTCTCCTTTAAGTGTTGTTTGCAATAACACATCAGATATTGGAACAAATTCTGTTTGGATATATGGGAATGGTTCTATAGATACGATGAATACAACTTTAACGGGACCTCCATTGAACGGAAATACAACATATTTATCACCGGGAACTTATACGGTATATTTAATTGGACAAAAAGGCACTTGTATAGATACAGTGTATCAAACAGTATTTGTGGATATTCCTTCTGCAATGACTATTCCGAATGTTTTTACACCAAATGGAGATGGCGTGAATGATTACTTTATGCTTAATTCATCTAATTTGACTGATGTTAATTGCAGAATAATGGATAGATGGGGGGTAGAAATGTATTATGTAGATTCAAATAATGGAGTTATCCAGTGGGATGGTAAAACGAAAGCGGGGAAGGAATCTCCTACAGGCACTTATTTTTATATACTAAAAGCTAAGGGAAAAGATGGCAAAGAATATGAACAAAAAGGAACTTTAACATTATTGAGATAATAATTTGAAAAATTAAAAATCTTTTCATACATTTGCAGCCCACAAAATTTGTTTTATGTCAAAGTTATTAGATGAAGTAAAGAACGAACTGTTATTTAAGACAGAACCCCAAAAATTTAAAGCAGGGGATACATTAATTATCCATTATAAAATTAAAGAAGGTGATAAGGAAAGAATTCAAAATTTTACAGGAGTTGTTATTCAAATTAAAAATGAAAATAACACAAAAACGTTTACTGTAAGGAAAATGTCACATGGTGTTGGCGTTGAAAGAATTTTCCCTTTTAACTCTCCTTATATTGAGAAAATTGATATTTTAAAACATGGCAAAGTCAGAAGAGCAAAATTATACTATATTAGAAATTTAAGTGGTAAATCTGCTCGTATCAGAGAAAGAATTAACTTTGGTAATGACGTAGCTGAAACTGCTGCAGTAGCAGAATAAATATTTAAAAATATATAAAACGGGGGGCAGAAATGCCCCCTTTTTTATTTTACAAAAAAGTATAATAAAGTATAATCTTAAACGTTAAGAAAAAATAAGTATGCGCTTTATTCTGATTATCATAGTAACTTTAGTTTTTGTACTTTTTATATTATTAAATTTTATTGGTTGTAAGAAAGATGCTCTTAGGGCAACGGAGCCATTTTATTTTAACATCCCTGCGGTTTCTGTATATACAACGCCAACGCAGGGTACAACCAGTAATAAAATTACAGATATATGGGTATATGAAAATGGGAATTTTAAGGGCGTTTATCCTATAGGGAGAACAATCCCACTATTAAGTAACCCTTCTAAGCTTCGGTTTTTTGCCGGTATTAAGAATAATGGTATTTATGAAACAGCTATTTATTATCCTTTTTATGCCCCCATTGATATGGACACATCGGCTAATACAAACACTATAGTAACAAAGAATTTGAAATTCAATTACCAAAGTGGAATTAATTTTTTTTGGATAGAAGATTTTGAAAATTTTGGAGGAACGAGCGGTGTAACAATTATACAAGGAAGCGGCTCAACAAATAATTTAATTTTATTAGATAAAACAGTTAATCCCTCTGCAGATGTTTTTGAAGGAAATAAATGTATGCTTATAACAATGGATAATGCACACCCTTACACATATTTAATATCTGCACAAACGTATAGTTTATCAACTTCTGCTTGTTATTTAGAAATGAATTATAAATGTAATCAATCATTTGATGTAGGGCTTTATACATCTTATACTACTAAGTCAGTTATTTCATTAAACCCAACAAGTAGCTGGAATAAGATATATATTGAATTAACGCCATTTGTTGGCAGTTTAATTGGTTCATCGGTGGGTATTTATTTTCAAGCAGGACAAGTAGAAAGCACGCCACAGATATTAATTGATAATATTAAAATTATTAGTTATTAATGAATAAAAAGCAATTTACCATAATTAATATTCTAATAGATTTATTATCGACATACGCTGCATGGACATCATTTTATGTTTTTAGAAAATACAGAATTGATTTTTTTCTTACATATAAGGAACCAACAACTATCTTTGATAACCACTATTGGATTGGCTCACTTATTGTTTCTTTTTTCTGGATACTGCTATATTACTTAAGCGGACACTATAACGATGTTTTTAGAAGGTCGAGGATTAATGAACTTTATCAAATACTTTTTGCTTCCGTAATTGGTACCATTTTAATATTTTTTAATTTGTTATTAGATGATTATGTAGCAAACTATAAGTACTATTATAAATCAGTATTAGCATTATTTGCGTTCCAGTTTAGTTTTACGGCTATCACTCGGTTTATTTTTTCTTCTTATATCAATAATAAAATTAAATCAAAGAAATGGGGATTCTCTACTATTATTATTGGGAGCAACCAAAAAGCATTAGAGCTTTATCAAGATATATTAAAATTAAAACATAGTATTGGTTTTGATATTAAAGGATTTGTTCACTTAGAAGGTAAGAATGGGTACTCTGACGAACTGCAAAAATCTATACCCCATATAGGTGAATTTATAGATATTCAAAAAATTATTAAGCAATATAACGTTGAAGAAGTAATCATAGCCATTGAAACCAACGAGCACGAGCACCTTAATAGTATTATTAATGAATTATATTATCAGGATATCCATATACACTTAGTACCGGATATGTATGATATTCTTACGGGACAAGTAAAATTAGATGCTGTAGAGTCGCTACCACTAATCACACTGCAGATTGTACCCATTGAGCAATGGCAAATTTCAATGAAAAGATTTTTTGATGTCGTATTTTCTTTATTAGCCGTAATTTTATTTTTTTGGTTGTATATTATTTTAGGTTTATTGGTTAAACTATCTTCAAAGGGAGGTATCATCTTTAAGCAAGATAGAGTTGGTAAAAATGGAAAGATTTTTAAAATATATAAATTTAGAACAATGTATATCGATGCTGAAAAACTTGGACCCGCATTGTCTTCTGAAAATGACCAGCGAGTAACAAAATTTGGTAGGGTTTTAAGAAAGACACGTTTAGATGAACTACCTCAGTTTATTAATGTGTTAAAAGGAGATATGAGTATTATAGGACCAAGACCTGAACGACAATTTTATATTAATCAGATAGTAAAAATAGCGCCGCATTATAAGTTATTGCACAAAATAAGGCCGGGTATTACTTCTTGGGGACAGGTTAAGTATGGCTATGCGGAAACAGTTGAACAAATGATTGACAGAATGAAATACGATATCTTATATTTAAAAAATATTTCCGTTTTGTTAGATATCAAAATATTAATACACACGATATTAGTTGTTATTCAGCGTAAAGGCAAATAATTAAAACAGCTCCTTATAAGGATTCCAAAAAATATTCTCAAAGTTTTGTACTTGGTCATCTATCACTTTGATGCCTTCAGATTCAAGTAATTGCTGCATTTTTTCAGGAGGATTAAAATGTGCCTTTCCTGTTAATAATCCATTCCTGTTTACAACTCGATGTGCCGGAATTGTGCTATCGTAGTTATGGCTTAGATTAAGTGCATATCCTACTATTCGTGAGCTTTTTGATGCTCCTAAATATTTAGCAATAGCACCATAAGAGGTTACTCTGCCATAAGGAATTTTTTTTACTACATCATATACTTGTATGTAAAAATCATTCATAAATTGTGGTTGTAGGTTCTTTTTTTAGATACTTCTCAATGAGTAAGTGCCCGATATAAATAAGGGGAATTAATAAAACAGCTATTAAAAGTTTAAATATATAACCATAAGTTGCGTTAATTAGAAAATTAGAAAATGACCAATATCCGGGAATTACAAATGCAACAAACTGAACCACAAAAGTATCTACCAATTGGCTGATTGCTGTGCTGGCAGTTGCTCTGAGCCATAACATATAATGTCCTGTTGCTTTACGAATGAGCCAAAAAATATAAACATCTGTAAGTTGCGATAGGATAAATGCGATAATACTGCCCATTATAATCCACTGAGATTGCCCAAACACAGTATGAAAAACAAAGTCATTGACCGGTGAAAATGGTACAGCCGGTAGTCGGATGGCTATTGTAATAATTACATAAATATACGAGATAAGTCCTACTGTAATAAACGTTAATTTCCTTACGCCATGTTTCCCAAAATACTCATTAATTAAATCAGTGAGTAAAAAAACTATTGGCCACAAAATAATACCAATGCTTTGAATAAAAACACCAAAAAATGAAACTAATTTACCGCCGATTAATTCGGCTACAATTGCATTACTAATAAAGAATCCTGCTAAAATAATGAATAGAAAATCTTTTCTGTTTTTTAAATCCATTATTTGGTTTTATACACTTCAAAAGTTGCCTTTCTGTTTTTTGAATGCATGCCATCAGGGCAGTCATCTATACTTTTGCAATAATGGGTAGTTCCCATGCCTTTTACGATTATTATTTTCTTTTTAGGGAATCCATGTTGTACCATATATTTGTTTACAATATTTGCCCTATTTTGAGATAGTATTAAGTTATACAAACGTATTCCATACATATCAGCAAAACCAAGAATTTTTATAGATAAATTATACTTTGATAGAAATTCAATATTTTTATTTAGGACAGCAATGAATTCATCTTTAATTTTTGACTTATCAAAATCAAAGTAAATATTAGATGTGTCAAAGCCGGCGCTACTTAATATAGAGTTGGATATTTTTCCTATAGGCAGTTGGTTAATATCTACTGTATTATTATTTGCTGCGATGATTGTTGCCGGATTCTCAATCTCTTTTTCTAACACAAGTTTAATAGGTGTTAAGCAAGTATCGCACATTAATACGCACTCATATTGGAATTTTTGTTTTTTAGATGGTGGGATAATGGCAGTAATAGTAGCATTTGTATCTGTGTAATTGCCATAAGTCCATTTTGTGAAAAAACGGTGATAGTTTTTGGGTATATCTACAAATAAATGATACAAGCTGTCTTGCTGCTTGGTATAAGCAATGTCTGCATTGATGTTATTAGACGGAGTAGTGTTTCTATATTTAG
>JBDHZB010000074.1:0-8536 GCA_039811645.1 Bacteroidia bacterium | reverse complement strand
AGTTTAATCCGTTTAACCCTCCGTTGCCATAACACCCTGTGTTGTAAAGCATCATAACGGGCTGATAAGGCGTGATGCTGTTATAATTCATTAAATCTATTGCAATCATACTTGCAAAATCAGTGCCTGCTTTATCGGGATATATTTGTGTTAACTGCTTATTGAAGGCATCTCTACATTCTTTACAATATTGAAGAAAGTTTGTAATAATTACTGATGTTTTTCCTGTTTTTTTAATATTATTTAAAATATCTTGTAATACTATTGGATTTTGAATAAAAATTTCTTTCATACCTTCCATATATAAATACGTTCCCATAATAACATTTTCTGTTGCCTTGTCAGAAGGAAACAAAATATAATCACTCATAACTTTTCCATTAACTGTTTTGGCATTAGTGGCATGCGGTATATTAATTGCATACTTTGTGTCACTTACATTGAGTGATGGGGGGGGGGGTAGCTTTTTTACAGCCATTAAAGGTCGCTACCACTACTGCTATTGCAAATGCAGATTTAATTGTAACTGGCTTCATAGTTTTATTTTTTTATTTATGCTACAATTATACAAAAAAAAATTTAATTCTTCTATTTTTTGCATCTTTGTACTTCAAAATTTTCACTCATGCCAAGAGTTATTCAAGAAAACACCGATAAACAAAAACAAAGCAAATGGGGCTATGCACCATCTTTGGAAAGCACAAGTCATATAAAAATTGAACAACGATATGGATTGTTTATTAATAATCAATTTGTAAAACCTAATAGCAACAAGTACTTTAAAACTATTAATCCTGCTAATGAAGAACAACTTGCAGAACTTGCAGAAGCCAATGAAAAAGACGTGAACCACGCTGTAGATGCTGCAAGAAAATCTTATGATAAATATTGGAAAAAACTCTCTCCAAAAGAAAGAAGTAAATATATTTATCGCATTGCCCGAATGATTCAGGAAAGAAGTCGTGAATTAGCAGTTATTGAAACACTAAATGGCGGAAAGCCAATTAGAGAAAGTAGAGACATTGATATTCCGTTGGCAGCCAACCATTTTTTTTATTATGCCGGATGGGCAGATAAATTAGAATATGCTTTTCCAAACAGAAAGCCTCAATCGATAGGCGTTACGGGACAAATTATTCCATGGAATTTTCCTCTACTAATGGCAGCATGGAAACTCGCTCCTGCATTGGCTTGTGGCAATACCGTTGTGCTAAAACCGGCAGAAACAACATCATTAACTTCTTTAAAATTAGCAGAAATAATTCGCGACTGTGACTTGCCTCCGGGTGTTGTTAATATTATTACAGGTGCAGGAGCAACGGGCGCAGCCTTGGTTAATCATCCAAACATTAATAAAATTGCATTTACAGGCAGCACCGATGTAGGTAAAATCATTCAAAAAAGTACGGCAGGTACAAATAAAAAATTAACGCTTGAGTTAGGTGGAAAATCGGCAAATATTATTTTTGACGATGCTCCTATTAATGAAGCCGTTGAAGGAATTATCAATGGTATATTTTTTAACCAGGGGCATGTGTGTTGTGCAGGCTCTCGATTATTTATTCAAGAATCTGTATATGATGTTGTCATCAGAAAATTAAAACATAGAATGGAATCTTTAATCGTAGGAAATCCATTAGACAAAAACACAGATATTGGTGCTATTAATTCTAAGCCTCAATTAGAAAAAATCCATTATTATATTAATACGGGTATAAAAGAAGGCGCCAGCATCTGGCAAAGTAATTGCAATATTCCCAATAAAGGCTATTTTTGCAAACCAACTTTATTTTTAGAAACCTCACAATCACATAGAATAGTACAAGAAGAAATTTTTGGACCGGTTGTTACTATTCAAACTTTTAGAACAATAGAAGAAGTAATTGAAAAAGCAAACAACACACCATACGGATTAGCCGCAGGTGTATGGACAGACAAGGGTTCTAAAATTTTTAATATAACCTCTAAAATGAATGCAGGCGTAGTTTGGGCAAACACTTATAATAAATTCGATCCCACATCTCCTTTTGGAGGATACAAAGAAAGCGGCTTTGGGCGCGAAGGAGGATTACATGGATTGCTACCCTACCTTAACCTAAACTAAACGTCATGCTTGACAAAACATTTAAAGAAGCCATTAAGAATATTCATAAGGGCATTTTAAGTCCGGTTTATTTTCTTTATGGAGATGAGCCGTTCTATATTCAAAAAATTATTCAAGCAACCGAATCGTTCATTCATTCTTCCGGCAATGAAGAAGGATTGTTTGTCTATGATACTAAAGACTATAAAAAAAACAAACTAAACGATGTTATCTTGCTGATGCAGGAAGCGGGTATGTTTTCTTCTTTTAAACTTGCGATTTTCAGAAATGCTCAGAATTTACCGGAATTTCAATCTTCCTCAAAAGCAAAAGAAATCGGAATGAACACACTTATGCAGTTTATTAATAATCCCGTTTCAGAACGGCATATCATTTTTGCATTTGAAGATCCTGAAAAAAAAATTGATGAGAGGAAGACTAATATTAAAGAAATAATTGGGCATAACAATGTATTTAAATATAAATCTGAAAAAATAAAAGACTATCGAATTAAGGATTGGATTAAAGCTTATATTACTGATTTAGGACGAGTAATTTCAGATGATGCTGCTACAAAATTATCAGAAAATATTGGAAATGACCTATTGCGTATAGAAAAAGAAATCGGAAAAATCTTGATTAATATTAAACCAAATGAAGAAATTGTCGGCAAGCACGTTGATGCACATACCATTATTAATAGAGAATATAATATTTTTGAACTACAAAAAGCACTAATCAATAGAAAAAGAGATGTGTATAAAGCCAATGCTATTATTAAATATTTTTCTGAAAATAAGAGTGACTACCCTATTGAAAGGGTTTTATATGCATTAAATGATTATTTTGTTAAACTTCTTAAATACCATTTATTAACCGACACAAGCGAAGATAATGTAATGAAAGAACTAAAACTACACCATCGTATCTTTATAAAAGACTATTTGGAAGCTGCCAGGAATTATTCAAGACAAAAAGTAAAACAAGTACTTTACTTGATTAAAGAATACGACTTGAAAAGTAAAAAAATAAATAATCATAGTTTAGAATCACCACAATTATTACAAGAACTTATTTATAAAATTATCCACTGATGGCAATAACTACCGGTTTAGAAAATATTATTATTATAGGAGATAAGATTTTAATTGATCCCATTACTCCTAACGATAAAACAGCAAGCGGATTATATTTACCGCCAACCGTACAAGATAAAGAAAAAGTTCAAAAAGGATATGTACTTAAAGTGGGACCGGGGTATCCTATTCCATTTCCTATGGAAAATGAAGAGCCTTGGAAAGGAAGTACAGAACCCGTAAGATATCTTCCCTTGCAAGTAAAAGAAGGTGACATTGCTGTTTTTCTAAATAATTCCGGCATTGAAATAATGTATCATGATAAAAAATACTTAATAGTGCCGCACCACGCTATATTAATGGTAGAAAGAATTGATTGGAATTTATAAAAAGTGAAATAGATATTAAAAAATAATATTTATTCTGACCTCTGTCATACTTATCGCCTTGTGTATTCTATATCTTTGTATTTATAATAACCCATTAAAAACAATTACTATGAAAAAAATCTACACAATCATTTTTGTGTTAAGTGTAGGAATTGCCTTATCACAAAGTATTCCGAATGGTGCCTTTGAAAATTGGAGCACCTTATCTCTTAATACTTTAGACTATTATTGGAATTCAAATTATGAATCTCTCCAAAAAGGGCTACCGCAAAACACAATAAAAGTAGCCGATCCTCAAGCCGGCAGCTATGCTATCCAGTTAACTACTGTATGCAATGCAACAGATACCATGTTTGCATACTTTACAAATGGAGACCCTGGCTCATGGACAGGAGGCATGCCTATTGGCGGAACACCGACATCTCTTACAGGATACTATAAGTCTAATATAGTTACCGGAGATACCGCATTACTATTACTTATATTCAAACACACGTCTTCTACTATTGGTGCATTCTTGTATAAATTTACCGGAGTACATTCTAGTTATACTCCTTTTACTTTATCAATTAGTGGATTACCATCAACACCCGATACTGTGATTCTTGCAGCAACATCAAGTAATGCACTTGCAAATATGCAAAAGTGTGGCAGCATGCTTCAGCTTGACAACTTATCATTTACGGGTATTGCAAGTCAACCCTCACAAATGAACGGAAGTTTTGAAAATTGGAATGTACAAAATCTGTTAACCCCCACTAATTGGTACACTCAAGGAGTAGATCTTTCTCCGGGAAATCCTAGTCCAAGCATCTTACAAACTACAGATAAGTATCAAGGAAATTATGCTATAGAATTAAAAACATATTATAATGCACACGACCACAAAGCAAGAACATCACAAATAAGCACAGGTTATTGGGATTGTAATTCCGGACCTTGTACACTTAAAGGCGGTTATCCTTTTGCAAACGCCATAGATACACTTGAATTTTGGTACAAATATACTCCGCATGGAGGAGACAGTGCGTGGGTTTGGATGTTTTTCAAGAAGAACGGCAGCAATATTGGGGGCAATTCCAAGTATCTTCTAACATCTTCTTCCTATCAACATGTGCAAATTCCATTTAACACCGGAACCACACCCGATAGCGTAGTAATACAAATTCAATCTTCACAATGGTATGATACTTTAGTAACCTCTGTTGGTTCAGATTTAAAGATAGACGAAATACATTTTAAGTCTCAACCACTATTTACTTCTGTTCCAAAATTTCAATTTGAAAATAATGTATTTGTTTATCCTAATCCATCTTCAGGAAATTTCAGCATTCAGAGTTTAGCTATTAATATTGAAAGTATTGAAGTATATAATGCGCTCGGTGAAAAAATCCTTGTGCAAACCATTAATAATAAAATTACAGACTTTAATATAGACATAGATGGCATCTATTTTATAAAAATAAATGTTGCAGGAAAAATAATTACTAAAAAGCTAATTGTTACTCATTAACCATAGCCATCGCTATACTTAAATAAAAAGCCCCGTAATTGGGGCTTTTTATTTAATCTCCAAATAATAATTAGCTGTGATTTTTATTATACTACTAAATGCGTATTGTACCCTGTCTATTTAATCTTTTTTTTTGCAAAAAAAAAAATGAAAAGAGGAATCACTAAATTACTTTTTATAGCACTACTTTTTGGAACTATTTTTTCGGGTTGCAGAAAGTATAGCGTTTTATCCAGACACACGCCTAAGGCTCCAACTACTAATAAAATTAATCCTCTAGACCCAAAATACAATGGTAATAGTTTTAGTTATAGCTATATTTTTATCAGTGAAGTTAATCAAAATATAAGCCAAATCTACACTATAGATACTACTCGCTTAGATAAAGCTAACATGGGGACAATAGAATATAGAATAACTAAAGATGAATCGGCAAAAAATCCATTGATATCTTTCTTCTGCTTTTTTACATCTCTCCCCTTTCGTCTCCCTGCCTTAGTTGGAATACCTGTTGGGCACAGACGGGCAAAGGTAAATATTGATGTTGATGTACGCGACGCAAATGGGAATCTTGTAAAAACATATTCAGGAAAAGGGAAACATGTTTCATTTATAACTTGTTGGTGGGGTTATCACGCTGATGATGCTTGGGACAAAGCACATGACAAAGCCTTTACAAAAGCACTTTATAGTGTAAAAGCACAAATAAACCAAGATGCAGCCTTTCTTAATTCTAAACTCCCTACTGCTGTACTTAGTGATCAAGACCTCGCTGCTAAAAAATTCATTCAGGAAGGAAATGAAAATTATAAAAACAAAAACTATCCTAAAGCCATTGAAAATTACCTAAAAGCCCTTGATATTATTAAAGAACCAAAGCAAACTCATGCTAAATTTTTATTTAGATTAGGTGAAAGTTATTATAAATTAGAGAAAGATGAAGACGAGAAGAATGTTATAAAGTATTTACAAATGGCTCTTAATCTTGATCCAAAAGTAGATGCTATGGCTCCACTTGAATTATATTTGATGTATAAAAATAGCAATGATTATGTTAGTGCTGTGAAATGGTTAGATTATGCTTTGGATAATTTTAGCGACTTAAAAAAAGATGTAATTAAAGGGTGGAAGCAACAATGCCAAGATGCGATACCACAAATTGCAGCAGGAGCAGTTCTAAAAGACAAACCCGTAAATGTGCAGGTAAGAAACTTAGGCGAAACAATCAATGGAAAATTTGGAGACTATTTTCCTTCTATCACTGCTGACGAATCAATGCTTCTATTTACATCAAGAAGAGAAGGAAGTACAGGTGGCTTAGTAGATGGAAAATATGATGAAGATTTATGGTACTGCCTTAAAAATGATTCGGGAGCATGGACAACCCCACGTAATTTTGGAACACCGGTGAATACAAAAAACAACAATGGGATTGCCTCTTTTACCGGAGACGGGCAATATGTAGTATGTTGCCGTTGTAATGAACCCGACGGAGTAGGTAGTTGTGATATTTATGGCGCAACCCTTTTAGGAAATACATGGAGTACCCCGGTCAATCTTGGAGATATTATTAATGCAAAAGAATGGGATGCACAAGTTTCTATTTCTGCCGATGGAAAAACATTAGTATGGAGTTCCGCTAGGCCGGGTGGCTATGGTAATGAAGATATATGGATGTCAAAGAAAAATCAAGATGGCACATGGTCACAACCAAAAAATATTGGATCTACTATAAATACATCCGGATCGGAATTTTCGCCTTATTTACATCCGGACGGCAAAACACTTTATTTCAGTTCAAATAATCATAGTCCACGCATCGGAGGCTTTGATATTTATAAAACAACCATGAAAGAAGATGGCACATTTACAACACCTGAAAATCTTGGATATCCAATTAATAGTGAAAAAAATGACCTTTATTTTGTTCTTTCTCCTTCCGGCCTAAAGGGTTATTTTGCTTCTAATCGTAATGGTGGTTTTGGCGAAGAAGATATTTATGAAATTACTTTTCCTCAGGAAATGAAATCTAAACTTACAACCTTTGTAGGATATGTTCTTGATGAAGAAACTAAGCAGCCTATTGAATCTACAATTACAATAGACGACCTAGATAGCAGCAAAATAGTAGGGACTTATGTATCTAATTCTGCAACCGGTAAGTTTGTTGTAATCCTTGCCCCGGGTCATAATTATGCTCTAACAGTAAGCAAAAAAGGTTATTTATTCTATTCGGAGAATTTTAATATTCACCCTGATAATGCCTTTAAAGAAGTAAAAAAAGAAGTATTTCTACAAAAGCTAAAAGAAGGAAAGAAAATTGTGCTTAATAATATTTTCTTTGAAACAGGAAAATCTCTGCTTACTGAAACCTCACAATTAGAAATTAATAAAGTTTACGAACTGATGTCTCAAAACCCCGATTTAAAAGTAGAAATATCAGGACATACAGACAATGTTGGTAATGACCAAGCTAATCTAAAACTTTCACAAGAACGCGCATCTATTGTAGTAGAAACTTTAGTAAAAAAAGGTATAGCTGCAAATCGCATGATAGCTAAGGGGTATGGCAAAACTCAGCCTTTTGGCTTAAATGATACAGAAGAGCAACGTGCTTTAAACAGAAGAACAGAATTTAAAATTATTCGCTCGGGGAATTAATAAACTGCAACACTCGATTATTGGTATTTTCTTTTGATAGGGCGTAAATTCTAAATAATAATCCCTTATCTTTGCACTTATCAATAAATTCTGTGAAGAAACTACACCGTTTATTAATTAAGTCATTTTTACCGCCATTTATTATTACATTATTCGTTAGTGTATTTTTATTCTTTTTAGTAGAAGTAGTAATTACTTACTTAGATGATTTTGTTGGAAAGGGCATTAATACATGGGTTTTAATACAATTATTTTCCTATGCATGGATAGCCATTATTCCAAAATGTATTCCTTTAGCTATACTATTGGCTTCTATTATGACAATGGGTAATTTAGCCGAAAACTATGAGCTTGCCGCCATGAAAAGTTCAGGATTATCATTATTTAAAATTTTTTATCCACTGATTTTATTATCTTTCACACTTGGGTTTTTAGCTTTTATATTTAACAATTATACTTTACCAAAAGTAATGCTGGAATCTCAATCGTTATTATTTGATATCAGGCAAACCAAACCATCTGTATCTATTAAAGAAAAAGTTTTTTACAATAAAATAGAAAACACCTCTATTCGTATTGAAAAAAAATTTCCTGACGGGCATAGTTTAAAGGGCATTATTATCTATGACCACTCAGCCGGTCTTGGCAATACAGTACAGCTATACGCAGATAGCGGTTACATGTTTACTTCATCAGACACTAACTATTTAGTAATAAAATTATTTAATGGGAATCGATACGAAGATGTACAAAATGAAAATACCTACCGCACACACCCATTAAATATTATGAACTTTAAAGAAATGGAAATCAA
>JBDHZB010000073.1:0-8726 GCA_039811645.1 Bacteroidia bacterium | reverse complement strand
AATACAAAAGTACTGACCAAACAAGGTACCAAATCATTATCCAAAATATACTAAGAATGCCAAACAAAAATATCAGGCACAAAATACCCACAAAAAGAATAACCTGATGAACCATTTCAGATAGCTTAAACTTTGTAAACTTAAGAGAAATCATTTTTATTGGGCTTATCAACATTAATGATACGGCAATGGCTATACCTCTAATACTTGTAGAAGAGTAAATAATTTTTGACAGTGTAACGGAATTAAATTTTAATAAAGCAGAATGTTCACTATTGTCAGGGTTTTCATAGACCATAAAGATTAATAATGAGGTGATAAATAAAGCATTTGCCGGAGTAGGTAACCCTATAAAATGATAAGACTGCCTGGTATCATGATTAAATCGTGCAAGGCGAATGGCAGAAAAAACAGCAACTAAAAAACACAGATAATTCCAAGTATTATGCTCGTTCAATTCGGCTAAATAGAATAATACCATAGAGGGTAATACACCAAAAGTAACCATATCCGCCAAGCTATCCAAGTCTTTCCCTATTGGTGATTGTGCTTTTAATAATCTTGCTGCAAAGCCATCTAAAAAATCTGCAACCAATGAAATACACAAACAAATTAAGAAGGTTGCATATTCTTGATTCATTAATGCAACAATAGCAATGCATCCTGAAAATAAATTGACAGATGTAATCGTATTGGGTATATGCCTGAACAACTTATACATTTTAACTATTTAAGACGATTGCTTTAACAGTGTCTAAGAGTTTTTTTACATTCTGTTCGGAGTTGCTTTCTCCGTATATTCTTAGTAATGGCTCTGTGCCACTGGCTCTTAACATAACCCATTGCTCGTCATTAAGATAATATTTATAGCCATCGATTGTTTCTGTACTTACTACCTTATAAGCACCAAAACTTTGATATTTCCCTGCAATACAATTGTCAATAATTCTTTTTTTCAAACTATCGTTAATGTGTAAGTCGTATCGGTCGTAGCAAAACTTACCGGTAATCGCATATAAATCGTTTATTAATTCTTCTAATGTTTTTTTACTTTTTGCCATATACTCCCATATTGTAAGCCCCATCCATATTCCATCTCTTTCCGGAATATGTCCTTTAATGGCAATACCTCCACTTTCTTCACCGCCAATTAATACATCATCAGAAATCATATATCCTGCAATATGTTTAAATCCTATAGAAGTTGTAATGGTTTTTAATCCGTAGTAATCAGCTAATTTTTTTACCCTTGGTGTTGTTGAGGTTGCAGTAACTACTAAGCCTTTCATTTTTTTCACCTCTGCCAAGTATTTAATTAGTAACAAAATAATATGATGAGAATCTATAAAATTTCCTTTACTATCAAACAAACCGATTCTATCTGCATCACCATCGGTACAAAGTCCGCAGTTTATTTTTCCATTATCTTGAATAAACTTTTGAAATGGTTTTAGATTACGTAGAATTGGTTCAGGGGCTTGACCATAAAATGTGGGGTTGCACTGCTTATGTATATGATAGATATAAGGAAATAAACGATACATAATATTTTGTCCGGCACCATACATACTATCATAAGCAAATTTTAATCCTGAATTTTTAATAGTGTCTAATTCAAAATGCGATTGCACGTGTTTAAAATAAATATCTTCAAGATTTTTGTATTCTAACAGTTTAGTTTGTTCTAAATCTAAAAGCGATATATTTTTGTAGTCGTAAGAAAGTTTGTCAGGAATTAATGCTTCAACTTCTGTAATTTTTTCGGGGAGCAATGGACCTCCGTAGTGTCCCTTTAGCTTGTATCCATTGTATTCAGGAGGATTGTGGCTTGCTGTAATAATAATTCCAAGAGATGCTTCTAACTTTAATGTAGCTAAGGAAATCATTGGTGTAGAAACAAAATTTCTATCCGTGTACGTTTTAATTTTGTAATGGCTTAGTACTTTTATAATGGTTTCGGTAAATAATTTACCTCCAAAACGACAATCATACCCAACAACTACACTTGGATTTTTAAAATTATTTTTGAGCCACTGAGCTACCGCATCGGTTACCCGCGCCACATTCTCAACAGTAAAGCCCTCAGCAATAATTGCTCGCCATCCGTCTGTTCCAAACTTAATTGTATTCATACACAATTTTTTTTGCAAATAAACTAATAAATCAAAAAAGGTACAAAATATTTATACGAAATTACATAGACAGTAACTCTATGGCATCTTGTACAGGAATAATATCTCCATTAAATGTTGCTATGATAAATGCATCATCAAACCCTTTACTATGCAACTCTTCCAAATATTTTTGAGCTTGTTGATATGAATTAAACTTTCCTGCTGTAAATCTAAATAACCCAAGTATTGTGGTTCCTTGTTCTACATCTTTAAGTCCTGCTGATTTCTGTTTCATTTCTTTTGCATTATCAGGTTTTTTCAATGCGCCTAATTGTATCTTAAATATAATTGTGGTTTTATCAATAGAACTGAATGCAACATTTTCTTTTAAGTTTTCTTGTTCTTTAGTAACCATTGTTGCTCCTGCCTGATTCATTGGCACTCTCTTTCTATCTTTGTAAGCGGTAACAAAAGCATCGCTATAACCGGAAAGTACAATGTCTGCTCTAAACTTTGCGGCTTCATCTAATGTTTTAAATGCTACAGATGCATACTTATATAAGCCGTCATCTGTTTGGAACTCAATAATTCCGCCCGGCACATTCTTAAATAAATCTTTAGAAATAGGTTTTTTGAATGCTCCCAATTGTACGCGATATATTAAATCGTTCTTTTTGAATTCGGGTGTATTGTTGTTATTAGTGGTGTTATTATTATTATTGTTATCGGTAGTATTATTATTAACAAGATTGTTGTTTTTGTTATTTTGTTTTTGGATTTCTTTATTTAACTCATCATCTGAGAGTTCATTGTATTTGTCATTTTGGAAATAGCCTACTTGTGCTTTTTTGATACCCTCTTTTCTAAATTCATCTCTTCTGTTTATAGCCATCATTACGTCTTCATATTGTCCTGCTGTATATACTACGGTAGTGCCATCACCTAATGTTATTGATTTTACATCTCCAATACTCATCAGGTATGCAATCTCATCACTTGGCACACCATCTTTGTATCTTGCTAACTCTACAGTATATATTTTTTGTTGTGTATTTTTTACTTCATTTGGTTTTGATACCAATGCTTTATCTATATATTCTTCTGTTTTATTGTAGGCGCCCGTTGAGTCAAAATATTCATTATACCAATTTTGCCAATAGTCATCGGTTAAAGCAACACCGTGCATATTTACTTCAAACCCTTTAGGAGATGGAATTTCATCATCCATATAATCCGGAACACCATCTAAGTCGCTATCTTCCGGACAACCATCTTTACCAACTTTTACCTGCTTAGGTGTGCCTTGACATTTGTCGTACCAGTCCTTAACACCATCGCCATCACCATCGGCACTGTCTATAGCCATCCAATCTACATTATCAAAGTAAGTATCGGGCAGCGAATCAAATTCGGTTTTTTCTTTTTTGCCAATAAATAAATCATATTGCAAAGAAACATAAGAATATACCCACGCATCATTTTTGCTGTTGCCCTTTCTTATACCTGTTCCGCCTTTTGCTATACCATCAATATAATCTGTAGTAGTATAAAAATAAGTTGCACCTATTTTAAAGTCAATATGGTCTGTAACTTTCATGATAGCACCTGCGCCCATAGGAAATGCCCATGCACGTTCAGGATATTTACCATAACCATCTAAATTACTTTCTCTAATATCTGTTTCATAATAATAATCTCTGGTTAGAAGTACGGCTTGACTTGCTTTTGGGCTATTTTCTGCCATATTTCTAATAGAGCCATCGCTCCAGTAATAATATTTATTACCATTTTTATCATACAAATCTGTTTTAGATAAAAATTCAAAACCGCCCACTCCTAAAGTAACAAACGGACGGATTTTTATTCTATCAGGAATGAAGTTGCCAAAATCATATAGCAGATTAATTCCACCATAACGAATTTCTGATTGAAAATTTGCGTGTCGTTGGTAAGTATTTTCATCTGCACCAAGTTTTCCCCACAAAAAGTTAAAGTTAAACTGCAAGTATCTGTTTATTTGGTGTGTAAACATTAAGTCAAAGCCAAAGCGAGACGTAAAAACCGGTTGATAATTAACATCACCTACATCACCGATAAAACTCATCATTCCGGAGCCAAACGATACTTTGGGTTTAATATCACTGATAGATGGCGGTTCAGTATTGGTTTTTTGGGAAAAAAGCACAACGTGAAAGAATAGAAAGAATACTAATATGATTGGTTTGAAAATTCGCATGAATTTTTGAAACACAAAATTAACGATTATTTATTGATTTAACAAAACAAAATAAATTATATAGTTGATGTTTTATTTAAATTCTCTATCTTTGTAAAAAAAAACAAACGTTTGCAGTATTGTGTGCGTGTATATAAAATATTTATTATTAGCATGATTGTGCTTCACAATATTGGTTTGTCACAAACAATTTGGACAGAAACATTTTCTAATGGTTGTGCAAGTGCTTGCTTAGCGACTTCTTATGGTGGTTGGACAGAAACACTTACCGGTGCTAATGGAGCGGATGCCAATATATGGTATATCAGCGGTGCAGAATGTGGTAATAATGTTGGTGCTTGCGGAACAGCGTGTGGAGGTGCAAATCCTTCGTTACACATAGGTTCTGCTCCGACTTCTATGGGTGATGTTGGTGCAGCTTATGATGCAGGTGGATTGTGTGGATTTCTCACATGTCCTCAAACTAATAAAAGAATTCAATCACCAACCATTAATTGCACGGGCTATTCTAATATTGTGTTATCATTTAATTTTATTCATAATGGGAATCAACCCGGCAAAGATGAAGGTTCCGTGGTGTATTTTGATGGAAGCACATGGAGTACTTTAGGCATTTTACCAAGAACTGTCGGTATTTGTACTCCACAAGGATATTGGACAAATTATACCATTGATTTACCAAGCAGTGCCAATAATAATCCCAATGTAAAAATTGGATTTAATTGGATGAACAATGATGATGGAACAGGTACGGATCCATCTGTTGCTGTTGATAATATCAGTATATATGTAAAACCTGTTTTTTGCTACAACTCTGCATACGCATCATATACGGGTGGAGGTTGTACGGCTAATTGTGTTTTATCTGAGTTTGCGGGACTTACTGCTATGTGTACTGTATCTTCCGGTTGTGGAGCTTGCCCTGCAACAGGACCTGTAGCCACACAACTATTCACTATTCCTGCGGGTTGCTCGGCTACTATTACTGCATCTTTTCAAAGACGGTGCAATGGTATTGGTTGTGATGTTTGTACAAGCCCTTGCAACAATGTAAGTGCTACTTCCGGGTGTTGTAATTCCGGCATGGACGCCAACGATTATTTAAAAGTTGGGGGTAGTTTGGCAGCAACATCTTCTGCGTCTATTAATTTATCTCCCGGATACACTTCGGCGTGTGGTGGCGGAGCAGGAACCACAGCATTTGCATTGTCCGGCAATACCATTACCGCAACCGGTAGTAATAATGGCGGCGCTATTTTGCAATGGGCACAAACGGGCGGTGTTTTATTTTTAGAACAACGCGCCAACCGCATGGACGAGATTGTTACATTTACGGTTGCCATTACATCAACGTGTACATGTAAAACTATTTTACCGGTAGATATTGTTAGTTTTTGGGCAGAGCCACAACCGTCTTTTATAGATTTGAGATGGTTAGTAAAAAACGAAAAAAACCTTTTATCCTATAAAATTGAAAAAAGTTATGACGGTATTGCTTTTATGGAAGTAGGTAAAATAAATGCCCAAAACACTGAACAAGAAAAGGTATATGAACTGATTGATGATAACCCACAAGAGGGTATATCTTATTACAGACTCTCTACCATTAACAAAGACTTAACCAACGGCAATTATATTGTTAGAGATGTATTGTATAAATTAGAATACACTAAGTTTTCATATTATCAGCAAGGTGATATTTTGCAATTGCATTTTAACTCAACAGAAATCAACAATGCATTTGTGTTATATGATTTAACAGGAAAGATAATTTATACCATTCCTATTATTGAAACAACGGAATATAATATAAATACATCTGCCATCCCAAAGGGTTTGTATGTTGGCAGTATATCTTCAAATAACGGTAATGTTGGTGCTTACAAAGTATTGATTTATTAGCAATACTATATCTTGCTTTTACTTAGAGTTGTAAAATATAGAAATGTTGAAATACCTAAAGCAAAACCTGTGTTACAAGTCGTCATAGTTTTATTTTTTTGTAATTCTTGTCGTATGCTTTATCTTTTCCCCATTCTTTGTCGCAATAGAATTTATCTGCGATGATTATCGCATCAAGTTTAAGATTATCCGCAATACTTTCCTCTGTTACATTTATGGTTAGAGAAACTTTTGTAATTACTACAAGAATTTCATTGTTTGGCGAATCGAATTCAAAACAGTTAAACTGAATTAAATCTTTGTCTGTTGTAAATGTGCGCTTGCTATTATATACAAAACCATTTGTGCCAAATTTTTTCCTAATATTACGAAGAGTTGTCTGCCCGAATTGAAAGTCAGAAAAGAGGGGTTGTCTTGCGTTAGCATCTTGAAGCCAATCATTTTCCATATAAACTATTTTTCCTTGTTGGCAAGTTATAGAAAAGTCGTTTCCGTTGTCCGTTTTGAATTTTATCATATTACCTTCTTTCGCATCAACTTTAAGCTTGATGTTAGCAAGTAATTTTTGGCTACTCCCAATTTTAAGTCCAAACATTGAAATGTCTATCGTTTTGTAAGACATTAATGCTAAAAAGCAAATCATTGTTAATATGATTTTCATTGTTTTTTTGTCGTTTTATTGTTACACGGTCGGCGGCTTTGCGAGGGAGTGGATTTTTAATACTAACTCTCAACCAAAGCACGAATGTTCAAATATAGCACAAATATTTTATAGTAGCACCATATCTTGCTCTCTTACACATAGATGATATTAGCGGCTGACATATTTCTCTATGTGCTAATTGTCATTATAGGCGGAATGCAATTTTTATACAAGTAAAATGCAAATCTTTATTTTTAACTTGTTAATTGTTGATTAACTTTGTATATTTGCAAGTCATTGAAAAACAGGAACAATAAATGATTTTTTGTTAATTCTTGATTTGATAAGATGTTAATTCAAAAAAATAAAGATTTCAAATGTCTGAGGTGAGATTTATACACTATGATTTGAAATTAGTGGAACCGTCATTCGGTTCAACTCTTACGGATTTAATCATTGAGTTGGATTATTTAAGAAAAAAACAACTTGGAGGTTCGACTCATCCGAAAGTTTTTTTTCAATTAAAACACATATTCCATACGCTTGAAAGTATCGGTTCGGCAAGGATCGAAGGTAATAACACAACTATCGCTGAATATATTGAAACGAAACTAACAGAAACTAAGAAAGTTCCGCCAAGCATAAAGGAAATTCAGAATATTGAAAAAGCTATGACATTCATAGAACAGAATGTACATGATTATCCAATTAATAGAGCGTTTCTTAGCGAGATGCACAAAATGGTAGTTGATGGATTATTACCGCCACCTGAAGGGGAAGGCGATGCCACTCCTGGCGAATACAGGAAAATAAATTTGAAAATAAATAAGTCGCCCCATAAGCCACCTGATTGGTTGAAGGTTGATGATTATATGAATGAACTTATTGATTTTGTAAACCGAGAGTATAGCCCAAAATATGATTTATTAAAAGCGGCTATTGCTCATCATCGTTTTGTTTGGATACATCCATACGGAAATGGAAACGGCAGAACAGTTCGTTTATTTACTTATGCAATGCTTGTTAAGACAGGCTTTAACGTAAATATCGGCAGGATTATTAATCCAACAGCAGTTTTTTGTAGCAATCGTAATGACTATTACAATTTCTTGTCCGAAGCCGATAAGGGAACTGATGAAGGAATAATGACTTGGGTCGAATATGTATTAAAAGGTCTAAAGGAAGAAATTGAAAAAATAGATAAACTGTCGGATTACACTTTTCTTCGTAAAGAAATTCTTTTGCCAGCCATCAGTCATTCATTAGAAAGGAAATACATTACAGATACAGAGTCAAAAATTTTGAGAAAAGTTATTGACTTGCAGGTTATTCAAGCTGCTGATGTAAAGGAATTCTTTGTTGGAAAAGCAGATGCAGAGGTGTCAAGGCAAATTAAGCGGTTGATTGATAAAAAGATGATTTCACCTGAAAAAGATGGAACAAGGAAGTATGTCCTTAGATTTGATAACAGCTATTTGCTAAGGAGTATTATTAAATCATTAGGAGATAAAGGATTCTTGCCGGTCCATGATGAGGTTTAAAATGCTTTCCGCTTAACGTTCAGCATATTGGCGATGTGGCGGGTTTTAGCACAAATCTTAAATCGAATCCGTTCACTCTCGCTTTTGGCAATATCTTGTTAGCGGCTGTGTTATTTACTATTTTTATTTACTCTTGCCTCAATGGTCTGCTTTTCATATTCAACCAGTAACTCATAGGCTTCAAAGTTTTTGTCTTTGTATGCTTTTTCCATTTGCAAGCGAAAGAGTTCTATGTGTTTGCTCAGCTTCTTATCGCTCATGGTTTTCATTTGCTCGATATATTTTTCTGC
>JBDHZB010000072.1:0-9013 GCA_039811645.1 Bacteroidia bacterium | reverse complement strand
TTGTTTTTATAATTGACTTAGCATAAATATTTGTGCTGTCTATTTCTTTCAGATGGATTATTTGCCAATTATATTGCTGCATTTTTTATTTAAAAAGAAAAAGCAAGAGTACGAAATCTCTTGCTTTTATGTTATATGTAATAAAAGATTATTCTTCTACTTCCAACATTTTAAATGGAATGCCAACAATAGTTTGATAGTCTTGTCCGGCTTCCATCATATCTTCGTCATCTTTTTCATAAATCCATGTAATATCTACAACTGCACCATTACTATGAATTTGATTTAATTTCTTAAAAATATCCAAAACACATTTAGAAGAACTTGTATTAAAGTACTCTAATTGAACTGTTATTATTACCTTATCTTTCACATTACTAGATATCCAAGAGTCAAGCAAGTCCATTACAGGTTTATAAAACAATACTGAGTTTTCAGGGATTGATCTACCTTTAATTTCAATTACTTTATCTTTTGGATTTACATGTAAATACGGGGTTTTTGGGGTTGCTTCTACTGTTATTTTTTCCATAAATTTAATTTTAAGCGTTTATGTTGTTTATTTTAATTTTAAGAACAAAAAAAGATGCGGCATCGTTAATTGGAAGAAAATCATAAACTAACTTTTCACCTGACTTTCTTGCAATATCTATAATACCAAGTCCACCACCACCTTTCATTGAAATTTCTCCATTTGTCAGAACCTTTTTATAGTATTCTTTTAATTCATCTTTAGAAAGTTGATTTATCTCGTTAATTCTATCTTTAAGGCCGGTTACATTTTCGTTTAGTATATAATTACCTGTGATAATAGAATAACCTTCGCTTGTTTTACCTATCATAAAAATAGCCGATCTATCTTTTCCGTTAATGTGCGATGGGATTTCATCCATGTGATGATATAGATTTTGTAAACATTCTACCAAAACATGATATACTTTCTTTTTTATTTTAGGCTCTTCATGAATACTTTCCATTTTATTTTCCATAATTTGAAGAACAGAAGTTAATAAATCAGATGTAATATCGCCTTTAAAAGACAAGATTATTCCTGCCCCTTCCATCGCTTTGTATATAGAGAAAACGTCTTGGTTATGCATTCTTCTAAACTTAAATTTTATTGCAACTTAAATGGGATTGTAGAACCGTCAACTGTCATTGTAGCATCATCATCGCAAGTACCACTACCAAAATTAATGGTTCTTGTTTTTAATCCATTTGGAGTAATTGTAATAATTCCGGTTGTAATGTACTTACAAGATGCAGGCTTGAACAAATTACTGATAGTTACTGTAAAACTTCTACCTTCTCTGTTTACACCATTTGCGGTTCCGCTTACTACAGTAACGTCATCGTCAGCCGGATTTAAATTATTTTTTGTATCTACTTTTATTACTTTGGAAGAATTATAGGAAACTGTCCATGTTGCCGTTGCACATTTTGCATTTACGATATCTATTGTAAAAGTGTGAACACCATTAGTTACTTTATCATTTTTGAATACAATACTATCGCAAGTATAACTTACCATACTTGTACTGTACCCTAATAGCTTAATAACCATTTTTGAACCAACATGTGCCCATCCTCCATCTCTGAAAGTAATTTGCCATTTTCCGGTTCTTGTTTGTCCATCAAAAGTATTAGCATTACAAGCGCCAAAGTCGTATTGATAGGTAGGGTCAATATGTCCGCCACTTGCCCATAATGTATCCCCTGCAATTTTTGTTAAGGTATCACAAGTAGATAGTATTTGTTCTACACCAAATAATCTTCCTGTTGGACACCCCTTTGTTTTAATTGTTAAGTTAGTACTGGTTGGTCCCATCTGTGTAAACTCTCTTTCACAAATACCGTAATCAACAGCAGATTGTACTTCAGAATCCGGTTGAGTTGCATCTCCATTTTTCTTACAAGAGTTAAACATAACCGCTGTAATTATAGTAACAAAAAGCAAAACGATTTTTGTTTTCATAATTTTAATTTTTTGCAAATATACATAAATTTAAATTATACAAAAATTTTTTTCAAACACCTAAATAATTAAGATAACTGGTAAGCTTGTAAAGCAATAATTCTACTGCTTTTACTTATTGGTATTTTCACTACACAAAAGTATAAGATTTTATTATTTTAGTTTATTGATTTCCAAGCACCGAAGTATTCTTCCCTTGTTTTATTTCATCAACAACGCTTGGATCTAACAATGTAGATGTATCGCCTAAATTGCCAATATCTTTTTCTGCAATTTTTCTGAGAATTCTTCTCATAATTTTACCACTTCTCGTTTTTGGAAGCCCAGGTACTATCTGAACTACATCCGGTTTAGCAATGGGTCCGATTATCTTATTAACAAAATTAATTACCTCTTGATGGAGTTTTTTTGAATCTGCTATAGGTTTATCACAAATTACATACGCATAAATACCTTGTCCTTTAATTGGATGCGGAAAGCCAACCACTGCACTTTCTATTATATCCGGATGTTGGTTAATGGCGTCTTCTACCTCTGCAGTACCTATTCTATGCCCCGATACGTTTATCACATCATCTACTCTGCCGGTTATTCTGTAATATCCGTTTTCATCTCTTTTGCAACCGTCTCCGGTAAAATATAAGTTATGATAAGTTGCGAAATAGTTTTGTCTGCATCGTTCATGATCTCCATAGGTTGTTCTAATCATAGAAGGCCACGGGAATTTAATACATAAATTTCCTTCTATATTATTTTCGGTTAGTTCATTACCTTTTTCATCTACAATAATAGGTTGTATTCCGGGCAGGGGCAATGTTGCATAAGACGGTTTTAGTTTAGTAATTCCTGCTAAAGGAGATATTAAAATACCGCCTGTTTCTGTTTGCCACCAAGTATCTACTATCGGGCATTTTTCTTTACCTATATTTTTGTGATACCATTCCCACGCTTCTTCATTAATGGGTTCTCCTACGCTTCCCAATACTTTAAGAGAATCAAGTTTATATTTTTTAATAATATCTGTTCCGTATGCTTCTAAAGAACGAATAGCTGTTGGTGCTGTATAAAAAATATTAACTTTATACTTATCTATTACTTCCCAAAATCTACCCGCATCAGGATAAGTCGGTATGCCTTCAAATAAAACGCTTGTAGCACCGGCAAGCAGTGGTCCATATACAATGTAGGAATGCCCTGTAACCCATCCGATATCTGCCGTACACCAATAAATATCTTTTGCTTCATATTGAAAAGTATTTATAAAAGAGTAAGCCATATATACCATGTATCCGCCAATAGTGTGAACAACTCCTTTTGGCTTACCTGTGCTTCCTGATGTATATAAAATAAACAACATATCTTCACTATCCATAACCTCCGGTTCGCACACATCTTTTTGTTTGTCAACGAGATTGTGCCACCAAATATCACGTTCTTTTATAAAGTTAATTTCAGCATCTACATGCTTATATATTAAAACATGCTTCACCGATTGTGTTTCTTTAAGAGCTTCATCTACTGTTTCTTTTAAAGGCACTATTTTAGCACCTCTTTTTCCTGCATCTGCGGTGATAACGATGTTACACCGGGCATCATTAATTCTATCGGAAAGAGATTTTGCCGAAAAGCCGCCAAATACCACAGAATGAATGGCTCCAATTCTTGCACATGCCAACATTGCAATTACCGCCTGAGGAATCATCGGCATATAAATACAAACCCTATCTCCCTTTTGTACTCCTAACTCTTTTAGCGCATTGGCTGCTTTACAAGTTTCCTGATATAATGTTTTATATGTAATTGCTTGTTTTTCCGTAGTTGGTGTAGCCGGTTCAAAATAAAACGCCACTTCATTTCCTCTTTCTTTTAGATGTCTATCCAAACAATTTTCAGTTATATTAAGCTTAGCATTAATAAACCATCTTACATCGGGCTGTGAAAAATTCCATTCTAATACTTTATCCCACTTTTTTTGCCAGACAAATTCGGATGCAATCTGACCCCAAAATACTTCCGGATTATTTTTAGCCAAAATATATTGCCTTTCATAATCTTCAAACGTTTTTATTCTCATATTTATATACTTTAAATAATTTGACGGTAAATTTAGCTGTAAAATTAACCATGAAAAAAAAATTTTTAATAAGAAATAAATCATTACATTTGCCGCCAATTAAATTTTTATAATTTTATGGCAAATATTAAATCGGCAATTAAAAGAACACGACAAACTGAAAAAAAACGTCTTCACAATCGTTATTTCGCAAAGACGACAAGGTCTTCTATTAAGAAACTAAAATCTATTACCTCAAAAGCAGAAGCTCTAAAAGAATTATCTATTGTAGTAGGTATGGTTGATAAGTTAGCAAAAAAGAATATCATTCATAAAAATAAAGCTGCCAGACTAAAGTCTCAACTACAACAATACATTAACAAACTAAATTAAATTTTAATATGAAGAATATATCTATCAAAGCAAGTACAGCCGTTTTAGGTTTGTCTGTATTAGTATTTAGTGCCTGTGACGGTTTAGGAAAAATGCTTAAAAAACAAAAAGAAATAAGTTACAGCGTAACACCTAACCCCATTGAAATGCATGGCGACAGCATTCAGTTTTCAGCAGGTGGAAAATTTAGTCCTAAATTATTTGCTAAAAAAGTAACACTTACAGTAACACCTACAATTAAATACAGTGGTGGAGAAAAAGAACTAAAACCTATTACTTTAGTAGGAGACAAAGCTACAGGAAGTGGACAAAAAATCAGTTATGATAAAGGAGGTTCTTTTAGCTATACATCTGAAAAATTTGCTTATGAACCCGGTATGAAATCGGCAAAAATTGTTATTAAGGCTAAAGGTCAAGTAAAAAAGAAAGTAAAAGACTTTAATCCTATTGAAATTGCTGATGGAACAATGATTACATCATTATTAGTTCGTCATGATGAAAAAGGAATTTTTGCAAAAGATAACTTTGTAAAAACAACGCCTGCCAATCAATCTACTCATATTTATTATTTAATTAACCGTTCAGAAGTTCGCACCACTGAAATGAAAAGTGATGAAATGAAAGGTTTTGAAACTAATGTAAGTGAGTATTTAAAAAGTGTGTGGTACGACATTAAAGGTATCCAAGTATCTGCATTTGCCTCTCCTGATGGCGAAACAGATAAAAATGAACACTTAGCAAAAGATCGTGCTAATTCTGCTATCAAGTCAATGATTGAGGCTTTCAAAAAAATGAATAAAGATAAAAACGTAACTATCGGAAAGACTAAAGAACAATATAATATTGTAACAACTCGTGAAGATTGGGAAGGATTTAAAGAATTAGTTACAAAATCTACAATGACAGACAAAGATGTTATTATACGTGTATTATCTATGTATCCTGATGCAGACCAAAGAAGAAAAGAAATCAAAAACCTTTCTAAAACTTATATTGAGTTAGCTGAACACATTTTACCAAAACTACGCAGATCCGAAATTATTTTAGTTGCTGATAAAAAATCTCGCACAGATGAGCAAATTAAAAACCTTTGCACCACTCATCCTGATAGTTTATCTGTAGAAGAGTTATTGTACGGAGCAAACTTATTCACAGATATCAACACAAAAGTATCTGTTTACCAAGCTGCTGAAAAACAATATGGAAGCGATTGGAGAACATCTAACAACTTAGGTGTTGCTTTATTAATGCTTAATAAAACAAAAGAAGCTGAAGATGCATTTAATAGAGCATTAAAAAATGCTAACAGCAATGCTATTGTTTATAACAACCTTGGTATTATTGAAGCTAAAAAGAATAACCGCAAAGCAGCAATGGATTACTATAATAAAGCTTCAAGTGCAGGTAAAGAGGTTAGCTATAACAAAGGAATTATATTAATTGCTGATGGAAAATACAGCGATGCAGTTAGTTCTTTTGGAGACTTTTCAAGTTTTAATAAAGCATTAGCTCAATTATTAGCAGGTTCTCCTGATGCTGTAAATTCTACTATTGATAACAGTAATGACAAAGACCTTGCAATTTCTTCTTACTTAAAAGCTATTGCAGCTGCACGTAAAGCAAATACAGCAGATGCTATCAGCAATCTTAAAAATGCATTTAGCAAAGATGCAACGCTAAAAACTTATGCTCAAGATGATGTTGAATTCTTAAAAATGAAAAGTAGTTCTGAATTTCAATCTTTAGTGAAATAAAAACTCAACTTGATTTTTTCTTAAAGTCCCGGGTAAAATCCGGGATTTTTTTATTTTAAAATAATTAAGATTTATTTATTTTTTCTTTTTTATATTTGCAGTATTAAAAAAGTTTTATGAAAAGATTTTATTCGATTTTTGTATTTTTGACAATCTCATTTTTTATTTTCTCACAAACCTCTCCACCTTTATCCATCAGCTATCAAGGGATTGCAAGAAACGCAAGCGGAGATATTATTCCAAATCAATTGATTGGTTTAAATTTTATTATTCATCAAGGAAGTGCTTCCGGAACTTCTGTGTTTAATGAGGCTCATTCGGTTACTACTAACAGTTTAGGATTATTTTCTCTTTCTATCGGCGCTGTTAATCCTACTTCTTTTCAAACTATTGACTGGTCTAATGGTCCATATTTTTTAGAGGTGCAAATGGATCCTTCGGGAAGCACTTCTTATATTTCTGTTGGTGCCCAACAACTTATTTCTGTACCATATGCACTTTATGCTAAAAACTCCTACAGCGCCGCTAGCTCATATAGTGCCTCTTATGCTGTCGGCTCTTATACTACAATGAATGCACCTCCTATTTCTATTACCACTAATACATCAGCTACCAGCACCACTTTAAATGTAACCCAAGGTTCCAATACTTCTTCTGTTACCATTGATTTTCCCGCACAAGCTCCGTCTTCTGTTACTATGACTGCAATCGGTATTGTTAGCGTTAATCCTGCTTCAGGCAATGCTTTTACTGTAAGTACCAATCCACCAAGTTTTACTTCTACCGATGGTATTACTAATATATCAGGAACTTACCCTAACTATAGTGTTACAACAACCCCTACACTTAACTTTAATAATACAACAAGTGCACTTTCTATTAGCGGTGGCAATACAGTAACTATTCCTTCTTCTACTTTTAATGCAGGCTCTGGTGTTTCAATTACAGGTAATACCATTACCAATACTGCTCCCGATCAAACAGTAACAATTAGTAATGGACTAAATACAAATATTAACGGAACTTATCCGAACTTTACTGTAAATGCCACTCCATCTCTTTCTATTTTAGGCAATACAGTATCTATTTCTAACGGAAACTCTATTACAATCCCGGCTTCACCTACGCCTAGTATTACAGGAAGTGGCATTACCGCTGTAACCCCCACAACAGGTGCTACTTTTACCATTAACACGCCTGCACCCGCTTTTACAAATGGTGCCGGAATTAATGTTTCAGGTACTTATCCAAACTATACTGTAGTCAACACTGCTCCTAACCAAACAGTAAGCATTGCCTCCGGAACCAATGTAATAATCGGAGGCACTTATCCAAACTATACTATATCCTCTACACCTACATTAGCATTAGCAGGTAATGTTATTAGTATTAGTGGTGGTAATAGCATTACTTTACCTACGCCTGCCTCACCAACCATTACAGGAATGGGATTGGCAGTAGTTACACCTACTGCTGGAAATAGCTTTACAGTTAATGTACCGTCTCAAACTTTAAGTATTACAGGGAATGGCGGTGCTACTTCTTACT
Source organism: Bacteroidia bacterium (assembly GCA_039811645.1). GTDB lineage: Bacteria > Bacteroidota > Bacteroidia > B-17B0 > Aurantibacillaceae > BPGX01. The sequence goes on along the minus strand of JBDHZB010000072.1, from coordinate 1,290 downwards.
CTTTAAATTCTACACAAGGCGGAACAGTTGCGTTGCCTTCTCCAACCATCAGTGTTAACACACCACATTCTTTAACAAGTTCTGTCGGTGGGTATAGTAAAACTTTAACCGTAGTTGCACCTACTTTACTGCCTGCCAGCGGTTCTTCCACTAATATTGCTTCTATTACAAGCAATACTACTTCTTTACAATATACAGTTAATGTTCCTGCTCCCGCACTTGGTATTACTACTAACACCGCAACAGGAACTTCTACTTTAACCATTACCCAAGGCGCAGGATCTTCTACAGTAAATATACCCGGAGCTACAGGCACTGCATGGGGCTTACTTGGTAATATAGGAACAAACCCTGCATTAAATTTTATAGGAACCACGGATAGTAGTAGCGTAATTTTTAAAACTAATAGTTTCCAAAGAATGAGAATTACCGGTAGCGGAAGTATTAGTATTGGCGGAATTACACCGGAAGCCTTCACTCATATTCAGGCACCAAACATGGCTAATGCGGATGTTCTAAAATTAGGAAATGCCAACCAACCTAATTGGGAATGGGCTTGGTCTATAGATGGTACAAGCAAAATGACTTTAAATAATGAAGGCAACGGCTCTCCTATTAATGTAATGGCTTTTGATAATAATACAGGCTTTGTTGGTATTGGTACTATTACACCATTTAGCAAACTGCATATTAAGGGAACAGGACTTTGGTCATCATTTATTTCTATGGAGCACTTAACTGAATGGGGAATGGGTGTAAATAATAATGACTTTATGCTTGTAAAGAAAACAGGCACTACATTTACTCCTATTATATTCTTTGCCACAGGCGGTGCAGATTTTCTTAACACCTCAGGTAATCCAATTGTAAGAATTTTAAATAATGGAAATGTAGGTATAGGTACTGTCGGACCACTGTCTATATTAGATATTACTTCTGCTAATTCTCTCGGTTATGATATTAATATTCTTAATACAACATCTTCTGGGCCCGGTATTAGATTTTCTGCACAAAACAAAAATTGGGCAATCTATGCAAGTAATCCATCTTCAGGTGCAGGAGACCAAAAATTGGTATTTAGAGACTTTTCAAGTGCTATTGATCGAATGGTTATTGACCAAAATGGCTTTGTAGGTATTGGTACTACTGCACCACTTAGCAAACTGCATGTTAAGGGAACCGGACCTTGGTCATCATTTATTTCTATGGAGGACGGAATTGAATGGGGAATAGGTGTGAATGGTAGTAACTTTATGCTTGTAAAGAAAACAGGATCTACATTTACTCCTA
>JBDHZB010000071.1:0-9432 GCA_039811645.1 Bacteroidia bacterium | reverse complement strand
TGTGGGCTTCCAAAAGATATGGCGGCTGAGCTATTCAAGCCATTTATTATTAGAAGATTAATAGAAAGAGGCGTTGTAAAAACAGTAAAATCAGCAAAAAAAGTTGTAGAAAAAAAAGAACCGGTTATTTGGGATGTATTAGAAAATATACTAAAAGGACATCCTATTTTATTAAACCGCGCCCCTACCCTGCACCGACTTGGTATTCAAGCGTTTCAACCAAAATTAATTGAAGGAAAAGCCATTCAATTGCACCCATTGGTTTGTACGGCATTTAATGCAGACTTTGACGGTGACCAAATGGCGGTTCACGTTCCATTAAGCTATGCTGCTATATTAGAAGCTCAAATGCTAATGCTCTCTTCTCACAATATCTTAAACCCATCTAATGGAACACCTATTGCCGTGCCTTCACAAGACATGGTTCTTGGTTTATATTATCTTACAAAAGAAAAAACAGGCACAAAAGAAGAAAAAGTGCTTGGAGAAGGAAGAACATTTTACAGCGCAGAAGAAGTTATTATCGGATATAATGAAGATAAATTAGACTTAAATGCAAAGGTTAAAATAAAAATAAATAATTTTGACGATGGTGAAAAACTTGTAAGCAAAATCATTGACACCACTGTAGGAAGAATTTTATTCAATCAAAAAGTACCAAAAGAAGTTGGTTATATCAACGAACTGCTTACAAAAAAATCTTTAAGAGATATTATTTCTAAAGTATTGAAAAAAGTCGGAATGGCAAAAGCAGCTCAGTTCCTTGATGATATTAAAGAACTGGGATTTATGACTGCATTCCGCGGAGGTTTATCATTTACTTTGGCAGACATTACTACGCCTGAGAAAAAACAAGAGATTATTAACGAAGCTCGTCAAAAAGTTGAGGAAGTTATTGCTAACTACAACATGGGCTTTATCACAAGCAAAGAACGTTACAACCAAATTATTGATATTTGGACACACGCCAATGTAAAGATTACAAAAACCATTATCGACACTTTAAAATCAGACAGACAAGGCTTTAACCCCGTTTATATGATGTTAGACTCCGGTGCCCGTGGTTCTAACGAGCAAATTAAACAGTTAAGCGGATGGAGAGGATTAATGGCAAAACCACAAAAATCAGGTAGTACAAGTTCTGAATTTATTGAAAACCCAATTATTTCAAACTTCCGTGAAGGATTGTCAGTTCACGAATACTTTATTTCTACACACGGTGCGCGTAAAGGTCTTGCCGATACAGCATTAAAAACAGCAGATGCAGGTTATTTAACTCGCCGTTTGGTTGACGTGGCTCAAGATGTTATTATTACAGAAGACGACTGCGGAACACTAAGAGGCTTAAACATGACCGCACTAAAAGAAAAAGATGAAGTAATAGAATCATTATACGATAGAATTTTAGGACGTGTAGCGTTAAACAATGTATATAACCCACACACCGGAGATTTAATCATCAATGGTGGAGATTTAATTACAGAAATAGATGCTCAAAAAGTTGCAAATTCTCCAATAGAAATGGTAGAAATTCGTTCTGTATTAACTTGCGAATCAAAAATTGGTGTTTGTGCTAAGTGTTACGGACGCAACTTAGGTAACAGCCGCACTGTACAATTGGGCGAAGCCGTTGGTGTTATTGCAGCACAATCTATTGGTGAACCCGGTACTCAGCTTACACTCCGTACATTCCACGCAGGTGGTACAGCATCGGTAATGATGGTTGATAGTACTTTAAAATCAAAATATGACGGTATTATCGAAATAGATGAAATTAAAACCGTAGATACAGAAGACTTAAATGGTGAAAAAATTAATGTAGTAGTAGGAAGATCTTCTGAGCTAAGAGTGGTAGATCCAAACACAGGACTTATTTTATTTACAGGAAACATTCCTTATGGCTCTACACTAAGAGTTAAAAACGGACAAAAAGTAAAGAAAGATCAATTACTTTGCGAATGGGATCCATACAATGCCGTAATTGTTGCAGAATTTGGTGGTAAAGTAGAATATGAGAACATCGTAGAAAACTTAACATTCCACGAAGAAGTTGACGAAAACACCGGCTTCCGCGATAAAGTAATTATTGATAGTAAAGACAAAACCATTAGTCCTGTTATAAAAATTACAGACTCTGCAGGCAATGAATTAAAAAAATACAACATTCCTGTTGGAGCGCATATTATTGTAAACAATAATGAAAAAATAAAAGCAGGAAAAACACTTGTGAAAATACCAAGAGTATCCGGAAAATCTGGTGACATTACAGGTGGTTTACCAAGAGTAACAGAATTATTTGAAGCAAGGAACCCTTCTGACCCATCAGTTGTTTCCGAAATAGACGGCTCTGTAAGTTTTGGTAAAATCAAAAGAGGTAATAGGGAAATTATGGTTGAGTCAAAAACAGGAGAAAAAAGAACTTACATGATTCCTTTAACCAAACATATTTTAGTACAAGAAAACGATTTTGTAAAGGCGGGCGACCCATTATGCGATGGCTCTATCAGCTTAACAGACATATTAGACATTAAAGGACCAACAGCCGTTCAGGAATACATTGTAAACGAAATTCAGGAAGTGTACAGAAGACAAGGACAAAGACTTAACGATAAACACTTTGAAGTAATTGTAAGACAAATGATGAGAAAAGTAGAAATCATAGATCCGGGCGATACAACATTCCTTGAACAGCAAATTGTAAGCAAATTAGACTTCATGAATGAGAACGACAGAATATACGGTAATAAAGTAGTTCTGGATACGGGCGATTCTACTGAAGTAAAAAGAGGACAGATTATCTCAGCAAGAAAATTACGCGAATACAATTCTTCTCTAAAAAGAAAAGACATGAAGCCGATTGAAGCAAGAGATGCTCAACCTGCAACAGCAATGCCAAGACTGCAAGGTATTACAAAAGCATCACTACAAACTTTCAGTTGGATTTCTGCAGCATCTTTCCAAGAAACCACAAAAGTGCTTAATGAAGCTGCCATTAGCGGAAAAGAAGACCATTTACTTGGCTTAAAAGAAAACGTAATTGTAGGACACTTGGTGCCTGCAGGTACAGGACTAAGAAAGTACGATAAACTTGTAATTAGTGCATTAGACGAACACGAACAACTAATGGCTAGTAAGCAAGAAGTAAAAGAAGAAGCCTAAGTTTAATAACTAAAAACCCCTTACCAAAAGTAAGGGGTTTTTTATTTTAAATATGATTTAGTTTTTTTATCACACTATTTATCTTTCCAATTCCACCACTTTAATTTATCGGGGTTTTGCATAGATATTGGTGTTTGTGCAAAATAAACAGCGCATCTAAATACATACAATAAACACCTGTCTTGCACACAGCCCGCATAAGCATTAGATTGAGCGTATAATTCTTCCGGATTTTTACCTACTAAATCTTCTATGGTAAAAATACCGATATTATTAAGGTCTCTTGCAATAGAATCTCCTACTCCCGGAATAAGCGTAAGAATATTTTGTTTATTGGTATGAGGTTTTCTTTTTTTAGCTAAAGACATTTACGAATTTTATTTTGTAAATCTACATAAAATTAAATGAACTTGCACAACACAATGTTGGTGTAAAAACAGTACTTTATTGTTTTAAAGTATTGCTTATGTTTACATAAAACAGAATAGACATTTTTGTAATGAAGAAAGCCTGTATTGATAAAATATAAAATTGTATTTTTGTACAAAACAAGCCAATCTTAACTGATGGCGAAAATGTAAACAGATTAAAATAAAATATGAGTTTAAACACACAATCACTTCAACCTATTATCAACTTCATTTGGACGGTTGCCGATGATGTATTGATAAATAAATTCCTTGAAAATCAATATCAAGATGTAATACTGCCAATGACCGTTTTAAGACGTTTGGACTTGGCATTGGAACCAACTAAAGACAAAGTACTGAAAACACATAAAGAATTTAAAGAAAAAATCGACAACTTATCGGGCTTGCTTACAAGCGAACAACATGGAACCGGTTTGGCGTTTTATAACACCTCCCAATTTACAATGAAAAAACTGCTGGCTGACCCAAAAAATATTGATACCAATTTCTTAGATTATCTAAATGGCTTTTCTGAAAACGTACAGGATATTATTTCAAAATTTAAGTTCAGAAACCAATTAGAAACTTTTGAAAATACGGGCATTACTTTTTCATTAATTGAAAAATTTTGCAATCCAAAGGTAGAACTCAGTCCTGAAAAAATATCACCAATGGCAATGGGGTATATGTTTGAAGATTTGATTCGCCGATTTAATGAAAAAACCAATGCAGCCGCAGGACGACATTTTACACCTCGTGAAATCATTGAGTTGATGACGCATTTAGTGTACTTACCCGTAAAAGATAAAATTCAAAAAGGAACTTTTTTGGTGTACGACCCTTGTGCAGGTTCAGGAGCCATGCTTACTCAATCCAAACTGTTCGCCACTAATCCGGAAGGAGAAATAAAATCAAAAGCAACATTTCATTTATACGGACAAGAAAACACAGGAGAAATGTACGCTACCTGCAAATCGGATATGTTGCTGAAAGGCGAAGACCCCGACAAAATCAAGTTTGGTTCCACACTCAGCGAATACGGCTTTAACCCCGATTTGAAATTTAATTTTATGCTCACCAATCCTCCTTACGGAACGAGTTGGAAGGAAGACATCAACAAACTGAATGTAGGCACTGACAAGAAAGTAAGCGTAGTGGACAAGCGTTTCAATTTGAAGATTAAAAACTTCAAAGGCGAATTGGAAGAAACCTGCCTGACCTCTCGAAGCAACGACGGACAGTTAATGTTTATGCTGCACATGCTTTCCAAAATGAAAGCACCCAAAGACGGTGGCAGCCGCATTGCTTCCGTTCACAATGGTTCAGCTTTATTTACAGGCGATGCAGGGAGCAGCGAAAGTGGTATTCGTCAATATATTATTGAAAATGACCTGCTAGAATGTATCATACAACTACCTAATGATATTTTTTACAACACGGGAATCTCAACTTATGTTTGGCTGCTGAGCAATGTAAAAGAAGAACGCAGAAAAGGAAAAGTGCAACTGATAAATGCTTCTTCGGAAGAGTTTTACCAAAAGATGAGAAAAAACTTGGGAAGTAAGCGAGTAGAACTGGCTGCCGAACATATCCAAAAGATACAAGACTTGTATTTTGCTTTTGAAGAAAACGAATACAGCAAGATATTTGATAATGATGATTTTGGTTATTATCAAATAACCGTTCATCAACCCGAACGCGATGAACAAGGCAATATCATAACCGATGCCAAAGGCAAGCCTAAAAGCGACAGCAACCTGAAAGACATAGAAAATGTGCCGATGAAATCGGTCAGAGAAACTATGCATAGCGTCTCCAATGTCATCCAAATTTGTGACGAATATTTTGAAAGAGAAGTGCTGCCTTTTGCACCTGATGCTTGGTATGATAAAACCAAAATGAAAGTAGGCTACGAAATTGCCTTTAATAAATATTTTTATAAATACCAGCCCTTACGTTCCTTAGATGAAATTGCAGCCGATATTATGCAATTAGAGAAAGAAACTGATGGTTTATTAAAAGAAATTGTGGAATAAAATGACGGAAAAATTCCGGAATAAATACCGTATCCCATCCGCACGTATGCAACATTGGAATTACCAATGGGCAGGCGCCTATTTTATAACAATATGTACCAAAGACCGAATCCATTTTTTTGGTGAAATCAAAAATGGGGAGATGAAATTAAATGAAATTGGAGAAATGGTACAAAACGAATGGATAATATCACCTGAATTACGTCCGGATATGAATTTGGAATTGGGTGAATTTGTGGTAATGCCCAATCATTTTCATGGGATATTAATTATTGGCGAAAATAAATATAATCGATATGATGGTGGTGATGATATGGATGGTGATATGGGCGATGGTTGGGATCGGGGGATGAACCGCGGGACGGACCACGGGGCGGACCACGGGGCGGACCGACGTATTCGTAGAGACGCAATGCATTGCGTCTCTACGAATACGAATACGAATACGAACGCCGATACAAATACCGATACGAATACAAATATGAATACGGATACGAAAACCCATACCACCAATCAATTTGGCCCGCAACGAAAAAATGTATCATCCATCATTCGTGGATTCAAATCGGCGGTTACCAAAAATGCACGTTTGATAAATCCCGATTTTGGATGGCAACCACGATTTCATGACCATATTATTCGTGATGAAAAATCGTTTAACAACATCACCCATTATATTTTGAATAATCCATTAAATTGGGAAAAAGATAAATTCTATGGCAAACTATAAACCCTACGAAAAATATAAAGACAGCGGTAATAAATGGTTTGGCGAAGTGCCGAACCATTGGGAGTTGAAAAAGATTAAAAGAATTGGTAGAACCAAAGCTGGTGGAACTCCTTCAACGGCAAATTCTAATTATTGGGATGGGAATATTCCTTGGCTTCCCTCAGGTAAATTACAAAATAATGTAATAAAATCCGCTAGTAAATTTATAACAGAGGATGGGTTAAATAATAGTTCAACAAAATTAATTAGGGCAAACACGACATTAATTGCATTGACAGGGGCCACTTGTGCTAATATTGGGTATTTAACATTCGAGTCAACTGCCAATCAATCAGTTATTGCAATAGAAGAAGATGATAATAATGATAGTAAATTTCTTTTCTACTCTCTTATTAATCAAAGAAAGCAAATATTATTAAATCAAAATGGAGGAGCGCAAGCAGGGATAAATGATACAGATGTTAGAAATATTATTTCAGTATTTCCCCCTCTCTCCGAACAAACCGCCATTGCCCGATTTTTAGATTACAAACTCTCAAAAATCAACCGTTTTATCCGCAAGAAAAAGCAGTTGATAAAACTATTGGAAGAGAAAAAAGCCGCCATCATCAATCAGGCTGTTACCAAAGGTTTAAACCCCAATACCAAAATGAAAAACAGCGGAATAGAATGGTTGGGAGAAATTCCGGAGCATTGGGAGGTGACCAAAATTAGAGGTGTTTGTAGTTTTGTTAGAGGAAATTCGACTTTTAAGAAAGATGAATTACTGAGTGACGGCAAATTCGTTGCCCTTCAATATGGCAAAACATATAAGGTTACTGAGGTTGATAATAATTACCAATTTTATGTAAATGAGGAGTTTTATAAAGAGTCTCAGACTGTTCATTTGGGAGATGTCATTTTTGTTTCTACATCTGAGACTATGGAAGATTTGGGGCATTCAGTTTATTATAATAGAAATGACATAGGTTTATTGGGTGGAGAACAGATTTTATTAAAGCCTAAAAAGAACATTATAAGTGGGAAATATTTGCATTACTCTACTTTTGTAATTGCTAAAGAACTTAGGAAGTTTGCTACCGGTGTGAAAGTTTATAGGTTTAACATAAATGATTTAAAAACAATTTATACTTTTCTTCCCCCGCTTCCCGAACAACACCAAATCGTTTCCTATATCGAACAGGAAACATTCAAAATAGACACCACCATTTCGCATATAGAAAAAGAAATCGCTTTGGTAGAGGAATACAAAACTGCCCTTATAGCCGAAGCGGTTACGGGGAAAATAGATGTGAGGAATTATGAATTAGGAATTGTGAATTATGAATTGGAGGAAGAACTTGAAGAAGAAATGGATATTGCAGCAGAAGATACAGAAAACTACGAAACAGAAGATACAGAATGAGTACAAATACTACAGAAAAAGGATTAGAAGCATACATTGCTAATTATTTGAGCAATGAAAACGGCTATTTGCTTCGTGAAAACACAGCCTACGATAATGTGGCTTGTTTGGATAAGGAATTGTTATTTCAATTTTTAGAAGCCACCCAACCCAAAGCGGTTGAGAAACTCAAAGCTCATCATAAAGACTTATACGAGCAAAAAATTATTAAGCGCCTAAACGATCAGATACAGGCAAAGGGAGTTATTGAAGTTTTAAGAAAAGGAATTACAGATGGTTTTACAGATACAAAAATCAGTTTGTTTTACGACAAGCCTGTTTCATCTTACAATGTAGAAGCAAAAAAATTGTTTGATGCCAATCTATTCTCAGTGATGCGTCAGGTTTACTTTTCGCCCAACAACAAAAAGTCGTTGGATATGATGGTGTTCATTAATGGTATTCCGGTGATTTCTTTTGAACTAAAAAATGAACTTACTAAGCAAAATGTACAGCACGCTATTAAGCAATACAAAGAAGACCGAGACCCAAAAGAAGAAATATTTCGCTTAGGCAGATTGATAGTAAACTTTGCAGTGGATACAGAAGAAGTTTGGATGTGTACGCAATTAAAAGCCGAAAAATCTTATTTTCTGCCGTTTAACAAAGGCTATAATAACGGTGCAGGTAATCCACCCAATGCAAGCGGCATCAAAACCGATTATTTGTGGAAAGAAGTTTTGACCAAAAGCGGTCTAACGAATATTATTCAGAATTTCTGTCAACTCATTACAGAAGAAAAAGAATACTTATATGAGAAAGGAAAAATAAGAACCAAAAAGGAGCAGAAATTAATTTTTCCACGCTATCATCAATTGGTGGCAGTGCGTATGCTTTTGGCAGATGCACAAAGCAAAGGTTCAGGACAAAAATATTTGATTCAACATTCGGCTGGCTCAGGCAAATCCAATTCTATTTCGTGGTTGGCTCATCAGTTGGTAGGCTTGCACGACAAAGCAGGCACTAATAATATTTTTGATACGGTAATTGTTGTTACCGACCGAAAAGTTTTAGATAAACAAATTAGAGATAATATAAAACAATTCCAACAGGTAAACGGAGTGGTAGAAGCCATTACCGAAGGTAGTAAGCAACTAAAACAAGCTCTTGAAGAAGGCAAAAAAATCATCATCACCACCATTCAGAAGTTTCCGCACATAGTAGAAGAAATAGGTGATTTACCCGGAAGTAATTTTGCCATCATCATAGACGAAGCACACAGCAGCCTAAGCGGGCAAATGGCAAGGAAACTAAACGAGGCATTGGCAAAGCCAAATGAAGATGATGAAATAGAAACCGAAGACAACGATACTGTAACAGGCGAAGACTTGATAATCGATTTAATTAAGTCAAGAAAATTATTACCAAACGCCAGTTATTTTGCTTTTACGGCTACACCCAAAAACAAAACATTAGAATTGTTTGGTGTTCCTTATATGGAAGGTGACAAAACCAAGTTCAAAGCATTTCATTTGTACTCGATGAAACAGGCTATTGAAGAGGGTTTTATTATGGATGTGTTGCAAAATTATACAACCTATCAGAGTTATTATGCACTATTAAAAAAGATTGAGGACGACCCTGAATACGATAAGAAAAAAGCACAAAAGAAATTAAAGCATTATGTAGAAAGCCACGAACATGCCATTAAGA
>JBDHZB010000070.1:0-9590 GCA_039811645.1 Bacteroidia bacterium | reverse complement strand
CGGTTTGTACTATACCAAACGGAATTTGCATTCTTGCAATTTTTTGCACATTTAAAAAATTTACAAAAATTCCCTGTGCGGTTTCAGGACGAAGATAAACCGTATTTGCTTCTTCAGAGACAGAACCTATTTGTGTGGCAAACATTAAGTTAAACTGACGTACATCTGTCCAATTACGAGTTCCGCTAATGGGACAAACTATTTCACAATCAATAATAATCTGTTTTATTTCTTGTAAATTATTGTTTTCAAGCGCATCTTTGAATCGCTTCTCTATAACATTTATTTTCTCTTGATATTCCTTCACTCTTGTGTTGGTGCTTCTAAATAGTGCTTCATCAAAGGGCTGGAATTTCTTAGCTGCTTTTTCTACTTCTTTATTTATTTTCTCTTGAATCTTTGCAATATAATCTTCTATTAAAACATCGGCTCTGTATCTTTTCTTGCTGTCTTTATTATCTATCAAAGGGTCATTAAATGCATCTACGTGCCCGGAAGCCTTCCATGTTGTAGGGTGCATAAAAATAGCCGCATCAATGCCAATAATATTTTGATGTAAATAGGTCATAGCCTGCCACCAATAAGAGCGAATGTTGTTTTTTAGTTCCGCGCCATACGCTCCATAGTCATACACCGCACTTAGTCCGTCATAAATTTCACTGCTAGGATAAATAAAACCATATTCTTTAGAATGAGATATAATTTTTTTGAATAATTCTTCTGATTTAATAACCGCTTCTGCCATAAAAGTAAATTAAGCGGCGAAAATAACAAATTATTGACTTTTAGGTATAATTGTTTCTTTCAAAAGAAAAGTTGAGATTTAATTTATACCAACATTCAAAATAATTATAATAGATATTTTTAAATAGAAATCCGGTATCTTTATCGCAAAAAAAATATGGCTTCAAATACACTTATCATTAATAAAGAAGGTTATGTTACATATATTTATTTAAATAGACCGGATAAATTTAATAGTTTTAATAAAGAAATGGCAATAGCTTTACAAGATGAACTAAAAAAAGCAGAGCAGGAAAAAAGCTGCCGTTGCATTATACTAAGCGGTCAAGGAAAAGCCTTTTGTGCAGGGCAAGATTTATCCGAAGCAATTGATAAAAATGGACCTGGTATAAAAACAATTGTTGAACAACATTACAACCCTCTAATTCAATTAATAAGAAATATAAAGAAACCTGTTATTGCGGCTGTTAATGGTGTGGCTGCAGGAGCAGGAGCAAATATTGCATTAAGTTGCGACATTGTAGTAGCATCTGAGAATGCCTCATTTATACAGGCTTTTAGTAAAATCGCTTTAGTACCGGATAGTGGTGGAACCTTTTTTCTGCCAAAATTAATTGGATTGCAAAGAGCATCTGCTTTGATGATGACAGGCGACAAAGTACCTGCGCAAGATGCATTACAAATGGGTATGATATACAAAATATTTTCTGCTGATATTTTTAATGAAGCTGTTTTAAAATTAGCAGAGGATATTTCCAAAATGCCAACTTTGGCTTTGGTTGCAACAAAAGAACTGCTTAATCAATCTTTTGCAAACACGTTAACGCAACAATTACAAAAAGAGGGTGAATATCAAACTGAATTAGCAGGTAAATACGATTACAACGAAGGTGTTAATGCATTCTTGGAAAAAAGAGTCGCCATTTTTAAGGGAGAATAAATTATTTTGTGCAAAAAATATTTCTGCTATCTGACACGCATGGTTTTTGGGATGATGCATGGATTAAATATATAGAACAAGCTGATGAAGTATGGCATGCCGGAGATATTGGCAACACTTTCGTAATAGATAAGATTAATAATTATGCTAAAGAAAAAATGAAAAACCGAATGGTTTATGGCAATATTGACGGGCAAGATATAAGAATACAAACAAAGGAATATCAGGTTTTTCAAATAGAAAAACTAACTGTTTTAATAACCCACATTGCAGGTGGCTTTTCAAAATATAATAGTCAAACAAAACGGCTTATTCAATTGCATCACCCAAACATATTAGTATGCGGACATTCACATATCTTGAAAATAAAGTATGATGAAAGCAATAAATTATGGTATATAAACCCCGGTGCAGCCGGTACATATGGGTTGCATTATGTACGCACAGCCTTATTCTTTGAAGTGAATAATGAAAAAATTCAGAACTTTAAGATTGTAGAATGGTCTAAAAAATAAAACATATACTCAGGTGTTAATTCAACATAAATAGAGTTTCAAAACTTACTTTTTATAGCATATACATAAATCATAAAAAAGAGTACCCGGGGCGGGACTTGAACCTGCCTGCTGCAGGCAGGCCCGCACGACATATTAGTGCCTATGTCACCTCTATTCTTTATTATGCAAAAGTGTTCTTAAAAATCTTTTTCCGATTGTTGTCTTTAAATGCTTTTCCCTACTGCGTGCTTCTTGCCTTGTTGTAAATACTTCTGTATAAATAATTTCAAACGGAGCGTATGGCTTTGTAGTTCTTTCATATCCCGAATTATGTCGTTGTACTCTTCTTTCTACATCTGCAGTAAGTCCTACGTAAATATAGTTACGTAACTTACTTTTTATAGCATATACATAAATCATAAAAAAGAGTACCCGGGGCGGGACTTGAACCCGCACGGCATATTAGTGCCACAGGATTTTAAGTCCTGCGTGTCTACCAATTCCACCACCCAGGCAACTTATATTTTGTACAAAATACTTTTTAGAGTGTGAAATGAGCGGGAAACGGGACTCGAACCCGCGACCCTCACCTTGGCAAGGTGATGCTCTACCAACTGAGCTACTCCCGCATTAATTTCAAAGAACGGGTGCAAATATAACAACTAATTTAATAATTTTCCAAAAATATTTTATAAAAAAGAATTCCAATGATTAGATTTGCAAAAAATGTTTTTATGAGAAATTTCATGGCTTTTATCTTTTTATTCTGCTCAATATTTTTGTCAGCACAAAACGATACTGTAAAAATAGCAGCTAATCTTACACCGGAGCAGATGGCTCAAAACGATTACAATACAGGCTTAAACTATTTGAACAACAACAATGCAATTATGGCTGTACAAATGTTTTCTCAAGCGCTTACCAATCTTCCTAATTTTGATAAAGCATATTACAATCGTTCTTTAGCGTACATTAAACTGAATAATTACAATGATGCTTTAAAAGATATCAATCAATGCATTACACTTAAACCAAGCGATGGTGCTTATTTCACAAAATCACTTATTTTTTTATATCAAAATAAAAAAGACAGTCAAGAAGTTGCATTAAATAAAGCACTGTCTATTAATCCCGGAAATGCAGAAGCAAACTATTATTTTGGGATGATTCATTTCAACACACAAGATTATGATAAAGCCATTCAATACTATCAAAAAGCCATACAATCAAAACCGGATTACGCCTACGCTTACAACGATTTGGCATCTTGCTACATGATGAAAAATAACATAGATGAAGCCATTAAGAACTATAAAGAAGCTATTAATTACAATCCTAATCATCCCTTTTTATTTAATAATTTAGGCTCTGCATATCGGCAGAAAAAAGAATATGGTAAAGCAATAGAAGCATATACAAAAGCAACTCTATTAGATGAAAATTATTTTATTGCTTATATTAATATGGGCGCAACAAAAATTGAAAAAGGTGATTTTGCATCAGCAAAAAGTGATTTTGAAGCTGTCATCAAAAAAGATGCGCAAAACTCTGCGGCATACAACGGACTCTCTGCTGTTTACATCAAGCAAAAAGATTATCAGCAGGCAAAAAGCATGGCATCTAAAGCAATTATGTTAGACGCCAACAATGGACAAGCATATTACAATCGTGCTATAGCAAGGCAACTGCTTAGAGAAGAAGATGAAGCTTGCAGCGACTGGAAACGGGCTTTAGAACTTGGAATATCTCCTGCAAAAAATTTCATTTCTTCCGACTGCGGAAACTAAATAAATTATAAACTCAATGATTATGAAAAAAATATCAACTCTAATTTTAATTTTATTTATCGGCGTTCTTACAGCTCAAAATGTAGAATTTGAAAAGAAGAATTTTCCGGGCAGAAAAGATGAATTGAAAGAAGCACTTGCTAATATCAAACAAGGAAATGAAATTTTTGAACAAGGAGAAAACTTTTATAGAGATGCACTCCCATTGTATTTAAAAGCTCAAGATTTCAACCCTAACAATGCGTGGCTAAACTTTAGAATAGGTATTTGTTACCTAAATTCTTTCGATAAAAAGAAAGCATTTGACTATATTCAAAAAGCATTTTTATTAAACCCTCAAGTAGATCCTAAAATCAGATACTACACAGGGCGGGTGTATCACTTAAACTCAGAGTGGGATAAAGCCATCAGTGAATACAAAATGTACCAAAGTCAACTAAAATCTTCGCAAAAAGAGGAAATGAAAGATGTAACAAAAAAGATTGATGAATGCAATAATGGAAAAGTTTTGTCTCAAACCCCTATTCGAGTGTGGGTAGATAACCTAGGACCGGAAGTAAACTCTCCTTATCACGAGTATTCTCCCGTTATTACTGCTGACGAAAGCGTTTTAATGTTTACCTCACGCAGACCGGGTGGCGTTGGTAATAAAATGGATGAAATAAAAAATGAATACTTTGAAGATATTTGGGTTAGTTATAAGTCCGGAAAAAGATACACGCAAGCCGTTGATTTAGGACCTCCTGTAAATACCGAAAATCATGACGCTGCTGTTTGTTTATCTCCTGATGGTTCTAAACTTATTACTTACCAGGGTGCATCTAATGGCGGAGATTTATTTATTTCTTACTTAGTTGGTAAACAATGGTCTAAACCGGAAAATCTTGGAAAAGCAATTAACACAAAGTATCACGAATCTTCCGCCTCTTTTTCTTACGATGGAAAAATCCTTTATTTTGTAAGTGATAGAGATGGCGGACTTGGCGGACATGATATCTATTATTCAGAAATTAATGAAAAAGGGAAATTTGAAAAAGCTGTAAACCTTGGACCTACTATAAACACTGAATATGACGATGAAGCCGTATATATGATGCCGGACGGAAAAACAATGTATTTTTGCTCAAAAGGACACAATACCATAGGCGGCTATGATGTATTTAAAACAACATTGGAAAATGGACAATGGACAAAACCGGAAAATATAGGCATACCCATTAATACACCTGATGACGATGCTTTTTTTGCCCTCGCAGGAAACGGTCGCCATGCCTATTATTCATCAGCGGCACTAAAAGGATATGGTGGTATGGATTTATACAAAATAACAATTCTTGGTCCGGAAAAACAACCATTATTAAACACACAAGACCAACTTAT
The DNA here is from genome assembly GCA_039811645.1 of Bacteroidia bacterium. Taxonomy (GTDB): domain Bacteria; phylum Bacteroidota; class Bacteroidia; order B-17B0; family Aurantibacillaceae; genus BPGX01. The sequence goes on along the minus strand of JBDHZB010000070.1, from coordinate 4,242 downwards.
TGCCATGGCAGCAAAACCGGTTAATAACTTAAAAACAGAGCAAGCCGTAGAACCAACAAAACCAAAAATGACCTTATTAAAAGGTATTGTTTATGACGCAAAAACAAATGCTCCGCTTGAGGCCATCCTTAACTTAATTGATAATGAAAAGAATATCATTCTTGCTTCATTCAAATCCAATTCGGCTACAGGAAAATATCTTGTAACACTGCCTTCCGGAAAAAATTATGGAATAGCCGTGCAAAGAGAAGGTTATTTATTTCATTCAGAAAACTTTATTTTACCTGCCGATGCTGATTACCAAGAAATTACAAAAGATATTCCGTTAAAGAAAATAGAAATAGGAAATGCAATTGTTTTAAAAAATATCTTTTTTGATTTTGACAAAGCAACATTAAGACCTGAGTCTTACAATGAATTAGACAGATTATTAAAACTACTAACTGAAAACCCATCAATAAAAGTTGAGCTTTCAGCCCATACCGATAGCAAAGGATCTGATGAGTATAATATGAAACTATCTCAAAATAGAGCACAATCAGTTGTAACTTATCTTATTAGCAAGGGCATTCCTGCCGACCGCATGATTGCAAAAGGTTATGGAGAAACTCAACCCATTGACACTAATGACACCGAAGAAGGAAGACAAAATAACCGTAGAGTAGAGTTTAAAATCATTAGCATAAAATAGACATTTAAACTGTAGATTTTTTAGTAAAAAAAATGTAGGTTTGCACTCCATAAAATTATTAATGTAGTATGATTACAAAAGTAGTAAAAGGCGCTGATGAAGCAATTAAAGATATAAAAGATGGCGCAACATTATTGGTTGGTGGATTTGGTTTATGCGGTATTCCTGAAAACTTAATTGCAGCTTTAGTTAAAAAGGGTATTAAAAATTTAACCTGTATCAGTAATAATGCCGGAGTAGATGATTTTGGATTAGGCTTGTTATTACAAACAAAGCAGATAAAAAAAATGATTGCTTCTTATGTTGGAGAAAATGACGAGTTTGAAAGACAAATGTTGAGCGGAGAATTAGAAGTAGAATTAATACCACAAGGAACCTTGGCTACAAGATGCTTGGCTGCCGGATATGGCATTCCGGCTTTGTACGTACCGGCCGGTGTTGGAACAGAAGTTGCACAAGGAAAAGAAACAAGAAAATTTTCTTACAACGGACAAGAAAAAGAATATTTAATGGAACATGCTTTTCAAGCGGATTTTGCCTTAGTAAAAGCTTGGAAAGGAGATACAACCGGTAATTTAATATTTAGATCTACTGCTAGAAACTTTAACCCAATGATGGCTATGGCAGGAAAAATAACCATTGCAGAAGTTGAAACACTTGTACAACCGGGAGAATTAGACCCTAACCAAATTCATACACCCGGTATTTTTGTGAATAGAATTTTTCAAGGAGAAAAATATGAAAAAAGAATAGAACAAAGAACCGTAAGAAAAAAATAACCTAAGCCACAACCAAACTCATGCTCTTGCAAAGCCGCCCGCCGTTACCAGTAACTCTTTTACAAAAGTGCAACAATAAACCTACAGCAATAAAAACGAACTAAAATCAATATGGCAACAATAGAACAGATTAAAAGTAAAGTCCGAGAGTTTCAATTAAGGAATACGTTCGGGCGCTCTACCGAAGACAACTTTACACCTTGGTGGCTACAACAAAAATTTAAATTATCAGCCGAAGATGCTGCTATGTATTGCTCAGACGGCAACTATGACAAGGGACTTGACGGTTTCTTTATCCAATCATCCTCTGACAAGACAACGCTTAGTTTAATTCAAGCAAAATTCACAGAGGACATCAATCAAATCCGAAAAGGTATAAACGACATCACCCGTTTTCTGCCAGACCTTTCAAAACTTTTCAAGAAACTTGAATCCGATAGTTTTAAGGAAAATATAATCATCAAACGCATAAGACCTATAATTGAGAAAATTGAAATTTCCGAAAACAAACCTTTAGTGATTGATGCTTATGTAATCTGTTTAAGCAATTTAAGTTCAGAGTTCATTGAAAACAAAGCAACGTCAAACAAAACCGAACTCCGAAAAACTTTTGAAAGAGAAATTGAGAATCCAAACATAGCACTTGACTTAAAAATAATTGGCTTAGAAGGGCTAATTGAAAATCATACAGTTGATTTTTTGCGTCCATCAAGACCATTTGAAATTTATTTCAACGGTTCAGACGAAGTTGACATAGCGAAAGAAGATTCTGACAAGTCAATCTTTCTTTCTGGCTTAGGTAAGCTATCAGACTTAGTTAACCTCTATGACAAAAAAGGCAATCAACTATTTGACAAGAATGTTCGGCTATTTCTCTATGGTAAAAAAAACGAAAACAAAGGACCTGCTGGTAAGATTAAAGAAACTCTTGAATTAATAAACAGCGGCAACTCAAAGTTTCCACCCGAAAAATTTGCCTTTTTACATAACGGTGTTACAATCTATTCCACAAAAATCAATCCTAAAAAAGACGAGAAGAAAATTGAAATTACAAACCCTTCAATATTGAATGGTTGTCAAACAATAAAGTCAGCTTCTTTTTTCTTCCAAGAGACAAGTTCAAAGGGAAAATTAAATCTTGATGTTTGGAATAAGATTCCAATTTCAATCAGAGTAGTAGCGACGCAGAACAATGAACTATGGCGAGAAGTTGCCGAAGCAAACAACAGACAAAACTCTATGTCTTCTTCTGCATTAAGAGCAAACGATGAAATTCAAATTAATCTTGAAAACGACTTCAAGGATTTAAAAATATTTTACGAAAGACAAGAAGCATCTTTTGAAAACGTATCAAGAGTTGACAGAGATAAATTTGAAGAAGTGTATTCAAACAGTTTAAAGGAGCCAATTTACATTGAATCACTGGCACAAACTATCGTTTGTGCCAGTGATTTGGCCCTTTCTTACGCTACGAGAGCCAATGAAATTTTTGAATCACACAAACTTTATGAGAAGGTTTTTGCCAATAAGAATCTATACAACTTACGATTTCTTGTTTTGGCACATAACATTAGGCGTGTAATTGAATATGCTATTAGAAACACAATTCCTGGCAATGCCTCTAAAATTTATGCTGACTTTAAAGGGGCTAAATATAGAGAGCTTTTTACTCGATTGGTTCTTAAAGTTATTATCAAAAATCGTTGGACTTCAAATTATATTGAGGAATATGGAAACGTTGTTTTATCGGGACAAGGTAAAATTGCAGCAAATCTAATAGAGGAACTGCGCAAAATAATTAAATCGCCAGACAGTCCCATCTTACAACGGACATCAGAAATTTATCGCACCTACAATTCGGATTCAGAGAAATATCTTTGGGAAAAGCAAGACAATCAAGAATTACAGACTATAATCACAAACAAACTTCGGCTCAACAACATTAACATCTTTGAAAAAATTAAGGAAATATAACCAAGCAGACTTCTTAATGGCGAGAAGTAGAGTAGCTGGTAACAAGGTATTGCCAAAAGCGGGGCTGAACGGCTTCGTTCCGATGTATCGGAACGATAACTATCAGAAGAACATTTGTGCTTTGAACCCCCTCCCTCACCAAGCCGCCCACAGTTAGCTGTATTTAAAATGTTTATATTACATAGTTATATAAAAAATCAAGACTTATAGTTTTGATTTTTTTTGTAACAAATTATAACCAATAAGCATTTTTATAGTATAAGCATAAAAATAAATATTATGAAAAAAGATGGAAAAGCACCAACTAGCAGCATTGAGGAAAGGCTGATGAAAAAAGAAAATTGGAAATTAGCAAGAGAGTTTGAGCTTTATTGGAGTGAAGACGATTGTGTTTGCGATATTTGTAATGCTAAAATATCAGGAAGACACATGATTGATGGAATTGTTTACAACTCCTTTGAATTTGCTCTGATGTGTCCATTTTGCCATTACACAAAAGGAGATGGCTTTGGAGAAGGAAAGGGGCAGTTATACACTAAAACAAACGATAACCAATGGCTTTTAACTTACGGGTTTCCTTCTAATGATAACAATGAAGATACTGGATGGTAAGGGCTGATGTTTATCACTAAACCACACTCCCTCGCAAGTAATCCAACCCAATCCATTACAAGCAGTTCCAAGCAACACAATTCACAAAAAGTGAAGTACAAAAAAAAACCTGAGATACTTAGTCTCAGGTTTTTTATTAAAGTTGGTGCTGACTTACTCTCCCGGGCTTTAGGCCTAGTACCCTCA
>JBDHZB010000069.1:0-9596 GCA_039811645.1 Bacteroidia bacterium | reverse complement strand
TCTGTTTTTAGCCTTCCGTTTCCAACGCCATGAATATATATTATTTTTTTTACATTACTTGCAATAGCTTCGTGTAATGTTTTTTCAAAATAATCAAGTTGTATTTGTAATTTTTGATGTGCTGTCAGTTTAGCTGGGTTATCAACCAATTCTTCTATATGTAAATCTATTTCCAATATTTCTTGTTTAGATTGAGACACTTTTTTCTGTGTCTGCTTGGGCTTATATCCAAAACCTTCTTTTAGCTGTAATAATTTTTCTAAATCAGCTTGCGATATGTGTGTTTTAAAGTTTGCGTCAAATTTTTCTTTTGCTTTTTGAGCTTGCACATCAAGAAACTGCTCCTTTAAAATAACAATAAACACCGGTCGTTCAAATTCAGAATGATTGATAAAGCACGATGGAGAAAATGTTTTTTCATTTATTCTGATAGATTCAAAAATTGGTAGTTGCAACACATGCAATTCGTCTTTCTTTAAAAGAACTTGGATATTATGTGTATCTGTATCTTTTATTACAAGTTTTGACAGTATTTTAATTTTATTTTTTTGAAATGCTCCTACTGTTCCAAATGCCATTGTTTGAAATACCCCGTCTTTTCCAACTGCATAATTATAAGTAAGCTGATAGTCAGAAAGATTATAGATGTAAACATAATATTCATCTGATAATATAGGATTTTTATGGGCACTTTCTATTGCTAAATAAATCACCTCACGCTCTGTTGTTTGTGCATTTTTTATTTCTTCAGCAGATGTTTGAATAATTGCATGCACAGTGTCTTTAATTAACTGATTAATAGGGTATGGAATTTCTATGCCATCAGGGAGTGCTATTATAGCAGTTTCTGTATTTAAAACAGATACTACGGTGCCACCGCCTGCTTCATTTAGAAATTTAACTTTATCACCGGGTTTTAGTTTTTTCATAATAATATCTTTAATTTATACACCATAATAACTCTTTATATTCTTATAAAAAAACAACCTTCTGTCATAAAATATTACATCTGCTCAAATTTACAACTTTTAATTCAGAAATAAATTTACAATCTTTGCATTCCTTAAATTATGAAAAAACAGATTTTCAAATCATTAACCATATTATTAATCGGACTTGTACCTGCTTTTACCATATTTTTCTTTTCTTGTAAAAATAAACTTAATATTTTAGCTCCTTATAAAGAATTAGTAAGCGTGTACGCCATACTTAATCCGCAAGAACAATATCAATACATCAGGATTAATAAAGTATATGCGGGTGAGGGCAATGCCTATCAAATGGCACAAGTTAATGACTCAATTAATTTTCCGGCAGGACAACTGCAAGTTAGCTTAAAACGAAAATTATATGGTGGATATTCGCCCGTTTCGTCAGCATCTTCTAATACAGAGTTATTTTTAAGAGACACTCTACTTACAACAGCATCGGGAACGTTTAATAACCAACAAAGATTTTATTATACCACTCAGCCATTATATCCAAGCGGCACCTTTGAATTATATATTAAAGACTTAAAAACAGGTGCTACTTTTACATCATCTACTGCAATGATAGATAGCGTAAAGCCTGTATATCAACCATTAGCGGGACCGTATTATCCGCTTTCTCCCTACGCTCCTTCTGCAGATTATATAGATTTAACCTACCCAAGTATTAATACAACAAGATACGTTAACTTTTTTACTAATCCTAATGCCTATGTATATGAACTAACAATAAGAATGTTTTATGCAGACTCATTAGTTGGCGGCAGCGTTGTTAATAAGCATGTAGATAATACCTTTGCACAAGTATTTGCTAATGATTTAAACGGAGGCACAACAATGAAACTTGATTATTTACCATCCGCTTTATTTAATGGGTACTATACAAAGATACTTAATACTGATAATGGCTCAAATATATTGTTCCGCAAATTAATCAAGATAGATTATATTATTTATGCCGGTTCTTACGACTACTATACTTTTTTACAATCCAATACACCATCATCTTCCATAGCACAAGATAAACCAATTTTTTCTAATATTTCTAACGGCGCAGTTGGTGTATTCGCTGCAAGGTCTCGCATTCATGTAAGTAAACATCCGTCTAATGGATTTAAGGATTACTTGGCAACCACAAAGCCATATTGCAATCTTAGGTTTTTAAGATACGATGGCTCTATTTCTTCTATTTGCAATTAATTTATGGTAATAAGTTTGCGTTTTAGATTTTTCTTACTTTTGCCGTCCAATTTTCAATATGGGTTTAATTAAAGTAACTTTACCGGATGGTAATATTAAAGAGTATGAATCAGGCATTACTGCTCTTAAAATTGCAGAAAGCATTAGCAATTCTCTCGCTAAAAAAACGCTATCAGCAATGATAGATAACGAAGTATGGGATGCTACAAGACCATTAACAAAAGATTGCAGTATAAAACTATTAACATGGGAAGATGATGACGGCAAAGCAACATTGTGGCACTCCTCGGCGCACCTTATGGCAGAAGCCATAGAAGCTCTTTATCCTAATGTAAAATTTTGGGTAGGACCTCCCGTTGAAAATGGATTTTACTACGATATAGATACCGGCGATCAAACCATCACACTTAATGATTTAGAACGCATTGAGAAAAAAATGATGGAATTGGCAAAACAAAACAACGCATACATCAGAAAGGAAATGTCAAAAGCCGATGCCATCAAATACTTTAAAGAAAAAAACGATCCGTATAAATTAGATTTATTAGAAAGACTAAACGATGGCAACATTACCTTTTATACACTTGGAGATTTTATTGACCTATGTAGAGGTCCGCACATCCCAAACTCCGGATACATAAAAGCCGTAAAATTAATGACAGTAGCCGGTGCCTATTGGAAAGGTGATGAAAAAAACAAAATGCTTACACGTATTTACGGCATTGCTTTTCCAAAAGAAACAGACTTAAAAGAGTTTTTAATCCTATTGGAAGAAGCCAAAAAAAGAGACCATAGAAAAATCGGAAAAGAAATGGAACTGTTTACTTTCTCTGAGAATGTTGGAATGGGGCTTCCTCTATGGCTTCCAAAAGGCACTACTATCCGTTACGAATTAGAACAATTTTTAAGAAAAATACAAAGTAAAAACGGATACAAACCCGTTGTTACGCCGCATATTGCACAAAAACAATTATACGTTATATCCGGGCATTATGAAAAATACGGAAAAGATTCTTTTCAACCCATTCGCACACCACATCAAGATGAAGAATTTTTCTTAAAACCAATGAACTGCCCTCATCATTGCGAAATATACAAATCTACACCCCACTCATATAAAGACCTACCACTACGTTTAGCTGAATTTGGAACAGTATATCGCTACGAGCAACACGGCGAACTACATGGTTTAACAAGAGTACGTGGCTTTACACAAGATGATGCACATATTTTTTGTACTAATGAACAAGTAAAAGACGAATTTAAAAAAGTAATAGATATTGTTTTAAAAGTATTTGAAGCTTTTAAATTTGAAGAATATATTGCACAAATTTCCTTGCGCGATATGGAAAATAAACAAAAATATATCGGGCAAGAAGTCGTATGGGAAAAAGCTGAACAATCTATCATTGAAGCTGCTAACGAAAAAGGATTAAAAACCGTAATAGAATATGGCGAAGCTGCATTTTATGGACCTAAGCTAGACTTTATGGTAAAAGATGCTATTGGCAGAAAGTGGCAATTAGGAACCATTCAGGTAGATTATAACTTGCCGGAACGCTTTCAATTAGAATATGTTGGCGCAGATAATCAAAAACACAGACCGGTAATGATACACCGTGCGCCATTCGGTTCATTGGAAAGATTTATTGCTGTATTATTGGAACACACAGGAGGAGATTTGCCAACATGGATAGCACCTCAACAAGTAGCAATTTTGACAATTTCAGAAAAATTTAATTCCTATGCAGAAAAAATTGTAAATTTGCTCTCTGAAAATAATATCAGAGTTTTATTTGATGATCGTAGCGAAAAAATTGGAAAAAAAATCAGAGAAAGTGAGCTTATGAAAGTTCCTTTTATGTTAGTTATTGGAGAAAAAGAAATGTCGGAAAATAAAGTTGCGGTTCGTCAGCACAAAAAAGGAGACATAGGCAGTATGCACGCAGATGAGTTCTTAACTCATATTTTGCAAATTGTTCAAAATTATCAATAGTTCATGCATAGTTATTATCAGTTATTTTTTTTCTTAAATCGGTTTAATCCAATCATAAAATCTAAACAATTAATTCTAAATTCATTTTTGAATGAGTAAAAGAGGTCTAAAAGAAGGGTTTATTCGGCCCGGTGTAAAACAACACGAACACAGAATCAATGAAAGCATTACAGCCCGTGAAGTAAGAATTGTAGGGGACGGAATAGAACCAGCGGTTGTTTCTATCCAAAAAGCATTGCAAATTTCAAGAGAAAAAGGTCTTGATTTAGTAGAAATTGCAGCACAATCTGTGCCACCCGTATGTAAGGTGGTGGATTATGGCAAATTTTTATACGAAAAAAAGAAAAAAGAAAAAGAAATAAAGTCTAAAACAGCTAAAGTGGTTGTAAAAGACATTCGATTTTCACCACATATAGATGAACACGATATTAATTTTAAGAAAAAACATGCAGAAGAGTTTCTAAAAGAAGGATTTAAGGTAAGAGTATTTATTTTCTTCAGAGGAAGGGAAATTATATTTAAAGATAAAGGAGAAGAGCTATTGATGCGTTTTGTTACAGAATTAGAGGAAATTGGCGCTCCGGAAGACCTACCAAAAATGGAAGGAAAAAAAATGCAAATAATTATTGCACCTAAAAAGAAAAAGTAGTATATTTGTCGCCCCAAAAAAGAATTTATGCCAAAGATGAAAACCAATTCAAGTGCAAAAAAGCGCTTTAAGACAACCGGCTCCGGAAAGATTATGAGAAAAAAAGCATATAAAAATCATATCTTAACCAAAAAAGAAAAAGACAGAAAACGTGAATTAGGCAAAGCTGTAGAGGTAAACCATGCAGATCTTAACAATGTCAAATTCATGCTTTGCAGATAAAAAAATAATTAACCGAACGTTCAGTTCCTAAGTTCTTACTGTAAGAAGTAAGGCACTGCCGTTCATAAATCATCAAATATGCCAAGATCGGTCAATTCTGCTGCAAGCAGAGAAAGAAGAAAAAAAGTACTCAAACAAACAAAAGGGTACTGGGGTGCCAGAAGAAATGTATGGACAATTGCAAAAAACACTTTTGAAAAAGGTTTAACCTATGCCTTTAAACACCGCCGTTTGAAAAAACGTGAAATGCGCGGTTTATGGATTCAAAGAATTAATGCCGGTGTAAGACAATACGGCTTATCTTATTCTGAATTTATTGGTAATCTTAAAAAGAAAAATATTGATTTAAACCGTAAAGTTTTGGCAGATCTCGCCATGAATAATCCGGAAGCATTTAAAGCAGTAGTAGAAAAAGTAAAATAGCTAAATAAAAAATCCCGAGAAATCTCGGGATTTTTTATTTAGACCTTACTTTTCTCTCTTATTAAAAAGCATTAGGCTGTTCTTTTAAAGATTCTCTTACCTTTGTTTCAAGTTCTTCACAAAGCTCAGGGTTATCTCTTAATAATTGTTTTAATGAATCTCGACCTTGCCCAAGTTTTGTATCGTTGTATGAAAACCACGAACCACTCTTTTTAATGATATTTTTCTCTACACCTATATCAATAATTTCTCCGATTTTACTGATACCTTCGCCAAACACAATATCAAATTCAGCTTGCCTGAATGGTGGAGCTACTTTATTCTTTACTACTTTTACTCTTACATGATTACCTGTTACACTATCTCCTTCCTTAATTTGAGATACTCTTCTGATATCTAATCTTACAGAAGCATAGAATTTAAGTGCGTTCCCGCCTGTTGTTGTTTCGGGGTTGCCAAACATTATACCTATTTTTTCACGCAATTGATTAATGAAAACACAGCAACATCCTGTCTTATTAATAGTAGCTGTCATTTTTCTAAGTGCTTGGCTCATTAAACGTGCTTGTAATCCCATTTTACTATCACCCATTTCGCCTTCTATTTCTGCTTTTGGTGTAAGTGCAGCAACAGAGTCAATTACAATAATATCTATAGCTCCGGAGCGAATTAAATTATCAGCAATTTCTAATGCTTGTTCTCCATTATCCGGTTGAGAAATTAATAAACTCTCGGTATCCACGCCAAGTTTTTCGGCATAGGTTCTGTCAAAAGCATGTTCTGCATCTATAATTGCTGCAATACCGCCGCTTTTTTGCACACTGGCTATAGCATGAATTGCCAATGTTGTTTTACCTGAAGACTCCGGTCCAAATATTTCTATAACCCTACCTCTTGGTAACCCTCCAATACCAAGTGCTAAATCTAACCCGATAGACCCGGTAGAAATTGCATCTAAAGGCTCTACAACATTATCACCAAGTTTCATAATAGTGCCTTTACCGTATGTTTTTTCCAACATTTCAATAGTAGAGGTTAATGCTTTAATCTTCTCAGGGGAAGGTGCTTTTTTACTTCCTCTTGCTTCTACGGTTGTTTCATCACTTTTCTTTGCCATATATTTTTTTTCTGTAAAGGTAAGTTATTTTACATTCAGTTTGCAAACAGTAAAACAATAAAGTTTTCAACATCGTTGAAAAAATTAATCACTTAATTGATAATCAATTAATTGTTTTGTACTACTTTTGTTAAAAATATATTATGAACAAAAAGGTGGGATTAGCGCCCGGCACCCTAAAATATACAGGCAGTTCGCCAAAGGAAAGGATTAAATTATCTTTAATTGTTTATAATGAACAAACATTAGAGCAGCATACTTTTTATGATTGGTCTGAATTAGAAAAGCATTTGAAACTATATAATGACTCGTACATCAAATGGATTAATATAGATGGCATTAATCATGTACAGCTTATTGAAAAAGTTGGAGAGTTTTTTGATGTTCATCCTTTATCGTTAGAAGACATTCTGCATGTTGACCAGCGTGCTAAGTATGAAGAGTTTGACCATTATGTTATTGGAATATTTAAAGCTTTCTATTATGAATCTACCGAACATCGGTTAATTTCAGAACAACTTTCCATGGTTTTATCCGGGAATACCACCATTATTACTTTTCAGGAAAATATCGCCATTGACCCATTTGATGTAGTAAGAAAAAGATTAAGTAACCCAAAAGGTAAATCAAGACGTTCGCAAGCTGATTATTTATTTTATGCACTATTAGATGCTACAGTTGATTATTATTTTGCCTGCATAGAAAGGCTGGGAGACAGAATTGAAGAATTGGAAAATGAACTGATTAAAGATAAAGACCCCGTAGTGTCTCAAACAAATATTTATAAAATTTACCGATTAAAGCGTGATATTATTCAAATACGAAAAATGATTTGGCCCATGCGTGATATGATTAATAGTATATTACACAGCGAAGAAGATATTTTTTCAGATAATACAAAGTTTTACATGCGCGATGTGTATGACCATATCGTCAGGATTATTGATACTGTTGAAACGCACAGAGATTTAATAGCAGGCTTAATGGATTTTTATTTAACAATGAACGCCAATAAGATGAACGAAGTAATGAAATTTCTAACTATTATTTCTACTATTTTTATTCCTGTAACATTTATTGCCGGTGTTTATGGCATGAACTTTGAAAATATGCCGGAGTTACACTACAAGGGTGGTTATTTTTTTATTATCGGCTTAATGGCTGTAACCGTTTTAGCCCTATTTCTATACTTTAAAAAGAAAAAGTGGATTTAGCAATGTTTATTTAAACATAGCCATATTAAATTCCTTCTTTACATTCTCATTTACAAAAACCCTGTCAGAGCCTTGTGCAATTTTTTTAATTTCTTCAATAAATACTTTTTTCTCGTTCTTATTTAATTCTTTTAAATGAAAGCATAAATCTCTCTCGCCTTCTCTACCCCACGTATAAAGGTTATATTTTGGTTTCTTAGGATGGTTAGTGATGTATTTTACAATAGCATCGTATTTCTCCGCATCTATACCGGATGCGTGGCTGGTAAATGATACAATAAGTTTAAATTTCATTTTTTTTACTTGAGTAGAGGCCGGTTTTTCTGTTGTTTGTGGAGTGGTTGTACTTTTTTGGGCATGCGTTGTATATGCTAAACTTAAAAATAAAGCCGGAATAAAAATTTTAATTAGTTTCATAATAAGTAGTTTTAATTTGTGCAAAGATAAGTATTAATATTTATGCAAATAGATTTAATTATTTTGACTTGCGGATATCTAACTGCTTTCTTAAAAAGAGATTTCTTCTTGATATGCATTTACTAATCTGTTTAAAATTTCTTTATACACTGATAATAAACAATAGAGAAACCAATAATTAAGAATTATACAGAATATATTACTAATAGCCGCTCAAAATTCTGATACTATTATTAACTTTCTTAATAAGAATATCGCATTGTAAGTCTTTTTTATTTAATGGTTATTTACAAGAAGTAATATATAAAGAATAACCTGCTACAATACACAATATATTTCTATAATCCTTTATAGAATACTGCAAAAATAAATATAAGTTTATACTTTTGCATTTTGAAACTATTATATGAATTACTTGTCTGTAGAAAATCTTTCCAAATCGTATGGCGATAAAATATTATTTGAAAACATCTCTTTTGGTATTAATAAAGGCGATAGACTTGCATTAGTAGCAAAAAATGGAAGCGGCAAAACAACCCTTTTAAAAATACTTAAAGGAGATGAAATCGCTGATGCAGGAAAAATTTCCTGGCGTAAAGATTTGTCCGTAGCATTTCTATCACAAGACCCACAGTTTAATGAAGAAATGAACGTGATAGATACGTTACTTAATGCCGAAAATAATATTACCAAACTCATAAAACAATATACACTCGCCATGAACGGTGATAGTAGTATTAATTTAGAAGCGATTATTACACAAATGACCGACCTGCAAGCATGGGACTACGAAAATAAGGTGGAAGAAATATTGCATCGCTTACAAATAACACAGCTCAATCAAAAAATAAAAATGCTAAGTGGTGGTCAGCGCAAACGAGTGGCTTTAGCCGGCGTTATTTTAAACAAACCTGATTTATTAATATTAGATGAACCAACTAATCACTTAGACATTGAAATGATTGAGTGGCTTGAAAATTATTTAGAAAGCCAGAATTTCACACTACTGATTGTTACGCACGATCGGTATTTTTTAAATAATGTATGTAATCAAGTTATTGAAATGGAAAACACGCACCTCTATACCTATAAAGGGAATTTTGAATATTACTTAGAAAAAAAAGCTGAACGACAAATTGCACAAGCATCAGAAATTGACAAAGCTAAAAACCTGTATAGACGTGAATTAGCATGGGTAAGAAAAATGCCAAGAGCAAGAGGTACAAAATCAAAATCGCGAGTAGATGCGTTTTATGACATTGAAGCCAAAGCAAAACAAAAAAAGGAAGATGCAGGCATAGAATTATCCGTAAAGATGAATCGGCTTGGCAGTAAAATTTTAGAATTACACAAAATCAGTAAATCATTT
>JBDHZB010000068.1:0-9859 GCA_039811645.1 Bacteroidia bacterium | reverse complement strand
AAATAGAAAAACTTTGCAATAGAAATTTTGGTATTGGTGCAGATGGACTTATGTTTCTAGAATTATCAGAACAAGCCAACTTCAAAATGATTTACTTTAATGCAGACGGAAAAGAAAGTACAATGTGCGGAAATGGCGGTAGGTGTATTGTTGCTTTTGCTAATCGGTTAAATATTATTAATCATAAAACAAAATTTATTGCAATAGATGGCATTCATCATGCAGAGATATTAGCAAATAATAAAGTGCGACTACAAATGCAAAATGTTGAAACCATTAAGCAAATTAATGAAAATACTTATATACTTAATACAGGCTCTCCTCATTATGTTATGTTTTATCAAGGTATTAATCAATTAAATGTATTAGAAGAAGGGAGAAAAATTAGAAACACAGAGCCATATAAAGCATCCGGTATTAATGTAAACTTTATAGAAAAAATAGATGCCGATAAGTTACAAATTCGTACCTATGAGCGTGGTGTTGAAAACGAAACGCTTGCATGTGGTACGGGCGTAACAGCCGCAGCAATTGCATTGGCAGAAGCAGAAGGTAAAAAATCCGGGAACATATTTGTAGAAGCCAAAGGCGGAAACTTAGAAGTAGAGTTCAACAAAGAAGGTAATATTTATCAAAATATTTGGTTAACGGGCTTGGCAGAATTTGTATTTGAAGGTAAAATAGAAATTTAAAATGAATAGCATACAGTTGTCTCTATCTCCTATTGCAGATTTTAATATTCTTAAAAAGAATACATGGATAGTGTTGACAGATATTGAGAAAACACCCCCGCATGCTTCTATTATTCAAGATGGTTTGTGGTATAGCTTGAGGTTTAAAGAATCTAAAATTGGCGGAGAACTTTCCGGATTTACTACCATGATAATAAGAAAAAAAATACCTGCTGTTTTATTAGAAATAGATATTGCGCCTACACTAAGCTCTATTGCCGGGTTTTATGCTAAGTATAATAAAATTGATATTGCTAAAAATATTACCTGTGTAACTCCGATTAATGAATATTTAGCATCTATAAAATTATTACATTCTGATAATTTATTATTATGGGAAACCATACAAATACTATATGAAAAACAACTTATTTTACGTTGTATGTCTTGCTTTGCCGACTATTCTTGTTACTTAATTAAAAAGTACAATCGGGAAGATTTAATAACTCTGTTACTTTAATATTTATTTTTATAGGATAATATAACAAACTCTACTCAAAAGGTTGTTGATTTTTAAGATAATTAGCATTAATGGTATGCCATTTTATTTTATAGCGAATTTGCTTACACCCTTTTTTATTACATTGAGTAAAACCAAAGTAGTTAGTAGTTGTATAGAGAAAATTGTCCAATTCGGCTTCTTTAAGTATGGGTATTATATCTTTGATGCTTTTAGTAATATTTAATGACTGTATTTTTTGCATTTTACTATTATATACATTAATGTAATATTCATTTTGTAATCTGTATAAAAAATAAATAAAATACTTATTTAAAATATAACCATACGTAAGCGTATAAAATGGAATTACTTCCTTTTGATTGCTAGTAGAATCATAATTCCAATTTGTTGAGCTACCAAGTTTATACTTTAATGATGTTCCATTAACAATTGAGGTAATAGGGTTCTTATTATTAAATGAATAAACTTCAGGATATAAATCAAACATGGCATATTGGTTTTCTTTAGTCCCAAAAAATATATGAGAACCTCCCATAACATAAGGGAAACATTCTGAAAATGGGTGTACAAACTGTGTGGCAGTTTTATGATCAAATGTCAATATATTACCTTGTTTTTTCCAAGCATCAATAAAGTTAGTATTTTGGTTTCTATTAATAATATCCTTATAGGTTTTATCTTTTTTATGGTTATAGTAATAGGAATAGATATAAAATAAACTATCTAATTTCATAAAACGATCTGTAAAAACAGGAAAATTATTTGCATTATACTCGGTTTCAGACAAAGCATCTATTATTAAAAAATCTTTTATTAATAAAGATGTGTCTGTTTTTATCCATAAACCATAAGATGTACTTAAAATATCACCCGATTTTAGAACAATAGTTTCAGTATTATATTCTCCGGGGATATATACTGTATCTGTTACTTTTTTTGAAATAATGGGGGTGCATTGTAAATAAATTTCATGTGGCGAAATAATCTGCACGCCCTCAATTCTTAAAGGAGTTCTTTTAATTCGCTCTAATTCCTTATCCGTTTGTATAATTTGCTGTTTATTCCAATTAAGATGATTAAAATATTTCTCAAATATATCAAGATAATTTACTTGCTCGGCATTAAACTTTTTATAAATTTTTCCATTGACTAAATTTATCAGCCTAGCTCTATTTTTTACATCACCAACGTCTGCTAATTCTATGGCAAGAGTATCATTAATTGGATAATATAAACTACTATTGGTATGATAGCCATTTTCATCGTCCTTATAAATACTTTCTTCTTTTTTATCTAATTCTATAAGGTCGTATGGTAATGGGCTCTGAGGAACTCTGTCATACTTCCCATCACCATGAAAAATTCGTTTGTCATGATAAAAATAATGTATTTCAGAATTTGGAATTTCTCCGAGCAGATTATATAGTGTATCGGATAAAAATGCTTTTACATATCGATTGGTATCAATGTAATAATTATCTTTAAGATATTTATAAAAGTTTTTACCCAGTCCCCCATCATCTTTCCAAACAGTAAGAATATAAGGGCAAGGTTGATAGTTTTTTATTTCTTCTATTCTCTTAATAATAGCGGGGGCATTGGTAAATACCTCTAATAGAGTGCTTGCCTGTATAACAAAAAAAGAAGATGGCAAATATCCATTGTTATTTTTTTTCAAGGCTTTTAGAAAAGCTTGTTCCTTAAATGCTTTAGGATTGTATGGTTGCGCAAATAAAGCATTTAATAAAAAGATAAAAAACACAACTATTAGCTTAGTATATTTCATACAATCTAAGTTTAGATGAAAAAAGATATAGCACAAAAATAATAAAAAGGAGGCAAAGACAGCCTCCTTTTTATTTTGAATAGATTAAAATTAGTTTTGGTCATTGGGAGTAATATAATCCCCATCCGCATCGTAATACATTTGCCCTATTATAGGTGTAATAGAAGTGCAGGTATTCCCATCAACAGTATTGGTTATAGAAATAATTCTTTCGGTTTCATCATAATCTACATATCCCGAATTACAACACCCTGGGCATTGACGACATCTTTTTTTCTTTCCTTTACACCTATCATTAGTTGTAAAGTTTGCTCTATAAACATTGTGTCCATTGATGTATCCAAGAAAAGTCCCTTGTCCAAGTGAATAACCTTGTGCTTGCAGCATAGTAAGGTTATCTACATGAGTTTGTGCACTCGTGCACACTGTAAAGCCTAAAATGGCTAAGATAATAACTGTTAGCTTTTTCATAATTATTAGTTTTAATTTTTCCCTACTTTCTTTATTAAACGGCATTTCAGAATTCTCCGTCAAATACTAATTTATTCCTTGTATTTGTAAGGAAGTATTAACGTTAATAACGATACAAAGGTAAATTAAGAAAAAGCATAAATACAAATACCATATTCCATAATTTATAGGATTCTATCTATAAATTATAGAATAATAAAAACAAGTACTTCTAAATACCGCATAACTACAAGGATTAAATTTTTTCAAGTAATAAAAAACTTATTGATTTAATAATTACTTTTGTAAAAAAAACATGGATATTTTAGGATTAAAAATAAAGAAAATAAGAGAATTAAAAAATATTAATCAAAAGTATATAGCAGAACAATTGGGTATTAGTCAAAGTGTGTATTCTGATATTGAGAACGGAAAAATTAACGTTACAGAATCTCGCCTTCAGCAGATATCTAAAATATTAGATGTTACCCCAGAGATTATTAAATCATTTAGTGATTCTGTGTGGTTTAATAATTGTACACAATCAGGATATAATAATATATATCATTTAAATCCTCATGCTGTGGAAGAACTTATTCATACGCTTTCAGAGGAATTAAAGACATTAAGAAAAGAAAGAGAACTATTTATAGGAATATTAGAAAAATATTTAAAGGATATAAAATAAAAATTCTTATTAAAATAAAGATTTTTTGCAGTAATAAATCATTACTATGAACTCAGAAGGGCGCAACTTAATACAATGGTCATTTATAAAATCTATGCTGTCTTTGGCATTGGGTGTAACTTGTATCATGTATTTTTATTTTATTGTAGATATTCAAGTACTATTATCTACAGAATACATCTTGGGCATCTTACTCTTTATTACTACATTTAAATATTTTCGTGTTAAATCTGCTATATGGAAAACGAAGCGACGATTTGCTTTTTTTTCCAGATACTATTTATCATTGAATGGTATTTTTTTAGTCGTTTTAGGTGGTATTACCTTTATGTGTTATGTATTATTGCACAATATGATTTTAGCTTCTGCCATCTTCTTTGTTTTTTTATCAGAGCTTTATGGTTTTATTATTAGTTTGGTTAATAAATTACACTTTATTCTTGTTGAGCACGATTATATAATTGTGTCAAAAGTAAAATTAAAAAAGATTTTTGTTCAAGATATTAAAGAACTTATTTATAGAAGTAATATTTTAATCATAAAAACAAAACAAGATAAAACGTTCTTTATTAACTTTCAAGAAGTAGAAAAACAGGAAGAGTTAAAGACGCTTCTTAAAGAATGGCTTAGTAGCTATAACTTTGATATTCCTGCGGAGTTTTAATGAGTTTTTGGTAATTATTCTTAATACCTATTGACTTTTGTATGAAAAATTTGTACCTTTGCAAAGTTCTTTGATAATAGGGGCCCGACCGGTTTTGACAGTAAGGTCAGTTGGTAGGTAAGCATGTAGAGCTATGGGAGAATGCTCTTTAATATCGCTCTCACAACCTCAAATGGCGAAAATAACTTCGCTTTGGCTGCCTAATAGTTGCAGCTCGTCTCCTTTCAAGCCCTTTTGCTTGGCGTGAATACGGGGCGTCGTAAATAAGCAAAATTATGACAGGACACCGCTAATGTCATAATTACCAGCGGATAAGTTAAAAGTATAAGTCGTATTCAGCTTGCTTTTAGCCGACAATTAAAGTGGATACTAAACATGTAGAAGTCTTATGAATTGCTTATTTGGACGAGGGTTCGATTCCCTCCGGGTCCACTTGAAATATTTTAATTTTCTATTTCCCAAGTTGTAAGTCCTTCAAAAGTAAATTGAAAAGACTGTATTCTTCCGCCAAATTTTAAAAGCGCTTCGGTTACTTGTAGTTTCGTGTTTTTTGGACAATAAAAAAACATAAATCCGCCGCCACCCGCACCGGATATTTTTCCACCGGTAGCACCGTACTGCATAGCCGCTTCATAAATAGCATCTATCTGATTGTTGGAAATACTTCCGGCTAATTTTTTTTTGTTCATCCATCCAAAATGTAATAGTTCTCCCAGTTTATGAATATCTCCCTTGAGTAAGTAATCTTTTAGGCTAATAGCTTGTTCTTTTAGATGGTGTGTTGCTTCAATAGAAGTAGATTTTTTTTGTTGAACATTTTGTATTTGTTCTTCAATAATTTTTGCAGAATGTCTTTGCGTGTCGGTAAAGTATAGTAACAAGCACAGCTCCATTTCTTTTTGTATATGGTTTTTAATATTTAAGGGATTTACAATTACTTTATCGTTAGCATAAAATTCCATGAAGTTAATACCTCCGAAGGTTGCCGCATATTGGTCTTGTTTCCCACCATGCATGCCTAAGTCTATACGTTCTATTTCGTATGCTAAATGTGCTATATCGTATTTCCCAAGTGGTAATTTTAACCATTCGGCAAAAGCACCTATAATAGACACTACTAATGTAGATGATGTGCCTAGTCCGGAACCTTGAGGTGCTTCAATGTATGTATGCAGTTTGAATGCCAGAGCGTTGAGGTTGTACATTTTTACCAATCTGTTATATACTCCAATAATTAATTCGTAAGGCTGCTCTATAGGTAATTGTTTTTCACTTTTAAATATTTTTGTTTGATGATAATTACCTAAGGTTAGTTCTATTTGATTATTATTTGTCGGCTCGATGGTTGTAATGGCATATAAGTTAATGGTTGCATTTAAAATAGCACCGCCATATATTTCAGAATATGGTGATACATCTGTACCGCCGCCTGCCAATCCTATTCTTAAAGGAGCTTTACTTCTAATCAACATAATTTATCTTTTCATATTGATGTGTTGTAAAGGTATGCCGTAGTCTTTAGTATTACACAATTGAATGATTTTTTGCAAATCATCAATATTTTTTCCGGTTACTCTAATTACATCATCCATTATTTGCGAAGTTACTTTTAGTTTAGTATTCTTAATATCAGCAATAATTTTCTTGGCGGTTTCTTTATCTATTCCTTGTTTTACTGTAATTTCCTTTTTAATAAATACGCCGGATGGGTAATGTTCTTTTGTTTCATCTAATACACGTGTGTCTAGCTTTTGTTTTATCATCCTGCCGTGTAAAACATCAATGGTAGATTTTAACCGCATGTCATCTTCGGTAGTAATTAAAAGGTTTAAATCTTTCTTGTTTAACTCAATGGTTGTTTGACTGTTTTTAAAATCAAATCTGTTTTGTATTTCTTTAAGAGCAGTATTTACTGCATTATCCATTAATTGCACGTCAGGTTTGCAAACAATATCAAATGATGCCATAGCTTATTCTTTTGATTGTATAATAGTTCCGTTATTAAATGTATAATTAGTTGGTGTAATCTGTTTTTTTAATGATAGATATTCTTGATACTTTGCTGAAAATTGTATTCTGTGTGTTAATACTGCATCAAAATTATTGTATGTATGCATTGATAATTCGCTAATTTCACGAACTGCATTTGTAGAACCATCGGAAAAAGTAATATAATCGGCAAGTTTATTTTTTACAATATATTCATTAAACATAACGCCGGCACGCTTTTTTACATATAATCGTACCCCGCACTGTCCGGCAATACCAATATCTAGTATATCATCAAAAACAAAAGCAGTTTCTTCTTTTTGAATATTTAGATTCTTGCATAAATGGTCAAACGCTAAAACTTTGTGTGGTACTTTAAAATAATGAAAATGTATGTTTTCACGATTAGCCAAAGTGAAAGCAGACATGTTTTTTTCTCCGGAAATAAAAGCAATAATGGGCGGTTGTTGGTGATTCAAAAAATAAGAAAATCGTAATAAATTTAATCCTAAAGAGTCAGATTCATTAAAACGGCTTTGCAGTTGTGCGTCTTTAGAGCCATCGGTAAATACACCGTCCCAATCAAAAATAAAAACACGAATGCGATTCAGCTTTTCAACAAACTGCTGATGTGAAGTTAGAAATACGCCGCCCCTTTTTTCAAATAATTCAAACACAAGCAGATGTATTAAATATCTTGTATGTCAATCATTCCAACCGACTTGTTGTTGTTATCTACAACAATAATGGTATCTACATTTGTTTTTTTGAATAATTGATACGCATCGTTTAATAATACATTGGCATTAATAGTATAAGGTGCTTTAAAAGTTAAGTCAGATAGTTTTTTCTCTAAAAATTTAGAGCCGTCTTTCATGATGTTTCTTCTTAAATCTCCATCGGTAAACACGCCTTTTACTGCATTGTCTTTATCAATAATAGTAATGGCTCCAAATCCGTATTCAGTCATTTTAATAATGGCATCGGTTAGTTTTGTGTTTTCAGAAACAATAGGGTTGATGTTGCGAATAACATCTTTTACACATTTCGTCATTAGTTTTGTATCTACAATAAATTGCTCTGTGCCAAGTGTTGTTAGATTATTTTCTGTTAGTTGCTTCATTACTTTCCATGGTACGGTAATGGTATGAACCCCTAAGTTAATAGCATTACGAACATGTTCGGCATGTCTTACCGACGAAAACATAATTTTTGTAGGGTAGCCGTAGTAGTTAACTGCCTGAATGCATTGGTCCACCAAAGCTAAAGCATCATGTCCTTGGTCTTGTAATCTGCCAACGAGCGGGCACACATAAGTAGCACCGGCTTGCATTGCCATATAAGCTTGTTGCAAGGTATATACTAAGTGAATATTTACCAAATAACCCTTGCTTCTTAGTAGTCTGCATGCACGCACACCTTCCAAAGAAACAGGGATTTTAAATACTGTTTTTTGGGGGTCTAAGCCTAACTTTATTTGTCTTTCGGCTTCTGCCAGAATTTCTTCGGCAGTATCTCCTAATGCTTCTATTTGCAGAATGGGTACTATCTTACTTAATTTTACAATAGTGCCGTCTATATCAGTAATTCCCTCTTTTTGCATAAAAGTAGGGGTAGTGGTCAATCCGGTTAAAAAGCCTAATGTAAAAGCTTCTTCTATTTCTTTAAGATTAGCTGAATCTAAATATAATTCCATTTTAAAATTTTGAAGCAAACATAAGTAAAATTTTACAAAAGCACCGCTCTTTTCGTAATTCGTGTTACGCTTGACTTTTAATTATTCATGTTTATAAAAAGTCTTTTGAATAAAATCTTAGAGTTTTTTAAGTTAAATAGTAGAAGAGTAAATTAAAATAATATAGCAAATCAGTTTGTTACTAATGGGGTAAAAGCATATAAGAACCACATTACAGATATGCTTATATCAGAAATTAATAAGTAACGAGTAATATTTTTTTTGAGTAAAAGATTAATGGTAATGCGTAATATTAATTGGGATAAAAAAAACAAGAATATCCGAACAGAATACACATTATATTCTATTGCACGTTCAATATTAAGTCGTAAAATCTCTGCAAAAGCCCGAGAAAGCCCTCTGCTTTTACAATACATTAAAGGAAGTCCTTCACAAGAAGAACCAATGGTGTTGTTTAGATACGGAAAAAAATAGCAGTAAACCAGCAGCCCGCATAAGATGATTATAAATATGGTATTTATAATTCTATATGGGGATGCTGATTCCGCCACTATTATTTATTATTGTTTATTAAGAGAATCTGTTGCCGATTGCATTTGTTGTTGAGTAGAATCAATTTTTGTTTGAAGTTCTTTTGTGGTTTTTTCTAACTCATTTTTAAATTCTTCTGCAGCACCTTTTACTTTTGCTGCTACCACCATAATCCAAATTACTGTAAAAACAGTAGCTGCAATACCAAGAATTAATCCGGCTAAAGGCAATCCTTTTCCACCATTACCTTTTTTTGCTTGTACAAATCCGACTGCGCCGAAAATTATTGCAAGTGCGCCGAATAATATTGCAAATGCTCCGAAGCATGGAATAAATGCTGCGATAGCGCCAAGTACGCCAAGTACTAATGCGACAATGCCCATTGCTTGTCCTGCTGATGTTGTGCCTGTGTTGTTGTTTTGGTTTTCCATAAATGTATTTTTATTTTTTTTTCCTACTCATAAGGCTTTTCGGTTTCGCCCCGTTTTTTTTAATGGTCTCTGGTCTCCATTTTTTAAGATAATTATTGATGAGAAACGGGTGTTAAAAAGAGTAAAACAAAAGGTTAATAAATGCTGCCCTTTATTTTTTCGAGTAACAAATCGTATTTAACTTCCGTTATGATTCGCAAATATATAGTAATAAATTTTTATTTGCAAATTTAAGTTAAATTATTTGAGCGGATTGTAATGAGGTATGAGAGATGTTTTTTTAGTATTATTATTTAAAGTTATGGAACAGTCAATAAAATTCGTATCTTTATTGCCCTTAATTTTATGAGGAGATTAATTCCAATAATTGCTTTTTGTTTTTTCTTGGTTAAGAATTTGTCTGCACAATTTTATTATGGTTTTATTATGG
>JBDHZB010000067.1:0-9937 GCA_039811645.1 Bacteroidia bacterium | reverse complement strand
TAGGATTAAGAGGAGCAGAAATGATGTCAAGAAGAATTAAACCGGATGTAGCTATAGTTACCGATGTGTGCCACGATACACAAACACCAATGATGAATAAAATTAAAGATGGTGATTTGTCATGCGGAGAAGGACCTGTATTAACTTATGCGCCTGCCGTACAAAATAATTTATTAAAACAAATTATTAAAATAGCAGAGAAAGAAAAAATAAACTACCAACGCTTAGCATCATCACGTAGTACAGGCACAGATACAGATGCTTTTGCATACAGTACAGACGGCATTGTGTCTGCCCTGATTTCTTTGCCATTACGCTATATGCACACAACCGTTGAAACCATCCATAAACAAGACCTTGAAAACGTTGTGTGGTTAATATATCATACTTTAAGAAGTATTAAAAAGAATCAGGACTTCAGATATATTAAATAATTGAAATGTCGGCTATTTTTGGAAACATTTTAAAGAATACAATTGCACTTACCACCAAACTTAAAAGAAGATATCATCCGTATCGTCAGCAGAAAATTGTTTTAAGTAAACTTTTAATGAGAGCCAAAGATACAGCATTTGGTCAGCATTATCAGTTTGATAAAATTTTAAGGAGTGAAGATATTGTAAAAGAATTTCAAAATACCGTTCCTACACACGATTATAATAAAATATTTAAAGAATGGTGGTATAGATTATTAAATGGCGAACCCTATGTTTGCTGGCCCGGTTATACCAAATATTTTGCTTTAAGCTCCGGAACATCAGAGTCATCAAGTAAATATATCCCGGTTACAAAAGATATGTTGAAAGCTATTAAACGCGGCGCTATTCGCCAAATGCTTTCAACAGCTAATTTTAATTTACCTCCTGAAGTTTATCAAAAAGGTATTTTAATGATAGGAGGGAGTACACATCTAAATTACAATGGCACTTATTTTGCCGGCGACTTAAGCGGTATTACTACAGGAAATATTCCGTTTTGGTTTCAGCATTACTATAAGCCTGGTAGAAAAATTTCCGGTTATAAAGATTGGAATACTAAGTTGCATGAAATGATGATGAACGCACATAAATGGGATATTGGTATTGTTTGCGGTGTTCCTGCATGGATTCAGTTACTAATGGAAATGATTATAGAGCATTATAAACTAAATAGCATCCACGATATTTGGCCCAACTTCAAGATATATGTACACGGCGGAGTTGCCATTCATCCTTATAAAGCAAGTTTGAAAAAAATGTTCTCAAAAGAAGTATATTTTGTAGATACTTACATGGCATCAGAGGGGTTTATTGCTTTTGAAGAAAATCTAAATGAACTGCAAGCCATGCAAATGGTTACCAACAATGGTATATTTTATGAATTTGTTCCATTTACGGAAAGAAACTTTGATGCAGACGGCAATATAGTATCTAATCCGGAAACTGTTACATTAAGAGATGTTGAAGCAGATAAGGAATATGCTTTATTACTATCTTCCTGTGCAGGTGCATGGCGGTATTTAATTGGTGATGTTATTAAATTTACTGATAAAAAAAGTGCCAGCATTTTAATAACCGGACGAACAAAACATTTTTTAAGCTTATGTGGCGAACATTTATCTGTAGATAATATGACAAGGGCAGTAGAATTAGCTGCTAATAGCTTGGGCGTTGAGATTAAAGAATTTACCGTTGCAGGGATTAAGTATCAAAACTTATTTGCTCATCATTGGTATTTAGGAACAAACAAATCAATTGATAAAAATATTATTAAAGAAAGAATTGATAATTACTTAAAAAGTTTGAATGACGATTATAGAGTGGAACGTATCGCAGCTTTAAAAAATATTATTGTAGATGTAATTCCTGATGAGCTATTTATTAAGTTTTTAGAGTTTAAAAATAGAGCAGGTGCACAAAGTAAATTTCCAAGAGTCATTAAAGGTACTTTATATGAAGAATGGAAAGAATTTTTATTACAAAATGGATTTGAAACAAAAGAATGATATTAAGTTTAATTTATCAAACAATTATTATTACAATACTCCTTACATTTTCGTTTGGACCATCATTCTTTAGCTTATTAAACTACTCTATTAAAAAAGGATTTAAAGTATCTGCCATACTTGCAACAGGCGTTGTAGCCAGCGATTTATTTATATGTTTACTTAATGTATTACTGGTTCATTTAGGTATGGCACAGTTGCTAAATGACCCAAAAAATCAAAGGTTTGCAGCCATTTTAGCAGGAATTATATTAATTGTTTTCGGCGCATTTTATTTTAAGAAACCAACGCCAAAAATAGAAGATGGGCAAGAGTTACTCATTCCTAACTCAATAGATTCAAACCATGCCTTGCTATTCTTAAAAGGATTTGTTATCAATTTATTTAACCCGACAGTATGGCTTTTATGGCTTGGTAACGTTACTATTATCAGCCGTGTTTTTGATAATAAGTTTATTAATATTCTTATTTACTTTATTATGCTGAATGGAGTAGTATTAGCAATAGAGTTATATAAAATTCATTTAGGAAACAAACTAAAAAAATTTCTTAATGATAGAGTTGTGCATATTACCAACCAAATTACAGGTGTGGCACTTATTATATTTGGCATTGTACTAATATATAATTATTATTTTGAAAAATTATGACAGACGAAACCTGGAATAATTTAAGAAAAAAAATAGCAGAGCATCAAACATTTCCTTCTGTTTATATGTTCAAATTTATTTTATCAAGTGATAATCATAAAATAGCACAAATAGAAGCATTATTTAATAGTGAAAATGTTCCTGAAATTTACCTTCGCCCTAGTAATAGAGGAAGATATGTAAGCATTACCGTAAAACAATTTGTAGAAAGCGTTGAGCAAATTATTAAAATTTATCATTTGGCATCTGCTATTCCCGGGGTAATGATTATGTAATATGAGTCTTTCTCTAAAAAATAGTTTGGTTTCTTTAGAAATATCAGAGCACGGTGCTGAGATAACAAAATTACAATATAAAAATAACGATGTTATTTGGAACGCATCAGAGCCGTGGAAACGTCATGCACCCATACTATTCCCAATTGTTGGAAAGTTAAAAGACAATACCTACTACTATTATCAACAAGCATATTCACTTCCTCAACACGGCTTTGCCAGGGATATGCAGTGGAAGCTTATAGAACAAACAGAAAAAAATATTGCTTTTGAATTAACCGCTAATGCAGAAACATTAAAGACATACCCTTTCCATTTTTCATTGATTGTCAACTATATTCTTGAAGATACTGAATTAAAAATAATATTTATGGTTTTTAATCCCAACCATTGCGTATTGCCTTTTAGCATAGGCTTTCATCCGGCATTTAATACTTTTAGTGCTTTACAGCATTTTAAAATTGAGATTTTGCCAAAGCAGGAATTATTACAGAGAACAATATTACACAACGGATTATTATTAAACCAAACAGAACAAGTACCATTAAGTCAAAAGTCTTTTTTACCACTCTCCACAAGTTTATTTGATAAAGATGCTGTTGTGTTTTGCCATCAAGGTATTAAAGAGGTTGCTTTAGTATCAGAGCAGTTCAACTATAAAATGCAGATAGATTGCGGTAATTGCGCCAATATTGGATTATGGGCAAAGCCAAATTGTAATAATTTTGTGTGCATTGAACCATGGATGGGCATTGCAGATAGCATTGATACCAACCAAAATATTCTTGAAAAAAAGGATATTATCCTATTAGCACCATATCAATTGTGGAAGTGGAACATCAGCTTAAAATTTTTCTAAAAACCTTTTATTTTGATTTTCTTTGCCAATAAAAAATAATGAATGTTTTATTAATAGGTGGAGGTGGAAGAGAACATGCTTTGGCGTGGAAAATCAGTCAAAGCAAATTACTTACAAATTTATTCATAGCACCGGGTAATCCCGGAACAGCTCATTGCGGAACTAATTTAAACATAGCTGTTAATGACATAGCTGCAATTAAAAAGGCAGTATGGGAAAATGATATAGATTTAGTTATTGTTGGTCCTGAAGATCCGCTTGTTAATGGATTGTCAGATGAAATATTGGCAGACGAGGTGCTGAAAGATGTGATGGTAATCGGCCCAAAAAAAGTAGGAGCGCAACTAGAGGGAAGTAAAAAATTTGCCAAAGAATTTATGTTGAAACATAATATACCAACAGCCCGATACAAGAGTTTTGTTACAAGTCAATCTACGGATGCAAAAAATTTTCTAAAAGAACTATCGGCGCCTTATGTGATAAAAGCAGATGGTTTGGCTGCCGGTAAAGGTGTAGTAATTGCTCAAACATTAAATGAAGCCGAACAAACTATTGATGAAATGTTAGGGGGAAAGTTTGGCAAAGCCTCTGAAACATTAGTAATAGAGGAGTTTTTACAAGGTATTGAGGTTTCTTATTTTGTATTGTGTAATAATGATAAATATGTGTTGTTACCCAATGCTAAAGATTATAAGCGTATAGGAGATAACGATACAGGGTTAAACACAGGTGGCATGGGAACCATAAGCCCTGCATCGGGCGTTGCTACTGATAGCTTTACACAAAAGGTTATACAAAAAGTAATAGAGCCCACTTTGCAAGGATTAAAAAAAGATAATATAGATTATTGTGGTTTTATATTTTTCGGATTAATTAGTGTAGATGATAATCCTTATGTAATAGAGTACAACTGCCGTTTAGGAGATCCTGAAACAGAATCTATTATGCTTAGAATAGAATCTGATTTATTAGAGTTGTTTCAAAACTGTTGGAATAAAAACATATTACCTAATCAGATAAAAATCTCTGATAATGCTGCTGCTACGGTCATTTTAGCTTCGCAGGGGTACCCTGAAAAATTTGAAAAAGGTTTTGAAATCACGATTGATGAATCAAAATTACAATCTCATGTTTTTCATGCAGGCACTATGCTCAAAAACGATGCGGTGACTACTTCTGGTGGTAGAGTAATAGCAGTAAGTTCTGTTGGAAAAAATTTATCGGAGGCATTGCAAAACTCATACACTTCTATTAATTATATTCATTTTCAAAATAAATATTTTAGAAAAGATATTGGTCAAGATATCCTTAAATTAATAGGAGAAAAGAGTTTATCTTAAATTTGATATTAATTAAATTTATAGTAGTTTTGTTCAAAAATTTAAAATATGCAATTATTAAAAAATAAAGTGGCTTTAATTACAGGGGCAACCAGAGGGATAGGCAGAGGCATCGCAATAAAATTTGCCTCACAAGGATGTAATGTGGCATTTACTTATGTTAGTTCCGAACAAAAAGCTATTGAGTTGGAGAACGAATTGATGCAATTGGGCGTAAAAGCAAAAGGATATAAAGCCGATGCGGGTGATTTCAAAACGGCGGATAGTGTTATAGAAGAAATTGTGAAAGAATGGGGTACTCTTGATATTTTAGTGAATAATGCCGGTATCACAAAAGATACATTGTTAATGCGTATGACAGAAGAGCAGTTTGATGAAGTAATCCGTGCTAACTTAAAATCAGTATTTAATTACACCAAAGCTGCACAAAAAATAATGCTGAAAAACAGAAAAGGTTCCATTATTAACATGTCATCGGTAGTAGGCGTAAAAGGCAATGCAGGACAATCTAACTATGCGGCATCAAAGGCAGGAATTATTGGTTTTACTAAGTCAATAGCATTAGAATTAGGCTCAAGAAATATTCGCTGCAATGCTATTGCCCCCGGATTTATTGAAACGGAAATGACAGGTGTTTTAGATGAAAAAATGGTACAACAATGGAGAGATAGCATCCCTCTGAAAAGAGGAGGAACACCCGATGATATAGCTAATGCTTGTATGTTTTTGGCATCGGATATGAGTGCCTACATTACAGGTCAATGTATTAATGTTTGTGGAGGAATGTTAACATAAAAATTGTATATTAGCCCACCTAAAAAATTTGAATTAAATTATGAAGAAAATTGATGTTGAAAAAATTATCGCTGTATCAGGACTTCCCGGATTATTTAAAATTATTTCAAACGGAACAAAAGGCGTAATTGTTGAAAATCTAATAGATAAAAAAAGAACAATTGTTTTAAACAATAATAAAATTTTTACATTAGAAACAGTAAGAATGTACACTACAGACAGTGAAAAACCTGTAAGTGAAATATTATTTTCGTTACATGAAAATTTAAACGGAGGAGAAGCACCTCATCATAAAACGGCATCTGATGAAGATATTGTAAAACTATTTGAAAAAATATTACCGGATTACGATAAAGAAAGAGTGTTTATTAATAACATGAGAAAATTAATGCAGTGGTACAATACTTTATACACGGCAAAATTCCTTAATATCGTGGAAGAAAAAAATGAAGAATCGTCAGATAAGAAAGAAGATTCAAAGAGCGAGCAAAAAACAAAAGCTAAGAAAACAGAAACTGCAAAGTCAACAGAAGAAACAACGGAAGAAGCGCCTAAAAAAAGAGGTAGAAAAAAGAAAACTGAAAATGAATAAAAATCAACAAGATAATAGTTCATGCTTTGTTATATCCCCTTCAAGTAAAGAAGGGGATTTGTTTTTTATATGGATTGTAGCATTTAGTTTACTTATTAATTCTGTTGTAGCACAGAATAATACAGAGTTCTGGAAATTTCAATTTAAATTAAATGATACGACCAAGCTAATTATAGATGCGAAAATCTTGCATATCAAAAATAATCAGTTTGTTTATTTTCCTGCGTATAATAATATGCATAGTGAAGCAAAAATAAATTTCAACTCTGATAGTGCTGTGTTTTCATTGGGTTTATATCAGAACAAGTTTGTAACAAAAAAAGAATCCATAGATAAATTATCAGGACAATGGATAAAGTACTCAGGTAATAAAAGTTATATCTTGCCACTGACTGCCTCTAAACTAAACCTTTCACAAATAAAACAGAGGCAAGAAGATATTCAACTTATGAATAATTTTTCGGAAAGATGGAAAATAAAAACACACTCCATAAATAATACAGATGAAGCTTTGGGTATTTTTCAAAAGTATAGTTTTAAAAATAATTATGTAAGAATAAAAGGAAGTATAGCCACAAAGTCCGGTGATTTAGGAAACTTAGATGGAGAAATAAAAAATGATTCTTTGTATTTATCAGTATTTAATGGTGCTTTTGCAACTCAATTAATTTCTAAAATCTATCATCACACTCAACAAACAATAGATAGTATTGCAGGGTTTATTTACTATGGAACATGGGGGGCTGAGAAGTTTTCAGCAATACCTGATAATGTGTTTGAATTAAATAATCAAATTAGTGTTGAGGAAGTATTTAACCAAATAAACCCTCTTGTATTGAACTTTAAAGATATAAATGGGAATCCTGTAATGCTTGAGAAAGATAAACCCTGTATCCTTCAATTTATGGGTAGTTGGTGTCCAAATTGTATAGATGAAACCAAAATGTTTGCCAAATGGCAAGATACTTTAAAAAATAAAATTCAGATTATTGCACTATGTGTAGAACGTACAAATGATGAACAAAAAGCATTAGAACTTTTAAAAAAAATAAAAATAAAATATCATATTTTGTATCCTGTTATTCTCCTTTCGCATAAGGGAACACAGGGTATTCAAGGATTTTCGGAATTAAAAAAAATACCGGCATTTCCTACAACTGTTTATCTAAATAAAAACCACGAACCGCAATATGCTTTTATAGGGTTTAGTGGACCGGCAACAGGAGCAGAATATGATAAAACACAAAAAGAGATTCTACAAATTATACAAAAACTAACTCACTAATGTTTACGGGAATTATAGAAAATATTGTAACAGTAGAAAATATAGAATGGAATCAGTCCAATATGATTTTAACCTTAAAAAGTAATTTATCTGCTGAATTGTACATTGACCAGAGCATTGCACACAATGGTGCGTGCTTAACTATTACCGATGTACAACCTCCCTTTTATAAAGTAACATTAATAGAAGAAACTTTGAATAAAACCAATTTTAAATCCATTCACAAAGGAGATATTATTAACATAGAAAGAAGCATGAAGGCAACGGATAGATTAGATGGACATTTTGTAACGGGTCATATAGATACAATTGGTAAGTGTAGAAAAATTTCAGATAAGAACGGAAGTAAGGAAATTATTATTGAACATCAAAAAGATATTTTTTTTACTACTATCCCGAAGGGAAGCATTACTATTAACGGGATTAGCTTAACAGTAGTAGAAAGTGCCGCAGATTATTTCAGCACACACATTATTCCTTATACATGGGAGCATACAAATTTGAACACATTGAAAGAAGGAAGTTTGGTAAATATAGAATTTGATATGATAGGAAAATATATTGCAAAGTATATAAAACAAATAAATTTAAATCAATAATTATGAAAAATACATTAACAGCTATTCTTTTACTTGGCACGCTTGTAGCAAGTTACGCACAAAAAATTTCTGCTGAACAAATTCAAAAGCACATTTACTTTCTTGCATCAGATGAACTGAAAGGACGCGGAACAGCAACCGATGATGAAAAGAAAGCAGCAGACTATATTGCTAAAAAATTTAAAGAATATAAATTAGAATCTATTGGGGGCAATAACTCATACTTTTATACTTTTAACTTTAAAAAGAAAAAAAGTCCGCACGATACAGCCACAAGCGATATGCCCGAATTAAAAGGCATTAATGTAGTAGGATTTTTAAATAAAAAAGCAGCTAAAACAATTGTTATTGGTGCGCACTACGATCATCTTGGCTTAGGGCATGACCACAATAGTTTAGATCCTGTTCCCGAAGGAAAAATCCATAATGGAGCTGATGATAACGCCAGCGGAACATCAGGAGTTTTGGAATTAGCAAGATATTTTTCTTCTTCTAAATTTAATGCGTACAATATTTTATTTATTTGTTTTTCCGGAGAAGAATTGGGCTTGCTCGGCTCTAAAAAATGGACAGAAAAACCCTCTTATCCAATGGAAAAAATTTACTACATGATTAATATGGATATGATTGGAAGATTAAATGATTCTACAAAAAAAATAGTTATTTATGGCGTTGGTACTTCTAACCATTGGGTGCCTATTATTGACTCTTTGGGTAAACTATCATCTTTTTCTATTAAGAAAGACAGTGCGGGTATTGGACCAAGCGATCAAACATCTTTTTATTTACAAGACAAACCTGTATTACACTTTTTTACCGGACAACATTCTGATTACCATAAGCCAAGTGACGATGCCGATAAAATTAATTATAAAGGTGAAGTTGCCGTATTAGAATTTATTGTAAAAGTAATAGAATCCACTGCAAAACAACCTGAAATGAAATTTCAAAAAACAGCATCTTCTCAGGAAAACAAAGTATCATTTAAAGTAACAATGGGTATTATGCCCGATTACACCTTTGAAGGAAAAGGCGTAAAGATAGATGGTGTTACACCAAATAAACCTGCTGATAAGGCGGGACTTCAAAAAAATGATATTATTACAAAGCTTGGAGAATATCCCGTAAATAATGTTCAGGACTATATGAAAGCCCTTTCAAAATTTAATAAAGGTGACACCACGGATGTTATTATTAACCGTAGTGGGAAAGAAATTATAGTGAAAGTAACATTTTGATTGTTTCTTTACTAAAAATACTACATATAATTTCTATAGCACGTGATAAATTAGAAAAAACAAAGCCAAGGAAATATTTTTTTTCTTTTTAGTTTTTTTTAACTACCTTTGTAAAATAAAATTAAAACCTATGAAAACACAAAAACAATTCAGAGGTACTTTAAGTGATGTAACAAGTGTTACACACACACACACACACACACACACACACACACACAAGTAAATCAGCGATACAGCGCCTGATGCTTCCACAACCCTTAAATAGCAAGGCATTCAAGCGATGGTGTGTAAACATATTCATTATGGTTTTAAGTTTGTTT
>JBDHZB010000066.1:0-10566 GCA_039811645.1 Bacteroidia bacterium | reverse complement strand
TGTTTTTTTCATAGTTTTTGTTTTTTGCAAATTTATGTAATAACAATTGTTGTTGCAACAATAATTTAATTTTTTAAAAAAATTTAACACTATTGCTTAGGTCTTACACACTGTAATAGTCCCAACTGCTTGTACGATTTAACAAATGCTGTAAGCACTAATTGTGAATAATTTTGAGAAGCAGACTGAAATGCTCCCGCCCTGGTTTGCCATAAACCATATATCAGATTCATGTTTCCTTCTTTAATTCCGGATTTTTCCACAACTCTTTTTACATTATATGCCCCCGCATGATATACATGCATTACTAAAAGTTTAAACCAAAGTTCTGACTCATTGTAAGGAATGTGCAAAGTATCCAATATTTTCTTTGCTTCCGGAATACATATTGTTCTTAGCAACATTGCCGCAGCCATTGCCGATTTTTCAAAATTCAATCTATCATCATGATGGCGGGTTACTGTTAATCCGAATTTTTTTGCTACATTTTTCATTAACTGAAAATAACCACGCGCACCAACATTAGATCGTAAATTTCCTGTTGGACTTTCAATCATCAATATAGCCTGAGCATACCAAGGATCAGTATTGTACTCCATAAAGACATTAATTGCTTTATCAATAATAAAGAAAATACTATCCCATGCATAATAACCTCCCTTGCCTTCTGTGAAATAAATGCGCACAGAGTCATTTAAACAATGTAGCTGACGAATACTATCTCTATAACAAACCTTAAAATCATCATTTTGCTTTTTCCACCACCCGGAAGGAATTTGATGTACAATTTTTCTATTGGTAGATATGTTAATAACTCCGCTATCCGATGGTAACTGCAAAACCCTCTCCCAAAAAACAACTTGCGGAAGCGTATCACAACATAACTTTACAATAGATGAATCAAAAATAAAATTAGTATTCATGTTATACTTTTGATGATAAACACCTATTACTTCGTTACAATAATTTTTTCGTTTTGAAACCGCTACGGTATCATTATTGGAACATTGTACAGTAAAAAATAATACTAATAAAAACAAAGTGCTAATACTTTTCATCTGCTGTTTTTACTGCATCCATTTAGATTTAATAACCGAATAAGATGGAATGTCATTGAAATGCCAATAGTACACAATCGTTGCTTTTTTCACTAAAATTAATCCGGGATTACTTCTTATCATGGTTTTAAGAACAATACCATCTGCATTTAAAAATGGAATATTCAGATTCGTTTGTTTTTTAAATACATCTATATCTTCTTTACCGGAAGATGTAATAATGACTATACTTTTCCCATCTTTTGTTGCAAGTGTATATAAATCTTTGAGCTTAGAAATTGTTTCGGCATCTTTATTTGTTTTTTT
This sequence comes from Bacteroidia bacterium, assembly GCA_039811645.1. Classification (GTDB taxonomy): domain Bacteria; phylum Bacteroidota; class Bacteroidia; order B-17B0; family Aurantibacillaceae; genus BPGX01. Next base: position 9,202 of record JBDHZB010000066.1, on the reverse strand, counting down.
CAAATCATAGCAAATTATCCAAAGTTGATAGTTGTCGTTATTAAGCAAGCTATCAGTTACATTTACTTCATCTAATGTTTTAAGAGAGAAATCAGCAATCTTTGGTGCATCAACGGCTTCCTTAATCAATGCGTTTTCTGTAGAAACCCATTTCCAAGTTAATGAATCTTGCCATGGATAATTTTTTAAAGTAAACTCCTTTATTTCGCCTGTTTTGACATTTTGATATTTAAACCGTGTTTCATATTCAGGTGCTTTGTAATTAGCACCGGGCTTCATTTGTTCTGCAATATTTGCTCCAATATGATATGGTCTAAAATCAAAAAATGGCAAATGTCTATAAGCATGAATGGGTATATAAATAGAAATGATAAGTGCTATAAGCGAAATAGTGTGCGCAAACATTGGCACAAAAAGCTCTCTAATATTTACCCGTGAAACCCACAATATGGAAATCAAGAATAACAAAATAATATCCTTCCAGAAACTTTGCCATGGGGTTAGTTTTAAAAAATCTCCAAAGCAACCGCAGTGCGTTACTTTATTATAGCATGCCGAGTAGAATGTAAGAAAAGTAAAAAATACTATTTGTAGCATTAATAACCACAGTGTTAATCTAACTTTATAGCCTATCAGTAATGTAAATCCAAGAATCATTTCTAACGCACAAACCATTATAGCTAACTCTAAAGAAATATGTGCGAAACTTTCAAATATTGCAAATCCTGTATCGCCCTTAAATACCTCAAAATATTCTTCTAATTTATAAGAGAATCCTAACGGGTCATTGGCTTTTATAAATCCTGAGAAAATAAATAAACCTCCCGTTAATGCTCTTGCTATATGAGTAATAATGGGGAATTTCAAAATAATTTGAGGAAAATTAATAATAACTAACAAACCAAGTAAAATAAATAATAAAATATTTTTACTTAAGCATATAGGACAGAGTGCATATAGTAACCACGCCAATAAAAAGCTTGCTATCAACTTAAACCACCATGTTTCAAATATTTTTTTCATACTATCTTAGTTTTATTTATTTTCTGAGAGCATTATCATTGCAAAAATACTATAATTCATAATGTCCATATAATTAGCATCAATACCCTCTGAAATAATTGTTTGTCCTTGGTTATCTTCTATTTGTTTGATACGATGTAGCTTCACCAGTATTAAATCTGTAAATGAGCCTATGCGCATATCTTTCCATGCATCGCCATAATCATGATTTTTTTTCAGCATTAAGGCTTTTACGTTGGCGGCTGTTTTATCATAGTTATTTAGTATCTCGCTTTCGGGAATATCTATTCTACCATCTTCTTTTAGTTGTAATTGAATAAGCCCAATAATACAATAGTTAATAATTCCTATCCATTCGTCTTCCGGTTTATCATTGATTTTTTGTGTTTTTATTGTTTCGATGGTTTTTAATCGCTTTGCTTTAATAAATATTTGATCAGTAATTGATTCCGGGCGCATGTGCCTCCATGAAGTGCCATAGTCCTTCATTTTCTTAATAAAGAGCGCTCTACAAGTTTCTATAATATTATCGTATTTTTTTATATCACTGTTATTCTCTGCCATAATTTGCCTTAAAGTTAATGAATAAATCTATTTAACATCCGATGCTTTTTCAAATTAAGTATTTTTAATAAAATGCCCATTTAATAATCTCTTTCCAACCTGCTTTTTTCCCATACATTAAAATACCAACACGATATATTTTTGCAGATAACTTTGTCATTAAAACAAATGATATGATTAAAACAGCAAGAGAGAGAAGAATTTCCCAAAAGGGAACTCCATAAGGCAGTCTTGCCATCATCACAATAGGAGATGTGAACGGAATAAATGACGCCCAATAAGACAAACTACTTTCGGGGGTTGTCATCATTTTCACTGCAATAAAATATCCTACCATTAATAGCATAGTAACCGGCAGAGTAAATTGTTGAGCATCGGCATCGGCATCAGCAGCACTGCCCAATGCAGCCAGTATAGCACTATAAAACAAATACCCAAAAATAAAATACAGCATAAAGCAAATGGTAATTTCAACAAAATTAATTTTATCTATTTGCTTCAGCATATCAAAAACCTGTAATTTATCTTGCATTTGCTGTATTTCAGAAAAATTGGTTTCAATTCCTTTTTGATAAACGGTTTGTTGTTGTTTCAAAAATTTATGATAATCTGTTTTTATATCACCTAACATAACAGTTGATACAATAGTGATTAAAGAAAATGTAATAATACTCATAGCTATAAATTGCATTATTCCCAAAATAGCTACGCCAATAATTTTACCCATAAGTAGCTGAAATGGCTTTACTGACGAAACAATAACCTCCACTATTCTATTATTTTTTTCTTCTATAACGCTTTTAAATAACATCATACCATACATGGTTATAAACATAAACATCAGTAATGCAATTAAAAAACCAAAAACGCTTATAAATTCTGTAAGTTGCTGTGAGTGTTCTCCTTTTTCATTCACTTTTTCTGCAATCATTCTGATGGATTGTTTGGCGTTATGAATCACATTTGGATCTATGTGATTTGCCGATAATTTATATTCAAATACTAATTTTTCCATTTGAGATTTAATCATCGTTTGAAATGCCAAGCCGGGCGTTTTTTTGTAAAAAATTTTTGTTGTTCCGCCTGCGCCTTCTACTACTGTACTTGGTATGTACAGTAAAATATCAATATCTTTTCTGTTTAATTTATCAAGGCATTTATTTAAAGAATCTTCGGTATATAGAAAAGAAATATAGTTATTACCTTGTAATTTTCCTGTAAAAAGATGTGATTCATCGGCAACCAATACATTATAGTCTGTTTCTTCTGAACTGCCCATCCAAAACATTAATGCAATAAATCCGGCTATAATTAACGGCGTTAAAAAGGTCATTAGAATAAATACTTTATTTGTTATTTTTCTTTTTACTTCAAAAGCAATGATGAGTAATATATTATTCATAACAATTATTTTGGTTTATTATTTAATAGTTCCGGTCTTCTTTGTTGTGTACGCTTTACTGCTTGCTCTTGTCGCCACGTTTCAATAAATTTTTCATTACCTGTCAGCAATACATCGGGTACCTTCCATCCATTAAATTCAGCGGGGCGCGTATAAACCGGTGGTGATATTAAATTATCCTGAAAAGAATCTGACAATGCAGATGTTTCATCACCCAATACACCCGGAATTAGCCTGACTATAGCATCGGCAACAATCATAGCCGCAATTTCACCACCACTTAAAACATAATTACCAACCGATATTTCTTTAGTAATTAAATGCTCTCGTACTCGTTCATCAATGCCTTTGTAATGTCCACACAACAAAATAATATTACAGCACATTGAAAGTGTATTTGCCATTTTTTGATTAAACAATTCACCATCCGGTGACAGAAAAATAACCTCATCATAATTGCGATCTTTTTTAAGTTCGGCAATACAGTTAAAAATAGGCTCTATTGACATTACCATTCCTGCACCTCCACCATAGGGGTAATCATCTACTTTTTTATGCTTATCAGTTGAATACACTCTAAGGTCATGAACATGAATATCTACTAAAGATTTTTTTTGTGCTATTTTAATAATAGATTGATTAAAAACACTATCAAACTGCTGTGGGAATATGGTAATAATATCTATTCGCATAATAAATTTTGATAAAAATCAGACTAGGATTATAAAGTTTTTGTCAATTTTGCCACAAAAATAAATAAATATGGAAGATATAAAGAAATTAATTCAAAATATCAGAAAAGATTTTGAACACGAACATTTACACGAACTGCATCTTCCGGAGAATCCCTTTGATTCTTTTGTGCAATGGATAACAGAAGCGATTAATCAAAAAGTTGCCGAATGCACCGCTATGGTTATCAGCACCGCCAACAACAATATACAGCCATCTTCCAGAATCGTTTATCTGCGCGATTATGAACACAATATTTTTACATTTTACTGTAATTATCTCTCAAAAAAATCTCAAGATATTGAAAGCAATCCAAAAGTCTCTTTGCTATTTTATTGGGCACCATTGCAAAGGCAAATAAGAATACAAGGTGTTGCTAAAAAGACTTCTGCAAAAAAGAGTGATGAATACTTTGCAACAAGACCTTATGAAAACCAAATAGGCGCATGGGCATCCGTGCAAAGTTCTAAAATCAATTCACGTGAAGATTTAATGAAACAATTTGAATATTATTCTCAACAATACCCCAACTATCCTGTACCAAGACCTGAACATTGGGGAGGATGGGATATTGAAGCCAACTATTATGAGTTTTGGCAAGGCAGGCCAAGCCGACTGCACGACAGAATTGCTTATGAAAAAACAAACAATGTATGGATTAAAACAAGATTAAGTCCATAAATAATTTCACTATGTTATTCTGTATTCGTTTTATTTCTTTAAGTAAGAAAAGATAAACCGTCTTTGCTTTTTAGATTGTAATATTATAAGTTTGCCAACAAAAAGATGATTCCGTTTTCACCGCCAAGAATAGATGATGAGATTTGTAATGAAGTAGTCAATGCATTAAAATCCGGATGGATTACAACCGGACCTCGTACTAAATTATTTGAAAGTAAAATCAGCGAATATTGTAAAATTCCAAAAACATTATGTTTAAATTCTGCCACCGCCGGACTTGAAGCAGCACTAAGATGGTTTGGCGTGCAAGAAGGAGACGAAGTAATAGTTCCCGTATATACTTATTGTGCTACAGCAAATGTAGTAAAACATTGCGGTGCAACACCCGTAATGGTTGATGTTAATAAAGATGATTTTAATATTTCCATAAAAGAAATTGAAAAACATATTACACCAAAAACAAAAGTAATTATTCCCGTTGATTTTTCCGGCTTTCCGGCAGATTATGATGACCTGAATAATTTAGTAGAAAAGCATAAGCACTTATTTAACCCTCATCACAACAATCAAAAGATGTTAGGAAGAATTTTAATACTATCAGATGCGGCACATTCATTCGGGGCTTGGTATAATGGCAAAAGAACAGGTGCCTTATGTGATATAAGTGTTTTTTCTTTTCATGCCGTAAAAAATCTTACAACTGCTGAAGGTGGAGCCATTGCTCTAAACTTACCCACACCTTTTGATAATGAAAAAGTCTATCAGTATTTATGCATACACACCTTACATGGTCAAAACAAAGATGCTTTGGCAAAAATGCAAAAAGGTAATTGGCGTTATGACATAGTAGAAGCGGGATACAAAGCCAACATGACTGATATTTCAGCAGCTATCGGATTGATAGAGTTAGCCCGATACGATAATGATACATTAATAAAAAGAAAAAAAATATTTGATTTTTATTCTCAAGAATTACAAAAACATTCCAAAATAGAAATACCAATTTACCAAACAAACAATAAGGTTTCATCATATCACTTATACCCATTAAGAATTAAAGATATTACAGAACAACAAAGAGATGCTATTATTCAGGAAATTTTTAATCAAGATGTTTCTGTGAATGTACATTTTATACCCTTACCAATGTTGAGCTTCTATAAACAACAAGGCTATGATATAAAAAACTATCCTATAGCTTATAATAATTATTCCAGAGAAATTTCCTTACCGGTATTTTATAACTTAACCGATGAACAAATGCAAACCGTTGTAATTGCTGTAAAAAATGCTATCGATAAAATATGTTCTTAAAACGATTGTTCGATATTTTGTTTTCAGTAATTATTTTAATTGTACTATCTCCTATTTTTATATTAGTAAGTATCTTAATTATTATTGATAACGGCTTCCCTATATTCTATCTGCAAAAAAGAGTAGGTAAACATTTTCAGGAATTTAATTTAATAAAATTTCGCTCCATGAAAAAAAATGCCGATAAAAAAGGGTTACTCACAGTCGGCTCAAATGACAACAGAATAACACAAATCGGGTACTATCTCAGAAAATTAAAAATAGATGAACTCCCGCAATTTATTAATGTCTTAAAAGGCGAGATGAGCGTGGTAGGTCCAAGACCGGAAGTAAAAAAATATGTAGATTTATATACCAACGAACAAAAACTTGTGTTAAGCATAAAGCCCGGCATTACCGACTACGCATCACTAAAATACATTGATGAAAACGATATTCTCTCTCAATCAGAAAACCCCGAAAAAACATACATAAACAAAGTAATGCCTGAGAAACTGTCTATTAATCTTGAATACATTCATCACTACAGTTTTTGGTCAGATATTAAAATTATTGCACAGACATTCTTCAAAATGTTTTTCAGATAAAATAAATTTTTCACTTTTGCGTTTATAATAACCTCAATGAAATTCTTCTCTACTATAATAAGTATTGTTATTTTTGTAATTACAATTTCTTCTTGTAAGAAAGATAAATTTATTACGGACAGCTCTGCAAGATTAAAATTCAGTGCAGACAGCGTACTATTTGATACAGTATTTACCACAGCGGGTTCTGCCACACGACAAATCAGGGTGAAAAATAATTACGCTCAAAAAATAAAAATCAGCAGGCTTTATCTTGGCTTAGGTACAGCATCGCCGTTTATTCTAAATGTAGATGGCTCATCAGGAAAATCATTTTCCAATATTGAAATAGATGCCAACGACAGCATGTATATTTTTATTCAAGTAAATGTTAATCCGCAAGCGTCTAATAGCCCCACTATTATTCAAGACAATATTACCTTTGAAATAAACTCTGCTACTCAAAAAGTCAATTTAGAAGCATGGGGACAAAACGCTTACTATCATAAGCCAACACAAGCTATTTATTTTTCAAATGGTTCTTATTTAGCATACTCTACTATTTCTGCGGCAAATAATGCTACAGTAACTTGGACAAACGACAAACCCCATGTGATTTATGGTTGGTTAGCAGTAGATTCTTCGCAAACATTAATTATGCAGCCCGGAACAAAAGTGTATTTTTACCAAAATGCCGGCTTATGGGTATATAGGTACGGCACATTAAAAGTACAAGGACAAAAAGGCAATGAAGTTACCTTTCAAGGATTTAGAAAAGAATCCGATTTTGCCGACTTGTCGGGACAGTGGGATAGAATATGGATTAATGAAGGCAGTAAAAATAATGAAATTGATTATGCCATTATTAAAAACGGATACATTGGTATTCAAGCAGAAGTAATTAGTCAAATTTATAACGCCGACCCACGTAGGTTAAAACTAACCAATACTAAAATTTTCAATATGAATAAGTGGGGTTTGTATTCATTAGGATTTAATATTTATGCAGGAAATAATGTTATTGCTAACTGCCAAGAATACGCTACCGTGTTGGCACTTGGCGGAAATTATAAATTTATTCATTGTACATTTGCAAACTATTGGGATAAATCATCGCGTTCAAAAGAGTGTGTGTATATTAATAATTACTCCTCAGGCTCTACCGTATTTCCTTTAGACACTTGTTACTTTGGCAATTGCATTATTGATGGTACTTTAAGCAATGAATTAAATTTAGACTTAAATACCTCAAGCTCTACCTATCCGCCTCAGCATTCATTCAATTATTGCTTAATTCGAACAACGGTAAATACTGCTAATTCACATTTTAATAATTGCAGAATTTCACAACCGGCAGGGTTTACAAGCCCTTCATCTTATGATTTTAGTTTACAACCAAGTTCTGCTGCTATTAATTTTCCAAATGGAGCTATTACTGATGCCTTATTGTTTCCGACAGATATATTAGGAAACAATCGCCTTGCCGATGGCATGCCGGATGCCGGCGCCTATGAAAAACAGTAATTTGCACTTTACTTACTTTTTTAGCATCTTTAACCCTCTATGAAAAACTTTTTCAGAACCATTTTTGTTTCATTTTGGAAATCGTGGTTTGCACTATCTTTCAGTATTTGGTTTCTTATATTATTTCCGATATTTTATGTTCTCCTTTTATCAAAAAGTTATCGGGCTGTTTATTTCATGAAACAAATTTGGGCATTTTTAATTTGCTTTTCTTCGGGTTTAATTCCTCGCATAAAATACAAATACGGTACATTCCAATTTCCTAATCCTTGCATCATTGTATCTAATCACACCTCTTATTTAGATATTTTATTCAGTGTATTTTATATTCGCAAAACCGCTATATACATGGGAAAAATAGAGTTATTGAAAATTCCTTTATTTAATATTTTTTTTAAGTATATGGATATACCGGTAAAAAGACAAAATGCAAAAGATGCGGTAAATGCTCTAAAGCAAGCAGGCGAGTGGATTGACAAAGGATATTCTGTAGTTATTTATCCGGAAGGAACTATTTCTACTAATGGTGTGCTAAAGCCATTTAAGAACGGTGCATTTCATTTAGCTCTTGAAAAACAAGTTCCTATTTTGCCGATAGTGAATTTAAATAACTGGCACTTATTACAAAACGGCGGATTTTTTAAAAGCAACGGATTTCCCGGCATTGCAAAGATAATTGTGGGCAAGCCCATAAAAACAAATGGTTTAACTGAGGAAAATTTAGTATCTTTGCAAAAGGAAGTTTATCACTTTATTCAAAACGAATTAAACGAATATCATGGAACAAAAAATAGATGAAAAATTGATTAACCATTTAGCTCACTTATCAAGATTAGAATTATCTTCTTCAGAAAAAGAGGGGTTGATAAAAGATTTAAATAGAATCCTGCATTATATAGACCAACTTAATCAGCTAGATACAAGTAATGCGGAGCCACTTGTTTATATGTCGCCCAATCAAAACATACTTCGTAATGATGAAATAAACGAAACACTTAAAAAAGAAGATGCATTAAGCAATGCGCCTAAAAAAGATTCTGATTACATTAGAGTTCCAAAAATTATAAATCAATAAAATGACAAAAAAATACCTTATACTAATTTTTCTTTTATCCCTTGTTGTAGAGATATTTCCACAAGCCATGAAAACAAGAAAATGGAGAAGAACAGAAGTAGATTCATTGAACAATGCTTTGTTATTATATGATGAAGGAAACTATTTACTTGCACTCCCTATTTTTGACAACCTTTACAATCATCACCCATCTGAAAATTTCTTAAAATACTCGTATGGAAAATGTGCATTGTATAGAAGCGATAAATATGATGTAGCTCTAAAAATGCTTGAAGAGGTATATGAAAAAAATAAAAAAATAGCAGATATAGATTTTGATTT
>JBDHZB010000065.1:0-10658 GCA_039811645.1 Bacteroidia bacterium | reverse complement strand
CGTATTTCAAAACAAAAAAATAATTGAATTTAAAATATATAATCGATGGGGAGAAAGTATTTTTGAAGGTAATGAACAAAACTTATACAAGTGGGATGGTAAGTACAAAGGCACCGATTGTGAAAACGGCGTCTATGCTTATATTATTACATATCAAAATGATAAACCTGCAAAAACCAATGTTGCTAAAACCATCACAGGACATATTAACCTGATACGAATGAAATAACAATCAGCATTACTGATGTAAATGTTCATGGTAAAAAAGTAGAAGGTTAAAACTTTTAAATTGCTGTAACATTTGGTTTATTTACTCGTTATATTTATTAACACCAAGGTGTTGAAAATAAAAAACTAACCTAAAAAATATCAGCATATTTGAAATTACATTTACGCAAAAATTTTATTTATGCTATTAACCATCCTCCAGCTTTCTAAAGATTCTGTGGCAGCAACTACAACTGTTACAAACGCTGTAACTACCGCAGCTCCTGTTCAAGATGAAATTTCTCTTCTTGAAATGGTAATGAAAGGCGGTCCTATTTTGATACCATTAGCATTGTTATTTTTACTGGTGGTGTACTTTATGGTAGAGAGATTGATTTACTTAGCAAAGCAATCTAAAAATGACAAACAGTTGCTTTATACACTGCAAGAATTTATAAAAAAAGGAGATGTAGCCTCTGCTATTTCATTATGCGAAAAAACCAACACGCCGCAATCACAAATGTTAAAGCAAGGTATTAGCCGCATAGGGCATAGCTTTCAGGATATTAAAGAAGCAATGAATGCGTCTGCATCGCTGTCGTTAAGCTATATGGAAAAAAACTTAAATGTGCTTAATATTATCGGGCGCATTGCACCAATGTTTGGATTTATCGGAACAATTATTGGAGTTATTATTATTTTTTATGATATCTCTTTGGCAAAAACAGTAGAGATAGAAGTAATTTCTAAAGGATTATATCAAAAAATGATTTCATCAGCATCAGGCTTAGTAGTTGGTGTTTTTGCCTTTGTTGTATATCATTGGATGAATGCTAAGATTGATAAAACAGCAAGACATTTAGAAGAAAACCAATTAGCATTGTTAGATATGTTAAATCAACCTGAATAATTATGAGCAGATTAAGAAAAAATAGCCATAGAGAAGCCGAAGTAAGTACCGACTCACTCAATGATATTATGTTTTTTTTACTATTGTTCTTTTTGATACTATCTACAATGGTAAGCCCAAACGCTATTAAAGTAAATTTGCCAAATTCCAAAGCTAACCGCCCCATTGACAGTTCAAAGAAGCCGCTGCATTTATCTGTTACAAAAGACAGAAGGTATTTTATAGATACAAAAGAAGTAAGTTTTGATGAATTAGAACCCATTATTGCAGAAAGAACAAAAGGACAAACCGAACCAACCGTTGTGCTGCATATTGATAAAGACTTATTGTATCAAGATTTTATAGATGTAATGCAAATAGGAGATAGAGCAAAATGCAAAATGATTATTGCAACAGCACCATCAAATTCAAAGTAAACAATGTATTTACAAAAAGATAATAATTTTAACTGGCTGGCATTACTCGCTTCATTTGGAGCCTTAGGAATTGTTATTGTTATTTTAATGATTATCAAATTAATTACACCCATTCCTCCATTTCCGGAAATGGCACAAGGAGGAGGCATGGAAGTAAATTATGGCATATACAACGCAGGAACAGGTAATGTAGAGCAAAATTCAATGGGAGAGGCAACTGATGTATTGGTAAAAGAAGAGAATGCAGCAACAACACAAAAAAACAATACAGAAGAAACCTATACTTCTGAACAAGGCGAGAATGTTGAAACCATAAAGGAAAATAAAAAGCATAATGAGGAAAAAAGTAATGCTGTTATTATTAAACCAACGGAGGTAAAAGAAAAACCAAGAGAAAAAACAGCAGCCGAAATCCTTGCAGAAAAATTTAATAAAACAAAAGGACAAGGCGGAGGAGATGGGAATAGCGGAAACGCAGGTAATGAGGGCGATCCGAACGGAAATCCTTTTACACATGGAAAAGGAGGGACAGGAAATAACCCCGATGGCACAGGTATTGGTAATTCTCCCGGAAAAGGAAACGCACCATTCGGCTTTGACTTAAAAGGGCGGTCTTTATTAACTCACCCTGCACTCCCCGCCGATACCAAAGAAGAAGGTATTGTGGTTGTAGATATTGTGGTAGATAAAAACGGAAATGTTACTGAAGCAACTTCATCGGGCAGAGGCACAACTACAACCAGCCCTGTACTTAAAGCAAAAGCCCGTCAATTTGCATTGCAACTAAAGTTTACAGCTAATGCACAGTACGAAGAACAAAAAGGAAGCATTACGATTATCTTTTCGTTTAAATAGATGAACTATCAGCAGACCTTAGAGTATTTATATACTCAATTACCAATGTTTCAAAGAGTTGGCGCCGCAGCGTATAAAAATGATTTATCTAATATTACATATATATGCAATCTATTGGGTAATCCGCAGAATAAATTAAAATACATACACATTGCCGGCACTAATGGCAAAGGCTCTGTGTCTAATATGCTAGCTGCAATATTTCAAAAACACGGTTATAAAACAGGCTTATTTACTTCTCCACACTTAGTAGATTTTAGAGAGAGAATTAAAATTAATGGCAGAAATATTTCAAAATCATACATTATTAAATTTGTACAAGAACATGAAAAAATATTTAATAAGATAAAACCATCTTTTTTTGAATGGACTACCGCCCTTGCTTTTCAATACTTTTATGATAAACAAACAGATATTGTAATTTTAGAAACAGGAATGGGCGGAAGATTAGATTCTACGAATATCATTACACCCGAGTTAAGTATTATTACAAATATAGGAGAGGATCACAAACAGTTTTTAGGCAATATATTAAAAAAGATTGCAATAGAAAAGGCGGGTATTATTAAGCAACACGTTCCGATAATTATTTCTGAACATCAGCCGGAAGTCAAATCTGTTTTTATAAAGCAAGCAAAACAAAATAAGGCACCGATTTTTTTTGCACGAGATTTAATTAAAATACACAGCACTCAGTATATTGATAATGTATTGAGGGTTACTTATTTGGAAAGAAATAATAATCAAGGTAAAAATATACTTAGCAGTAAGTTAAGCGCATCATATCAAGAAAACAACATAAGAGCTGTATTGGCGGCTTGTACAATTTTAAAGAAACAATTTAAATTAAAAACATCAGTTATTCACAAAGCAATACAACACACACCGAAAATAACAAATTTTAGAGGCAGATGGGAAGTTATTCAAAAATATCCTTATATTGTTTTAGATATTGCACATAATAAGCAAGGAATACAAGCGGCATTAAAGCATCTAAAACACTACCAATATAAGAACTTACGTGTCGTCATTGGTGTTGTGAAAGACAAGGATATTAAAAGCATTTTACAATTATTACCAAAACAAGCTGTTTATTACTTTACGCAAGCAAACATACCAAGAGCATTAGATGTTACTGAATTAAAAAACATAGCACAGCAATACCATTTAAAGGGTAATACTTACAATAAAGTATATTCCGCTATTAAACAAGCAAAAAAAGAAGCGCTTAAAGAAGACTTAATACTCATTTTTGGCAGTGCCTTTATTGTAGCAGATGCTTGTAAGATATTTAAGTAAAAAATTACTTCTTCTCTTTATATTGAATCTTCATTTCCACACGTCTGTTCTTTTGTCTGCCTTCAGGTGTATTATTATCAGCAATCGGCTTTGTATCACCAAACCACTCCGTAATAATATTAGTAGCAGTAGCGCCTTTGCTTACTAAGTATCGCTTAACCGAGTTAGCACGTTTCTCAGAAAGTAATAGATTTTTTTGTGGATCGCCTTGATTATCGGTGTGTCCGGAAAGTGTAAGTGTCCAATCGGCATGTTGTTTCATTAATTTTGCAAGGTCATTCAATGCAGGGAATGATACGGGTTTAATAATATCTTTGCCGGTTGCAAATTCTAAGTTATCAAATGCTTTTTGAATTATTTTTTCTTCTTTTTCAGTGAGCTTAGGTGCAGGTGGACATCCTTTTAACTCAGGCACTCCCGGAACAGTAGGACAAGCATCGTCTTTATCCACTATGCCGTCTTTATCGGTATCAGGCCATGGGCATCCTTTGTTTTCTTTTGGTCCCGGAACATCAGGACATGCATCATCTTTATCTAAAGTACCATCACCATCTTTGTCAGGGCATCCTTTGTATTCTTTTGGTCCCGGAACATCAGGGCAAGCATCAAATTTATCGGGAATACCATCACCATCTTTATCAGGACAACCCATAAACTCTTTCAAGCCTGGTTCGTCAGGGCATTCATCTTCTTTATCCATAATGCCATCTTTATCTCTGTCAGGGCATCCTTTAAATTCCGGTAATCCTTTCTCATCGGGGCAAGCATCTTCTGCATCAGTAATGCCATCACCATCTTTATCAGGACATCCTTGCAATTCTTTTACACCGGGAACATCAGGGCATTTATCTTCACTATCTTGAATGTGGTCGCCATCTCTATCAGCGCATCCCATAAATTCCCATGTACCGGGAACTGTAGGGCATTTGTCTTTTTTATCGGAAATGCCATCTTTGTCTTTATCTCTAGGTGCATGGTAATATAAAGGGAATTTAAATAAAGCATAAAAATCAGCACCATAAATATCTTGAGATTTGAAAAGGAAAGCATTAAGGTTATTTGTACCAACAACAATCCAGCCCAATTGAAGCATTGCTCCCATTAATATTGGTTCTCCTGCTTGTGCTAATAATTGGTTATAGGACACAGGAATGGAAACGCAAAGAAATTTAGATTCAAATCTTGGAGCTATAGAGATATTAGTAAATTCGTGTGTTTTTGCTTCTCTTTTGTTATATAAAAAAGCAATTTTAGAAGTCATGTTTGCGTAAAACCACTTGTAAATATTATAATCAGCTTGAATATATATTGCGGTAGGCAAGGGGACTTTGAAAGTTTTTGATGGATCTGCGTTACCATATCTTAATTTAAGAGTGTCGTCTAATGTTTTTATCGGATGGCTAGAGCCTAAATCAATTTTTTTAATTTTCCAATTAGATGCATTAGCAATGAAGTTGTTACTAAGGCTGCTCTTGTCGTAACGAATGCCTCCAATATCTACAATAGATGCAGATATTTTAAGTTTATATTTTTCTTTATCTCTTCTTAATAAATTATTTTCTCCGTCTAAATTATATCTGTAATCTTTTTCTTGAGGTCTCCACTCATAAACACCGCCAATATCAAAGCCAATACCGGGGTAAGAAGTAAATTTATTTAATTTAATACCGTTGGCATCTGCTTCAAAATTATTAGAGTGTCCATAACTTAGATAAGAGTTTTGTAGTGTAAGTGTACTATCGGAAGTAAATTGATAGTGAAGTTGGTCTGCATGAGCGTATCCGGAAACTAAGCCTTGTAAAATTTTAACGGTAGCACCTGCTTTAAAGAAATGTTCGTTATCATCTTTTAATACACGTGCATAAGTTAAGCCATATTCCATCCACGCATTGGCATTTACACCAATATTATAGGCATTATCAGGAATAAAAAGAGATGGGTATTTTAATTCTTTATAAATTAATGTTGCTAAGTCTTGATTTACATTGTCCACGTTAGCATAGGTTCTGATGTTCCAGTTAAATGCTATTGCATTTTTTCTGTCAATATGTACTAAAAAAGATGGTAATGTAATTCTTGTACCAAGGTAGGCACTTTTATCTTTACCATTATTTTGTGCAGTTAAAAATTTAGTTTGAAACTGATTGTCTTTAAAATTTGGGTTATTAAAATCAAACATTCCGTAACCATTAAAAACAGAATGCTTCATACCTATATAATTATTGCCAAAATCTATGTTGACTCCCGCTAAGTTCATGTCAAAATAAACGCGTCCATCAACTGCGTTTGCGGGGTTAACTAACACAGATGTAACACCTGAGTAATTTGAGTTAATATACCCAAGATAGGGTTGTGCAATTATACAAGAGGTTGATAAAATTGCTGATAGGGTGAATGTTAGTTTTAATTTTTTCATATTAGAACTGGTTATTAATGAAGCGAGCCGCATTGTGCGGCTCGCTTTTGATGTTTTATAGATATTAATTAGATGTCGTTAGAATGTCCATTGTCTAATGGCTCTGAGCTGTCGTTAATTATTTCTTTTTCAATAGAATCGAATCTTTGTTCTTCCTGATTATTTACGGTTCTTTTGATAATAATAAAGTTTTCAGCGATAATTTCGGTAATGTGTCTTTTGTTTCCGGCTTTATCTGTCCAATGTCTTGTTTGTAGTCGTCCTTCAATATAAATTTTCATTCCTTTTTTTACTACTTTATTAGCAATTTCGGCGAGACCTCTCCACATTACTATATTGTGCCACTCTGTTTGTTCTACTTTGTTACCTGTGCTGTCTTTGAAATACTCGTGCGTTGCAATTACGAAGTTTACTTTTTGCACATTATTGTTTAATGTTCTCAATTCAGGGTCTCTTCCTACATTTCCGATAAGGATGACTTTGTTTACGTTTGCCATAATGGTATAGTTTTATAATTTCTGTTTGCAAACTTAAGGAAAAAAAAATAAATAGAAAATTATTTTTTATTTTCCTGTTGGTTTAGGATTAGTAACAGGGGAAGTTTTAGGCTTATCTTTTTTTGGAGTGTTTTGTACATTAATAGGAGGCATTGAGTCTAATTTTTTTCTTACCAAAGGAAGAATGTCATCTGATGGTTCTGAATATAATATGTTACCTGCGCTTGTATCTAATACATATTTATACCCACCTTCTTTTGCAACTAATTCTATAGCTTTTTTTGCTTTATCTAATATTGGATTAATTAAATCTTGATATTTTTTTTGATAATCTTGTTGTGCTTGTACCTTGAAGTCTTCTATTCTTTTTTGAAGCCCTTGTAGTTCTTCCTGTTTTGTTTTCTTTACAAGTTCACTCATGGTTGCTTCGTTTGCTAAATAATCATTATATTTTGTTTGAAGCTCTGTTTCCATGGACATTACGGTTTTTTCAAGGTCTTTTAAATAACTTTGAGCAACTTCTTTTGCGCTTTTTGTTTCAGGCATGGCGCTCACTAAAGAATCTAAACTGATGTGAGCAATTTTTTGAGAAAATCCTAATACTGTTGTAGCAAGGATTGTAACGGCAGAAATGATGATTTTTTTGATTTTCATAGTTGTTGTTTTTGTTTAATTATTGGTTATTTTTTCTTTACGCCAAGTTGTTGAATTACTTCTTCACTCATGTCGTATTTACTATTAGTGTAAAGCAGTGTTACTGCTCCGGATTTATCAAATATGATGGCGATTCCCTTTTTTTCTGCTACTGCTTTTACTGCATTATATACTTTGTCTTGAATAGGTTTTACAAGTTCTTGTCTTTTTTTGAATAGTTCTCCATCTACGCCAAATCTTTGTTTTTGAAGGTCTCTTACTTCTTTTTCTCTATTTACAATTTCATTTTCTCTTTTCTTTCGCATATCTTCTGTAAGTAAGAGGGCATCAGCTTGGTAGGCTTTGTATAGTTTGTCTATTTCGGCATATTTTGCATCAATTTCTTTTTGCCAGTCAGCGGCTGTTTTGTCTAATTCGCCTTGTGCTGCTTTATAGTCGGGGATGTTGGCAAGAATGTAATCGGTATCTACATAACCTACTTTTTGAGCATAAGTAAATAATGAAGTTAGTAGTAGTAATAATATAATTTTTAGATATTTCATACTTTTCATTAGGTTTAATTAGGAGCAAATCTGAATAATTTTTCAATGATTATGAAATAATTCTTTAATTTTTAAAAAAAATTATGAAAATAGAGTGTATAAAAGATTATTCCCAATACAGAAATACTATTAAAAAAAGTAAGGGAAAATAATGAATTTGGTATATCATTTAGGCGATAGATGTATGATATGATGGTAATAAAAAGCATAATACAACAAATGGTAAGTACGGGTAAAGATTGTGTTACTATAAACCATCGATTATCATTGTCAAATTGTATCTTTTGTGGAATATTAAAAACTAAGTCTTTAACGATGGTGATATTTTTGGATTGATAATACTGTGGTAGTTGCTTATTGATTTTTACTCTGAAAGTATAGTTGTTATAATTAAAATAAAGTACATATATTTTACTGATATCATTAAGTTGAGAGCCGGATTTAAAGCTAATATCTCGATTATTTACAGTACTTCTGTTTATGCTAAAAAAATACAAGATAGCATATTGAAAGAACAATATGAAAGTAATAATATTGAAAATATTAAGGACACGATATATTTTAGAATTCTTAAATTTTAAGGACTGTATTGATTTTTTTAGCTGAACAATTTGTCTTTTAAGCAGGTTAATGTCTTGATCCTCGGAAGAAGTCATTACTTAGCAATTCTTTTTTTCATCTATCAGATATTTATTTCTGACAGACGAGTTTCTGATAATAAGCTCGCCAATAAAACCACCGACAAATAAGATGGTTCCAAGTATCATTCCTGTTAAGGCAATATAAAAAGAAGGTCTTTGAGTGATTAATCTTGCCGGTAAATGATTCCACACCTTGTATAGTTTTTCTACACCTAAGTAAACACTTGCAATCAAACTTATTAAAAACATAATTACACCAATAAATCCAAAAAAGTGCATAGGTCTTTTGCCAAATTTTGATGTAAATAGAATGCTGGTTAAATCTAAAAAGCCATTAATAAATCTTTCCCATCCGAATTTACTTGTTCCATATTTTCTGGCTCTGTGTTGTACAACTTTTTCTCCTATTTTATTAAATCCCGCATACTTTGCCATTACAGGAATAAAGCGGTGCATTTCTCCATATACCTCAATGCTTTTAATGACTTTTCTTTTATATGCTTTAAGCCCGCAGTTAAAGTCGTGTAGTTTAATACCTGTCATACATCGTACAGTTCCGTTATATATTTTTGATGGAATATTTTTTGTAACAACATTGTCGTATCTGATTTTTTTCCATCCGCTTACAAGGTCGTAATTATCTAGCGTAATCATTTTGTATAAATCAGGTACTTCATCAGGGCTGTCTTGCAGGTCGGCATCCATAGTAATAACTACATCGCCCTGTGCTTGTTCAAAGGCAACATGTAGCGCGGCAGATTTGCCGTAATTCCTCATAAAACGAATGCCTTTTACATTATTGTCTTTTTGTATTAAAGTCTCTATTACTTGCCAAGAGTTGTCTTTGCTGCCATCATCTATAAAAATAATTTCATAAGAATAGTTGCTGTGTAAAACTTTATACAACCACTCGTGTAGTTCTTGCAAAGATTCTTCCTCATCTTTTAATGGAATAACAACTGATAATTGCATCAAAAATTATTTTTTCACAAACCTAATGAAAATTTAATTGACTTTGGCTAATGGACTTGCGTTATTTTTTATATCGGTAATATCCATTTTGATACTGCCTACTAAAATTTTAGCTTGAGCGCGTAGTGGAACGTGGTTTTTATCATCGCTAATCCAAACCAATAAGTCTTCTTCTTTCTTAAATATTCTGCCTCTTTGAACTATAGGACAAAATTTTAGACATTTGAACTTACCTATGTCGGTTTTAATTTCATCTTTGCCTAAATATCTCATTTTTAATGGCCACAATTCTTTATCTACAAAACTCATAATGGTTATTACATCATTTACTTTAGTATTAGAGAAGTCTGTATTTCTAGCTGCATAAAAAGCAGAAATCATATCGTGGACATCTTCCGGGACAGTATATTTTTGGTTGTCTTGTGTAGTAACCTCATGTTTATAGTGATTAAAAAAATAGTTTTGTGAAAACTGATAACCTCCTTCATCTACTCTTCTTACAAAGAGCCAAGGCACTAAAGCATCTTTATCAATATAGCTTTCATAGCGGTCGCGCACTTTGAAAAACCAATCAAACGAGCCTTTTGAATAACCATTGCCAACGATATGATATACTTTTCTTCCTCCCATTTCTTCAATGGTTGGTTTTACTTCAATTACAGCCATACCGGCATCTATAAAGCCATAGTGGATTCTATAAGATAGTACTTCGCCTTCCTTAAAAGCAAAATTAGTTTTTGCAGGAAGGTCATTAATGTTATGCGCCCTATAAGTGCCCATTGTTTTCTCCACTTTTGTTCGGAAGTAAATAGCAGATTCTTCTTCGTTGTAGAAAGAGTATGCCATGATAATCATTGCAGCAGAAAAGAAACACAATATAACCCACTTAGTGAATGGTTTCTTTGTATTTTTGGCTGAGGTATTCATATAGTTTGAAAATTTTCTCTCTTTCTTTACTCAAATGTAAGGCAAAAGTTTTATTATTAAAAATTTTTAACAAAGATAAGGTTTCTTCTCTGTACTTTCTATAAAAATACATAAAAGGAACGCAAGCCAAGGTACAAGCGAAAAATATATAAATAATCCATTGATTGACAAATATATTTAGTATAAAAAACACAATTAAATAATAGAACAGGAAGATAAAAGTAGAAAAGCCCAAAAAAAATGAAGCATAAAACTCAATCTCTTTGGTTACTTTATGGGTTAAAAACTTACTGCACCAAAATGGGATAAAGAAAAAAAACTT
>JBDHZB010000064.1:0-12017 GCA_039811645.1 Bacteroidia bacterium | reverse complement strand
CGATGGCTTTTTCAATGGCAGCTAATTGGTCTTTAGGATATTTTTCATTAGGCTTGTAAGATAGTGCTTCGGTGTAAGCCGCTTTAGCATTGTTCCAATCTTTCTTAGCAAAAGCATCATCACCTTTTTTGATGGCGGCATTGTACTTGGCTTCTAATTCTGCTTTAGCTTTAGCATCTGCATCAGCTTTGTTTTTTTCATCAGCGATGGCTTTTTCAATGGCAGCTAATTGGTCTTTAGGATATTTTTCATTAGGCTTGTAAGATAGTGCTTCGGTATAAGCCGCTTTAGCATTGTTCCAATCTTTCTTAGCAAAAGCATCATCGCCTTTTTTGATGGCAGCATTGTACTTGGCTTCAAGTTCAGCTTTAGCTTTAGCATCTGCATCGGACTTGTTTTTTTGTTCGGCTAATGCTTTCTCTATTAACTCTAATTGAGATTTTGGATATTGTTCGTTTGGTTTATAGGATAGAGCTTCATTGTAATAATTCTTTGCTTGTTCGTATTGATTTTTCGTGAACATAGCATCTCCATTTTTAATGGCAGCCTGATATTTTTTTTCTAAATCTTTTTTCTTTTTATCGGCTTCAATTTCTCTTTGATAAAGGTCGTTTAATGATGACTGCACTTGCTTGATATAGGATTCGTCTGCATCAAAGCGATTTCTTTTTGAATCGAAAGTTACAGAGAACAGAGGTTGGTTTAGTATAGAATAGTCAATGTCTTTAAATGGTTCATAAATTCTGATAGCATCTACTGAAAATTCATAAGTTTGCTTTTTTCCTTCTTCTATAACAGGACCTCGTGTAGAAATCTGAAAACGTTTTGAAATACAGTTTGGTTTTGATACAATGATTGTGTAATCAGCATTTAATGGTAACTTTAAGGCGATATTGCCGGCAGCATCAGAGGTTGTTTGAGAAAAAGGCTTGCCGTTTTGTAAAATCTGAATACTGGCTCCGGGAGCAGGAGCATCTTCTCTCGTTAAGATACTTGTTTTTACGAGTAAATACTGATCATTATTCTGAGCAAAAATATTCTGAGCAAAAATAAATACAAAGAGTAAAGATGATATTATGAATTTTTTAACCATATTTAATTTCAACTGCTAATTTAAGGAAATTTATTTTGATTCTCTGGCTAAAATAATAAACACAGAAAAGTGATCGCTATATCCACCTTGATATGTGCCTCCCGCAAAGGTTCTAAACGGATATCCTTTAAAATTACCGAAATCATTTCTTACGAATGGTTTATTAAATACTTTGACATCGGTGTACTGTAAGGTTGAAAAATCAGTTGGTAGGGCGGGCTTATTAATTAGTATTTGATCAAATAAATTCCAGTTATCTTGATAAGCAAGTGTACCAATACCCTTTTTGTAAAGATTTTCCATTGGATTAAAAAACTCGTCATCTCTTGTTCTTTTTAAATCGGCATAGGTTTTTATTGTCTTAATACTTTCATTAATAGGATCGTCATTAAAATCACCCATGATAAATATTTTGATGCTCGGGTTTACTTTGGTAATACTATCGGTAATATGCCTTGCTGTTTTTGCTGCAGATATTCTATTTGGTCGGCTGGCTTCTTCTCCTCCTCTTCGTGATGGCCAGTGGTTTACTAAAAATACAGCAGGTTCATTTAATAGTTTACCATAAACAACCAAAATATCTCTTGTTTTGTGAGCAGTATCTGTAACAACAACAACTGAATAAGTAATAGATTTTTCAGGTTTAAAATATTTTGGATTATATATTAATGCAGGATCTACGCCTCTTGCATCTGGTCCTTCAAAGTGAATGAATTTATATTTTTTAGGTTTAAGTTTTTCAGAGTTTACTAGGTCAGTAAGTACATTATCATTTTCTATTTCACACAATCCCATTACGGCGGGTCCATCTGAATTGTATTCTGTTCCTAATTGAGCAATTATATCTGATAGATGTTCTATCTTTTTGAAATATCGTTGAGTATTCCATAAATTATGTGCTGTAGGCAAATATTCTTCATCTATTTTTTTTGGATCATTAAGTGTGTCATATAAGTTCTCTACATTCCAAAAAGCAATGATAGTGGTTAGATATTTTTTATTTTTCTCTAACTTTTGGGCAAAGGAAAAATAGGTGATAAGTAGTAAAGTAATCGTGAAGAGTTTTTTTATCATACTATTAGTTATTTAGAAACTTAAGTTAATCATCATCATATAGGTGATACCTTGTGCGTAATTATACTTGTTTGGAAACTTTAATGGATCGTTGGAGTCATATCTTAATTGTTCTATACCGGAACTGATAATAGTTCTGTTATTTAAGAGATTAGAAACGGTTGCATTAATACCAATAGTGTATTTCTTTGCAATTCTAAAAGATTTTCCCGCACTTGCATCTAATGTGTAATTGTTTTTTAATTTTTCTTGGTTTAATAATTGATTCCATTGAGGGTCCGTAGGCAGATATTTACTAAGTGCTTCGGCAGTTCTTCTATCGGGATTTGGTTCGATGTACATATCTGCAAAATAATTAAAGAATACGCCAACGTTCCAGAATTTTTTTCCATTATACCTCAAGCCTAATCCTCCAAGTGTTTGAGGAGTACCGCCTAATCTATAGTTTTTCAAATATACAACACGGTCTGTAAATAGTTGCTCTCCGGAATTATTTTTCCATGCTTGAGCCATGGGTCTGTCTGTATAAATGTATTGTCCATACCCAAAAATAGCTTGCGCGGTAAATCCTCTTAAGAATTTAGCTTCTAATCCCAGTTCTATTCCCTGATGTTGCGTGTTTACACCAGTCATAATATAATTAACAACGGTGTTATATACATCATGGAAATAGCTTCTTAAATATGTTAGGTTTTTATATTGAATGAAATAGTAAGTAGCACGCGCCCTCAGAAAGCCAAAGCTTGCGTTGTAGTTTATATCAGTAGCAAATCCTTGCTCGTTCTGAATGGGTGTAATATAGTCGTTTCTTGTTGTTGGTGAAACAAATATATTTTGAAAATCAGTAGGCTTGGTT
This sequence comes from Bacteroidia bacterium, assembly GCA_039811645.1. Classification (GTDB taxonomy): domain Bacteria; phylum Bacteroidota; class Bacteroidia; order B-17B0; family Aurantibacillaceae; genus BPGX01. Next base: position 8,994 of record JBDHZB010000064.1, on the reverse strand, counting down.
TGATACATTACATTTGCTGTGAAGTAATTCCTGCCATTTAGTTTGTAAGAAGCGCCTCCTTTTACACCATAGTTCAAGAAATTTTGCTTAGCAGAATTGCCTTTTGAATCAGTAGGAAATTTGCCATTTTTCATTAACCCCTCTCTGAATATATTTGAAAAGCTAATGCTTGCTCCGGCATATAAGTCAAATTTATTGAGGGTATATTCAACTTGCCCCCAAGTTTCATAATGCTGTATATGCAAATTGTAATTATAACCAAAGATATCTCCTTTTTTTAATGGAGTATTAGGATGTTCTACATTGTTCTGGTAATACATATTATCTATGGATAAGCCTTTTGCAAAAATATCATAGTCAAGCCAAAAATCTCCACCAAGTAAATCGTCTATGGTTTTGTAGTGATGATAATTGCTGATGCTGGCATTAACTCCTGCACTGATAAAAAACTTATCTTTTCTTGAATTAATAAAAGAATTAAAGTTTAATACTTTAGAATCAATATTTTGTGCTTGAATAATGTATTTGGAACGACGACCATCATAAGTTTGCCCTGTAACACCGCCAACATCTTGAACAGTATATAGATTATTATAATTTGCCTGATAAAATTCATTCCAATTAAGTTGCTGAGTGTTGATGTCTGAATGCCATGAATTTGTTAGTAGTTGTGCATAGGCAGGATCGGTAAGTGCATAGTAACTTGGTAAATATTTATAATAATTTGGAGCCGGATTGGCAGCATCATACCATGTAACGCTTGTTGATTTGTTTTTTCCGAAGGAACCTGAAACAGAAGTTATGATTTTTGTATTTTGGTTGACATTAAATATTTCAGAAAGTATTACAGAAGGGTTAGAGTTAAAAGTAGTATAACCATTTCTTTTTTGATTACCTTGGTAGCCCCAATAAGGATTATAATAATTATTACCAACTAAAGAGTAAGTTTCTGCGGTTGCTAGTCCTTTTCTTGCTCTGTCCACATCAGCATAAAAAGCAGTAAGTGAAAGAGAATGTTTGTCGTTAAATCGTTTTTCTACCGATAGATAAATACTTTTTGAATTAAAATAAGTGCCGGGATAATAACTGGTATCTGATAGGCGTACAGAGCCTGACGCTGTTACTGCCCATCCGTTTTTCATCATGCCGGTAGATTGTGTAAGCATTACCCTATGTTGAAACATTCGGTTTGAATTAGCATAAGAAAATCTTGTGCTTTTTTTGAAAAGGGAAGCGCGGCTGTCTATATAAGTATAACCGCCGGGATTACTAAATGCTACACGAGAAGGTGTAATACCTATTCTTATTTCCGGATAGCGCATTACATCGTTTAGTCCCCCCCAGCTGCTCCAATTGCCATACCCCACCTCCATGTTAGCCATACTAATACCGTTAATCATCACTATATTTTGATCAGCGGGTAGGCCCCTTAAACGAAAATTGATGGGCGCAAAATGAAATGCAGCATAGCTTAAATAAATATCTCTTGAAGATTGTAATAATGATGCAATATCTTGGCTGTTACTTTCAGCATCAGATTCGTCAGAGGTAACAGAATACACCGGTATCTGAAAATCATTGGTGTCTTTTATGCTATCCGCAGGGATACTATCATTTTGTGCTACAATCATAAAAGGTAGAAAACTTAAAAATGCATAAACAATACAATGCTTAATTTTCTTCATTGATTTAAAAATTTTCGGCTAAAATAATAAGAAAATTCTAATAAGAAATTCTTTAATGTAAAGATTTCTTAATAAACTTATTTTGTATAGTAGTTTTAGATGCTGACTTCTCCGCGTAGGTTGCTTTCAAACAAGGTAATGGTTTCTTTGTAAGGTAGATTTTTACCAAGTAGAAATATCAACTTTGTAATAGCAGCTTCAAAGGTCATGTCGTAAGCACCGATAACACCAATCTCTTTTAAGTATTTACTTGTTTCATATAACCCCATCTCCACTTTTCCTTGAATACATTGTGTAACATCAACGATAATAATATTCTTTTGAATCAATGTTTTTAGCAGAGCTAAAAACCATGGTGCTGTAGGGGCATTACCTGACCCATACGTTCTGATAATAATTGCTTTACCTTTAAAGGAGCCAACTTGTTCTTGTATTATACTTTCTGATATGCCGGGAAATAAATGTAGTACTAAAATATCTGTATTTAAATGTGTGGAGATTTCTAAATGAGTACTTTTTTGAGGCTTGTGTAATGCATTTGTATTATATTCAATTTCAACACCTGCTTCTGCTAAAATAGGATAGTTGGGTGATTGCATAGCATCAAAATGATTGGCACTATATTTTAAGGTTCTATTACCTCTGAATAATTTATATTCAAAATAAATAGCAACTTCTTGTAATATCGGATTGCTGTTCTTGTCAGAATCTGCTGCAATTTGTATAGCAGTAATAAGGTTTTCTTTACCATCTGTTCTTAGCATACCTATTGGTAATTGAGACCCTGTAAATACAATGGGTTTGCTTAAATTTTCTAACATAAAACTTAATGCCGATGCGGTATAAGCCATAGTATCTGTTCCATGCAAAATAACAAATCCAAAATATTGGTTATATTTTTCTTTAATAAGTTGTGCTAAATCTATCCATAATTTTGGTGTTACATCTGATGAATCAATGGGTTTAAAATCTGTATGCACGTCTATATCTATAGGGAATCGTTGCAATTCCGGTATATTCTGGAATAAAGTTTTGAAATCAAAGGGCTTCAATGAACCGGATGCTGCATCTTGAATCATGCCAATAGTGCCACCGGTGTATATTAATAAAATTTTTTTCTTTTCCATTAAGAATAATTTAGAACCGTAAATGTAAACAATAGAATACAGCAATTTATATCTGAAAAGATTTTTCAGCACCAAGGAACCATATATAAAGATATTATTGTTTAATAAGTTTTTTGTTTAATGACCCTATTTGAAAATAATAAATTCCATTTTCTAAATGTAAAAGTGTGATTAGAAATTTGTTACTGTTAATGATTGATGAATATACTACTTCTCCTAATATATTATAAATCTTAAAAGGAGAGTTTATTGGAATAAATGTTTCTATCAGTATCTCGTTTATAAATGGATTCGGATAAATGATAATTGTTTCATTGTCTTTTAGAATTTCAGTAACTTCCGTACAACTTGAAACCGATTGTGTGAAGATAGCAGAACCAATACAGCCTCCAACCCCCATTCCATTGACAGTATAAGAGGTATTTGTTGATGGAAAAATCACAAGAGGATTCCCTATTCCTCCAGGTGTCCATGAATAAGTACTTGCTCCGTTTGCAGTAAGGGTAGCACTTTGCCCAACACACAAAATACTATTACTTGAAGTTACACTCAAACTTGGAGATACATTTACTATAACATTAATAGTGGCACTATTGGCACACGAATTAGCATCTGATCCTCCTACTGTATAAATACCTCCACAACTTACTACAGATGAAAAACAATTATTCTGACTAAATGATGAATAACTACAAGGTCCAGACCAAAAATAAGTCAATAAAGAGCCACTTGCATTTAAACAAATATTATTTCCTGCACACACAGGAGAATTTGAACTAACAAAAAGAGAAGGTAAAGGGTAAACTAGTATGTAAATCGTAGATGTACTAACACATCCGTACATATCAGAACCAGAAACCGTATAAGTCGTGTTAGAAGCCGGTTGAGGATAAACATTGATGTTCCCGCCACTATATGAGCCCGGCATCCATGTATAATTTAGAGCCCCATTATCAGCAGATAGACTTAATCCCCCTATGTTGGTTGGTGGAGGACAAATTGGGGTTGGGGTAGCAGTACTTAATGAGAATGTTGGCAAGGCATTTACGGTAATTGTATTAGAGAAAGTATATAAATTGGTTCCATCGGTGGCAGCCAATGTTATTGTGTAAGTTCCTGCACTCGGATATGTAATTGATGTTGTAGGGGCATTTGGAGAGGTAATAATAACGCCTAAAGGATTAGAAGTCCACGTATATCCGGAAATTGATAGTGTTCCATTTATTGAAGTTACAAATAATGAATTTTGCTCACAAATAGATGATGACATGGTGAAAGTTGGCTGAGCTATTCCTTTAATGAATATTAGTAAAAGAAAGATTAAAAGTATTGGTTTCATATTTATTCACTTTAATGAGTTATGCTATAATTGAAAATCTTTTGTGATAATAAATGATATAGCGTACTTACTTGTTATTTGTTTTTCATTTACATTTCTGTACAATGGCAAGTCGCCCAATAATGAAAAATTTATTTTTTTAATAGAGTAATTAATTTGTGGTGCAACAAAAAACAACATTGCTCCTGTTGCATTAACAGGTTGGTCGTACAGATAATCTCTTTGTCTATATTCATTTCGTATTTGTAAAATAGCACTCCAGTGGTCATTTATAGGTCGTGATAAAAACAAAGAACTGGTTAAAGCAATTCCTCTCATGTAATACATAATATTGTAAGCATTTGTTTCTGTTCTGTGAATTAATAGAACCCTGAGTTTTTGCTGTTCGAAAAATTTCTGTAAATATAGTTGAAAAACACCTCCATAAGCATTGGTAGATGGCTGTAGAGTAACAGACAGAATATTGCCATTATTGTCTTTTTGAAGTTCTGTAGAAAAAGGAAATTTTAAACCAGCTCCTATGGTGCATTCAAACCCTGCTTTTTTAAATATACCATATTTTAATGACACAACGCCATTATTTAAACCTGCACTACTGACTTTTAATAAAGGATCTACATTCAGAATTTCCATTTTTTGTATATAGTATCCAAATTCGGCTTCAGCAGTAAATTTTGAAGTAATACCAAAAGCCAATATTCCCCCTGCATAATGATAATTTGTATATTTTAAGTATTGAATATCGCTTCTTCTCTGGTTATTATCATAATAAGCATCAGAATAGTTATATCGATAAAAAGAAATAATTCTCAAGTTATGTTTAGTTAAGATTCCAACATTAGTAGAACCTACAACAGGGTTTCCACTGCAACATTGAGCAGCTATTTTATTTATATGTAATAGTAGAATAAGTGTAACAAAAAGTGCAACGAATTGTTTTATATGCATACACAACTATGGATTTACAATCACAGTAACATGTCCGGTTCCTTTATTACCGTTAGCATCAGTTACGGTGCATGTTACATTATTATCTCCTGCAGATGCTTCACAGCAGGCAGAAAGTGTTATGTAATTACCACTTCCTGTAATAGCAGAAGCAGTATTTACTTGCCATTGATAAGAACAAGAACCTGTAACTCCTGTAACGGTTGCCGTAATATGGCATTGTTGACCAAAACGCATGGTGGGCTTGTCAGAAGATAATGTTACGGTAATATTTGAACTGTTATCGGATGGGCTATTATTAATCGGTGCTGCTTTCTTTTTACATGCAACAAAAACACTTGCAACTAATAATAAACTTGCTAAATATTTCATATACTCTATTTGGGACAAAAATAAGAAATAAGTTTGATTCTTTTATCTAAATCTGATAAAAATAAAATATATATGAAAATTTTATTTCACACAAATGTTTTTAAGTATATTTGGCTGCAATAAAGTTTACGTATGCCCTTAGTAAAAATAGATGGAAAAGAAATAGAAGTTCCAAAAGGAACTACCATCCTTCAGGCAGCCCGAATGCTTGGACAGGATTATGCACCACCAACCATGTGCTACTATAGCAAGGTAAAAGATACCGGTGGATTTTGTAGAACATGCTTAGTAAAAGTAACAAAAGGTTCGGCACAGAATCCTAACCCAATGCCAAAACTTGTAGCTTCTTGCCGCACAGAGGTAATGGATGGTATGGAGGTAGAAAATTATACCAACCCTGAAGTTTTGGAAGCTCGCAAAGGAGTGGTGGAATTTTTATTAATTAATCACCCATTAGATTGTCCGATATGTGACCAGGCAGGCGAATGCTCGTTACAAGATTTATCTTACGAACATGGTGCCGCCAAAGGAAGATATGAATTTAAAAAGCGTGAGTTTGAAATGATTGATATCGGAGATACAATCAAACTACACATGAATCGCTGCATCCATTGTTATCGTTGTATAAAAACAGTAATACAACTTGCTCCGGAGCGGGTGCATGGCATGCTTCATCGTGGTGATTCATCTGAAATTTCTACCTTTATTCAAAAAGCAATAGATCAAGACTTTAGTGGCAATGTAATTGATGTTTGCCCCGTAGGTGCATTAACAGATAAAACATATAGATTTACCAGCAGAGTATGGTTTACGAAACCTATGGATGCACATAGAAATTGCACTAAATGTTCCGGTAAATCCAGATTGTGGCTGAAAGGAGAAAAAGTACTGCGCGTAACATCTCGCATGGATGAATGGGGAGAAGCAATTGATTTTATATGTAATGAATGCAGATTTGAGAAAAAACAAAAATCTGATTGGGTAATTGAAAAACCCGCTCATATTAATAGACACTCTGTGATATCATTAAATCATTACGAACATTTAAATGAACTAAAAGTACAAGTGATGAAACAACAGAAAGCACTTGGATTTATAGATATTAATAAAAGACCTTAAACTAAATTATTATGGCATTAACTTCTCTTTTATTGTTAAAAGTTATTTTGTGTGTAATTGTCTTCGCTGTATCTTTAGGAGTTGCAGCATACTCTACACTATGGGAAAGAAAATTTGCGGCATTCCTGCAAGATAGGGTAGGTCCAAATAGGGCAGGACCGGGAGGTATTTTACAACCTTTGGCAGATGGCGGAAAATTATTTTTTAAAGAAGAAATTATCCCTGATGTGTCTAATAAGTTCTTATTTATTTTAGGACCAAGTTTGTTTATGATTACTTCCTTAATGACCGGTGTTCTTTTGCCGTGGGGAAAGGATTTTATATGGCATGGACATTCTATTGCCTTGCAAATTACAGATATTAATATCGGTATTTTGTATATATTGGGAGTTGTATCTATCGGCGTGTATGGTATTATGATTGGAGGGTGGGCATCTAATAATAAATATGCTTTAATGGGGGCATTACGTGCCTCATCTCAAATGATAAGCTATGAAATAGCAATGGGAATATGTGTTATTGCATTGGTTATTTCGGCAGGAGGTACTTTGAGTTTAAAGGAAATAGTAGAAAAACAAGATGCAGGGTTTGCGAATGTTGTTTATCAACCATTAGGGTTCCTATTATTTTTTGTATGCGCACTTGCAGAAACCAATAGGGCGCCATTTGATTTGCCTGAAACAGAAAGCGAGTTGGTAGGTGGATACCATACTGAACATTCGTCTATGAAACTCGGGCTTTATTTGTTTGCAGAATATATTAATATGTTTGTTTCATCGGCAGTAATGTCCGCATTGTATTTTGGAGGATATAATTTTCCTTTTGCAGAACAGGTGTATCATGCACTTGGCTTACAAGACGGCTCTATTATTATAAGTTTAATAGGTGCAATGGTTTATTTTACAAAAATAGTTATCTTTATTACGGTATTTATGTGGGTGCGCTGGACACTGCCACGATTCCGATTCGATCAATTAATGAATTTAGGGTGGAGATATTTAATTCCATTATCTCTGCTAAACCTTGCTATCACAATAGTAGTGGAATATTTCAGAGGAACAATCCATTTCTAATCTAAAAAAATAACTATGATTAAACTAACAAATAGAAGCAAAGTTGTAAGTAATAAAGAACAATCTTTTTCTGAAAGTATGTACTTACCGGAAGTGTTGCGAGGCATGAGTATTACAATAAGTCATTTGTTTAAGAAAAAAGCAACCATTCGATATCCCGAACAAAAAAAAGTATATAGTCCTGTTTACAGAGGGCAACACATATTAAAGAGAGATGAAAATGGGGCAGAAAGATGTACGGCTTGCGGATTGTGCGCCTTGGCTTGTCCGGCAGAAGCCATTACCATGACTGCTGCTGAAAGAAAACCCGGAGAAGAACATTTGTACAGAGAAGAAAAATATGCAAGAATCTATGAAATCAATATGTTAAGATGTATCTTTTGTGGCTTGTGTGAAGAAGCATGTCCAAAAGAAGCAATCTTTCTGACAGACAGATTAGTAGATGCTAATTATGAAAGAGAAGACTTTATTTATGGAAAAAACATACTTGTAGAACCCGTTGAAAAAGAAAAACGAATAGATGTTACTAAACGACAAACACCGGCAGTATTGGAGTTTAAAAAGATTCCGGGGCTAAGACACAATATCCTGTTTTCAGGAAAATCAGCACCTAAAAAACTAAAGAACAAATAATAAATAATAAAAGAAATTTATGGCAAAGACAATTGGAAAAAAGGAGGTTTTTACAAAAGAATCCAATACTTTTTTATATAAGTATTTAAATAATTCATCACCAACAGGTTTTGAATACTCAGGACAACAAATTTGGCTTGATTATCTAAAACCATACATAGATGATTATATTATAGATAACTATGGCTCAGTAGCTGCTGTTATTAATCCAGGGCAAGAATATAAAGTAGCTATAGAAGCACATGCTGACGAAATCAGTTGGTTTGTTAACTATATTACTAAAGATGGATTTATTTATGTATGTAAAAATGGAGGCAGTGACCATCAAATTGCGCCTTCAAAAAGAGTAAATATATATACCGAAAAAGGAATCGTAAAAGGAATATTCGGTTGGCCGGCTATACATGTAAGGGAGCCGGGTAAAGAAGAAGCACCGTCATTAAAAAATATCTTTATTGATGTGGGTTGTAGTTCTAAAAAAGAAGTTGAAAAATTAGGTATTCATGTAGGATGCGTCATGACATACGAAGATGAATTAATGGAATTAAATGGAAAATATCTTGTTGGCAGAGCTTTAGATAATCGTATTGGTGGCTTTATGATTGCACAGGTAGCACGATTGTTAATTGAAAGCGGAATAAAACTACCATATACTTTATATGTTGTTAACTCTGTGCAGGAAGAAATAGGATTAAGAG
>JBDHZB010000063.1:0-12235 GCA_039811645.1 Bacteroidia bacterium | reverse complement strand
ACTTTTGCCGGAGCATTTGGTGCTTCATAAGACAGCATAATTGCTGTTTCTCCTTTTAGCTGAGGAATGAAATCGGATAAAGAATCTTTTTTAGAAGATTGTTCTATTGCTTTTCTTATCAAAGTATTTTTTGCCACTCTTACTTTGATTTTCTTTTCAAAGCAAGCACGACGAAATGCATTGGTTTTTTCTGCTGTAAGCGTGGAACAATCGGCTAAATAAACTTTATCGGTAGAGTTTAATAACTCAATTATTTCATTAATGATTTCTGCTTTCTGTTCTTTATTCATAAATTACAGGTTTAGTTAATTGTTTTTGTATCAATTTTGATACCGGGTCCCATTGTACTGCTTAATGTAACAGATTTGATATAGACACCCTTGGCAGTAGGGGGTTTTAGTTTAATAACAGTTTGCAATACTTCATTTGCATTTTCTGCAATTTTATTTGCATCAAACGAAACTTTTGCAACCAATGAGTGAACAATTCCACTCTTGTCTGTTTTAAATTCTACTTTCCCTGCTTTTGCTTCTTGGATTGCTTTTCCTACCTCCATGGTAACAGTTCCTGTTTTAGGGTTTGGCATAAGTCCTCTTGGACCTAACACTTTTCCTAAAGCACCTACTTTTCCCATTGCATTTGGGGTAGTAATGATTACATCAACGTCTGTCCATCCGCCTTTGATTTTTTCCACATATTCATCTAATCCAATGTAGTCTGCACCTGCTTTTTTTGCTTCTTCTTCTTTGTCTTGTGGTACTAAAGCTAATACTTTAATACTTTTTCCTGTTCCGTGAGGAAGCATAGTAGTGCCTCTTACAAGTTGATTAGATTTTTTAGGATCAATACCAAGGCGAATTGCAATATCAACGCTGGAATCAAATTTTGTTATGCCTGATTCTTTTACAAGTTTCGAGGCATCTGCCAAAGAGTATTCTTTGGATACATCAACTTTTGATAATATTGCTTTTCTTTTTTTAGTTAAACGAGCCATTGCTTTTAATTTTTAAGATTTAAATGGAAATTCGCCGGTTACGTTTACGCCCATGCTTCTTGCTGTTCCTGCAACCATTTTCATGGCGCTTTCAACAGTAAAACAATTCATATCTGGAAGTTTGTCTTCGGCAATTTTTTTGACTTGGTCCCAAGTAATGTTCCCTACTTTTTTACGATTACTCTGATCCGATCCTTTTTGAATTTTAGCAGCTTCTAATATCTGTGCTGCAATAGGAGGTCTTTTGATTATAAAATCAAAGGTTTTGTCAGAATATACGTTAATAACAACGGGAAGGAGTTTATCCTTCATTTCTTGAGTACGTGCATTAAATTGCTTGCAAAACTCCATGATATTTACTCCTTTTGCTCCTAATGCAGGACCAATTGGTGGGGCGGGGTTGGCGGCTCCTCCTTTAATTTGAAGTTTTACGATTGCTGATAGTTGCTTTGCCATATTTATTTGTTTATTTATTAGTTTGTTTTTCTTTGCTTGAAAAAAGGTTTGGAAGCAGCAAGCGCTCCTTTTGTTCAAGTTTCAGAAAGAACAAGGTTATTCTTTTTCAACCTCTCCGAAGCTGAGTTCTACGGGGGTTTTTCTTCCAAAAATTTTAACGGTTACTTTTAATTTTTTCTTTTCTGTATTTATTTCTTCTATTAGACCACTAAAGCCATTAAATGGTCCATTGATAATTTTTACAGATTCTCCTAATATAAAATTAGATTCAATAACACCTTCTGATTCGGATAGTTCATCAACTTTTCCAAGTATTCTATTGATTTCACTTACTCTAAGTGGAATAGGCTCTCCTCCTTTTGTTTCAGTTAAAAAACCTAAAACACCGGGAATGTTTCTGATGGTGTGTTTCATTTCGCCTTCAAGAGCAGCTTCTATTAATATATATCCCGGAAAATAGTTTCTTTCTTTTGTGATTTTTTTACCACCTCTTATTTGAATGATTTTTTCTGTAGGAATTAGAACTTGAGATACAAAATCAGATAATTTTAATCTCTGAATTTCTGTTTCAATATATCCTTTTACTTTTTTTTCTTGTCCGCTGATAGCTTTAATTACATACCACTTTTTTTCTTTTTGTGGTTTAATGTTACTTGCTATTGTATTAGATGCTTCTGTCATTATAATAGTATTAGCAGAGGTTGTTATAAATTATTCATCAATTGATAAACTAGTTCCATTATCTTGGAAAATGCGCTATCCATAGCGAATATAACGAGCGCAATAATAATAGAAGATACCAAAACAATCATTGAACTTTCTTGTAGTTCCGGCCATGTTGGCCAACTTACTTTGTTCATTAACTCGTTGTAGGATTCTTTCAAAAAGGAATTAAAACTTGACATGCGTTTTTTAATTTGGGGGTGCAAATATAAATATTTTTTTTATGATAAAAAAATATATTAAAAAAAAGCACGGGCAGAGAGATTCGAACTCCCATCAACGGTTTTGGAGACCGCTATTCTACCATTGAACTATGCCCGTGTATGGGTTTAATTAAATACAAAGTCCCAACCTATTATTTTAGATTGGGAACTTTGCTGTATATTATATCTTTAATTCGGTAAAAATCAAAGATTTTATTAACTGATAATTTCAGTTACTTGACCAGCTCCTACTGTACGACCACCTTCACGAATAGCGAATCTTAACCCTTTGTCCATTGCTACAGGGGCAATTAATTCTACTGTGATTGTTACGTTATCACCGGGCATAATCATTTCTCTTCCTGCATCTAAAAAGATTTCTCCTGTAACGTCTGTTGTACGGAAGTAGAATTGAGGGCGATATTTGTTGTGGAAGGGTGTATGGCGTCCACCTTCTTCTTTCTTAAGAATATATACTTCTGCTTTGAATTTGGTGTGCGGTGTAATAGAACCTGGTTTTGCAATAACCATACCTCTGCGGATATCAGTTTTTTCAACACCTCTTAATAGTAAACCTACGTTATCTCCGGCCTCACCGTAATCAAGGATTTTTCTGAACATTTCAACACCTGTTACGGTTGTTTTCATTTTTTCGGCATTAAATCCGATGATTTCAACTTCTTCTCCTGTTTTTACAACACCTGTTTCAATTCTTCCTGTTGCTACTGTACCACGACCTGTAATAGTAAATACGTCTTCTACAGGCATTAAGAAAGGTTTATCTTTATCTCTTGGAGGCAGCGGAATATATTCATCTACTGCTTTCATTAATTCTACTACTTTTTCTACCCATTTAGGATCTTTGTTTAATGCTCCTAAGGCAGAACCTTTAATGATAGGAACATTAGCGCCATCATAACCGTAGAAAGTTAATAAATCTCTTACTTCCATTTCTACAAGGTCTAATAATTCAGCATCCTCAACCATATCAACCTTATTAAGGAATACAACGATACGAGGAACACCTACTTGACGTGCTAAAAGAATGTGTTCTCTTGTTTGAGGCATTGGTCCGTCTGTTGCTGCAACTACTAAAATTGCACCATCCATTTGAGCCGCACCTGTAACCATGTTTTTTACATAGTCAGCGTGACCTGGACAGTCAACGTGAGCATAGTGTCTGTTGTCTGTTTGGTATTCTACGTGTGAAGTATTAATAGTAATACCTCTTTCTTTTTCTTCAGGAGCATTATCGATTTGGTCGAATGATCTTGCTTCTGCGAAACCTTTGTCTGCCAATACTTGAGTGATGGCAGCAGTTAAGGTTGTTTTGCCGTGGTCAACGTGGCCAATGGTGCCAATGTTAACGTGTGGTTTTGAGCGGTCAAATTTTTCTTTTGCCATAATTGTTTGTTTTTTTATTGTTTATTTAGCTGTGAGCTTTAGTTGCAGAGCTGTTGAGCAGGATTGAACTGCCGACCTCTTCCTTACCAAGGAAGTGCTCTACCACTGAGCTACAACAGCTTTAGAGCGGAAGACGGGACTCGAACCCGCAACCTCTAGCTTGGAAGGCTAGAGCTCTACCAATTGAGCTACTTCCGCAAATTGCGTGGGGCAAGATGGATTCGAACCACCGAAGGCGTAAGCCAGCAGATTTACAGTCTGCCCCATTTGGCCGCTCTGGAATTGCCCCATCTCGCTGTAGCGAAGAGCCAGAGGAGGGATTCGAACCCCCGACCTACTGATTACAAGTCAGTTGCTCTACCAACTGAGCTACTCTGGCGTTAATATTTCAAAGTGCAAAAAATTTTGAGGTCGCAAAGATATTAAATTTTTTATTTAATTTCCAAACAATTATTTATTTTTTTCTTAACTATTGTAATCTAAAATATTTTACTGTAAAAAAATAATATAATTTTTGCATATTACTTGCTCAAGAAAAACTTTGCAAAACAATATAGAAAGCGTGTGTATTACTGTGATGTGAAGTATGTAAAGCTATTTCTAAAAACTAATACTTGTTATTATTTATACTTCTATTAAGTTAGAATTTTTTATTTATTTTTTATAGTATAAATTTCAACTTTGTTTTTTATGGGCTTAAGTGTTTTTAAGTATGTAAATATTGCTTTTAAATCTTCTTCAGTCATTTTACCATACATAACCCACGGCATAATAGAGTTAAAACTATTTGGTTTAAGAGTAGTGTGAAGTATTGTAGAATCTGAGCGTGCATGAAATGTGCCTATAAACATTTCTATTGTCCATTTACCTATACCTGTTTCGGTATCAGGAGAGATGTTGCTTGAACGAATGATTGCTCCGTTAGGAAATGGAAATTCTCTTCCTCCTCCAAATTCCGTGCCGACAAGGAGGTTCCCTTTTTCAGCTTTTGTATGACATTCCATGCATCCTGCAGCATTCGTCATGTATTTACCATAATTTATAATATCTGTTGTTTCAGGGCGTTTGGTTAATTCTGCTTTTTTTGGAATGGTGTTGATAATAAAATTCATTGGAAAATCTGATACTGATTTTGGAACATTATTTTTTATTGGTTTTAAAGTACGAATGTAAGCGATAATGCTTTTAATATCTTCTTCATCCATCTTGCCATAGTAATGATATGGCATAACGGGAAAAATAGCTTCACCTTCTTTATTTACGCCGGTTGTTATGATTCGAAAAAGTTCCCCGTCTGTGTAACGACTAATTCCTTCCGGGGTAATATTAGAGGCATAATATGTTCCGGGAAAGCCAAATTTTTGATCAAAAATATCTCCGCCTTGCCCTAAAGTACCTTCAATGGGCGGTCCTGAGAATTTTGTCCAATCTCTCTTTGAATGACAATCTATACAAACTGTTACATGATTAGCAAGATACTCTCCACGCATTATTCTATCCGGAGTTCTTTCTATTGTCATGTTGGGAGCGGCACCCACGTTGGGTAATGCAAATTTAATGTAACTAATAATCACAACTAACGTAATAATTATTAGGCTAATTGTGTAAACTATAATTTTCTTTAATTTTTTCATTGTTTTAGTGTTTAATTTAGGTATAAAGTAAAAGTAGAATAGTATCAATATTAGTAGAAATATTCATAAATATAAATCAAAAATCTGTTCTGTTGTTTTGTACTTTGTTGCTATACCTTTTTAATTATAACGATTGTTAAGTATAGTAATTATTTTTTGATTAAGTGTCTTCTATGAATTATTAAGATGCTTGTTTTTCTAAATTATTTCTAATAATTTTACAAAGGTAGATAATAATTTTCTTTTTTTAAATAGGAAAATGTGCTGGTTCAAAAATGTTTCCAACCTTGGGCTTTAATAGGGTAGCTGCTTCCCGATTTTGTAATTAAATTATTTCCTTTATTTTTTTCAGTAATGTAACCTATAGTTATAAAATCAGGATGATTTTTTATTTTATCGTAATCTTTTAAGTCTAATGTAAATAACAGTTCATAATCTTCTCCTCCGTTCATGGCGCAAGTTGTAGGGTCTAAACTAAACTGTCTTGCTTTTTCGTAGGTCTGCATATCAATTGGTATTTTTTCTTCAAATATTTCGCATCCTAGGTTGGATTGAGAAGTAATATGTATCAGTTCAGAAGCCAATCCATCGCTAATATCAATCATAGATGTTGGTATTATATCTGCTTCTTCAAAGTATTTGATAACATCTTTTCTTGCCTCCGGTTTTAGCTGTCGTTCTAAAATATAATCGTTACCTTCTAAGTCAGGTTGTATTTTTGAATTTTCTTGAAATACCTTTTTTTCTCTTTCCAATATTTGCAACCCCATATAAGCACCGCCTAAGTCTCCCGTTACTACAATGATATTTTTTTCTTTTGCACCATTTCTATACACAACTTTATTTTTATGTACGGTTCCTATGGCTGTAATGCTAATGATAAGCCCTGTTTGTGAAGATGTTGTATCACCGCCAACTAAATCTATTTTGTATTTATCACATGCTGTTTGAATGCCTTTATATAGTTCTTCTACAGCTTCTATGGTAAATCTATTAGATATTGCAATGCTTACAGTTATTTGTTTTGGCTGCCCATTCATGGCATAGATGTCGCTTAAGTTTACAATAACAGATTTATAGCCCAAATGTTTAAGCGGACAATACGTTAAATCAAAGTGAACACCTTCAACAAGCATGTCTGTGCTTACTAATGTACAAGTATCGGTACCATTATCTATTACGGCAGCATCATCACCTATTCCTTTAATGGTAGAGGAGTGGTGGAGTGTAACAGAACTTTTAATATGATTGATTAATCCAAACTCGCCTAATTGAGATAAAGATGTAAGGTTATTATTATCAAACATTGATGACATGAGTTGTAAAACTATTACAAATGAATTACTTCACCGTAAGCGGCCGCTGCAGCTTCCATAATAGCTTCGCTGATGGTTGGGTGTGGATGAATTGTTTTAATCAATTCATGCCCTGTGGTTTCTAATTTACGAATGGCAACTATTTCAGCAATCATTTCTGTAACATTATAACCTATCATGTGAGCGCCAAGTAACTCTCCGTATTTTGCATCAAAAATGAGTTTAATAAAACCATCGGGTGCACCGGCTGCTTTCGCTTTACCTGATGCCGTAAAAGGAAATTTTCCTACTTTAAGTTCGTATCCTGCTTCTTTGGCTTTCTTTTCTGTATATCCCACAGATGCCACTTCCGGTTGCGTGTAGGTACAGCCCGGAATGTTATTATAGTCAATCGGTTCTACGTGTAATCCTTTTATTTTTTCCACACAAGTAATTCCTTCTGCGCTAGCTACATGTGCCAATGCTTGTCCGCCTACACAATCTCCAATAGCATAATAGCCGGGTATGTTCGTTGCGTAATATTTATCTGTTACAATTTTCCCTTTATCGGTCTTAATACCGACATCTTCCAATCCAATACCTTCAATGTTTGTTTGAATACCTACGGCTGATAGTACAATGTCGGCTTCTTTTGTGATTACTCCGGAAGCAGTTTTAATGGTAGCAATACACTTATTATTTTTTACTTCTACTTTTTCTACAGAAGCATTGGTTAAAACATCAATACCTGTTTTTTTAAATGATTTTTCTAATTGCTTAGACACTTCCTCGTCTTCTAAAGGCACAATGTTTGGTAAAAATTCCACGAGCGTAACTTGTGTTCCCATGGTAGCATAAAAGTATGAAAATTCACTGCCAATGGCACCGGAGCCTACTACAATCATTGATTTTGGTTGTTCTTTTAATGTAAGTGCTTCACGGTAACCAATAATTCTTTTTCCGTCCTGAGGTAAGTTTGGAAGTTGGCGAGAACGTGCCCCAACAGCAATAATAATATGGTTAGCAGCGTATGTTTGAGTACCCCCTTCTTTCAGTTGAACTTCAACTTTTTTGCCGGATTTTATTTTTGCAGTACCGTATATTACATCAATTTTATTTTTCTTCATTAAGAATTGAACGCCTTTGCTCATACCATCTGCTACATCTCGGCTTCTTTTAATTACAGCAGAAAAGTCTGATTTAATATTATCAGCAGAAACTCCATAGTCTTTTGCATGTTTAAGGTATTCAAAAACCTGAGCGCTTTTTAATAGTGCTTTTGTGGGAATACAACCCCAATTTAAACATACACCTCCAAGAGATTCTTTTTCAATAATAGCTGTTTTAAATCCTAATTGTGATGCTCTGATAGCTGTAACATATCCACCCGGCCCACTGCCTATAACTATAATATCATAATTCATAATTCTTTATTGTGGCGAATATACTTAATTTTATTTTTTATTTTACTGACAAACTTAAGTTGCTCAAAGTGCAGAATGAACACTATTTATTCAATAATAATTTTTTTAACTATGTTAAAGTTATTAGGCATTTTAATATTTATAAAATAAATTCCTTTACTCGAAGATATCTCGGATAAATCAATAGTATTTGAGTTGTTATTGATAATCTCTTGTGTGTATATTTTTTCCCCTATCAGATTATAAACCTCAATAAAAGAAAATTTGGTAGGCGCAGTAATTGTAAATTTTCCATTATTTGGATTAGGGTAAATGGAAATATTTTTATATTGTTCAGTATTTGTTTGTATAAGTGTAGTGCTTGGGTTGCTTTCTGTAAGCCAAATAATAATATTCATTAGCAACCTTCTGTGATTGCCGGCTGCATCGGCTGCATAACCATTGTATAAAACATCATTAGGATCGCCTGTTCCATCATCACAAGGAGAGCTGTCTCCTATTGTTGCAAACTTACCATTGCCATATCGCCCATAAGCGCACATAATACTGTCGTTTTTGAAAGATGAACCTGTCATATATACAACGCCTTTAACGGACGAGTTTTGAGTGTGATTTATTTTTACAGAAGTGCCATTGCTCCACTTTACTTGTGTTACATTACCAAAAGGACCGTGTAATAAAGAATCCCCTGCTAATACCGGTATATTAGATGACGTTTCAGAAAAGTTCATCAAGTTATAGCTTAATCCAAAAGCTGTATTGTTAATAGTGTTGTTAGAAACAAAATCATTCCATATAGCAGGAGAGTCCCATCCATCATTGTTTCTATCGGATACTGTATGATCAGAAATCATAAATAATCCTCCACCGTTTTGGATAAAATGCATCATAGCAACTTTCTCTGCGGTGGTAAATACAATATTTGGCTCACATACTACAAATACTTTGTAGTGCGATAAATCTTGCGGATTAGATGTACTACCATAAGTAATTTGTCCATTATAAGGAAGTGTTTCAATATGATAACCTTTATTTACGCAATCTATTCCCATATACGAAAGAGACCCTTCCCAAAAGGTTTCCGCAGTAGATGTTGTAACCAACGATTGTGATGGGGTAGGTAATTGTTGAGGATTAGACTCATTACCTGCACCAACTACTGCAGCGCCGCCAGATGATGAAGGGAATCCTATATTGTGATTATCAGCATCTATTATCCAATCGGCATTTCCGGCAGTTTCCGCCTTACTCGCGTCAAATAAAATTTTAATCGTTTGAGCATAATACATTGATGTAAAAAATATCAATGCACTTGATAGTAAACGTTTTAATAACATGATTTTTTACGCAAATATATGCGTAAACTTCAGCACAATTCTGCTTATTATTTTATTGGATATTTAAGATGATAAAAGGGAGTTCTTAGTTGCTATTAGGGTTTGGAATCAATACTTTTCTGGAAACTTTATATTTTCCTGTTTTTTGATCTGCGCCTAAAAACTTCACTTGTACCATTTCACCTTCTTTTAAAACATCATTCAATGTTTCTCTTCTTGTCCAATCATATTCAGAAATGTGGAGTAAAGCATCTTTTCCGGGTAAAAACTCTACAAATGCACCATAAGGCATAATGGTTTTTACTTTTGCCTCATATACTTCACCAACTTCCGGAACAGCAATAATTCCTTTTATTTTTTTCACAACAGTATTAATGCTGTCGGCATTTAAACCATAGATGTTAGCACAGCCTTTATTTCCGCCGAGTTCTTCCAATTGTATTGTGGTTCCTGTTTCTCTTTGCATCTCTTGAATTACCTTACCTCCGGGTCCGATAATAGCACCAAAGCAATCTAAAGGAACATCTACCTTTACAAATCTTGGAGCGTGTGGTTTGTAATCATTTCTTGGTTCACTAAGTGTTTTCATCATTTCTCCCATAATATGCATACGTCCTTCTCTTGCTTGATATAGTGCCTCTTTCATAATATTATATGATAAGCCATTTACCTTTAAGTCCATTTGAACGGCGGTAATGCCATCTTTGGTGCCACATACTTTAAAATCCATGTCTCCTAAGTGGTCTTCATCTCCAAGAATATCAGAAAGTACAGCATAATTTCCTTTATCATCTGTAATTAAGCCCATTGCAATACCTGCAACAGGTTTTTTAATTTGTACACCGGCATCCATTAAAGCAAGTGTTCCGGCGCAAACGGTTGCCATACTTGAAGATCCGTTACTTTCTAAAATATCGGATATAATTCTAATTGTATAACCGGTATCATTTGGAAGCATATTTTTTAATGCACGATGCGCCAGGTTCCCGTGTCCTACTTCTCTTCTTCCGGGACCTCTCATTGGTTTAACTTCTCCTGTTGAGAATGGAGGAAAGTTATAATGCAATATAAATTTTTCTTCATCAACAGACATGGCTGTGTCTAAAATTAATACATCGTCCGGTGTACCTAACGTTACAGTGGTAAGAGACTGTGTTTCTCCTCTTGTAAAAATTGCACTACCATGTGCCATTGGTAAATAATCAGCTTCGCAATATATGGAACGAATATCTTTTAACCCCCTGCCATCTAAGCGGAATCGATCACCTAAAATCATTTTTCTTACGGCATCGTATTCAATCAGCCCATAATACTTATTAATTAAACCTTTTTTCTCATCAAGTTCTTCTTCAGAAAGTTGTGCCGTAAATTCATCTAAAATTTTATTAAACGCCTCTTTTCTTTCGTGTTTATTAGGGTTTTTACTTTTAGCTGCTTGATATACCTTATCAAACAATTCAGCATACATTTTTTTCTTTAGGTCTTCATCGTTTGTTTCATGTGAATATGTTCTTTTTTGTTCGGATTTACATTTTTGAGCCAATTCTTTAATGCAGATAATTTGTCTTTTTATGGCTTCGTGTGCGAATTGTATTGCTTGCACCATGTCGTCTTCACTAACTTCACTCATTTCACCTTCTACCATTACAATATCGGTGTCTGTGCCGGCAACAATCATATCTATTGTAGAGCTTTTAAGTTGTTCTGTGCTGGGATTGATTATTAGTTGACCATTAATTTTTCCTACTCTTACTTCCGACATGATTTTACTTACCGGAATATCTGATATAGCAATAGCTGCTGATGCTGCAAATCCTGCCAATGCATCCGGTTTATCTTTTTTATCAGAGGATATTAAATAAATTAATACTTGTGTATCTGCATGATAATCTTCCGGAAACAACGGGCGTAGTGCTCTATCTACAAGGCGGCTTATTAATACTTCGTAGTCGGATAGTTTTCCTTCACGTTTAAAAAATGAGCCGGGGATTCTTCCTGCGGCAGAAAATTTTTCTTGATAATCTACGGTTAACGGCATAAAGTCAACGCCCTCTTTAGCTTCTTTAGCACTTACTACCGTCGCTAAGAGCATTGTATTATTCATTTTTAAAACAACGGATCCATTTGCTTGGCGGGCTAATTTTCCTGTTTCTAACGATATAGTTCTACCATCTCCTATATCAAATTGTTGTGTTACGATTTTAAACATATTTTTTGTTTTTAATAAAAAAGGCATTTCAGTATTACTACCGAAATGCCCCCCTTTGTTCTTGATTTATTTTTTAATTATTTTCTGATATCTAACGTTTTAATTAGGTCTCTATACTTTTTAAGATCTTTTCCTTTTAGATAGTTAAGCAAAGCTCTTCTTTGGTTTACCATTTTAATTAAAGAACGTTGCGTTACAAAGTCCTTTTTTTGTCCCTTTAAATGCTCTGACAAGTGTTTAATTCTATCAGTAAGCAGTGCTATTTGAACAGAAGTATCTCCTGTATTTTTATCAGAAGATGCTATTTTTTTTACTGTTGATTTTTTGTTTTCTTTTGTTATTGTCATAGAATATTATTTATGATAATGCGTATCTTTTTAGAGCTGTAATTTTTGCTTCTTTATCTACTGATTGCAGATATTGAGCAACTGTTTGTTTATTGTCTTTAATATACTCTTGGTTTAATAAAGTAGAATCTTTGAAGAATTTATTTAATTTACCTTGAGCAATTTTTTCAACCATATCTTCCGGTTTCCCTTCTTGACGAACTTGTTCG
>JBDHZB010000062.1:0-12356 GCA_039811645.1 Bacteroidia bacterium | reverse complement strand
CGATAGGCTGCTTATCGGGTTTTATTTCCTGTAATTCGTTTTGTGTTGTTACCACAAATAAAGGTCTGTTAGCACCACTGTATTGTATGTCTTTTCCGTTGCTTTTATTAATGCGAACCAAACAAACATCCATGCCGTCTTGTATGTTTTCTTCGCTTTTACCAAGTCGTTCCAATACTATGGCTCTTGTCGTATCCAGTATGGTGTTTGTTTCTGTTTGTTTTTCTTCCAATACGGCTTTTGTTAAAGCGTTACTACACACAACACTTACCATAGCACCGGGTACACCATGTCCCGTACAATCGGCAGCAGCAATATAAATGTATTGCTCTGTTTCTTCCATCCAATAAAAATCTCCTGCAACAATGTCTTTTGGTTGGTATAGCACAAAACTATTTGGTAATGTTTTATACCACTGTTTATCGTTTGGCAGTATGGCTTGCTGTATGCGTTTGGCGTAGATGATACTATCTATTATATCTTTATTTTTTTCTTCAACAAGTTTTTTTTGTGAAGCAATAATTTGATTTTGTTTTTTACTATTGTTCCAACTGATAAAAATAACAATCGCAAGAGCTAATATAAGTATAGCAAAGAAAGCTATGCCATAGGTAATTATTTTTTGCCTGCGTTTCTCTTCTTTGGCAATGGTATCTTTTTTTTCTTGTTCTATTTTTTGCTGTTCTTGTTGTTTGTCAAACTCATATTGAACTTCTTTTTGAGCCAAAGCAATTTGATTTTCCTTTTTCATAATACTATCATTGTACAACACAAATTTTTTATGAGCCATCAAAGCATATTTATAATTGGCGGAACCCTCATATAAATTGGATAGCAACATATAAAATCCTGATAGAAAATGAATCATATTTATTTTCTCACCAATTTCAATAGCTTTTTTTAAGTATTTTTCAGCTTCTTTATTATTCTGTTGATCGAAATAAAGAGAAGCAATATTTGCATAATTGAGGGCTAAATCCTTTTGATTGTCTATCTCTGTGTTTATTCTTAATGCTTTGAAAAAATACTCTAATGCTTTCTCAAAATTATTTTGATTGTAATAAACATTACCAATATTACCAAGTACAACAGCTTCTCCTTGTTTGGCATTTATGCTATCATAGATGTGCAGCGCCTTAAAGTAGTATTCTAAAGATTTATCATAGTGCCCTTGTTCTTTATACACAATGCCTATATTAACCAATGAAGATGCTTCCCTTGATTTATTTTTAATTTCTTTATTAAGTTTAAGCGTCATAAAAAAATACTTCATCGCTTTTGGATAATAAGCTTGTCGTGTATATACAATACCGATATTTGATAAATTTTCGGCTTCACCTCCTTTGTATTTAATTTGCTCATCAATTTTTTGTGCTTTAAAAAAGAAGTCAAGTGCTTGTGAATAATTGCCTTGGTCCAAGTAAACTCCACCCAAGCCTCTATAACAATTTGATTTTAGCTTTGATAAATCATTCGTATTGTGTTGCATTTGCATCTCATCAATAATAAATAGTGCTTTTTGATAACTTTCTATAGCACCTCTGTAATTATATTTGGTATTATATAAATCTCCTATAGAAATTAATAGTCTTATCCGTCTGTCATTTAGATTATCTTTACAAAAGAGTTGTACTTTATTATAGTAATATAAGGCAGAATCTATGTTTTCAGCTGCCCACTCACTTGCCAGAGCAAAATATAATTGACACTTTTTTTCGTCATTAGATTTATTCTGTACTTTTTTTAATTCATTAATGAGAGAATCTTTTTTGTTAATCTGTGCTTTTAGAAGCAACGAACAACTAAATATACAATACAAATATATTTTTATCAACTTCATTTTATGCAAATATAATAGATAAAATTTAAATCTATAGCTTTGTGGTTTTATTATTAATTTTGCAGAAAAAATATGTCAATTAAATTTGGAGTTGTCGTGTTCCCCGGTTCTAATTGTGATGATGATACAGTATATGCACTTTCAAAAAAATTAAACCAAAAAGTGGTTAAGTTATGGCACAAAAATACTGATATTGAAAATTGCACTCATTTAATTCTTCCGGGTGGATTTTCTTATGGGGATTATCTTAGGAGCGGTGCCATTGCCCGATTTTCACCAATAATGAAAAGCATTATGGAACATGCCCAAAAAGGAGGATTTGTACTTGGTATTTGTAATGGATTTCAAATATTATGTGAGAGCCAATTGCTGCCCGGAGCACTTTTATTTAATACGAATAGAAAATTTATTTGTAAAAATATCTATATCAAACCATCTAATTTTTCAAGTGTACTTACCGAACATTTACCAAAGGATAAAAAGGCTTATAAAATCCCAATTGCACATGGAGAAGGTAGATTTCATGCTGATAATGATACATTAAAAGCCCTGCAAGATAAAGAACAAATTGTATTTCAGTATTGTGATGAAAATGGCAACATGGCAGAAACAGCGAATCCAAATGGATCAGTGCATAATATTGCAGGTATTTGTAATGCTTCAAAAAATGTATTTGGAATGATGCCTCATCCGGAAAGAGCCTCAGATGAGGAGTTGAAAAACACCGATGGCTTAATTATTCTAAATAGCATTGTTCAGTCCGCACTTATTTTAAGTTAATTTTTATTTTAATAAAATGCCCGTTTCAACATTAAGCAAAACAGATATTCTTTCTGTTATTCAAAAAGAGCTAGATAAAAGAATATTAATTATTGATGGAGCCATGGGAACCATGATTCAGCAGCATAAGTTAGATGAATCTAAATACCGAGGAGAATCATTTAAAACTTGGCACAAAGAAATAAAAGGCAACAACGATATTTTAGTTATTACGCAACCGGCAATTATTCAAGACATTCATCTTCAATACTTGCAGGCGGGTGCTGATATTATAGAAACCAATACTTTTAATGCACAAAAAATTTCTTTGGCGGACTATGATATGCAGGCTTATGCTTATGAAATTAATCTGAAAGCAGCACAATTAGCAAAGCAAGCCATAAAAGAATATTACCGACAATCACATACAGAATTTAATAATAATCCAAAGTTTGTGGCAGGCGCTATAGGTCCTACCAATCGCACAGCATCAATGTCTCCCGATGTAAACAATCCGGGCTTTAGAGCAGTAATATTTCAGGATTTAAAAGATGCTTACGCTGAACAAATCAGAGGGTTAATAGATGGTGGAGCTGATATTTTACTAATTGAAACAATTTTTGATACGCTTAATGCCAAAGCTGCTATTTATGCTGCAATGTCTGTATTTGAAGAAAAGAAAATCAAGCTGCCCATCATGATTTCAGGAACTATTACTGATGCAAGTGGAAGGACACTTTCCGGGCAAACCGTAGAAGCTTTTTTAATTTCTGTATCACACGCTCCCATTTTAAGCATAGGTTTAAATTGTGCGCTTGGCGCAAAAGAAATGCGACCATACATTGAAGAACTTTCAGAAAAATCTAATTTTTACATTAGTGCCTATCCTAATGCGGGTTTACCAAATCAATTTGGAGAGTATGATGAAACACCGGAACACATGTCTCATCAAGTTTGCGAGTTTATGCAAAACGGATGGATTAATATAGCCGGTGGATGCTGCGGTACAACACCCGATCATATAAAGCACATTGCAGAGCATGCAAAAAATATTATACCACGCAAAAGGCGAACTATCCCAAAATATCTTAGATTATCAGGATTAGAAGCACTAACTCAGCGACCGGACAGTAATTTTTTAAATGTAGGAGAAAGGACAAATGTAACAGGTTCAAAAAAATTTTTACGCTTAATTAAAGAAGAAAAATATCAAGAAGCACTTTATATTGCAAAAGAACAGGTTGAAAATGGAGCACAGGTTATAGATATATGTATGGACGAAGCAATGCTAGATGGTGTTAAAATTATGACAACATTTTTAAACCTAATTGCTTCGGAACCTGATATAGCAAAAGTGCCGATAATGATAGATTCTTCTAAATTTGAGATTATAGAAGCGGCTTTACAATGTGTACAAGGCAAATCTGTAGTTAATTCCATATCTCTTAAAAATGGAAAAGAAGAATTTATTTATCAAGCCAATGTCATTAAGAAATACGGTGCTGCTGTTATTGTGATGGCATTTGATGAAAATGGGCAAGCAGATTCTTTAAACAGAAGAATTGAAATTTGTAAACGCGCTTATGATATCCTTGTAAATGAAGTTAGCTTTCATCCGGAAGATATTATTTTTGATCCAAATATTTTTCCCGTTGCAACCGGAATGGAAGAGCATAGAAGAAACGCACTTGATTTTTTTGAAGCAACAAAATGGATTAAAGAAAACTTGCCATACGCCAAAGTAAGTGGTGGTGTTAGTAACGTGTCTTTTTCGTTTAGAGGAAATGATAAAATAAGAGAAGCTATTCATGCTGCATTTTTATATCATGGTATAAAATACGGAATGGATATGGGCATTGTAAACCCTGCACAGTTAATAGTTTATGAAGAAATTGACAAAGATTTACTACAACTTATTGAAGATGTATTATTTGATAGAAATGCTGAAGCAACAGAAAAATTAATTGCTAAAGCAGAATCGTTTAAAGACACAGAGGGTAAACAAAAAGAAATAAAACAAGAAGTATGGCGTACGCTACCTATAGAAGAACGACTTAAACATGCACTAGTAAAAGGAATAGATGAATATATTATACAAGATACGGAAGAAGCACGTATCAAATATAATTCGCCATTAAGAGTAATAGAGGGACCATTAATGGATGGCATGAATGTGGTGGGAGATTTGTTTGGCAGTGGTAAAATGTTCTTGCCACAAGTTGTAAAGAGTGCAAGAGTAATGAAAAGATCTGTAGCGTATTTACAGCCATTTATTCTTGCAGAAAATAAAAACACAAATATTGCCAAAAAAGGAAAGATATTGCTTGCAACCGTAAAAGGAGATGTTCATGATATTGGTAAAAACATAGTTGGAGTAGTGCTTGCATGTAATAACTATGAGGTTATTGATTTAGGAGTTATGGTTTCTGCCGATAAAATTTTAGAAAGAGCTAAACAAGAAAATGCAGATATTATTGGGTTAAGCGGATTGATTACGCCATCATTAGATGAAATGATACATGTGGCAAAAGAAATGGAACGAATAGGATTTGATAAACCCTTACTAATAGGAGGCGCTACTACATCTAAAATTCATACAGCAATAAAAATAGTACCACATTATTCTAACCCTGTTGTGCATGTAGCAGATGCATCTAAATCCGTTCCTGTTGTTTCTTCTCTATTATCTAATGAAAATAAGCAAAGTTTTATAGAAAAGATAAACGGGGAATATGCTCAACTTATCAAGATTCATAAAAACAAAAATAATACTAAATTTGTAACCATTGATAACGCTCGTAAAAATAAATATCCGATAGATTGGAATAATTATGCGCCAACTCAATCAAAGTTTATTGGTACAAAGATTTACGACAATATTCCATTAGATACAATAGTTAAGTGGATTGACTGGACACCATTTTTTCATGCATGGGAATTAAGAGGGACTTATCCTAAAATATTATCTGATGCAAAGCAAGGTGTTGAAGCACAGAAACTATTTGATGATGCCCAAAAAGTATTACAAGAAATAGTAAGTAAAAAAATACTAAAGGCAAATGCCATTGTTGGTATATATCCTGCATTTAGTCAAGGAGATGATATTGTTGTGTTAGATACGGAACAGAAACCCCTTTGTACATTACATACATTAAGGCAACAAACAGAAAAACCGACAGGATATTATAATGTAGCTTTGTCAGATTTTATTAAACCTAAAGAGACATTAAATCAAAAGGAAACTGACTTTATCGGTATGTTTGCTGTTACAGCGGGGATTGGACAAGAAGAGATTGTAAGAGAACTTGAAAAAAAACATGATGATTACAAAGCAATTATGATTAAGTCCCTGGCAGACCGCATGGCAGAAGCGTTGGCAGAGTATATACATTTTATTGTAAGAACAGAACTGTGGGCATATTCGCCGCAAGAAAAACTAAGTGCTGATGAAATTATTCAGGAAAAATATATTGGTATAAGACCTGCTGCAGGTTATCCTTCTCAGCCGGATCATACTGAAAAGCGTACGATTTGGGATATTTTACAAGTAGAAAAAAATACAGGCATAAAGCTAACAGAAAATATGGCAATGTATCCAACAGCTTCGGTTAGTGGTTTATACTTTGCACATGAAAAAGCACACTACTTTACTGTGGGGAAAATTAATACCGACCAAGCAGAAGATTATGCCAAAAGAAAAAAACAAAGTATTGAAGAAACAAACCGATGGCTTGCGCCAATACTTGATAACTAAGTACTATCAATACTTAAAATGGATATCCAATTCCAAAGTTAAGTATGGTTTTTTGGAGTGGTTGTTTGTTAAACATCCACCGTTGACCTTCAGGATATTTAGGATCTTTAATAGGCATTGCAGCGTCTAATCGCAAAATGAAATATTCAAAATCCCATCTAAATCCAAGCCCTGCGCCTACTGCGAACTGATTCCAAAAAGTTAAAGGGTTAAACTCACCATTTGGCTTATTACTATTTGGTTGTAGCAACCAAATATTTCCTGCATCTGCAAAAATAGCACCGTTATAAGCTCCAAAGATATTAAATCGATACTCTATGTTCCCTTCTATTAAAATATCTCCTATTTTATCGTAACGAGCATTATCAACGGGCATGTAACTTCCAGGACCAATGCTGCGAGAGCGCCATGCTCTTACACTATTTGGACCTCCTGCAAAAAAACTTTGTTCATACGGTAAGACACTTAAATTTTTCAAAGGTATTCCAATTCCTCCGGCTGCTCTGTACACCAACTTACTTTTTTTATACATTGGTACATAAACACGATAATCTATTTCAGTTTTTAAGAAATGGGCAAAGGGCATGTTTAGTATTTCGTATCGTCCTAAAGTGTCTCTTTTCAAATTAAGCAGTGGAGCCATTTGTCTCAATAATATACCGGAGCCAGTAAAACTGCATCTGAGGTAGTGTTTTAGTGCCCTGCTTGGAGTGTTGGAAAAAATTCCTGTATTAAATGTAACAGTTGCCTTCATATCGTTAGTAATGTGACTAATAAAAGAGTTAAGCAATAAATAATCTTTAATGGTTAATAGGTTGGCTTGAAAAGCTGATGATAAGCTGGCTTTAACCATGTATATTTCAGATGGAATTAATTCAAATTTGTATTTATGATCCAGAGATGAGAATTGAAACCCATAAGCCAAACTTGATATTGTTCTTGAAAATTCAGAACGAGTTTGGTAGTTTGTAGAAACATTAAAGTAAGTTCTTGCAGCATCTTTTTTGAATGATAATAATGAAAAAGGGAAGAACTCACGAGGTACTGAAAATTTTAACTCAGGACCTATTTGAATGGTATTAAATGTATTGGTAATATCATTTGTTTTAATGTTTCCTAAATTTCCTAATGTAGTTTGTGATAAATTTTGCTGAGAGCTATATACTTGTTTTTGTGCAATTAATGCGCCTGATACTTTAAATTCAAGTTTTTCTCCGCCTCCAAACACACTTCTGTTCTGAAAAATTAAAGAGCCGTCTATACCTAAGTTTGCCGATGTATTTGTTCCTTGTGTTTCCAGTCCTATAAACTGTTTGGGTATAGGTTGGCAAATTACATAGCAATTTAGTTCATTGTCTGTGTCTGCTTTATCAAACTGGATTAAAACACTTCTGAAAATTCCTATGTTTAATAATTGGCGATAAGACTCTTCTGCTAAATCTCTGTTAAAAAACTCGCCTTTTTGAAATTTTATTGATGACAAGATAGATCGCACATTGTAATAAATAGGCTTGTTGTGAAGAATGTAAATATTGTTGTACTTAAGCGTATCTTTGAAGTATTGGTTTTTATAATTACCTTCAAATGTCTCTGCAATAAAATAAATATTTTTAATCACACATTTTGGATGATTTACAAAAACCATAGAATCTGATGATGCAGAATAGCTTGTAGGATATAAATTTAAGTGCATGGTAATATCTATATTTGGTGCAGCAGAAATACTATCGGCATCGTATTGAATAAACTCAGGCGCAAAATAATAGTAACCGTTATTTTGCAAATAATCATTAACTCGTTCACGTTCTTTGTTTAGGCTTGCTACATCAAAAGGAATATTGGGTTGAAGAATACTATGAGCAGAATCTTCTCTTATCAGCTTTGCGATGGTTGTATCTTGAATGTCATATAAAATTTTTCTGACATACTTTCGCCTCTTTGCATAGATATTGTAAAAGACATAGCAGGTTTTTAGTACTTTATTAAAAATTACTGTATCTACAACCTTTGCAGAAAAATATCCTTTAGACTGCATATATTTCTGAATTTGTACAGACGTTTGTTTGGTTAGTGCTGAGTCGTATATAATTGGAACCTCAGACATTTCCAATAATCTTTCTCTGATAGTTGGCTTGTCTTTATCTTTCAACTTCGGCTCTCTCGGCTTTTTTCCTTTTGCTATTCTTTTTTGATTTTTCAGGTCATTTTTGGCAATGCGTTTTTTATTTATTTCATCATATTTCTCGTTTCGTTTTTCTTTAATAGCCATCATCTTTTCCTGGTCAATTTGAAAATACAGCCATGCATTAAATGGAATATAAGATAAAATCATGGTATTGGGCTTTTGTTTGATATAGCCTTCTATTTCATCTTTATTTAATTTAACCCTGTCTTTGTCTTTTACCTCTACCATACTAATAACATATTGGTTATTCTTGATGAATTTTTTGATGTTACAAGAAGTAAAAAAAAGAATAAACGCAATAGAAATTATCCCTGAAATTTTAATTTGTATTTTTGCCGTATGATATCTCACAATATTCCTAAGTTAAATAAATCGCAAATAAAATATATCAAATCGTTGCATCATAAAAAATTTCGTTGGGAAAACCAACAATTCCTAATAGAAGGCCAAAAGTTAGTAAACGAAACATTAAGAGACAAACCTGAAATCATTAATTATATTATTATTTGTGAAGATTATGAGTTGTCAAGCATTTCAAAGGGTATAAAAATTTATAAGACAGACCATGATGTGCTAAAGAATATCGGCGAATTAAAAACTAATAATACTGTTATTGCTGTATGTGATTTTTTTGAATTAAATAATACTGCATTAAATTTTCAGAATGATTTTTCTTTTTATTTAGACAATATAAATGACCCCGGTAATTTCGGAACAATTGTAAGAACTGCAGATTGGTTTGGTATAAAAACAATTTTTTGCAGCCCGCACTCAGTAGAAAAATATAATCATAAACTTATTCAGGCAGCAAAAGGTTCTTTGTTACGAGTAGATATAAAACAAATAGAGTTAGAAAATTTTATACGCCTGTATCCCGATACAGCAATTTATGGAGCCACAATGGATGGACAAAGTATTTTTCAGTGTGATATAAAATCAGGACTTTTTGTTTTAGGCAATGAAGCCAATGGCATTGATATTAAAAATCAAAAATTCATAAAGGGTAACATCAGTATTCCTCGTAGTGCAAACAGTGGGGCAGAGTCATTAAACGTAGCAATGTCGGCTTCCATTATTGCCGCAGAATTATTTAGAAAAAAGAACTAATTAGTGATATAATTCTTCTTCTATATCTTTTTCTACTTTCAGATTTTCAATAATAAAATCCTGTCTTGTAGGTGTATTCTTGCCCATATAGTAACTCAACATTTCCTGAATAGAAGCCTTTTGATCTAACAATACAGGTTCTAAACGAATATCTTTGCCAATAAAGTGTTTGAACTCATCGGGAGAAATTTCTCCAAGCCCTTTGAATCGTGTAATTTCAGGTTTTCCACCTAATTTATCAATTGCTATTCGTTTTTCTTCTCCATTGTAACAATAAATGGTTTCTTTTTTGTTCCTTACTCTAAACAAAGGTGTTTGTAAAATAAACACATGCCCGTTTTTTACTAATTCAGGGAAAAATTGTAAAAAGAAAGTTAAAAGTAAAAGGCGAATATGCATTCCGTCCACATCAGCATCAGTAGCAATTATAACATTATTATATCTCAAGGTTTCTACGCTTTCTTCTATATCAAGTGCAGATTGTAATAAATTAAATTCTTCATTTTCGTAAACAATTTTTTTAGTAAGTCCAAAGCAATTGAGTGGCTTTCCTTTTAAACTAAACACGGCTTGTGTTTGTGTGTCTCTAACCTTTGTAATAGAACCACTTGCAGAGTCTCCCTCACAAATAAAAATGGAGCTTTCCATGCGGCGTTGATTCTTTTCATCAGTAAGATGAACTTTGCAATCACGTAACTTTCTATTGTGTAAAGATGCTTTTTTGGCTCTTTCTCTTGCTAATTTCTGAATGCCTGCTAAATCTTTCCGTTCTTTTTCATTCACTAAGATTTTATTCTCTATGGCTTTTGCTATCTCTAAGTTTTTGTGTAAATAATTATCTAATTCTTTAGAGATAAAATCACCTATAAAAGATCGTAAACTCTGTCCTCCCGGAGCAATATCCAATGAGCCTAATTTTGTTTTAGTTTGAGATTCAAACACGGGTTCTTGAATTTTTACAGAAACGGCAGCAACAATAGACTTGCGTATGTCAATGGCTTCGTAATTTTTTTTATAAAAATCTCTAAAGGTTTTTACAACTGCTTCTCTAAAAGCATTAAGGTGCGTTCCTCCTTGTGTGGTGTATTGCCCATTAACGTAAGAATAATATTCTTCCGTAAAATGTTCATTGCTGTGTGTAAACGCCACCTCAATATCCTCTCCTTTTAAGTGAATAATAGGATACAAGGTTTCTCCGCTAATGTTTCGCTCTAATAAATCTTTCAGTCCGTTTTCTGATTTATATTGATGCGTATCGTTAAGGATTAATGTTAGCCCGGTGTTTAAGAAAGCATAGTTCCAAAGCATTTTATCAACATATTCATGAATAAAGTGAAACTTTGGAAATACAGAATCATCAGGAATAAACTCAATTAAAGTACCATTTGCTTCGTTAGATTTTTTTATTGGATTGTCTTTCATTATTACCCCTTTTGAAAAGGCAGCTTCTTTATATTGTCCATCTCTGTAGGCAGCTACTCTAAAATGAGAAGTGAGAGCATTAACAGCTTTTGTACCAACGCCATTTAATCCTATTGATTTTTTAAATGCTTCGCTGTCGTACTTTCCTCCTGTATTGATTTTAGAAACGACATCTACTACTTTTCCTAAAGGAATACCGCGCCCGTAATCTCTGATACTTACAAGTCCATTCTGTATTTTTATTTCAATTTTTTTACCATAGCCCATCATAAATTCATCAATGGAATTATCAATGGTTTCTTTCAGCAAAACATAAATACCATCATCAAAAGCAGAGCCATCTCCAAGTTTACCGATATACATGCCAGGACGCATACGAATATGCTCACGCCAGTCTAAAGATTTTATAGAGTCTTCGGTATATTGAGAGGTTTCAGTTTTTTTGCTCATCTTAATTTTTTCGGCAAAAATAGAATATTTAAATCACTTATTTAGTACTGTGGAAATTTTCTAAGACTATTGGTTTTAATTTTTATCCAATTTTTCAAAAACCGAGTTGTTACTAACAAACTCAGGCACTAATTCTTTCATCAATTTTACACTATCTATATTGTTTTGGTTATCAAAAGATGAAATAAGCTGTTTAATAATTTTAGAAACTTGTTCAAAATTATACTCTCTAACCTTACCGATTAGAATCTTTTTATGATATGTTGGAATTGTAGTTTCGCTGTTTGCCAACACTTCCTCGTATAATTTTTCTCCGGGACGAAGTCCTGTATATTCTATTTTTATATTTTCATTTTCTTTTAATCCGGCAAGGCGAATCATCTTTTTTGCCAAGTCAGCAATTTTCACGGATTTTCCCATATCAAACACAAAAATTTCTCCACCGCTACCCATTGTACTTGCTTCTAATACTAACTGACATGCTTCCGGAATAGTCATAAAAAAGCGTGTAATATTCGGATGTGTAACAGTAAGCGGACCGCCATTTTCTAATTGTTTTTTAAACCTGATAATCACAGAGCCGTTGGAACCAAGTACGTTACCGAACCTTGTGGTGATATATTTTGTTTTAGAACACTTTCCTTTGCTTTGCACATAAATTTCAGCAATTCTTTTTGATGCACCCATCACGTTGGTATGGTTTACAGCTTTATCGGTTAATATCAGCACCATTTTTTCTACATTGTACTTGTCTGATAAATCGGCAATATTTTTTGTACCTAAAACATTATTAAGAATAGCTTCAGAAGGGTTTTCTTCCATAATAGGAACATGCTTGT
>JBDHZB010000061.1:0-12552 GCA_039811645.1 Bacteroidia bacterium | reverse complement strand
TTTATCGGTTGATATCAGCACCATTTTTTCTACATTGTACTTGTCTGATAAATCGGCAATATTTTTTGTACCTAAAACATTATTAAGAATAGCTTCAGAAGGGTTTTCTTCCATAATAGGAACATGCTTGTATGCTGCTGCATGAAATACAATTTGAGGACAAAAAGTTTTAAAAACATTTTCCATACGAAATATATTTCTAACGTCTCCAATAACAGTTTCAAATGATATATTCGGATGGGTTTCTTTAATTTCAAGTTCTAACTCGTATAGTGGAGTTTCTGCAACATCAAGTAAAATAAGGTGCTTTGGGTTGTAATGAGCGCACTGCCTTGATATTTCGCTACCTATAGATCCGGCAGCTCCTGTTATCAACACAACTTTATCGTGTATTTCTTCTTTAATTTTTGGATTATTTAGATTAATAGGATCACGTTCTAATAAATCTTCAATATTGATGCTTTTTATTTGATAGGCGTTCAGTTGCCCATTTATCCACTTAGAAACAGGTGGAACGTATAATACTTGCATGTTTAAGCTGAGTGCTTTTTCTGCAATTTCTTGTTTTTTAGATGGCGATACATTCTGCATGCTAATTACTAAAGAATCGATAATGTTATCTTTTACCAAGCTTTCCATGTCTTCCGGAGAGTACACCATAATATTTTCCAAACGTTTTCCCTGCTTGGTGTCGTCATCATCAATAAAAGCAATAACTTTGTAAGAGGAAGCTCCGTCTCTGTCTAGTGTTCGTTTTGTAATAATACCGGATTCTCCTGCGCCATATATTAAAATAAATTTTTTATTTTTATCAGGGTGTTTATGTTCTATATACAGTGCTTTTACTGTAACCCTGGCGCTTATCATTAAAAATAAGTAAACCAATAAATCAATTAAAATGATAGAAGTAGGAAAAACAAAATAACCATTAACAAATAACCAAGTATAATTAATAGCAACAACAATGAGAGTGCCGATAGTAACGGCATAAAATATTCTGATGGAATCTTTTGAACTTGTATGACGCAACATTCCTTTATGTATGCCAAACAATAACTCAATAAGCAATCGGACAGCTATCAGAATTAAAAAATTATGTTGTAAATTATTCTTGTCTGCCTCGGGAATACGCTCAAAGTTAAAGCGTAACAATACAGCAATAGTGAGCGAAACGCAGGCTAAAAGTAAATCAAAAATTACAATTATAAATCGTGGAAGGTTTATTTTCCATATTTCACCAAATATATGAGGTCTATATTTTTTCATTCGTTACAAAGGTGTAGTTTATTTTTCAATTATTCAATACTTGGTTTTAATTTTTGTGAATGTAAAACTATAATGGTACATTCGGGCGCTCTAAAATTTAGTATTACTAATGATAAAGCATCGTTATATTCAAATTCTTGTCCTTATACTTTTTAGCAGTTTTTTATACGCTCAAAAAAACGCTTACGGTATTGTAAAGGGTGTTATTTACATTAAAGAGAGCGGAGAGTCTGCAGCATTTTGCAATGTGTTTTTGAAAGGCACGACCATTGGAACTTCTACGGATTTAAACGGATATTTCACAATTACAAAAATTCCGGTTGGCACTTACACTTTAATGGTTACTTCATTGGAGTTTGACACAATTCAAGATGTAGTGAAAGTAACTGAAAATAGTATTATTAATAAGAAATATTTTGGCGGAAAAAAAACAGTAAGGCTTCAAGAAGTGGAAATTTCAGCAAAACAAGTTGATAAAATTGAAAAAACAAATGTTGCTGTTACAAAAATAGATCCTATTGCCATTAATAAACTTCCAAGTATTGGAGAGCCGGATATTGCTCAATATTTGCAAGTATTGCCGGGCGTTGTTTCTACAGGAGACCAAGGCGGGCAAATATTTATTCGTGGTGGACTTCCGGTACAAAATAAAATTTTATTAGACGGTATGACTATTTTTAATCCCTTTCATTCTATCGGATTATTTTCAGTTTTTGATAACGAAATCATAAAACAAGCAGATGTGTATTCTGCGGGTTTTAATGCCGAATATGGTGGCAGAACGTCTTCTATAATGGATATTAAAACAAAAGATGGAAATAAAAAAAGGTTGTCAGGAAAAGTTCAAGCATCTACGTTTTCTGCCAAGTTAGAATTGGAAGGACCACTTATTAAACAAGACAGTACACATGCAGGAGCCTCTTTTATTCTATCGGCAAAACATTCTTACTTGCCACAAACATCACAATCATTATATAAATATGCGGCAGATTTTACAAATAATGGTAATAGCAATCTGCCATACTACTTTACAGATGTTTATGCTAAAACATCATTTAATTCCAATAATGGCTCAAAACTCAATATTTTTGGATTTAATTTTTCCGATAAAGCAGATTTTAAAAATGTAGCTACTTTTAAATGGAATAACTTTGGCGGCGGAACAAACTTTTACATCACGCCACCATCATCTAACTTAATTATGGATGGGTACACTAATTTTTCTAGCTATAAAATAACATACACCAACCCAAATGACACGTCTGATAATAAACTCAGCTCGGTTGGTAATTTTGATGTAGGATTTAACTTTACTAAATACGTTGGCAGAAATGACATAAAATTTGGATTTGAAGCCAATGTAATGAATACCGATTATGAACTTAGCAATAGCAACTTTGCAAAGATTCAAGAACAACGTTCAACTACAACAATATCTGGATACTCTAAATTCAGATGGATATTGTTAGACAAACATCTAGTAATAGAACCGGGTATCAGATTACAATACTACGCAACGCTTAATGTATTTTCGCCGGAACCACGCTTGGGATTTAAGTGGAACATTACCAATTCCTTTCGTATGAAAGGAGCAGGGGGTATATACTCACAAACATTATTTAGCGCACGTTCCGATAGAGATGTGGTTAACTTATTTTATGGTTTTGTAAACGGACCGGATAGTGACCAATTCCCCAATCAATATTTAGATAAAAATAAAAAAGTTCAGAACACAAATTCTTCGGTTCAAAAAGCATGGCATGGAGTAATGGGTTTTGAGTATGATTTTCTTAAATTCTTTGAGTTAAATATAGAAGGATACTACAAATTCTTTAATACCATTATTAATGTAAACAGAGATAAGATATACGATGATAATCAGATTAATCAAAATATTTCTGATATTTATAAAAAGACCTATATTATTGAACAAGGAGATGCAATGGGTATAGACGCTACATTAAAGTATGAAACAAAACGATTATATGTATGGATAGTATATTCGTATATGGTTACAGACAGATGGGCGGGTAATACCATTACAGGAGAATTAATGAAATATCCACCTGTGTTTGATAGAAGAAATAATCTGAACGTAGTAACTTCTTATAACTTTGGACGCAAGAAAGAATTTGAAGTAAATGTAAGGTGGAATTTTGGTTCTCCATTTCCATTTACGCCTACACAAGGGTTTTATCCAAATATTCAGTTTAATAACAATATTAATTACAATTATTCCAATTCCAATGCTAACCTTGGGTATATACCCGGAACACTAAACTCTGCTCGCTTAATAGATTATCACCGCTTAGATATAGGATTCAGATACTTTTATTTTATCAATGAAAAAGTAAAATTAGAAATAAATGCGGGAGCGACTAATATTTATAACCGTAAAAATATATTTTTTATTAATCGGTTTACTTTTGGAGAAATTTATCAATTACCTATCATGCCATATTTAACTATGGGACTTAACTTTTAGTAAAGGATTATATCTTCTTTTGCAGAGATAAGCAGCTTTTCAAGTTACTACATCATTATCAGCAATCTATAAAAAGGAACACTTGCTCTATAACACTAATACACCGCAAGATGCGTGTTTTTCTTTAATTCAGTTTCTACATATTCAAAAGTAGAAAGTATTATCGGTTTATCATCAACAATGGCTATATCATGTTCAAAGTGTGCGCTTGGCTTTCTATCCGAAGTAACAATTGTCCAACCGTCTTTAAGCTGTGATATATGATGTTTACCCATGTTAATCATAGGCTCTATTGCAAGCACCATTCCATTTTTAAGTAACTGTCCGTTTCCTGGCTTTCCATAGTTTGGTACTTCCGGTTCTTCATGAAGATTTTTTCCTAGCCCATGTCCCACCAAAGCTCTTACCACCGAAAATCCATTAGTTTCTGCATGTTGCTGAACTACGTACCCAATATCTCCAATTCTATTACCCGCTCTTGCTTGTTCAATACCAAGGTACAAGCACTCTTCTGTAATCTTTACTAATTTTTTAACTTCAACAGATATTGGTTCTATCATAAAAGTATAAGCGTGGTCTCCGTAAAATCCATTTTTTTTCACACCACAATCTACTGATATAATATCACCTTCCTGAAATGCTTTATTGTTTGGAATACCATGTACAACAACTTCATTTACGGAAATACAAAGTGTAGCGGGGTAGCGATTGTATCCTTTGAAAGCCGGTAATCCTCCATGATCTCTGATAAATTCTTCGGCAAGTTTATCAAGTTGCTGTGGCGTAAAGCCGGGCTTAATAAAAGCTGTAAGATAACCCAGTGTTTGAGACACTAATTGGGCAGATTCTTTTATTAGAGCTATTTCTTCTGCGGTTTTAAGAAAAATCATGTATATTACTTATTAAAGAGTTTTTGAAAAAAAGATTTTTTTGGATAGTTCTGATGTGCATCTGTATTTTTTAAAGTGTGTTGAAAGTTCCCACCATCCGGATGCAGTGTTTGCCATATATTGCTCCATCCTAAAAAACCACCGATATTTCTATCATCAATAAAAATATCTGCATTGAGTTTGCGAGATGTTTCCGGCGTCATTTCTTCATCGGGAAAATTTTTGTTAACGGCATAAAACTCAACACCGTTTTTGCGGCAATATTCCACGGCTTCTTCCAATAAATGCCCTGTTCTTATAGTCCATAAAATTAATTTATGTCCTTTTGATTGCAAGGCTTTTAAGGTAGAGAAGGCAAAGAGCATTTCCTTTCCTATTTTTGGGTAAGCATGTTCTACAATGGTTCCGTCAAAATCAACTGCAATTATTTTTGATTGATTGCTTATCATTTTTATAGATTTTTTACACTTTGTATAGTTAGATTTTCGTCTAAAATATACTGTCTTGGAATGGCAGTTCCTAATTCAAATTTCAGAATTTCATCAGGTGTCATTTTTTCTAAGTGCATTACTAAAGCCCTTAAACTATTACCATGTGCGGCAATAATAATGGTTTTGCCTTGCTTAATGGCAGGTAAAATTTTCTCATTAAAAAAAGGCAACACTCTACTTGCCGTGTCTTTTAAACTTTCTCCTTTTGGAGGCGCAGTATCAAAGCTTCTTCTCCATATTTTAATTTGTTCTGCCCCAAATTGTTTGGCAGCTTCATCTTTGTTCATACCTTGTAAGTCGCCATACATGCGTTCGTTCAAGGCTTTGTTGGCAATAATAGGAACGTGTGGCTGGTTGGTTTTTTCCAAAATAATTTTGAGAGTATTTTGTGCCCTTTGTAATGCAGATGTAAAGGCAATATCAAATTCAAAGGTACTCAGCTTTTTTGCAGCGGCTTCTGCTTCTTTGATGCCATTTTCCGATAAAGGGACATCTACCCACCCGGTAAATCTATTTTCTAAGTTCCATGCACTTTGTCCGTGTCTTATTAAAATAAGTGTGCTCATATTTTTTTCGCGCTAATTTAATTATATCATCTAAATTTTGCCCATTTATTAGAATAAACCCATATTTGCATAAAAACAATTTTATTTAAGAATATATAATGGTAAAAAAAATAATTTCAAAAGATATTATTTCGCTGGTATTGGATTTGCTGAAAAAACATCCTGAAAACCCGCTTAATTACAAGCAAATTCACGCAAAAATAAAAGATAAAATTCCTGTTACAAAAGACGAGGTAACAGATGTGTTGGAAACCCTGCATACAGAAGGACTGTTATCTGAAGTAAAAAAAGGCAAGTTTACATTAAAAAAACAAGATAAGTACTTAACGGGGGTTATTCAGTTTACCAACAATGGCGATGCATATGTTTTTAATGAAGAACTTGGAGATGAAGCTTATATACCATCTGAAAGTACTGATAAAGCGTTTCATGGTGATTTTGTAAAAATAAAGCTAACAGGAAGAAAGAGAAGAGGGCACGTTACCGCAGAAGTAAAAGAAGTAATAAAAAGAAATAAAACACAGTTTGTTGGCAACATACAGATTGGTGCGGAGTATGCCTTTGTAATTCCGGATTCTCTAAAAATACACAAGGATTTTTTTGTAAAGAAAAAAGATACTAATAATGCAAAAAACGGACAAAAAGTAGTTGTAGAGTTTTTAGAATGGAAAGAAGGGGATAAAAACCCTACAGGTAAGGTTATTAAAATACTTGGCAACCCCGGAGAGCACCAAACAGAAATGCATGCCATTATGTTTGAATTTGGCTTACCCACACAGTTTCCGGAAGATGTAGAGGAAGTCGCTGCCAATATACCCGAACAGATTTCAGATACAGAAATTAAAGCAAGAAGGGATTTTAGAGAAGTCCTTACTTTTACAATAGACCCTATAGATGCCAAAGACTTTGATGATGCTTTATCGGTACGAAAGCATGAAAGCGGATTGTGGGAAATAGGCGTGCATATTGCTGATGTATCGCATTATGTAAAGCCATCCGGTATTTTAGACGAAGAAGCTCTGAACAGAGGAACCTCTGTGTACTTAGTGGATAGAACAATTCCAATGCTGCCCGAAAAACTGAGTAATAATATATGTTCCTTGCGCCCCAATGAAGACAGACTATGTTTTAGTGCCGTTTTTTTAATAGATGACAACGCTGTAGTTCATCAACAATGGATTGGCAGAACAGTCATTCACAGTGATAAAAGATTTACTTACGAAGATGTTCAAAAAATTTTAGAAGAGAAAAATGGTTTGTATGCTCAAGAATTATTATTGCTTGATAAGCTTGCAAAAAAACTAAGAAGCGAAAGGTTAAAAGACGGCTCAATTGTATTTGATAAAGTAGAAGTAAAATTTCATTTAGATGAAAGCGGCACACCCGAAGGCGTGTATTTTAAGATACAACAAGATGCTCATCGGCTAATAGAAGATTTTATGTTGCTGGCAAATAAAACAGTTGCAAAGTATTTAAGTGAAATACCCGAAAATGCTGATAAAAAACAGAGAAAGAACTATGCTAGTGTGTATAGAATTCACGATGCACCAAGTACAGAAAAAATGGAAGAGTTTGGTAAAGTAGCGGCTCGCTTTGGATATAAAGTGAATCTGAAAGATGAAAAAGCAATAGTACAATCTATTAATAAAGTACTATTGGAAGCAAAAGGAAAAAAGGAATCTAATATGCTGGAAATGCTTGCTATCAGAAGTATGGCAAAGGCAATTTATTCTACACAAAATATAGGACACTATGGATTAGGGTTTGAATTTTACACACACTTTACTTCACCAATCAGGCGCTATCCGGATGTGCTTGTGCATAGGTTGTTAGATGCAAAACTCAATCAGAGATTTTATTCCAATAAAGAAGAATTAGAATACTTTTGCAAACAATCTTCCGAAAGAGAAAAAGTAGCAACCGATGCGGAACGTTCCTCTATTAAATACAAGCAGGTAGAATATATGATGGATAAAATCGGACAAGTGTTCAAAGGTGTTGTGTCCGGCGTTACAGAGTGGGGGATATATGCAGAAATTGTTGAAAATATGTGTGAGGGCATGATACGGGTAAAAGACATGCAAGATGATTATTATATTTATGAACCGGAAAACTTCCGCTACATAGGCAAGCACTATAGGCGTATCTTTGCACTTGGCGATGAAGTATTGATAAAAGTAAAATCTGCCGATTTAATGAAAAAACAATTAGACTTTGTATTAGTATCATCTAATAAAAAGAAATAAATGCTGTTGATAAATAACATAGATATTGATGTGTTGATCTTCACTCAACAGTTACACAATATTTTTTTAGATGAGTTATTTTGGCAAATCTCAAAAAGCTATATATTTATTCCATTGTGGTTGTGGGCTTTGTACGTTATTATCAAGACTTATCCTTTAAAGAATTTCTTATGGATAGTGTTAGCATTGGGACTTGGTATTACGGCAAGTGACCAATGTTCTAATTTATTTAAATATCAGGTAAAGCGGCTACGTCCCACACATGAAGCAACATTAAAACAAGATATTCATTTAGTACATCAATATGAAGGTGGTAAGTACGGATTCTATTCGGCACATGCATCTAATAGTGCGTTAATTGCTTTTATGGCAATAATTCTGCTAAAAAAAAATAGGTGGAAATATATTTTCGTATTGTATTCGCTGTTAATTGGCTTTAGCAGAATATATATCGCAGCACACTATTTTACAGATGTTTTATTTGGGTGGCTAATGGGTATTGCTATTGCATTCATTATTTGGCGATTGTTTAAAAGCAAAATAACCTCATGATTTTATTTACAATATATACTCTTATTGTATTTATTGTACTTTTAAAAACTAAACAATTAGAAAATTATGTACAGAACCGGTGGATTGTCCCATGCGCATGGATACTAAAAGTGATATTTATTATATTTATTTCATTCTTTCCAAAGCTATTACCATTCGCATCAATGCCGGATGAAGAAAACTATTTTCATGATGTATTTATTTTTCATGATATG
Organism: Bacteroidia bacterium; assembly: GCA_039811645.1. Lineage (GTDB taxonomy): Bacteria > Bacteroidota > Bacteroidia > B-17B0 > Aurantibacillaceae > BPGX01. The sequence goes on along the minus strand of JBDHZB010000061.1, from coordinate 3,841 downwards.
GCAATAAAACATCCATTAGATTATTTTTTATACCTCTTTGATGTGCAGCGTAGCGACCAAGTTGTTCAAGATTATTACTTATTAACCAATGCATGGTCTAAAATGCCGGAGTTTTTATATAATGATAATCGTTTTATTATTAAAATTCATAGTTTGCTTTCTTTTATATCAGGGAATAGTAATCCCCTTGCTGTTCATCGGCTGTTTTCAGTCATAATAGCAATGATAGGGCAATTGATGATGTTGCAGTTCTTTACTAAAATTATCGGCAAGAAGAGTAATTTGCTATTCCTGTTTATCTTTTTTTCTCCTGCTGTTTTCTTTTTTACAGCATTTGTATTAAAAGAAAGTTTACTGCTTCTAATTATGGGAGCCTTATTAATTACATTACAAAAAATACTGATGGAAAATAAACGTGATATCATTAATATAGTTGCATTGCTATTTCTAATATTTATTTCATGTTTGTTCAGACCTTTGTATTTAATGACCTTATTGCTTTGCACAAGCTTATATTTTATAACAAGTAAATTTTTTACTAAGAAGCAAGCATTGGTTTATATTGTACTATTAATAGCTTCTATCTTTACTATCAATTTTATACCTGATATAATAAAGGGAAAGACAGCAATAGATTTAGTAGCACAAAGAGAACGAAGATTTATTGATGCTTCGCAAGGAGGTATATTTTTATTAAACGAAAAATACTTTGTTCGAGTGCCGTTTTCATGGACTAATGTACGCATAGATTCCGCTTACCGACCACCACATGTATTTATCAATAAAAATGTTTCATTAATGTATTGGGATTTAACAAATTTACAAGACACTCTGTATGGTGCCAATAAAGACACTTCAGCATATAAAATACTCTATTATGTAGAAAAAGCAAATCGCACAATTAATATCCCTATATTAGATAGTAAGCAAGGTTTTTTACACAATATTAATGTATTAATACAAGCGTGGAAAGTAGCATTATTCGAGCCTTTTCCTATAAAGGGCATGGCAGATGTTTTAGCATGGCTTGAAAATATTCTTCTCTTAACCTTTTTGATATACGCACTGTACATTGGTCTTATTTCGAAGAATAAACTTTTGTTTTTTTATTTTATTTCTTATGTCTTTATTCTTGTAAGTGTTAGTGCCATAAGCTCTCCAAACTCGGGAGCATTAGTAAGATACAAACTAAATGTTACTACTTTTTTATTTGTACTTTGTTATAAAAAATGGATAGATAGTGGGTATATTGTTAGCTTCCCATACTTATCAGAAACTCCTCGTTAGATTTTGTTCTGCCCATTTGATTAATTAAAAACTCCATTGCTTCTTGAGGATTCATTTCACTAAGATGCTTTCTTAAAATCCACATTTTATTTAATGTCGTTTTATCTAATAGTAAATCTTCTCTTCTTGTTGAAGAAGAAAGTAAATCAATTGCAGGATACACCCGTTTATTGGCAAGTTTTCTATCTAATTGTAGTTCCATATTACCGGTTCCTTTAAATTCTTCAAAAATCACTTCATCCATTTTTGAGCCTGTATCTATCAAGGCTGTAGCAATAATAGTAAGAGAACCGCCATTTTCTATTTTACGAGCAGCACCAAAAAATCTTTTTGGCTTTTGTAGTGCGGTAGCTTCCACACCACCTGATAATACCTTTCCGCTTGCCGGCATTACGGTGTTGTATGCACGTGCCATACGTGTAATACTATCTAATAAAATCACAACATCGTGTCCACATTCTACAAGTCGTTTTGCTTTTTCAAGTACAATGTTTGTTACTCTAACATGGCGTTCTGCAGGTTCATCAAAGGTAGAGGCAATCACTTCTGCTTTTACACTTCGTTGCATATCAGTTACCTCTTCGGGGCGTTCGTCAATCAATAATATTATTAAATATATTTCGGGGTGGTTGTGTGCAATGGCATTTGCTATTTCTTTTAATAAAATAGTTTTACCTGTTTTGGGTTGTGCTACTATCAAGCCGCGTTGCCCTTTTCCAATAGGGGCAAACATATCTACTATTCTTGTGCTTAATGTTTCATTTTTGCCACCTGCTAATTTAATTCTCTCATAAGGAAACAAAGGTGTTAGATAATCAAACATTACTCTATCACGGATATAAGACAAATCTCGCCCGTTAACACTTTCTATGGTAATAACAGGAAAATATTTTTCACCTTCTTTTGGTGGACGAATAGACCCCTTTACAACATCTCCGGTTTTTAATCCAATAGATTTAATTTGCTGTGGGGACACATAAATATCATCGGGGGAACTTAAATAATTATAATCAACACTGCGTAAAAAACCGTAACCTTCTTGCAGAACCTCCAAAACACCTTCAGCGGATATTAACCCATCAAAGTTAAATGTAAACTGGACTTCTTTCTTAATTTCAGGAACGGAAGTTTCTTCCGGTGTGTTTTCAATACTTTCATTAATAATTAAAGGTTCTATTTCTGATTTTTCAACTTCAATTTCTACTTTTGGTACTGTATCAATTTTTATTTCTTGTGGCAAGGTAGATTGCTCTTGAGGCGCGCTTTCTGCTTCTTCTGGTTTTATGATAGGCTTTTCTGAGCTCTGATTATCTTTTTGTATGCGCTTTCTTTTTGGTTTATCTGATTTGTCTTCTTGCTGAGCAGGCATCGTGTGTTTTATGCTAAATGTAGATTTGATTGTTTTAGCCAATTCTTCATTTTTTGCCTGTTCTTCCACAATTTTTATTATTACATCACCTTTTGAAAGCTCTTTAATATTTATATTAAATTGTTGTGCAATGTTTTTTAAATCACCGGGTTTCAGTGCTGATAATTCTTTTACAGTAAACATATATTTATTTTACAATTAACCAAAGAGAGTTGTGTTTATAGAAATCTGTTTTGTATGGGAGTTTGTTTTGTTATTTAAACAACAAGTGCAAATATATCAAAATTAAATTGAATAAACCAAATAAACTTGTAAGAGCTCTCTTTACTTTTTTATTAATAGTATGATAATAATGGCAATAAAATCTATTATTGGAATAAGACTTATTTTAATGGATAATAAGTAATTTCCTCCGGAGTACTTGCTCCATGCAAAATACTGTGATACAATAATTGATATAGGTAATAAGATAACTAACCAAAAAATAGCTTTTAATAATTGGTCTTTTTCTGATCCGGGAGCATCAAACATCATAGGAGACATAATAGCCATGCCTAATGTTGGAAATAATATAATATCAAAAAAGATATTAATAATTAAGGCTATAATTTTCATGTTTTTTTATTTAGTAGATTTTAGAAGAGATAAATTAAATCCTAATCCTGCTGATAATCTGATATCTGATAAATCTTTATGATAAGCAAAATTATTTTCACCGTAGGTAAATCTTGTTTGAATAAAAAAGTGAAAGAAGGTACTGATATAAAAATTATATCCCAAAATAACAGATGCTAACGGATTGACTCCTGTTACGTTTTTATTATAAATATCTTTTAACTGAATAACGGCAATGCCGGGTTGAAAGCCAATATAAATGTCATTATTATTTCTAATAAAGTGTTTGTTTGCACCAAAAAAAATTGCGTGATTAAAATTGAACGAGGAAGAATCTGATGATAATTTACCTAAAAAGTAATAACCATCTCCGGATATGGAAATATTATTTTCTGTGTACCATTCTAAGTTCCCATGTAAGTAAAAAAAAGATTTTGCATCTGCAAAGGTGTATGAAGGCGAGAGCGTTGCTTGTGTTCTTAACACGTCCTTATGAACATAGCTGCTTTGTGCAGTAACAGATAAGCACGTTACAATCCAGAAGACTAAAAGAATATAATTTACTTTTTC
>JBDHZB010000060.1:0-12579 GCA_039811645.1 Bacteroidia bacterium | reverse complement strand
ACAGCGGGTTCTCATGAAATTTCTTTACAAATTCAATTTGAATGTAAACCTAAACGTAAAAAGTACAGAACCATAAGCTGTCCTTCCTTCTAAAATACGATGTAACATTTTTTAATGCAAAACGTTATATTCTATAAAATTATATCTATATTTAACCCCTTTAATAAGTTGTAAATATGAATTATATCACAAACAACAAAAAAACATGGCTATCTTTAACACTAACAATATTGTTTTTATCTTGTGCTAAAGAACGTTCATCCGTTACAGGATGGGCATATAACGACCCTAGCAATGGCGGATTTGAAAAAGTCCCTTACGAAGAACAAGAAACAGGTCCCGGACTTGTTTTAATTGAAGGCGGTACCTTTACTATGGGCAGAACTGAACACGACGTTCCTTTTGATTGGAACAATGTACCTCGTCGCGTTACAGTATCTTCTTTCTATATAGATGAAACTGAAGTAAGCAACTTTTCTTATTTGGAATACCTATATTGGACAGCAAGAGTTTTTGGACCTACTTTCCCCGATATTTATTACAAAGCACTACCCGACACATTGGTTTGGAGAGAAAAATTAGCCTACAACGAGCCTATGGTTGAATATTATTTAAGACACCCCGCTTACAGAGACTACCCTGTTGTTGGTGTCAATTGGCTGCAAGCTAATGACTTTTGTGCTTGGAGAACCGACAGAGTAAATGAATTTATATTAATTCGCGAAGGATTATTAGAGCATACACCAAATCCTACCGACCAAGACTATTTTAGCACAGAAGCTTATTTAGCCGGAAAATGGCAAGGACAATTATTACAAAAACTGCCTTCTTTTGATGAAAACAATCCTGAAAGAGATGTAAGAATGGAAGATGGTATATTTTTACCAAAATACCGCCTACCGACAGAAGCTGAATGGGAATATGCTGCTTATGGATTAATTGGAAATACAATAGGTGAACGTATTACAGACAGAAGAATTTACCCATGGAACGGACATGGTGTAAGAAACTCAGATGATAAATTTATCGGACAAATGATGGGTAACTTCGTTCGTGGTGCCGGTGATTATATGGGTGTTGCAGGATTTTTGAATGATAATGCTGATATTACAGCTCCTGTATATTCATATTGGCCTAACGATTACGGTTTATACAATATGGCAGGAAACGTTTCTGAATGGGTAATGGATGTGTATCGTCCTAACACACTTCAAGATGCCGATGAGTTCAGACCATTCAGAGGTAATGTATTTGTTACTCAAAAACGCGATAGTGCTACTTTAGTTGGCGGCTTTGGCGGAGAAATTCTAACAAATACTGACGGGCCTGTTTATCAGAAATTTAAACATAAAGTTAACCCTCCTACACAACATGGTGGTAGCGGCGAAACTCAAGAAGCTACCGATAGCGTTTTAACTGTTCTTACAGAAGATCCTTATGGAAACAATAACGCTACTTCTGAAGGAAAATCAAATATCCCCGGAAGAGTATTATGGAGGCAAGTTTCTTCCGCAGTACCTTCAGACAACTTAGATGAAAGAAGAAACTACAAAACATCAGATTATATAAATTATATGGATGGTGATATTTATAGCTCTATCTATTGGTCATCAGATGATGTAGAAGGAACTTTACAAGAAAAAGGAGATAAGCTAATGTACGAATATGCAAAAACATCTTTAATCAGTGATAGAGTACGCGTAATAAAAGGAGGAAGCTGGAGAGACAGAGCATATTATATGAATCCCGGTGTGAGAAGATTTTTAGACCAAAGACAATCCAACGCATGGCTCGGATTTAGATGTGCCATGACTAGAGTCGGTAGTCCAAGGGGATTAGGTAAATAATAAATTATAGCTACTATAAAAAAAAGACCTTTCAATGAAAGGTCTTTTTTTTATCTCTTGTTTTTACATTAACTTTGCGCTGAAATGATTACTAAAATACTTTGTATTTTTATTGTTATCAACTCTCTTATAGGGTTGTCTTATCCTAATGTACTCAACAAATATATTTTCTCTCCATATTTAATCAAGCACTCTAAACAGCACTATCGCTTTTTAAGCCATGCTTTTTTCCACGCAAATTTTCTTCATTTATTCTTAAATGTTTGGATGCTATGGATGTTTGGAGATATTTTAGAAAATTACAGTTATCCCGAATTATTTGGCGAAAGAATGGGTAAAATCTATTATCTGATATTATTTACCGGCGGAATTTATGCCGCATCTTTATCGGAATATTTCAAGAATAAAGACAATCCCATGTATGCCTCTTTAGGAGCAAGCGGCGCCATTGAGTCCATCATATTCAGTTTTATTATTATTCATCCTTTTCAAACACTTGTTTTGTTTATCATTCCAATGCCTGCGTGGCTGCTTGGTATTTTATTCCTTGGGTTTAGCTTTTTTATGAGCAAAAAAAGAATGCCTAATGATAGGATAGGACATGAAGCTCACTTTTGGGGTGGTATTTTTGGTATTGTTTTTACAATTATAATTAAACACGCTTTAGTTATTCAATTGTTTCATTTAATTTTTCGATAATATAATATGAAAGCATATTCAGATTTTTTAATAATTGGTTCCGGTGTAGGTGGCTTAATGTATGCCCTTAAAGTTGCTGAAAAAGGAAAGGTTATTATTATTACAAAAGATAAAAAAGAAGAAAGTAATACAAAATACGCACAAGGTGGAATTGCTGCTGTTTGGGATATGAATAATGACAGTATTGAAAAACACATTGAAGATACCTTGAATGCAGGTGCCTACCTCAACGATAAGGAAGCTGTTAGAATGGTGATCTCTCAGGGTGCACAAAGGGTAAAAGAATTAATTGAGTTAGGAGCAAAATTTGATAAAATAGATAATGAGCATTATGACTTGGCAAAAGAAGGCGGGCATACTGAACATAGAATTCTACACTACAAAGACATTACAGGACTTGAAATAGAAAGGGTACTCATTGAAAAAGCAATGAAACATCCTAATATCACAATACTGGAAAATCATTTTGCAATTGATATTATTACCCAGCATCACTTAGGAGAAATAGTAACATCACAAAGAACAGACATAGAATGTTATGGTGCTTATATTTTGGAGAAAAAGACAGGAAAAATCATCACTATTCTTTCTAAAATCACCATTATTGCTTCCGGTGGAATTGGGCAGGCATACGCTGTTACAACCAATCCATCTATAGCTACAGGAGATGGTATTGCCATGTTTTACAGAGCAAAAGGACTTGTAAAAGATATGGAATTTATACAGTTTCATCCTACCGCATTATATGAACCAAAGCAACAAAACAATCAATCTTTTCTAATCACGGAAGCGCTTAGAGGGTTTGGTGCTATTCTAAAAAACATTCAGGGAGAAGAGTTCATGAGCAAATATGATACAAGAGGTTCTTTAGCTCCAAGAGATATTGTGGCACAATCTATAGATAATGAAATGAAAATGCATGGAGATGACCATGTTTATTTAGATTGTAGGCATTTAGACCGTAAAGGATTTTTAGAACATTTCCCAAATATCTATAACAAATGTATGGATATAGGCATCGATCCTTTTAAAGAAATGATACCGGTTGTTCCTGCCATGCACTATATTTGCGGAGGCATACAAGTAGATAAAGATGCACGCACATCTATTAGTAGAATTTACGCCATAGGGGAATGCGCTTGTACAGGATTGCATGGAGCTAATCGTTTAGCAAGCAATTCACTATTAGAAGCACTGGTTTATGCACACAATGCAGCTCAACATTCATTAAGTATTTTTAATCACTTATCTTTTCAGGAAAATGTCCCTGACTGGAATTCAGAAGGCACCGAGAACGCTGAAGAAATGGTGTTAATTACCCAGTCTCGTAAAGAATTACAACAAACCATGTCTTCTTATGTTGGCATTGTAAGAAGCAGTATTCGTTTAAAAAGAGCGTGGGATAGATTAGAATTATTATACAATGAAAACGAAGCACTTTATGATAAAATTACGATTAATCAAAATTTATGTGAACTAAGAAACCTGATTTGTATTGGATATTTAATTACTAAACATGCGTCTCGAAGAAAAAAGAGTATAGGACTACATTATATTATTGACTAAATAAAAAAGCCGCTGTTAGCGGCTTTTTTATTTTTATACTTTATAGGTTCCACAAATCGTGTTCCCATCTGAACATATCATTCTTAATTTTCTCAGCCTCCAATAAATTATCAAGTCCTCTTAAATACTCTAATAATAATCTATCGTAAACATTTTCTTCTTTTACAATTGTGCTGTTAAACATTCTCTTCCAAAAAATATCATCAAAGGTTCTGTATTCAGAGCCATTTTTTGTATTGAACACTTCATGCTTTGCCAGTATTGGTCTTATTGCAGGAAAATAAATCCAAGGCATATCTTTGTACGTTTCTTTATCTTCTAAATAAATAAATGGGCATATCCCCAAGATTCTTACATCTAATACAGATCTTTGTTTATCAAAGAACCAGTCTTCTTTCACTCTGTATTTTAATATTTTTCTAAGTAAAGAAGTTGAATCACAATTCCATCTTGATGTAATAATTTCATTACCATTAGCGTCAAACGAGGATTCTTTAATCGAATCGCACTCTGTAAATTGGTCTCTTAATTTTGGCACTTCTAATTTAACTAAAAATTGTTCATCAGCAAAAGCAAGTATTTGCCCGGACAAAACATACTGTCTTAATAATTGAATTAATGATATTCTTGTTTCAGAACTGCTATAGTCAACAGGATAATATAGAGGTAAATTTACTTTATCTCTTAAATCAATTTCTCTCCAAAGTCTTTTTTTATAGGCAACATCAGCTTCTCTTAGAAATGTGTAAGGAATAAACTTTCTATTTACAGAATTTTCTTTCTCATATACACCGTCTCTGTAATCGCCCGGCTTAAATACTCCTTGCTGAGCATAAGTTGCTGCAACAAAGCATATTAAAATAATTGGGAAAAAGATTTTTGTTTTCATATTATTTAACTTTTACTGATAAAGTCGAAAGCTTTCTTGTAGTGCCATCCGGAGCCTTTACCTGAATATTTTCAAAATAACATTTTGCGCCCGGTGCCAATGCTTGCAATACGCTTTTTGCTTCAGAACTTAAATTAGCTCCTTGGCAAACGAACTCTTTTAAAGATCCTTTTACAACGGCACTAAATGTAAAGCCTAACACAGGGAATTTAACATCAAAATCAAAACCCGGTATTTCTGCTCCCATACCTCCTATTGAAGCCAACTCAACTTTTTTGAACTCCACGATACCACTTGCAATTTTTCCTCCTAATTTTGGAGAAGGATCAGGAATTTTCTTTACTCTAAATACTTTTGGAGGACCTTGTGGTTTCACGCCATCTTTAGTTTTAGCAGAAACACTGATTTTACACTCTCCTGGAGATGTTGCAGTTACAATGTATTTTCCACCACCCTTTGGCGTTACTTTTCCACCACCACCATTAATAGAAACTTGTAGGTCTGTAGGAGAAACCCCTGCTGCCGAAACAATAATAGGGTTATCTACACCAATATAAAATACATTCATTTTTTCAGGTTCAACGGCTACAGAAGGAGCAGCAACCATATAAGTTGTAGAGAAGTGAAAATATTCAAACTCTCCGGTTGGCTTTTTGAATTTAATAACACCTTGTAGTGTTTGTTCACCTTGACCTCCCGTTTGAACTTCATATTTACCCATACCGTCTTCAATTTTAATTGCAGTACCGGGTGAACGTAATTTTTTTGATACAGAGTCATAATCGGCACCTACTAATACTTCCATCATATCAGATGTCATTGCGCTGGAAGATGCTGCCAAAAATATGTCTGCTTTATATGCCTGCCCTGCTTGAATGTATGAAGAAGGAGCAATAACCTTAGCAGAAAGTTTATCAAACTTTAAAGCTACTTTACCGGAGGCAGCTGCAAAAACTTGGTAAATCTCTGCTTCAGCATTTTTCATATCGGCAATCATCTTGTTCATGTTGGTAACAACCGCAGCCATTGGTAAGTGATTAAAGTTAGCTACTTCCCAAACTTGCTTGTGTCCGTCTTCTATTTTATCGCTATCAACCGGTTTTAATGAACCAATTTTTTTCTTAATTTGGTCGTAATCTTCTTTTAAGAAAGTTGTTTTTTTATCGGTTTGCATTGCATCAATAATCTTTCCTAAGTTATCAACCAATATATCCAACTTTTTTCGAAGTGCTCTTGCTGTATGTTCACCTTCCACCATTTTACTAGGGTCAGAACCTATCAGCATACCTGTCGGCGTATCAAAGTCATCAATTTTACCTTTATCTAAATCTAACTTATAATTTTTATCTACACTTGGTACTTGGTCTGTTTTTTTGATAACATCATACTTTGTTTCTTCAAAATACTTTACGACTTCTTCTATTAATTTTTTTGCTTCCAACGCTTTATCGTAATATGGTTTTGCTGCCGGATTATTATCTGCAGCTGCTTTAAACCCTTCAATAACTCTCTTATTGTTTTCATCAAGGTTAACAATGGTTGTTTCCAAACTTTCATTTACTTGAATAAATCCTTTTAGAATTTGTTTGGAAACGTTCAAAGCTAATAGAGCTGTAAGTACTAAGTACATCATCCCTATCATCTTCTGCCTGGGTGTTTCTTTACCTCCTGCCATGTTTTAATATTTTAGTTCTTGTTAATGTAATTTTAATAGGTTATTTGCTATAGCTCATTGCATTTAGCATATTACCATATATTGTATTTAGGGCAGTTAAGTTATTAGCTAAATTAGACATTTCTTCTTTGTATTTTTTAGCATCAGAAGCAGAATCAGAAATGTTTCTCAATAAATCTTCAAGATTATTATAGAATTGGTTTACATTTTCTAAACTATCTTTTGTAGTTTGTAATTGAACCTCGTAAGTAGCATTAAGCGCAGATACATTTTTAGAGAACTTACTTAACGAATCGCTCACATCATTTACATTTTGTCCTAAGCTTCCAGAATCTGTATTTGCTAAAGACGACATACTTTCTGCGGCTTTTTTATATGTATCAGATAAGTTTTCCACATTTCTTGCAGCAGCTTTCACATTATCTACATACTCACCTGTAGCAAGTTGTGCTCCGGAAATATCACTAATTTGTTTTGCAGCATCTCCTAATTGTTTCATTCCGTCTGCTAAACTGTTCATTAATTCAGGACCAATTTTTGCTTTTTCAAGCATATTATCTAATTGTTGAGATGGTGAAAGTCCTGCGGTTTCTTCAGTTCCCATGTGGTCATCGCCCATACCTGCAAGTTCAGGATAAGCTAATGTCCAATCGTATTCCTCATGAGGAATATCAACAGCAAATAGTGTAAATATTAATGCTTCGGTAAGCATACCGGAAATAAGCATAACATCCCAACCTGGCCAGTGCATAATTTTAAATAAGGCGCCGGTAATTACGATAGATGCTCCGGCAGATGATGAAATGTGTAAGAATTTTTTAAATCCTTTAACTTTAGGTAATTTGCTCATAGTAACGTTTTTTTAATTGTTAGTGATTTTTATTTGTTATTATTTTAATTTAGAATATTAAATCTCATCTCCTTTTGCTCTTCCAAGATAAGTCATAACATTTCTAAAACCGACATAGCATTTCGCTGTATCTTGATATTCGTATGTTCTTGCCCATGTTTGAAGGTAAAAACCAACATCTTTCCAACTTCCTCCTCTAATTACTTTTCTTTTCAACACAGGTGGTTCTTTTTCTTGGGCTTCATATACATAATCAGGATTTAAGTCATGTGAAAAATCGTATGCAGATTCATCAAAGGCGTTGCTTGTCCATTCTGCAGCATTTCCTGCCATACAATAAAGCCCATAATCATTAGGATTGTACGAGTAAATATACACGGTGTGAAATCCTCCGTCATCTATATAAGATCCACGCATTGGTTTAAAGTTACCCAAAAAGCAACCTCTTGCATTTCTGATATATGGACCTCCCCAAGGATATGCAGAAAGTTTTAGTCCTCCTCTAGCCGCGTATTCCCACTCAGATTCTGTTGGCAGACGAAACTCATTGACAATGCTTTGTCCTGTTCCCACTAAATAGTTATTTAACAATAAAGATCTCCATATAGAAAATGCTCTTGCTTGCTTCCAACTAATCCCCACTACCGGGTAATTATCGTAAGCAGGATGCCAAAAATACATGTTTGTTAATGGCTCGTTAAATGAATAAGTATAATCATGCACCCATGCTAAGGTATCAGGATATACATTAATAATATCTTTAACAATAAATGCAGATCTATCAACACCATTTCTTTCTCTTAATATGTAATTTCCTTGACCAACCGATACCTGATCTTTTACATTATAAGTACCAAGTGTTTTATTATCTTTTGCAGGGTCAGCAACCGGTGTTGATGGTGTGCCCGGCTGACCGTTTTGTCCATCATTCAGTGTTATACCATTAGAATAATCGGATTTCTTATACTCATGTGCAGGATCCCACACATCAGGAGATTTGTTCGGAGTAAATCTATTAACTTTTTGAGCAGCTAAGCGAATATCAACCCAATAATACTCATAGTTTAGTTTACGGGTATCTATTTGTTTTCTGTTGTAAAAACGTTCTACTTCAGGAAGATAAAGTGGCTGAAGGTCATTTCTGTAATCCTCATCATCATTATCCCATTTAATTCTTGTATCCCAATTAATATAAAATTCGGGAAGATTTTGGTCTCCTTTATATTCCGGCCACATTGATAAAAATTCCTCTTGTGGAATTTGATAGTCTTGTGCATTAGCATTAGATCCGTTTGCTAACAATCTTCTAGCAATAGAGTCTCTTACCCAATATACAAATTGTCTATACTCATTATTAGAAATTTCAGAGTCATCTATATAGAAAGATTGTACAGACACCATTCTGCTTTTTGAAGTATGAGCCATCGTAGTTTCCTCATCACTTGGTCCCATGTGATAACTGCCAAGTGGAATGTATAACATTCCGAAAGGATCCGGTTGATACCATAACTCTCTAGGCTGTACGCCAATTAATTCACCTGTTCGCTTATTACAACCGGTAATGATTGCTACCAAAACAGATATGAATAATAGTATTTTTTTCATAATGTGCCTTTTTAATTTCGGGTTTTAGATGTCCGATTTTATAATATAATGAATGAGCATTTAAAATGTTACATTAAAATGATTAATCCAAAAATCTTACATTACCGTAAACAGAAGCTGTTTTTTGTTTCTTAATGTTATAACAATAGCCTAAAAAGATTTCATGGGTGCCTGAGGTGTACCCTTTTAGCTTAGAAAGTGTGTAATCATAAGCATATCCTATTTTTAAACTTTTATCTTTTAGTAGTTTTACACCAAGCATAGGAGCCACAGCATCTTGCGGTCTGTATGTAGCACCTAACCAAAACATATTATTGTAAGTATATGTCAAATTCAAATCTAATATAGCGGTAGCACCATCTGATTTAACTTTAATATTAGGAGCGATAGTGTTAAAGGGGTTTAACTCAAAAGTATAACCTCCCATAATATAATAGTGTCTTGCTAAAACGTATTTTGCATCACCCGAAGATATAACTTGAGAAGGTAAGTGAGAAGAAGAAATACCGATGTACATTTTATTTGGAATACCATAATAAGCACCAAAACCTAAATCATAAGTCATTTTATTAAGATTAGGGTTAGTTATACTTGATGCTCCACTAGTGTAGTTACCGGGAATGCTATTATCTACTTTTCCGGGTTCAGGAACAATCCAAGAGTCTGAAACTTGATTTTGTAAAATACCGGCATCTAATCCTACTCCTAACTTACCGGGACCGATTTGTTTGTTATAAGCCGCTGCTAATCTTACATAAGTTGTTTTAATTGCACCGATTTGGTCGCTCATAAAGTTAATCCCTGCACCTAAAGGCAAATTCATTACAGGCATATCTGCACTAAAAATCATTGTTTTTGGCGCGCCTGTAAAGTTTACCCATTGTTGTCTGTACAACATATTGGCACATAACGCATCACTGGTTCCTGCATACCCCGGGTTATATATTAACTTGGAATACATGAATTGAGTGATTTGTGGGTCTTGCTGAGCATCTACTGATGCAACAATCGAAATGATTGCAAGTATTAAAATAGATATTTTTTTCATATCTTTAAAGGTTTAATGGGGGCTAATGTAATGAAAAGTTTTTTTATCAAAAAATATTTTTTGATAAAAAAATTTAATGTGTGTTTCTGAAAATTGATTATGACCATTTTTTATCGGTCGTTATCGTGTTTTTTGCTTTTGAATAAGCCGGGCATTTTTCATGTGATTTACAAGATGACATTGCCGTCAAAATAACAAATACTCCTATCACGGAAAAAAGAAATGTTTTTTTCATGGTTAATTTTTTTTAAAATCGATTACAAAAGTATGTAATAAAATAATCATCTGCAAAAAAATTTTAAAATTTGTACCAAAAAAGTGAATTTAGAGTCTTTAAATCCAAAAATAGAAGAAAGTTGGAAAGCAGTTTTAGAAAGTGAATTTTCAAAAGATTATTTTTACTTTCTAAAAAATTTCCTGCAAGAAGAAAAAAAACATTATGAGGTTTATCCTCCCGGCAATAAAATATTTTCCGCATACAATCTTACACCTTTTAATAAAATAAAAGCTGTTATTATTGGTCAAGATCCTTATCACAACCCAAATGAAGCAAATGGATTGTGTTTTTCAGTAAACATAGGAATTAAGTCTCCCCCATCTTTAGTAAATATCTTTAAAGAATTGTATGCTGACTTAGGTTGTGCCGTTCCTACAAATGGTAATTTAGAAAAATGGGCTGCAGAAGGTGTTTTTTTACTAAACACTGTTTTAACTGTAAGAAAAAATACTGCCGGCAGCCATAAAGGAAAAGGCTGGGAACAATTTACAGATGCAACCATCAGAGCCATATCATTGCGTAGAAATAATATTGTTTTTTTACTATGGGGCAAGTGGGCACAAGAGAAAGCAGCATTAATAGACAGCTCTAAACATTTAATACTAAAAGCGGCACACCCATCGCCATTAGCCAGAACAGGCTTTGCAGGATGCAGGCATTTTAGTAAAGCTAATGAGTATTTAATAAGTAAAGGCGTTCACCCTATTGATTGGTGTTTATAAATCTCGTTTATTTGTGCTGAAAAATGAATAAAAAGTATCTTTATATTTTATTGATAATATTTATACAAAAGTATATTGTTGCTCAAATTGTAGATACCATCTATATAGACAGTATTCCAAAAAAAATTATTTACGATAAAAAAATATATAAGTTAAATAGCGGTTTTGCTTCTGTTGGTGTTGGCGGATATACATCTAATCAATTAAATTACTTAATGAAAGGATTTTCACTTGACATTAATATTCATACATTTAAACAATATTTTTTACAATTTGGATTTTCTCGTATTGTGTTTGATGAATCATTTAATTATCCTGATAAAAAAAGCACTACCATAAGATATTTTAATTTTCATTTATCACCTTTGTGTGTAAAAACAGAAAACGTACATTTTGCATTTGTATTTAATCCTATAGGAATAGCTTATGGCGGTGGATACAAAGATGATACTTATTATTTTAACGGCATCTTATTACAAGATTCTACCAATACTATTCATAGTAATTACTTTGCTTTTAATTATTATTCATCTATTCAAGCTATTTATAAATTTAAATATGATTTAGGCATAGGCGCAGAAATGTATGCTGAATACAGCGAGCATTTTTTACTCTTTGGATTAAAAGCCACTTTTTATTTTTGTGGCTCTTATATGGGTAAGAAACCGGGACCTGATTGGTATAAACCAAAAAAATAAAAAATTCGTATATTTATAGCCCAAAATTAAAATTTATGTCAGTATTAGTAAAAAATAAAGTTTATAATTTCAGTGCCGGTCCGGGTATTTTACCTCAGGAAGTATTACAACAAGCATCAGAAGCATGTATCAACTTCGATAATATGAACTTGTCTTTGTTGGAGATTTCACATAGAAGTAAAAATTTTGAAAAAGTAATGGACGAAGCACGTGCGCTTATTTTAGAACATTTTGAAGTTTCTGCAAACGACTATGATGTTATTTATTTAGGAGGTGGTGCAAGTTTACAATTTGGTATGATTCCATATAATTTTTTAAAAACAAAAGCTGCTTACGTTAATACAGGCGTGTGGTCATCTAAAGCAATAAAAGAAGCCAAACTAATTGGAACTACGGATGTCATTGCTTCTTCCGAAGATAAAAAATTCGGATACATTCCAAAAGACATTAAAGTATCAAACGATTATGATTATTTACACATTACATCTAATAATACAATTTACGGCACACAATATAAAACCTTTCCGAAAGTAAACGTACCTTTGGTATGCGATATGTCTTCCGATATTTTTTCAAAAAAAGTAAATGCTAAAGATTTTTCACTGATATATGCCGGAGCTCAAAAAAACATGGGACATGCCGGAGCCACCATGGTAATTAGTAGAAAAGATTTTGATCAGAAAAACAAATCAGGATTGCTAAC
>JBDHZB010000059.1:0-13363 GCA_039811645.1 Bacteroidia bacterium | reverse complement strand
ATTTATTCTTGCGGTAAAAAGAAAGAAAGTACAAAGCCCATTAAAAAAGATATTATCCAAGCGGTTTATGCATCCGGAAAAATTTATCCATTGAATGCCTATAATGTTTATTCGAAATTACCCGGATATGTTTCAAAAATACATATAAAAGTGGGAGATTCTGTGGTGGTAGGACAACCATTATTAACAATTAAAAGTGAGGTAAGTGAAAAAAACATGCAAATAGCAAAGAATCAATATGATTTGGCAACTAAAAATTTTTCCGAACAATCACCTATTCTTAATGCACTAAAAGATGATATTAAAGCGGCGCAGTCAAAATATCAATTAGATTCATTGAATTTTTTACGATATTACAGTTTAATAAAATCAAATGCAATCTCTCAATTACAATACGACCAAGCAAAAACACAATATGATGTATCAAAGCAGAGTTATCAAAAATTTATAAATAATTATAATAATACTAAAAACCAATTAAAAATAGAATTAGACAATGCTAAATTGCAATATGAGGCACAACAATCTAATTATAGTGAGTTTATTATATCGGCGGCAACTTCCGGAAAGGTATATGATATTGTACCAAAAGAAGGTGAATTGGTAAATAGCAACATTTTGCTAATGGTAATTGGAGATGCTCATCAGTTTGAGGTAGAGTTGGGTATAGACGAAACAGATGTATCGTATGTGCATTCTCAACAAAAAGTAATTTATACGATAGATGCTTACGGAGATGCTACTTTTGATGGATATACAAAAGAAATTTATTTAAGAATTAATCCTACAAATAAAACCTGTAAAGTAACATCTACCATTAACTTGGATAAAAATAATAAGATAAAAGTATTCTCCGGCATGTCTGTGGAGGCAAATATCATTGTTGCCGAGAGAAAACAAGCATTGGTTGTTCCAAAAGTATATCTGATTAATAATAGTAAGCTTATCAGAAAAGAAAGAAACGATACGATTACTATTGAAAAGGGTATTGAAGACCTTGAATTTGTAGAAATACTAAAGGGTATTGATGAGAATACAGAAATTATAAAGCCCTGATAATGGCATTTGAAAAATCGCCGATTATATTAATTGCTATTAGACATTTGCTTTCTAAAAAGCGGCAAACCATTGTTGCCATGTTGGGCGTTACATTTGGTATAGCCATATTTATCTTTCAGGGAGGATTAATGACAGGTTTTCAATCTACTTTTATAGATCAAACTATTAATACTAGTGCCAATATCCGCATATACAATGAAGCAAAAATGGATAGACCAAGTGTTTTATCTAAAGTAGATTCATTAAAACACAAATGGATTGTTATTAGAAATCAAAAACCAAAAGATGATCTTCCAAAAATTAAAAACATTTATGGCATTCTGTCTATATTAGAAAAAGATAAAAATATAGAAGGTATTTCTCCATTTTTAGGCTCGCAGGTTATTTTTAAATTGGGCATGGCACAATATAGTGGCAGAGCAGTTGGTGTGGACATTATGAAAGAAAATGTCCTTTTTAATGTAGAAAAAAATAATTTACAAGGTAGTATTATTAAGCTGCAAACAATACCAAATGGCATTATTTTGGGAGAAGGTTTGGCAGATCAGATTGGTGCAAAATTAAATGACAATATTATTATCATATCTCCTGCCGGTGTTACCTTAGAAATGAAAGTAGTAGGTATTAATCGTACAGGAATAACGGAACTGGATAAGTCAAGAGCGTATATTAACATCAGGAATGCACAGAAATTATTACAAGTAGATAATGCATATATTACAGATATTAACATCAAACTAAAAGACATTGATAAAGCAGAGGTTTTGGCACGTTATTATGAAAAGAAATTTGGATACAGAGCAATGGATTGGAAAGAAGCAAACACAAATATTTTCGGTATATTTAATATTCAAAATATGATTACATATCTTATTATTGTTTCTATACTTATTGTTTCGGGATTTGGCATATTCAATATTTTAATGATGATTATTTATGAGAAAATGCCTGATATAGCTATTCTAAAAGCAGTGGGATACAGAGATAAAGACATTATACAAATATTTTTATTAGAATCTATGATTATTGGTATTTTTGGAGGATTACTTGGTTTGCTTATGGGATTTGCAATGCAGAAAATAGTTGGTTCCATAAGAATGAATGTTAAGGGCTTTGTTTCTTTAGAGTATTTGAAATTTAATAGTAGTCCGTACTTTTTTATGTTCGCATATTTTTTTGCTTTATTAGTAACCGCTGTTGCAGGCTATATACCCGCAAAGAAAGCTGCCAAAACAGATGCCATAGATATACTCAGATCAAAATGAATACTACCCCTGTTATACAAACTATTAAATTAAATAAATTTTACCACGATCCGGTTGAGTTTCAAGCATTAAAGAATATAAATATTTCTATCAATCAAGGAGAGTTTGTTTCTATTGTTGGTGCATCGGGTAGCGGAAAATCTACTTTACTATATGTGTTAAGTACCTTGGATTCTGATTACGAAGGAGAAATTTTATTAGATAATGAAGCCTTGCACAATAAAACAACAGAAGAATTAGCTGCGCTACGCAATGAAAAAATAGGATTTGTATTTCAATTTCACTATTTATTACCGGAGTTTACCGTTATTGAAAATGTGGCTATGCCTGCATTAAAACTAAATAAATATAGTAAAACAGAAATTTTTGAACACGCCTATCAAAAATTAAATTTACTTGGACTTTCGGATCAAGCTAATAAAAAAGCCAACAAATTATCGGGAGGTCAGCAACAACGGGTAGCTATTGCCAGAGCACTTATTAATAACCCAAAAATTATTATGGGAGATGAGCCAACCGGAAATTTAGACTCTAAGAACTCTAATTTAGTATATGACATTTTCAGAGAATTAAATAAAGATTTTCAACAGACGTTTTTAGTAGTAACACACGATATGCATTTTGCAGAAAAAAGTGATAGAATTATCACTTTACACGATGGAGAAATTATTAAAGTATAATCATTCCCTTTCTTTATTTTAGCGACAAAAATTTTTATGGTAAAAAAAATTGCAATTATTGGAGCAGGAAACATAGGGCTTTCCTTAGCAAAAGGACTAATAGCTTCAAAGAAATATACGGCAAAAGCAATTACATTAACCAAAAGAACATTGCCTCAGAATGATACAATTAAAAAACATAATTTGAATTTTACAACAAACAATATTGAAGCTGTAAAAAAAAATCAAATTATTATTATTGCTGTTTTACCACAACAATTAAATTTAGTATTAGATGAAATTAAGGATTATTTAAACCCTAAACAACACATTATTGTATCTGTTGTTTCAGGAGCTTCTTCAAAAGATATAGCAAAACACATTGGAAAAAAAATCGCTATTATAAGAACAATGCCAAATACTGCTATTGCTATTCGTCAATCCATGACTTGTATGGCATCAGATAATACTTCAAAAGAAAATTTAGAATTGGTTAAGTCTATTTTTGATACTGTTGGTGAAACAATATTAATTCATGAAGAAATGATGACCTCTGCAACAGCACTGAATGCATGTGGTATAGCCTTCTTTTTAAGAGCTATCCGCGCAGCTTCTCAAGGCGGTGTTGAAATCGGATTTCATGCAGAAGACGCTCTTCGTATGGCTGTACAAACAGCAAAGGGGGCGGCAGACTTATTGTTACTAAATCATTCCCATCCGGAAAATGAAATTGACAAAGTAACATCACCAAAAGGATGTACCATTGCGGGGCTAAATGAGATGGAACATGCAGGCTTTAGCTCGGCTTTAATTAAAGGCATCAGAATTTCAGCAAAAAAAGCAGAAGAATTATATTGTGAAGAATAATTCATACATTTGTAACATGATTTCTGTTTCAAATTTATCTAAGAAATACGGACAATTTCAAGCATTAAATGGAATTTCCTTTAATATAAAACAGGGAGAGTGTTATGGATTACTTGGACCTAATGGCGCAGGAAAAACAACAATCGTATCTATTCTTAGTACAATACTGCACCCTGATGAAGGAACTGTTACTATTGGTGAATTTGATTTAAAAAAGCAACCTATAGAATGTAAAAAAATAATAGGTGTTGTCCCGCAAGAAATTGCACTTTATGATGAAATGTCAGCATTTGACAATTTAATATTTTGGGGGAAATTATACAATGTACCTATAAAAGAACTAAAAGATAATGTAGATAAAATACTTAATTTATTCGGCTTGTATGACAGACAAAATGATAAAATAAAAACATACTCCGGTGGTATGAAGCGTAGGATAAATATAGCGGCATCATTGCTTCATAATCCAAAAGTACTTTTTATGGACGAGCCTACGGTTGGGATAGATCCACAGAGCAGAAATCTGATTTTTGAAGTAGTAGAGAAATTACATAAGGACGGATTAACAATAATATACACGACACATTATATGGAGGAAGCTGAAAGATTGTGTGATAGAATCGGTATCATAGACCATGGTCAAATTATTGCGCAAGGCACATTAGAAGAACTAAAAAAGAGTAGTGAGATAAAGGAATCTGTATCGATACATTTTACGGATATTCCCGAGCACCTTGCAATAAAAATAAAATCTGACTTTCCTTCGGCAAAGCAGATAGATAGTGCTATTTATTTCTATACAGATAATTTGAAAAATGATTTGTCAAAAATAATTTTAAAGTGTAATGAATTAGGATTAGAAATTAAAAATATAGATATTCAAAAGGTTAATCTTGAAACAATATTCTTAAACTTAACAGGTAAACAACTAAGAGATTAATTATGTTAGTATTAGTATTCAAAGATTTAAAATTATTTTTCACAGACAAACGTTCTGTACTGTTAACTTTTCTTTTACCAATAGCTCTTATCACCATGTTTGCGTATGCATTTGGAGGTGCCGGAAAAGACAGTCATAATAATAAAGAATACGAACTGCCAATATGTGATTTAGATAATTCAGATGCTTCTAAAAAAGCAATTACAGAATTAGATTCTCTTAAAAGTATTCATATTGTGAAATATGCAGCATTAAATACCGCTCAAGAAGCAATAAAAAAAGGAAAAATAAATGCAGTATTAATTTTACATAAAGGATTTTCAGATTCTATTGCTAATGGAAATGCAATGCCTGTTGAGTTACAATATGATGAGGCTAAAGAAATGGAAATAAGCATGCTTCAACAATCATTATTTCAAACATTTATTCAAATTAAATACAGTAGCATGGGCAGTTCTAATAAACCGATGCTAAAGATGTTTGATAAAATGATTGGTAATTCTGATAAAAAAACAAAAGAAAAAGTACACTCTCAGTTTGACAGCTTATATAGTAGTAGTGGAAAGGGCATGGAGCAAGAACCGGATAGAACAAAAGCAAAAACCAACAATAATTCTTTTTTGAATTATATGGGTACTGATATTAAAATGACAAAACTACTTAAAGCTGATAATGATAATGTATTAGGGCTAATTCAAGCCGTTGCAGGCACGGCTATTATGATGTTGCTGTTCTCTGTAACCGGTATGGGGGCCAGTTTATTAGATGAAAAGCAAGAAGGAACACTGAAAAAAATCCTTTATTCTCCTGTTTATCCCATAAATATTTTATTTGGTAAAATGATTTTTACCAACCTCATCTCTATATTTCAATTAATAGTGATGTTTATTTATGCTTACATAGTTTTTCAGTTAGATATTTTTCAGAATTTATTTGCCCTTATTACAATGATTGTATTTACTGCCTATGCATGTTCAAGTTTTGGCGTATTATTGGCATCTGTGGCAAAATCGCGCCAACAAGTACAGGGGCTATCCTCTTTAATTATTCTTGTTATGAGTTGCATTGGCGGTAGTATGATTCCTACTTTCATTATGCCAATATTTATGCAGAAAATATCAGTTTTCTCAGTTAATTATTGGGGAATACAAGGGTTTTATGATATTTTTTGGAGAAAATTACCAATTAGTGATATTACTTTTCTTTCAAGAATTGCGATGCTGTTTATAATAGGAACAACACTAAATATTATTGCGTTTAAAATGTTTAAAAAGAATATTTTAAACATCATATAATTTTTACTTTGATATCCAAAACTCTTTTCATATCTTGTTCGGCAAATTTTATCAGTATGCTAAGGAAACAACTATTTTTAGTTATTATTTTTGTGTCAGCATTATTTTCAACAATGTATGGACAAGTATTATCGGGCGGCTCCTACAGAGATTATTTTATAGAAGGAAATCAATTAATGATGGAAAATAATTACGCACTTGCACTGCTTAATTTTCAGAAAGCGTATGAATTAGACTCTACTAATGCAAATATTAGTTTTTTACTTGGAAAATGCTATCTGTTTTCTCCAACAGAAAAGAAAAAAGCAGAACAATACCTTGTAAAATCAATCAATAAAATAAAAAAGAAATACTTGCCGGATGATCCAAAGGAAAAAGATGCGCCAATACAATCGTTATATTACTATGCACAAGCACTACAAATCAATTATAAATTTGATGAAGCTATAATATATTACGATAAATACCTTGCTGCCCTTGGTACTGCTGGAAAAAAATGGGAGAAGGAAGTAAATTATTACAAAAGTCAAAGTATGTATGCAAAAACATTAGTACAACATCCGATTAATGTTATCATAAAAAATATGGGAGACAGCATTAATTCAATATACCCTGAGTATGGTGCTGTGCTAAGCGCTGATGAAAAAATGATGATATATACAACCAGAAGACCGGGCGGAATTTGTGGAGAGAAAACATCTGATGGTCAGTATTTTGAAGACATCGTTATTTCTTACAAAGATGAACAAGGCAGATGGACCAAGCCGGTGCTTTTGAGTGAAAACGTTAATACTTGTGGACACGAAGCATCAATTAACTTAACAGCAGATGGGCAAACACTTATCGTATATAAAGATAACGAAGGCGGAAATATTTACTACTCACAATGGGATGGAAAAACATGGACAACACCACAATCTTTTGGCTCTGATGTCAATACAGAGCATTGGGAAACACACGCCTGTTTAACAGCGGACGGAAACACATTATATTTTATATCTGATAGGCCGGGTGGCTTAGGTGGGCGAGATATTTACAGAGTTGTTAAACTTCCTAACGGTAAATGGAGTAAGGCTCTAAATATTGGTGCGCCTATTAATACACCTTATGACGAAGACGGCGTGTTTATTCACCCTGACGGAAAAACATTATTCTTCTCATCAAACGGACACCCAAGCATGGGCGGATTTGACATTTTCTTTTCTATCATGGATGAGAATGGAAAATTTTCAGACCCCATGAATATCGGATACCCTATTAATACAACAGACGACGATATTTTTTATGTTACTTCTGCTGATGGCAAAAGATCGTATTACTCAACCATTCAAGAAGGTGGCTTTGGTGATAAAGATATTTACATGATTAATATCCCCGAATCTTCTGAAAAACCGGTAGTTATCTATAAAGGGAAAATTCAGCCTGCTCCCGGAGAAAGTTTGCCCGATGATATTACAATAGTTGTAACCGATAAAGAAACAGGAGAAGTATTCGGAATATATAGACCACAGAGAAATGGTAATTTTGTATTTACACTTAAGCCGGGAAAGACGTATAAAATTTCATATCAAGTTAATGGAGAAGAGTTCTTCAGTGATGAAATTTATGCAGATCCATCAGAAAGTTACAAGGAAATACAAAAAGAACTTCAATTAGAGTCTGTAAGGATTATTGGTAAACTTACAGTAAAGTCTAAAAGTATCATTCTTAACGTTATTTGCTTTAACAGCCCTACTGATAAAACGCCCTTAAAAGATGCTGTTATTTATGTTATGGAAGATCAAAAAACAGGAAATCAAAGCAATTATGGACTTTACAAAACCAATGAATTTGGAAAAATTGAAAATATCCTGTTGGAAGCCGCTAAAATATATTCGTTAGTGCTTGAGTATAAACAAAACAAAAGCGAAGCAAGAATTATTACTACACCGCAAACCCAGTTGGGAGAAGCTCTTACAGAAATATTCTTTCTAAATTCAAATAATGTCAATTCCGAAAAAAAGAATTTATCTATAGTAGTTCAAAATAAAAAGAACAAGAAACCTGTGTCCGATGCCTCTTTAATTATTAAAAGTGATGATGGAAATCAATACGACTTGCTTACAGATGCTAAAGGAGCATTAAAAAATATTGAACTGCTATCAGGATTAAATTACACAATCACACCGTATAAAAATGGATTTTATGGAGAGGCACTTACAATTAATACATCCGAAATAAAAGAAAAGTCCTTTTCAAAAACCGTATTTATTACTATAGAGGCAAAGCCTAAAGCAGATTCAAAACGTTATGAAGTTTTCTTTAAGTATAAACAATATGCCGTTGATACAAATGATACAAAATGGAAGAATTTTATAGCTAATGTAGTGGAAAAATCTAAAGTAGGGAAAGTGAAAGTATATATCACTGCAAGTGCCTCTAAAGTTCCGGCATCTATGACAAATATTGTGCTGTCAAAAATGAGAGGGGAGTTTTTACGAGACCATATTTTGAAATATGCAGAAAAGCAAGGTGGAAACAGAGGAAATATTCAATTTAATATAAATGCAATTGTTTCAGGTCCGGACTATAATAAAAAAACTAAGACTCAACCAAAGGTATATGAAAAATACCAGTATGTTAAATCATTTATAGATTAACAAATTATAGATAAGCGGTTAATTTTCAACGCTGAATTGTTGATATTTTTAGATAGAACATATTAGAAAAATTTACTTAAAATTGCGGTCAAAAATTGTATGAAGAAATTTTTAGTGAAGTTATTGTGCATAGCCTCTATTTTGTTGATTGAAAATGTCGCATTCGGGCAAGTGTTGAGCGGAGGTTCTTACAAAGACTATTTTACAGAAGGGAGTTACCTAATGTTGGAAGAGAACTATGGTTTAGCTTTATTAAATATGCAAAAAGCTTACGAACTAGATTCTACTAATGCAAATGTTAACTTTTTATTAGGAGAATGTTATTTACACTCTGCAACGGAAAAAAACAAAGCAGAAACCTATCTTGCTAAAGCGGTAACTAATGTAAAGAAGCATTATAAGCATGATGATTATACAGAAAAAGCAGCTCCACCACAAGCATTTCTTTATTATGCAAAGGCTTTGCACATTAACTACAAATTTGATGAAGCCATTCAGTACTATAATAAATTTCTTGAGTTTATAGGCCCAACCGCCGCAAAAGCATGGCAAAAGGAAGTAAACTATTACAAAGACCAAAGTGTTTATGCTAAAAAGCAAGTAGCCGCTCCTATTAATGTAAAGATTATTAATATGGGTGATAGCATTAATAGCCCGTATCCGGATTACAGTCCTGTATTATCTGCCGATGAAAGAATGATGATATTTACAACACGACGACCAAATGGTGTATGTGGAGAAAAAACATCTGATGGTCAATATTTTGAAGACATTGTTGTTTCGTATAAAGATGATAATGGTTATTGGAGTAAACCGGTTCAACTTAGTGAGTATGTTAATACCTGTGGGCATGAGGCTTCTATTAACTTAAGCCCTGATGGGCAAACATTAATCGTTTACAAAGATGAAAACGGAAATGGAAATATTTATTATTCACAATGGGATGGTAAAGCGTGGGGATCCTTGCAGCAATTTGGATCAGATGTTAATACTGAATTTTGGGAAACACATGCTTGCTTAAGTAACGATGGAAACACACTATACTTTGTGTCTGACAGACCGGGTGGATTAGGAGGTAGAGACATATACAGAGTGGTTAAGTTGCCAAACGGTAAATGGAGTAAAGCATTAAATCTCGGATCTGTTATTAATACTCCCTATGATGAAGATGGCGTATTTATGCACCCTGATGGCAAAACACTATTCTTTGCTTCAAAAGGACATCAAACTATGGGAGGGTTTGACATTTTCTTTTCTATTGCAGATGAGGACGGAAAATTTTCAGAACCGTTTAATGTAGCTTATCCTATTAATACTCCTGATGATGATATTTTTTATGTAACTTCTCCCGATGGTAAGCGCGCCTATTACTCATCGTTTAAAGAAGGTGGCTTTGGAGACAAAGATATTTACATGATAACCATTCCGGAATCTTCTGATAAATCTTTAGTAGTGTACAAAGGAAAAATTCAACCGGCACAAGGAGAAAATTTACCAGAAGATTTATCTATTATATTAAAAGACAAAGAAACCGGAGAAGTGATAGGTATTTATAAACCCCAAAAAAACGGCAACTTTGTATTTATTTTAAAACCGGGTAAAACCTATGATGTTTCTTATCAAGCAAATGGACAAGAGTTTTATAGCGATGAGATTTACGCTGACAAAGACGCAACTTACAAAGAAATACATAAAGCGATAGAACTGGAGCCAATTAATATGCTTGGTAAAATTGCGGTTAAGCAAAGAGCTTATAAGTTAGATATAATTGTTTTAAATAGCGTGGCACAAAAACTGCCGGCTAAATTAGCTAAGGTTACAATTACTGACAATGCAGGAACATCTAAAACCTTTGATATAGACGAAACTGCTAACGGAAAGGTAATAGGTATTGCATTAGCACCAAACAACAAATATACCATTACTGTAGAGTCTGATGGAAAAACCATGAAGCAAGACCTAACAACCGATGGAGAAGATAAAGCTAAACAATTCACAAAAGTATTTTACTTGCGTGATAAGGGAGAAAAAACACCAACAACACCGTCAACTCTTCCAAAATCTAAATACGAATTTTATTTTACTTACCTTAAATATCAAATAGATACTACGGCAGATGTGTGGAATAATTTTATAGATAATATTGTGGAAAAATCTAAAGCTAAAAAAGTATCCATTACCATTGAGTCATCTGCATCAAAAGTACCAACGCTTATGACAAACCCGGTGCTTGCTAAAATGCGTGGTGAACGCTTAAAGGATAAAATCACTAAAGCAGTTAGCGCAAAAGGCGGAGATATTAAAAAACTTAAATTTAATATTATTAAAAAAGTGCAAGGACCTCCTTGTAATTTAGATAAAAAAGATCAAGAAAATAAGAGAGAAATCTTTGAAAAATATCAATACGTAAAAGCAACAGCAAAATAAATTATGGACAATCAAAATTGGGGCTTTGGTACTAAAGCTATTCATGCCGGTGTAGAGCCTGACACTTCCACAGGTGCTATTATGACACCAATATTCCAAACATCTACTTATGTGCAAGAGTACCCCGGTAAGCACAAAGGATATGCTTATGCCAGAGGTAAAAATCCAACAAGAGATGCATTGCAAAAAAGTATTGCAGCTTTGGAAAACGGAAAACATTGTCTTTGCTTTAGCAGTGGCATGGGAGCAATAGATGCTGTAGTGAAATTACTAAAACCCGGAGATGAAGTAATTACAGGAAATGATTTATACGGAGGTACTTACAGAATGTTTGTAAGGGTGTTTGCTGATTTTGGAATAAAATTTCACTTTATTGATTTAGGAAATCCAAAAAATATTCTGAATTATATAAATGATAAAACCAAATTGCTTTGGATTGAAACACCCACCAATCCTACCATGCAGATTATTGATATTGAAGAATGCACACAAACAATTAAGAGTAAAAATAAGAATATCATAGTGGCGATAGACAATACTTTTGCTTCTCCTTATTTACAAAACCCATTAAAATACAATGTAGATATAGTAATGCATTCTGTAACAAAATATTTAGGTGGACATAGCGATGTGGTAATGGGAGCGCTCGTTACAAATGATGATTCATTATTTGAAAAACTCTCTTTTATACATAATAGCTGCGGTGCTACACCGGGACCAATGGATTCATTCTTAGTGTTAAGAGGTATTAAAACACTGCATCTACGCATGGAAAGACATTGTTTTAATGGTAAAAAAATAGCTGAGTTTTTAGCAAAACATCCTAAAATAGAAAAGGTATATTGGCCCGGGCTACCCAACCACCCTAATCATCATATTGCGAAAAAGCAAATGAAAGACTTTGGAGGAATGGTGTCTTTTGTGCTGAAAAATGCGTCTTTAGAAAAAACATTTCAATTTGCATCTTCTTTCAAAGTATTTTCTTTGGCAGAATCACTTGGTGGCGTAGAGTCGCTTATAAACCATCCTGCAACAATGACACACGCCTCTATTCCTAAAGAAGAAAGAGAGAAAGCAGGTGTGGTAGATGCTCTGCTCCGACTAAGTATTGGCGTGGAGGATATTAATGACTTGCTGACTGATTTAGAACAAGCGTTAGAAAAAATTTAATTCATTTATGTCGGTTCGAAAAAAAATCGGATTATTTTTTGGTTCTTTTAATCCGATTCATATAGGACATTTAATTTTAGCTAATTATTTTACTGAATATACTGATTTGAAAGAGGTGTGGTTTGTAGTTTCACCGCACAATCCTCTTAAGGAAAAACAATCTTTATTAAACCAAAACCATCGCTTATATATGGTAAATCTTGCTATTGAAGATTTTCCAAAATTTAAAGCCAACAATATTGAGTTTGGATTACCGCAGCCATCTTACACCATTCACACATTAGTACATTTAAAAGAAAAATATCCTCAGTATAATTTTACTCTAATAATGGGGCAAGATAATTTAGCAACTTTTCATAAATGGAAAAACCATGAAGAAATTTTAAAGAACCATACAATTTACATTTACCCTCGTAGTGAAGCCAAAGAAAGTAAATTTGATAAGCACGCGAGCATTACATTTACAAAAGCCCCTCAGATAGATATTTCATCTACATTTATTCGCAAAGCCATTAAAGAAAAAAAAGACATTCGCTTCTTTTTACATCCAAAAGTATGGCAACACATAGATGAGATGATGTTTTATAAGTAATGAGTATTGTAAGTACTTCTGATACTCTTTTCTCTAAAAATTTTTACAAATAAAAATTTAACACCAAGAAAATTATATTTTTTAAAGTAAATAGGAAAATATTTTTTTCGAATCAAAAAACTCAAAATACAACTCAGATTAAAAACCAAACAGCCCCTTTATTTTTAGAGGGGCTGTTTAGTTTAATTAAATAAAAATTGTTTGCATTACCTTTCTATGACCAATTTTTTACTGATAACAGTACTGTTGGTAGTTTCTATCTGAATAAAATAGATACCACTTGCAAACAAATGTGTATCAATACTTGCTTCTTGCTCATTAACGGAGGTAGTATAAATTTTTTCTCCTGTTATTGAGTAAACAACTATATTACGTATTTTTTCAGAAGACTGAATATTTACTTTGTTATTGGCAGGGTTAGGGTACAACACTAAGTTATCTTCTTTTACA
>JBDHZB010000058.1:0-13700 GCA_039811645.1 Bacteroidia bacterium | reverse complement strand
GAAACGTTTTTTCTTATTATTATATTAATTAAAGTAGCACACCGTCCAAATGCTTTTACGGGTGTAGCAAAGGCATGCGTTAAGAACTTCCGAAGCCTTGGAGGAAGTTTAGCCTGCTTTTGCGGTGGATTGCTTCTGCAATACAACACCATCGTAAAAGATGTCTTTTCTTTCGCCCCTTTCTTTGGACAAGCAAAGAAAGGAGGCACAGCCTCTTTTGCTAGTTTAATTTATTTTCATACTTCTTTTTAGAAAAGGAGGCATAGCCTCTTTTGTTGTTTTATTTTATTTTCATACTGACTTCATACAGATAAAACCGCCGCTAAAACCATAGCCCCATTACGATTGTATCGGAACGTGAGCCCCCACCTATGACTTTTAGCGGCTATGCTGCATGAAAGCAAATACATGCTTTTTTGAACACTACCTGCAGCAGCTTAAAAAGGATGATATCTACTGCATTAAAAATTTGCTTAACGCTTATATCCTTAAATCTGAACTGTAGCAGAAACTTGTCGTGGGGAGATATTTAAAGATATTATCGGATTTTGCCCTCTTTTAATACCCTATAATTCAGCGAATTTGTTCGTAAGTATATATTGTACATTTTAGTAAAGCTACTTTTTGATGAATCAGGTTTCAATTCAAAAATTTTAAACTGTTCCGATTTATTCTTTGTAATGCCTAATGTCTTCTCTTTCCATTTAATACCTATAAATCTCTTTTTTGAAAACGATTTATTGACTGGCAATAAAGTCGTATCGTTTAAAATAATTTCTTCTCTAAAAGTTAATGGTAAAGTATATCCAAAAATTATGGGATTTTCGTACCATTCGTCTAATCCGTAAAAAAGCACTTTCTTATTTTTTATTTCAAAATAACTCCAACCAAGACGATCGTTAATAGTTCCTTCCTTAATGGCATTTATAATACTATCCTCATTCAAAATTAGCTTTCCACGTATCTGTAGCGGAATCGTAATATTGCAGACTAAATGATTTGCATAGAAAAATGAATAATCAAAATATTCAATTGTATCTAATGGATTAAGGAAACTCTTAACCTTAAATTTGGTAACGTATGCTCCATTTATTTTAAAAGGGATATGTTGCTGACTTGTGTCTTTAAGAATCTCCGTGTATTTGTCAAAAAAATCTTTCTGAATATAAATGGTCTTGCAACCGAAAAAAAGCAAACCGGCCACAGCCGCTATTAAAAGAAATCTTACCATAGCGAATACCGGAAATTAGTTTGTTGCCTATAATAGAAATTACTCTGATTATACCAGACAAAATTAAAATAAGGACTATTTACTTTATCATGAACTAAATGATTCTGAATATTGTAACGTAGCATTTCAGAGTTGTAACCTATCCGATAGTTTTTATATCCTCCATAAATAGCTCCGAGTCGAGGTGTGCTACTTTCTTCATAGCACATACTGCTATTTAAATCCTCTTTATTTACCCAACCCTGATCGGTAAGTCTTTGACCATTTCTTTCTTGAGGAGCACCAGTATATAAATTTACACCTACAAAAAAATCACCGTAAGATATTTGTGCTGCTGCGGTACGGTAACGATCGCCACCATCACCTGTTGGTAACCCAAAGAACCAATCATTTTCGTAACGAACTTTAAAATCACCAATGGCTAAACTAGCTCCTCCAACTCTTTGAGAACTTCCATTTGCTGCTCCGTAGTATGTAGAATAAATTCCTAACGCAACATGTCCATGCCCAATCTCTGCTCCGCCTCCCAATCTAAATTCACCACCATCGACAGATCCTACACCTGCATCAATACCTAAGTTTGCATAAAACCCTCTTCCTAAATCGACTTGATAACTTACCCCTACATTGGCTCCTACACCAAATCCACCTGTTCCAAAACCAAATGTAGGCGAAACAGAAATAGAAGTATTCTTTCCAATAGGAACATTTACAGAAGGTAAAATGGTACTAGCAATGGTATTAATTCCCATGTTAGCAATATATTGAGATGCTGCTAATCCTGCACCAAAAGTGTTAAATCCTACCCACGCAGTTAAAGCGCCTATTCCACCTGCGGCAACAGAACTCCACTTCCAATCTCCAGTTTTAATGCCATGACTTAAATAACCAAAGGCAAATCCTGATCCTGCTACTATTGCATCATCAATGCCAAACCAATCCCCGCTCGGGTCTGTATATTTAAGCGGGTTGTTGTAGGCATAGCTGTATCTGTTGTAAGCTTGTGTACTGCTTGCGCTTTGTACGTAGTTGTCAGGGCTTAGCATACGCGCAATAAGTGGGTCGTACATTCTACCGTTCATGTTTATGAGGTTAAACTCCGGTAAATGCTCGTGCCCTGTGTAACCACGTAGCAACCACCCGGGCTTGGTATTGCTTGTATTGGCTGTGTATGAATATCTTATATTCATTAGCGGGAAAGGTAGTCAATTTTAATTAAACAGAGAAACGTTTTTTCTTATTATTATATTAATTAAAGTAGCACACCGCCCAAATGCTTTTACGGGTGTAGCAAAGGCGTGCGTTAAGAACTTCCGAAACCTTGGAGGAAGTTTAGCAGGCTTTTGCGGTGGGTTGCTTCTGCAATACAACACCATCGTAAAAGATGTCTTTTCTTTCGCCCCTTTCTTTGGACAAGCAAAGAAAGGAGGCACAGCCTCTGTTGTTGTTTTATTTTCATACTTCTTTTTAGAAAAGGAGGCACAGCCTCTGTTTATTGTTTCTCCTGCCTACCGCAGGTAGGTCCGTGATGCTTTTGAGTAAGGGGTATATAAATATTATTTTCTTTTAGTTTTTACTTTTTGTTGTTTTTTCCATTGTTTATATTCTGATTTATTGCACCAAAACCATTCCTTTCTCATATCCAAAAATAAAATCTGTAAACAAATCGGTGTATTCGGAATTAAGAAACTATGCGTTTGCTTTATGGTTTAGTTGTGATTCTGATTTCACCATATCCAAACAATGAGTTTTTTCTTTCTATTGATAAAATTTCAGCGGTGACAATTTTACTCAAAGTCGCTTCTTGTTTATCCATACTTAGTTCTATACCATTCAAAATAATTGGGAGTTTTGTTTTTATTTTATAAATAATCTCATATGCACAACCTTCTCCTTTTTCATAACGATATTCATAAGTGCCATAGCCTTGCTTAGAGCTCCTATGAGTGAAAGCAGTTGTGCTATCATTGCTTAAATGCCGAGGCAATAAACGCAGGTTAATAAATTGTTCATTGTCAAGTTGCAATCCATTTAAATAGAACTTTTCTTTATAAATATTGCACAAATTTATAATAGGTTTATTTGCGTTTTCATTTAATGGCTTAAAGAAGATATTGTTGACATACCACTCGTGCGTAATATTACCTACATTTATTCTATGATTAGTTGCTACTTCTTGACTAAAAGCATTTTCTATAAGAGAAAAACTAATCAATATTATAAACCATTCTTTTCTCATCTCCAAAAGTAAAAACTGTAAACAAATCTATTTATGGGTGGGGTAATGGGCTGAATACTTGACATCCCGCCCATACCAGGATAATATGATGCGTCATATCTATTTATGACAAGACTTTTCATACCATAATTGATATCTAACGGAGAGTGATACCGATATGTTTCCGAACCTTTTACTGCAATACCTATTTCTCCCACATGAAGACTTTGAAAATCACTTTTATGCATCCATGGACCTCCTTTAACGTCTTGAACTATTTCAACCCCTGGTCTATCCCAATGAGTATGATACTCCGCGTATGCTCCGTCTGGAACAATCCCTAAATCAATATCATAACTATTTCCCGCTCCAACTCTATGAACACCGCCCCCCTCTAATAAATAGCCTCCGTATTCTCTATCAAAAAATCTTGACCTTTGAAAATCAGCCTGCATTGCTGTATATTGACGGTAGCTAATATCTACATCACCCCATTTATTTCCTCCTTCAAACTGCCAGCTTAAATAAGAACTGGCATGATAAATACCGAATGACATAGCTCCTCCTGCTAACGCAGAAACTCCAACATCCTGCATACTACCACCATGCAATGCTGTATTAACTCCCGAACCAACCGCACCACCTGCAAAAGTACCACCACCACCGCCAATAGCTGCTCCTACACCACCGCCAAGTCCTCCTGAAATTCCCCCATAAACCACACCTTTTACCATTGCACCCGCATCCCAGTTAGTAGCCAATCCGCTAAAACCTGCACCACCAAAAACTCCACCTACTGCGCCTGCCGCTATTGCACCACCGCCCGCAGCCGAAACACCTGCTGCTGCACCACCAGATAAAGCCCCTATCGCTGCCCCTCCTGCAATATATCCTACCATTCCCCAACCAGTTGCTCCGTGTGCTTGCCCAATTTGCCATCCTGAAAATCCTCCAACCACTACACCAATAACAAAGTTAACCCAATTACCGTCAGGATCGGTATATTTAAGCGGGTTGTTGTAGGCATAGCTGTATCTGTTGTAAGCTTGGGTGCTGCTTGTGCTTTGTACGTAGTTGTCAGGGCTTAGCATACGGGCAATAAGTGGGTCGTACATTCTACCGTTCATGTTTATGAGGTTAAACTCCGGTAAATGCTCGTGCCCTGTGTAACCCCGTAGCAACCACTCGGGTTTGGTATTGCTTGTGTTGGCTGTGTATGAATATTTTATATTCATTAGCGGGAAAGATAGTCAATTTTAATTAAACAGAGAAACGTTTTTTCTTATTATTATATTAATTAAAGTAGTGATATTTGAATGCTTACCGTAAATAAGCCATACCTTCATTAACAGTAGTATAAAGCTCATTGATTTTTTTACTATTACACAACGATTCAAACATTTCTCGTATCGGCTTGTAATCGTTATGAAAAGCACAAGGCTTTGATTCATTGCACTTATGAAGCCCTAAACCGCACTTCTTAAAAACATCTTTGCCATCA
The DNA here is from genome assembly GCA_039811645.1 of Bacteroidia bacterium. Taxonomy (GTDB): domain Bacteria; phylum Bacteroidota; class Bacteroidia; order B-17B0; family Aurantibacillaceae; genus BPGX01. The sequence goes on along the minus strand of JBDHZB010000058.1, from coordinate 8,750 downwards.
ATGGCATTGATAATTCTAATAACTCTTTGTTGTGTTTGCTTTTGTGTTAAATAAAAGCCGCCATTAGGACCTTTGTTACTGCTGATAATACCGTCTTTAGCTAATTTTTGTAATAATTTTCCTACCGTATGCTCATTTTCATGAATAAATTCGGCAATTTCCTTAATACTGAATTTATTTCCGGATTCATATTGAGAACCTAAATAAATCGCTGCTTTTATGGCTGCTTTACACGTTAAGCTTAACATAATTATTCAAAATACTCTAAATATATTTTTATATGTTGGCTTTCCTTTAGAAAAACAGTTTTTGCTTCTTCTACTGTTTTACTGTCTTTGAGTTGCTTGTTCATTTCAATTAAAGGTTCAAGCCATCCATGCAACGCATCATGGTCGGGTCCTTCCATCCGACAATCTTCAATTAATTTATTAATCCCTTGTTGCACAGCATCACCCATTGCATGATAATCACTTATAGAATTTAAAGTTTTATTATCAATAGTATTAATGATTGCTTTTACATTAACGTTTGTAATGCTGTCTGCTTTCCATTTTGCACCATTATTTAAAGTAAGAGCGTGTCCATCTTCTTCATGAGCATGTTCTTTATTAAGCACTGTATCTTGTTGTGGTGCATTATTTGTGGTTTCTACAGAACCTGATTGGCAGCTTATTAATGTGAGGGCTGCTATTAGTTGTAGTGCGTGTGTCAGTGTTTTCATAGTATTATTTTGTTTTCCAAAAATGATCATTCCATTTATCGTCTATATCGCAAGCTCTATGTGCGTGTTGTTTCCCTAATTCTATTAATTCTGCTTCCGATAATTTTTGCTGAATGTAATTAAACATTTCTCTTTCTTCAAAACGAATGTGTTTCTCTAATGTATCGGCTATTTTTGTAAGCAGTTCGTAATTTGCATTGCCTAAACGAACTAAATTTATCTGCTCATAAAAAGTTTTATGCTCGGTTTCTGCACGTAAGCGAAATGTATCTGTCGGTAAAAGTTTAGGGAATAATATTTTTTCTTCTTCTTCAAAATGTTTTTTCAAATCGTTGTCAAAGAAAAACAATACATAGTCTGATATTCTTTTAGTATCAATGTTGTACTTTATGCCTTGTCGTATTTTCCAGCATAGTAGTAAGCCGAAATGATGTTCCCGAGAAAATTTTATTAATGTAGTGTGTCTTTTAATAGGCTTCTTTTCTTTACTTGCATGAAGGTTAAGTTTTGCCACCAGTTTACTAACATGATTATCCCCATAAATACCAAATGCATCAATAATCAGCCCTTTTATATTATGCTTTTCGGAAGATATGGCATATACAATGGTTTCATCATCTACATCTGATTGCCCATAAAACCTATACACAGCATCTATTTGAAAATGTTCCGGTGATAGTGCAATATCTTTTTGATGACAAACAGCACATTCGTTTTCGCTGTCTAAAATAAATTCGTGTGTGTATCCTTTTTGTTCTAAATCATTCACCGCTTCTGTGAGCGTTTTATACATTGTTGCTTCCATAATTTATATTTTTATTGCCCCTACTAAAACGATACACTCGTGCTGAGAGTGATTTGCCAATGCATGAAAAATATTTTGAGGAAAAATAAAGAAGTCGCCAACCTTGCCTTTACACTTTTCTTCCCCTATTGTACAAGAGAGTTCGCCCTGCACAACAAAAATATATTCTGTTTTATCAGGATGAATATGTAATGGATATTCGGCGCCGGCATTAATTTTAACCAACTTTACACTGCCATTTTTTAAATCAAGTAATCCCTTACCAAAAAAGTTTTTTACCTTACCTTCTGTCCAATTTAAATCATTCGGAATTATCTTGTTATTCATGGCAATATTTTAATTATTTAAATAGTTTGTTTTCCATTTCAATGGCTTTTGGAAAAAGAATATTATTTTCTAAATGGATATGTAAATGTAAGTCATCTTCAAATTCACTTAACAATCTGTATAATAAGCTATAGCTTGCACATGCATCGGAAGGAAGCGTAAAGTTGTCGGTTACTGTGTTTAGCTCTTCCATAATTTTTCCTACCATATCGTGTTCTATTTCCATCATTTTGATAGGGTTTTTTACTGTGCCGAATGGGCTCTGCTCTGCTTTACCATTCTTTGTGGCTGTAACCATTTCTTTAATGTAAGGAAATAAAATTTGTTCTTCTTTTACCATGTGTGGCGTTAGTTCTGCATCCATGGCTAATACTAATTCGTTTACCTTTGTTAATTCAGGATGCACTGCTCCATGTACACGCATTACTTTATTAGCATAGGTTTTAATATCAGGGATGTTTTTTTTGATATAAGCATGATGCGTGTTTACAATATAATCAGATAAAAAATCTAATTCCCATTCATTATATGGCAGTGGGCGACCGGTGGCTGCAAGTTTATCGGCTTGTTGTAGTTCCTGTTCAATTTTTGCAGCATCTAAACCTTTTTCGGCACAAGCTTGTTTAACTGTTTTTTTACCTCCGCAGCAAAAATCCAATCCGTATTTTTTAAATATCTGTGCTTTGCGTAAGTCTTTAGTTGCAATTTGTCCAAGTGTTTCATCACCTTCTCCTGTTCTGCGTTTACTAATTTTCACTTTCCACCATTCCGGTCCTTGCTCTAAATATTCCCATGTAAAAATATCTCCGCGCTCACCAAGTAATTGATAATACAGCGGCTTTGGATCGTGGTCGTTATGAATTGTCAAGCTTTCACCTTCCTCTAATTCATCAAAGCGATTAAAGATAGTAGGATGTTTTAGTCTTGGTTCTATTAAAGTAACATTTAGAATGTTTTCTGTTGCTGTTTTCATATACTGTGGTTTATAATTATGCCACAAATATATGCAATGTTTTACTTTAAAAGTAAATAAATACTTCTATTTTTTGTTAAAAAAAGAGGAAATGCTGTGAGATGTTTTTGTGTTTTTCACTATTTCTTTTCTCTTTTAGCTATACAACAATTATTTAGGTTGCTCTAATACTTGATGCGCCTGGCACCATTTTTTATATTCAGCTTCACCTAACTCTGCCTTTTTAACAGAAGATGAAATAGCAATTCCTTCAACTTGAAAGCCTCTGATAAATGGATAATAGACTGTTCTTACAACACCATCTACCAACAAATCATAATCAGGACCTGCCTGCTCTAATGCTTTATCCATAGCGTCTTTTATAGTAGCTCCTATTCCCCAGAACCCCAAACTACTTGCTTTTACTTTTTTACCTTCACTTTTTTTAATTACTAAATTAACATTTTTAGAGCTGATTACAGTAAAATCTACTAACCTTGCTTTACATGATATTAATATCGTTGTTAATGTTAATGCACTCACTAAAATTACTTTTTTCATAAATTTGATTTTTTAATTTTTATATAATTATTTTTTATAGAGAGACCTCTGCTTTTGATTTATGATTTTTATTCTTTTAGCAGAGGTCTATCACAACAGTTTTTTATTTAAGCGTACAGGTAGCTGTAATAATATCATCAGGAGCTTCCGAAGCTACTAAGCCTGTCGCTATTTCATCACAATTATCTTGTCCATGTTTTTTGGTAGTATTAGTTGATATTTCTACCGTTACCGGACTTGTATTATAAGTTGTATCTGCCCCAGCACTTGTTTTTGTAGTAATCGTATGCACTACTTTACATTCACAAGTTCGGGATTTATTACACGATGTTGTCAACAACACACATCCAATAATGCCTCCAAAATAAATTACTTTTTTCATAAATTTGATTTTTAATTAATGTGCAAATATAATTCACAAAAATTAATAATGTGAAATTAAAATACACATATTGAGCATAAAATACTCACATTCAATTAATTAAAATTAAAAAGATATATCTTAGTTTTAGGGTAAATTATTGAGATGAGCAAAAAACCGCACATTGGCAAGTTAATTCAAAAAGCAGTAAAAACAAGAGGATTGACTGTTACTGAGTTTGCCGATCAAATACATTATTCTCGCCGCAATGTGTATCAAATTTTTGAAAAAGATAATATAGATACTGATTTATTAGATAAGATTCATAAAGTACTTGGTGATGATTTCTTGCACACTTATTTAAAAGAGCGGTATCGTTTACCAACTATTAACAAAGAGCAGTATAACGAACAGGAAACTACCCAACACAACAAGCGACTGACACCACCAATGCAGACTCAGTTAAATGATATGATTGCCCGTTTACAGGAAATTTCCGATAATCAAAAACTACTCCTTAACACCATGAGCCTGCTGATTGAAAACGTGAAGAAAAAGTAAGGGAATGATGTGTTAATTTGTACTACTTAGAGTAAGTAAAAGGAGTCTATTTTCTTGACCCCCAACCACTTTGATATTTCTATTATCAGGATGAATAAATACAGAATTCTCGGATGTGTAATATGAGCCAATAATAATATCTGAAATATTAATCTGCGACATGGCTTTTTCTATACTAATAATATTATTTAATATTATTAATACAACAATTATTTTATTCATAGATTAGTTTTTCTCTACTTCTATTAAATCAATCAGGTGTCCATAAGATTTCCACGTCCATGGTCCAGCATATATCAGCAAATCTATACTGTCATTAGAATTATTATTTAAGAAAAAACTTGTATCACACCGCGACCAATATGTTTTAGAATAATATATTTTTTTTATTAACTTTGTATTTGTTGTTTTGTTTAATAAAAAAAAGTATATTGAGTTTTCGTTTGTTCTTGCAGAATCATACAAAGCTCCGCAAGGATGAAAAATAGTATCCCATGTTCCGCAAACAAATTTTGTCCATGCTTTTAATTTATATATACCACTATTTATCTTTCCTAAGTGAAATTTAACCTCTGAGTTATAGATTTCTGGACAAGGTCCTTGTGTTGTAGAATTACAGAGTAATAACGAATAATTACCTCCGCCTATAGGTGCGCCTTGTTTATATATTTTCATATATTCAGTAGGGCATGTTGAAGTAAGTACGGTCGGTGGATACCACCCCTGCATACTTGCATTGCCATTAGCATCTTCAAAACTACTATTAGTAATTAAATTTACCGTTGTTGTAGATGTGGATGTGTTATTATTTGAATTTGGAATGGCACTATCTTTCTTGCATTTATATATGCTCACTCCTGTTGCTACTATTACAATTGCAAATACTGCTAATTTTACTACTCTTTTCATCTGCTTAAGTTTTATTTGTTAATAGATTGTTTTATGTCTTTAATTTCTTCTTTTAATTTATCATTTTCTTTCTTTAATTCCCATAAGTACTTATAAAGCTGTTCTATTTTTCTCATTTGAGCAGCACTACTTTTTGAGTATAAAGCTGGTTAGTAGTAAATACTTTTATGGTGTAAACATCTTCTTGTAAAGAAGATAAATTAATAGTAGTATTGTTGCTTTGTGCATTGGCATTTATAACACACTCTCCAAGTGTATTCATTACTTGTATTTTTTCCATAACAGCATCCGGATCATTAAGTTGTATAGTAATAGAACCATTAGTGGGATTGGGATAAATTAATTGTGTTATAGTGCGTGTATTTGAACTTGTTAATTTTAAATTACTACCTGTAATAGACGTTCCTTTAGCTTTATCATGACCTAATACTCTTGATGAAATATTTGTACATGAATTATTCTCCACAATCAATTCTCCCTCTGATTCAAAACCATCTTCAAGTACAACCTCATCCCCTGCCGACATATATACTGATGCTCCGGGATAAATTTTATATGTACTGCCATTTATACTTTGCCCTGCTGCCTGCAACGTGTTTATTGCCGAATAAGAAGCATCATAAGAAAATGTAACCTCATCTGTAATATAATAATGCCCATAAGTAAGATTCATATTCTGTGGACAAGGTGTATCAAATGGATTAGTGTAAGAGTGTGTAATCACATTAGAATTATCTGTTTGTGTCCATACCGGAACTACATGTCCTCCTATAATATCTACGCCAATATAATCCAAGCTCATTATAGCAGATGATCCTATGGACCATGCAATATCATTTATCTTATACTCACTCCACGTGTTTCCGTTATCATAAGAAATATTTACATAAGTATCAATATAGTCATTATTTATAGAATTACGGCAATCATAATATATTACAACAACAGCATTTGAAATTGGATCACAAGCAATCCATGGTTGCCACTGATCTTTAGAAGAATTCTGATTAATTTGAATAGGACTGCTCCATGTACTTCCTTGATCCTGCGATACAGTAAAAAAAATATTAAAATCATTATTAGTTAAATCATTTTCTGTCCAAGTAATATAGATATATCCATTTTGCTGATTGACCGCCATAGATGGATATGAATTGTGAGATATGTCTTTATTGTTTAATGACACAAAGCGGCTACCCTTAATACTGATTAATGTCGGATAAGACCACGTAGCACCTCCATTGTTTGATTTTGAAAACCCTATATACCTTTCGTTGCATGCAATATTATAATTATTACAAGGGTGAATAGCCCAACAAGAATACACTTCCCCATCTATCCCAGTTTTAATATTAACTCCATGATCAAAACCACTATTAATATGTGTATTATGGCTTATTGTTTGAGGTAATGACCACGCCTGTCCATTATTTGTAGAAATTGTAACAACTTCTTCATTACAATTTACCCCACCAAGATCTGTAAATCCTATATATAGCTTATTGAAATAAGGATTAATACTATTGTTTGACAGATATTTTTTATTATCTATCCATAGATATTCTTTGTCTGCTATAACACCACCACCACCACATCCTATAATCATATTGTAAACAGTACTTTGCATCCAGTTAATCCCAGAATTAGCAGAAACGCCAATACCTTGTCCCGATGGCGGGTTATTAGTTACATAAGATACATAAAAATTACCCGACTTATCAATTTTTACGCTTGGGTCTCCTTCACTATTTCCAAGTAAATTACACCCCGGATACAACATACTCCACGATAAACCGCCATCAAACGATCCCCATGCCTGTACTCCATAATTATTAGAACAAACAATATTATTACTATTTAAAATAATAAGAGGATTGTCGGGATGAATAAACACACTATTCTCTTTGGTATATAAATTTGGCGTAATATTAATATCTGTAATATCAACTTGTGAATATAACAGTAATTTTACTATTAGAAATAATATTAAAAACCATATTCTATTACTCATCATGTTTTTACTTAATTAATTTGATATTATCATATGTTAAATATCCTCTATTTGGAGTACTTGATAATCTTAAATATAAAGTATCTCCAATGTTGATAGTAAACGTAACAACCGATTGTATTTGTTGCCACTGATTATATGCAGAAGAATCAATAGCAATATACTTCTGTTGTGTGTAATATGCTCCGCTATTATTCTTAATTCCCATAAATATTTCCATTCCCTCCTGTTGATATTCCTTCTTTGCCCAAGTACTAAAAGTAAATGTATTAATGCCAACCGGTAAATGGGTATAATAAGTATAAAGTTCATTATAATACCAATTTATATATGATTGTATCTTTAATGCCCAGTGATTATTTGCAGGCACAGGCGGCACATCATTAACCCACTTAAACTCTGATGGAACGAATATATTGTAATACCACCATGTTGTATCTAATTGATGATTGCTATTTTCAAAACTACTATTAGTAATTAAATTTACCGTTGTTGTAGATGTGGATGTGTTATTATTTGAATTTGGAATGGCACTATCTTTCTTGCATTTATATATGCTCACTCCTGTTGCTACTATTACAATTGCAAATACTGCTAATTTTACTACTCTTTTCATCTGCTTAAGTTTTATTTGTTAATAGATTGTTTTATGTCTTTAATTTCTTCTTTTAATTTATCATTTTCTTTCTTTAATTCCCATAAGTACTTATAAAGCTGTTCTATTTTTCTCATTTGAGCAGCACTCATTTCACTTAAATCTAACCCATTATCAACTATTTCTTTTTCTGAAGGAATTTCTTTTAAGTGCTTATGTGTACTGGCATAAGAAATTTCCTCTTCTAAATCTATTAACGTAGATTCTTTTACCCACTCATCATCTGCCCAATTTAATTGTGTAGTAATAATTTTTTTAGTAACTGCTTTGCCATCTACTGCCAATATATAGTCATTATGAGGGCTTAACGAATTTGGTGCCATTGTACCAATCCGAACTTTACCAGTTACATGAAAGTTATCAAGTGGCTTTGTTGTTCCCACCCCCACATTACCATTGTCGCTTAAAAACAATAATCCGTTTTGCGAACCGTTAGTCCCTATACCACTGCTTTGGTAGGGCTTCCAAAAGTTTAAGCCTCCTGTATTACCTCCATTATCAGTTGTGCTGGCATATTGTATGCCCCATTCTCCATAGTATTCGGCTACCTTGCCACTACCGATTAGGTTTTCTCTGCCGAAGAATAAACTCGCATTACCATGATCTATTAAAGAAATACTCCCTTCTATTTCTAATTTTATATCGGTAGGGTCGGTATAAGGGTTTGTCGGTGGTGCTGCCGTATTAATCCCTATATGTCCTGTGCTGCCGATGTTGATTCTTGGTATGCCGTTACTGATAATGGCAATATTCTGTGCATTGGTACTGCCTATGTAATTACAGCCTGTTGTTGATAATATATTACCACCCACATGCCAAAATGGATTGCTGATACCATTAGGACATAAACCGGGGATAGGTATCGGGGCGGGTTTTAAATTACCATA
>JBDHZB010000057.1:0-14671 GCA_039811645.1 Bacteroidia bacterium | reverse complement strand
AACCAAAAGAAAGAAATGTCAGAAATGATACCATTGATTTTGATATTCATATTTATGAAGGCAAGCAAGCCATTATTAATAAAGTAATTATTAAAGGGAATGATAAAACCAACGACCACGATATATATAGAGAGCTAAGAACAAGACCCGGGCAGTTATTCAGACGTTCCGACATTATTAGAACACAAAGAGAATTATCACAGTTAGGCTACTTTGATCCGGAAAAATTTGGTATAGTGCCTACTCCGAATCCGGCAGAAGGAACCGTAGATTTAGAATATACTGTTGAAGAAAAACCAAACGACCAGCTTCAACTTTCCGGTGGATGGGGAGGAGGAAGAGTATTAGGAACATTGGGTGTTGTATTTAATAATTTTTCAGCAAAAAATATGTTTAAGAAAGGTGCTTGGCAGCCCTTACCAAGTGGTGATGGACAAAGATTAAGCATTCAAGCACAAACCAATGGTGTGTATTATCAATCTTATAACATCTCATTTACAGAACCATGGTTGGGCGGTAAAAAACCAAATTCATTAACCGGCACCATTTTTTACTCATCATTTGCTCCTCTTGGTGTTCCAAAAAAAATTAAAGTAAATGGAGAAAAAATAACAAATCCTAATGCACAATTTATGGATATTATCGGTTCTTCGATAGGATTTGGGAAAAGACTAAAGTGGCCTGATGACTATTTTCAAATGCATGCTTCTTTAAACTATAATTACTATCATCTTTTTCAGTATAGTTTGTTTCAAGGGCTAAATACAGGATACGCCAACAACATCAACCTGACTTTTAATCTTTCCAGAAGTTCCATAGATGCACCGATATTTCCTAAAACAGGCTCCAGCATTTCTTTTACAGGGCAATGGACACCGCCATATTCTAAATTCTATACAAAAAATATTAGTGACTTAACACAACAAGAAAAATATAAGTTTATTGAATATCAAAAATACAAATTTACTGCCGAGTGGTTTACACAGCTTACTAACCAAAGAGCTGCCGAAGGAAAAGAAGCAAGAAACTTAGTACTGCGCACAAAAATGGGCTGGGGCTTTTTAGGATATTACACACAAGCTATGGGATACTCTCCGTTTGAAAGATTTTATTTAGGAGGAAGTGGGTTAAGTGGATTCCAAAACTTTGTATCTCGTGAAATTATTGCCCTAAGAGGCTATCCGGATAATTCACTATCTGCAAACTACGGCTCTCCCATTGTAACAAGATATACCATGGAGTTGCGTTATCCATTAACACTTAACCCACAAGCAACCATATTTATGCTTGGCTTTGCAGAAGCAGGAAATACCTTTCAAAACATACACTACTTTAATCCTTTTGAAGTAAAAAGAAGTGCCGGTGTTGGCGTTAGAATATTTTTACCAATGTTCGGATTATTAGGGCTTGATTATGGATGGGGCTTTGATAATGTACCCGGCAATCCCGGAGCAGGTAATGGAAAAGGACAATTCCACTTTACTATTGGAGGTTTCATGGGAGAATTGTAATTTTACATTCTCATTTTAAATATGATTTCTCATTTTACTATAGATAAAATCATTCAGGCGGCTAAAATAGAAGAAGTCATTTCTGAATTTGTTGCACTTAAAAAAGCAGGTGCAAACTACACTGGTCTCTGTCCTTTTCATAATGAAAAAACCCCTTCCTTCCATGTTTCGCCATCAAAAAATATTTACAAATGTTTTGGCTGTGGCGCATCGGGAAACACAGTAAAGTTTTTAATGGATTATGAAAAAATTTCTTACCCGGATGCATTAAAGTGGTTAGCAAAAAAATATAATATCATTGTTGAAGAAACAGAAGACACAGAAGAAGCCAAACAAAAAAAATCAGAACGTGATAAAATATTAGAACTACTAAATTTTGCCCAAAAATATTTTACCAATATTTTATTAAATACCGATGAAGGAAAAGATGTTGGCATTAATTATTTCTATAACAATAGAAAATTTGATTATGCGATTATTCAAAAATTTCAACTAGGATATAGCCCTCAACACAAACGCTCATTTACCGATGTTGCCATCAAAGCAGGGTTTAGTGCTGAATTATTATTAAAAGCAGGGCTTGTTAATTATCCCGACTATCAAGAAGGACAACCCGTTGATGAAAATAAAATATATGATAAATACTATGGAAGAGTGATTTTCCCTATAGCAGATTTATCAGGGAAAATCATTGGGTTTGGAGGAAGAACACTTAGCTCTGATAAAAATATTGCAAAGTACATTAATTCTCCACAAACCACTATTTACGATAAAAGTAAAACCTTATATGGTATTCATTTGGCAAAAAAAAGCATGATGCAGCAAGATGTGTGTTACTTAGTTGAAGGATATGCAGATGTTATTTCTATGCATAAAGCAGGAATAGAAAACGTAGTAGCATCTTCCGGAACCTCATTAACAGCAGAACAAATAAAACTCATTCATCGCTTTACAAATAATGTTGTTGTATTATACGACGGAGACAGCGCCGGTATTAAAGCCGGTATCAGAGCAATAGACATGCTGCTGGAAGAAGGTATGCACGTAAAAATTACCCTTTTCCCTGACGGAGATGACCCGGATTCTTTTGTATTAAAAAATACACCCGAACAAGTTGCAGATTTTTTAAGTAATAATAGACAAGATTTTATTGCTTTCAAACAGAATCTTTACATTACGCCATCAACAAGCCCCGCAGAAAAAGCAACCGCTGTAGAAGAAATTATTACATCTATAGCAAGAATACCGAGCGATATACAACGTAGATTTTACATTAAATCACTTGCTTCCGATTTAAAAATAGAAGAAAGTGCCTTATTAAGGACGATGCAAAAAACCAGATATACTTTGTACAACAAAGCATCTGCGGAAGTAAAACCAAAGTTCAAAAAAGATACCAACGCAACCACAGTACAAAAAACCGAAGAAGAACAAGTAAATTATACTGAGCAAGAAGAGAGCGACGTTGTGAAATACCTAATAAAATATGGCAATATATTAATAAACGTTACTGCTTTAATAGAAGGACAAACACAGCCCGAAACCATTGAAATAAGTGTATGCGAATATATTGTTCAACATGAATTAAAACAAGACAATTTATATTTTGAACTTCCCACACACCAACTAATTATTGAAGAAATAGAAGATTGTTTGAAAAATAATACTATCCCCGAAGAAGCATTTTTTATCCATCATCCCAATCCACTTATTCAATCTTTTGCCATTAAAAACACTGATGAACACATACTCAGTCCAAATTGGCAAAAACATGGTATTCATGTAGAACTTCCGATTGAAAAAATTGAAGAAACTGTTAAATATTTAATTCTTCGTTTTAAAGAGAAAAAATTACGCTACCTTATAAAAGGTAAACACGAGGAGTTGAAAAAACATGAGGAACAAAAAGAACATAACAATGTGCTTATTTCAGTAGCAGAAATTAAGCAACTTGAGGAAGTTAAAATAGACCTTAACAAACGCTTAGGTAATAGAATTATCTTAAAATAGAACACACGTTCTTTCCTCATCTATAAGTAAATAAATATAGCTTATGCAATAGGCGTAACTATCAATCAAAAAATTACTTAAATTTACCCTTAATTTCACATTATGTTTTTCGAAGATAACATTGATACGTATCGCTTGTTGCCTTTTCACCATCAACTTAAAATTGAACAACAAATTTTTCTCAACACACAACACATTGATTACTTCAAATATAAAGCAGAACGTTTACAACACCTAAAAACAATAAATAAAAACGATATCTTAAACCCTCTAATAGAGTACGTAGAGTCGTTTATTCCAAGAATTGCTGTATTCCCGGGAAGTTTCAACCCCTTTCATAAAGGACACTATGATGTTTTGCTAAAAGCAGAAAAGCTTTTTGATAAAGTTATTATTGCTTTTGGAGACAATCCGGATAAACCGCAACGGAGTTTTCCTATTCCCAAAACCATACAAAATAGGCAAATAGAACACTACAATGGCTTGCTGACAGACTTCTTAAATACGCTACCGTACGAAGCAACAGTAGTGAGGGGATTAAGAAATTCTACCGACTTTCATTATGAACAAAATCAATATAGATACCTACAAGAATTAAAAGCAGATATTAAAATCATTAATATTTTTTGTGATAAAAACTTTGAACACATTAGTTCTTCGGGCATCAGGACTCTACAAAAATTCAACAAACATCAGATATATCTGTTAGATTAATTTTATGGTAAATCGAAGTATAGCGCCGGATATTCAAATAATTGACAATATTACTTTAAGTGATATTCAAAATATTACAATGCCAAATGGGTTTAAGTTATATTACTTACACTCATTAGAAAGTGAAGTAATTAGTTTGAAATTTATTTTTAATGCAGGATTAATTCATCAACAAAAAAAATTAGTTGCATCAACTGTTGCTAACTTACTAACATCCGGCACTTTACATAAAACAAATTTAGAAATATCGGAGGCTTTAGAATATCAAGGAGTATTTTATGGCGCAGAAGCATCTTCAGCAATAAGTAACGTGCATTTTAGAGTGCTTAAAAAAAACTTATTGCAAATACTGCCCATTATAGAAGATATTATTAAACATGCTAACTTTCCTCAATCAGAAATAGATTTATATATAAAAAACCATGTAGAGCACTATGCCACGCAGGTTAAAAATGTTGCCACTGTTTGTGGGTGGAATTTTTCAAAATTATTATTTGGAGATCAACATCCTATGAATTCATTCCGTACACCGGAAGATTATAAAAATATTACAAGAGATGATTTATTGAATTTTTACACACAACATTATCATCCCAAAAATGGTTTTATATTGTTATCCGGTAATATTGACGAATCTATTTTAAATCAAATAACAAAATATTTTGGAGAAAAAGGTTTTCATCAATCTCAAACTGTTTTTACAAATGACATACCTCCTGCTTTAAGTTACAATGAACATAGTTATACAACTATGCCAAATGCTGTACAATCGGCTGTAAAAATTGGTTGTATTCTTCCAATTTATCGCAACCATCCTGATTATTTTGGATTAATGATTGCAAATACTGTATTGGGCGGTTATTTTGGTTCCCGACTTATGAGTGTTATTCGTGAAGAAAAAGGATACACCTATGGTATTGGCTCCGGTATTGCTGCTTTCAAACACTATGCCTACTTTGTAGTATCGTGCGAAGTAAAAGCAGCACATACACAAGATACAATTGATGAAGTTATCAATCAAATAGAAATTTTACAAAATAATCCTCCTGATGAGGATGAATTAATGATTGTGAAAAATTATATGACCGGAGAATTATTAGAAATGACTGATGGAATTTTTAAACAAGAATCTATGCATCAATCAATGTTAATAAATAAGTTGGATAAAGATTATTATAGCCGTTATTTAACTGAAATTAAAAATATCACGCCCAAAAAAATAAGTGATGTTTTAAAAAAATATATTGATACTAAAAATCTAAAAAAATGTATTGTCGGACAAATCCAATAAAATGAAAGTATCAATAAAAGATATTGAAAAGATTTTTGAGATTTTTAAATCTACTAACCCTGCACCGGCAACAGAATTACACTATTCCAATACCTATGAGCTATTAGTTGCCGTTATACTTTCGGCACAGTGTACAGATAAGCGTGTGAATATGGTTACTCCCGCACTATTCAATGCCTTTCCTACCATTTTTGATATGGCAAAAGCAACGCCTGAAATGGTCTTTACCTATATTAAAAGCATCAGTTATCCAAACAATAAAGCTAATAACCTTGTAAAAATGGCAAAACAGGTAACGGAAAACTATGCAGGAAAAATCCCGGATACCACCACAGAACTAATAAAACTCCCCGGCGTAGGACAGAAAACAGCTAATGTTATTGTATCTGTAGCTTTTGGACAAGATGCTCTTGCTGTAGATACCCATGTTTTTAGAGTAGGTAAACGACTTGGGCTACATAGTGCCAACACACCGGAAAAAGCAGAATTACAATTAATAAAAATTATTCCAAAGAAGTATTTATCAAATGCACACCACTGGCTAATTTTACATGGAAGATATATCTGTACTGCAAAAAATCCAAAATGCGAACAATGTTTAATAAAAACATATTGTAACTATTATCAACAGCACTCATCTATTAATAATAAAAACCAAAAACCATGGCAAAAAAATCTAAATCAAAAAAAAGCATCGGCAAAAAAGCAACCAAGCCCTCAAAGAAAAAAATTGGTGCAAAAAAAAGCGTAAAGAAAGCGGTAAAGAAAAAGGTTGTAAAGAAGTCCGCTAAAAAAGTAGCAAAAAAACAGGTAAAAAAGATTAAGAAGAAAAAAGTTGTGGCTAAAAAGAATATAGCTAAAAAAACCACTTCTACAAAAAAGAAAGTTGTTGCAAGAAAAATTACACCTCCGATTGTAAAATCACAATCTACCCCTGCTCCATCTTCAGAAAAATTTATTCCACATGTTACTTCTTTACAAGTTGGCATGGCAGCACCTTATTTTGAGGGCATTGACCAACATGGCAATAAAATTACATCAGCAGATTTATTTAACTTCAAATCTGTTATTTATTTTTATCCGAAAGATGATACGCCGGGTTGCACCAAAGAAGCGTGTAATTTACGCGACAACTATCAACATCTTATAGATAAAGGATATAAAATAATAGGCGTAAGTCCGGACAACATTGCGAGCCATAAGAAATTTGCAGAAAAATATCATTTACCCTTTTCATTAATAGCAGATGAAAATAAAAATATAGTACGAGCTTTTGATGTGTGGGGTAAAAAAAATATGATGGGTAATATTTACGAAGGTGTTATTCGCACCACTTTTGTATTAGACCAAGAAGGAGATATTGCAGAAATTATTACCAAGGTAGATGTTGAGAATCATGCTAAACAAATAATGCAAGAGTAATTTAATTAATTTCTCTTACTTTTATTTTCACTGCTGGATTTCCTTGATAAATACTATAAGGATCTGTACTTGCAGTAAGAATGCTGCCTGCCATAATAACAGTATGCGACTTTACGATAACACCGGGGCAAATAACACATTGTGCGCCAATCCATGCTCCTTCTTCAATGATAATACTGCGTACAATTAAATCAAAGGTTGTTTTCTTGTAATTATGATTGCCGCACAGAAGCATTGCGCCTTGCGATATACATGTATTGTTGCCGATAGTAATGTCAGCTAAGTTATCTATCCATACTCCTTCTCCTATCCAAACATAATTATCTATTTTTAATTTCCATGGATATTTAATTTTAGTATAGGGTTTAATCACTACGCCTCTGCCAACTTTTGCTCCAAATAATTTTAAAAAATATTTTCTCCACCAACTGCCAGGTATAAAAGAGTTAAATAATAATTCACCAATAACATACCAAATTATCCTCGCAAAAATATTACCGGGTTTATACCATTTGTTAGAGTACTGTGATAAATCGGTTCTTTTATTTTCTTGATTCTCTTGCATAATTAAACATGTTTAAGTATTCTTTTCTTAATTTTTCTATCTCTAATTTTTGATTGATAAATGTAGTTGAATTTTCACAAAACTGAATAAATTTTTCATCATTCATAGATAGTGCTTTTAATATACTCTCTTGAAAGCAAGATGGTTGCTGCAAATCACACACAAATCCACAAAAATCATGTACACTATTCCATGGCGTTTGGTTGCTGATAATTACAGGTCTGCCACATAATAAAGTTTCTACAATAGCATGTCCAAAATTTTCATTACGGGTAGGTAAAAATAAAAAATGATACTTTAGAATCGTGCTGCCAACCTCATCAAAATCAAGTATCCCTTTATATTTCACGATAATATTTTCCGGCATTTGTTTAATCTTCTCTTTACATATTTTCCAATAATCTGTATCTTCATTATTACCGTAAATATCCATTTCTATTTTTGCATTATTCGGCATGGGCAGTTCTTTCAATACTTTTAGAGCATAGTCTAAATTTTTCACAGGAGATATTCTTGATAAGAAAATTAATTTTAATCTATTTTCTGACTTGTTAACTTGTTCTTTATGGATTTTTATGGAAGTCATGTTGTCAATAAAGAATACTTTACTATTCTTATATAGTTCTAATACAGCTTTTTGTTCAGGCAAAGATGTAACATGGAAAATAACTTTTTTATGCAGTTTCATTACTTTAGAAAGTAAAAGAAATAGTTTCTTTTTAAAGGATTTAATAGCCAAAGAACCTTCTGCCAACATTCCACGTGGCGCAATAATAATAGGTATATTAAGAAGAAAAATCTTTTTTAGAAATAATGGAAGAATAGAAAATTTAAATGACCAAAAACTATTAATATAAATAACATCCGGAGAAATTGACTTTGTTACTTGAATAATATTTGAAACTGTAAATTTACTTTTTGAAAAATAAAAAATTTTCAATCCTTTATAGTTTGTCCATTTATCAGACACAATATTTTCATATGTTTTTTTTGAATTAATATCTGTATTTAGAGTAATAATATAAAAATCAATTGCTTTATCTTTATCTTGAAGTTCAGATACTAAAGAGTAAATAGATTTTACAGGTCCTCCCGCTTTATTCCCGGGTAAAAACCAATCTATTAGTATCAAAACTTTAGCGCTCATACTGTTTTAATATTATTTTTTTCTATCCAGTTTTGTAGCACAATTAAATGCCAAAACATCCACCACCTATCGTTTCTATGTGTATTAAAGGACTTCCATTGATAAAGCAGTTTTTTATTATCTATAAAATCAGCTTGAGCAAGTTTTTTTATTTTTTCATCGCAGAAGGAATGAAGATGCGTATTCATCCATTTTTTCCAGGGCAGAACAAATCCCATTTTTTTTCTATCAATGATTTCTTTTGGTAAAATATCAGATAAAGTATCCGTTAGTAATTTTTTTGGTGTGTGCGGATATTTATATTCATCTGGAACAGACATCACACACTCTGCCAATCTATAATCTAAAAACGGAACCCTCACCTCTAATGCCACAGCCATAGACATTTGGTCTGTATCACGTAATAATATATTTTGCATATAGGTATTCATTTCATAAGCAGAAATAAATGAGAGTAAATGATTTTTTTGTAACATATACTCATAAAGTTGAGTGTCAAAAAATAGAGTAGCGTGTTTTGTTTTTAATGGCACATTTAATTCCGAAAAAACTGAACGATAGTTATCTATTGTGTTTTTAATATCTAATGACGAACTATTCATTAACAATTTCAGACGATATGCACTATGAAATAAATCTTTTGGTAATATTTGAAAGATATTTTTTCTAACAAATGGAATATCAAGCCATTTTTTGTAGTGTAAGGAACTTAGAATTTTAAATTGGGGGTATCCTGCAAAAAGTTCATCTCCGCCAAGCCCTGATAAGGCAACAGTAATACCACTTTGTTTAGTATATTTTGAAACAATATAGGTATTAATACCATCACCACTTGGGTAGTCCATTTTTGAAAGCGCTTCCGGCACTAAATCCAAAAATTTCTGTTCGTCTAATAAAATATCATGATGGTTTGTATTATATATTTGAGATAATTTTTTTGCATAATTACTTTCTGTAAATTCTTTTTGATTGCTTGTTACATGAAAAGTATCTATTTTATTAGATGAGATTTGACGCATTATTCCCACTATAGTAGATGAATCTATACCGCCGGATAGAAAAGCCCCAAGTGGAACATCACTAATAAGACGCTTCTCAACTGCATTAAATAGTAAAGTTCGTAATTGTTTTTTCGTTTCATCATAAGAAAAATCTTTTGTTGTAAAAGTATCTTTTGGTAGAGAGTAATATCTATTTTTTTGAATAGCAACGCCCGCTTTAATTAAGGCAGAACATCCTGCTTCTAAAAGATAAACATCTTTAATAAGTGTATATGGAGCAAAAGTAGTTTGATATAGAAAATAATTATATAGTTGATCGGAATTTATCTTTGCGTCAATTAACTTGCTCTTCAGTAATGGCGTTAACTCGGAAGCAAAAGCAAAAAAATCTGGCTGTAGAGTATAATAAATAAATTTTTTACCGAAACGATCTCTTGCTATAAATAATTCTTTATTAATATTGTCATAAATAGCAAAAGCAAACATACCGTCCAAGTATTGTACACAATCTTTTCCCCATCTATAATATGCAGCCAAAATTACCTCTGTATCAGATTGTGTAGTAAAGGGATATGGCTTGTTATTAGAATTAAAAGAAGCGCGTTGTAAATCTAATTTTAAATCTTTGTAATTATATATCTCTCCATTAAAAATAATGGTATAACGATTTTGATAGCATACCATTGGTTGATTCGCAGAGTCATTTAAATCTATTATTTTTAATCGTGTGTGGGTTAGAAAACAATTATCTGTTTGTATAATGTTCTGACAGTCAGGACCACGATGTGTTAATTGTTCCGAAATTATTTTAATAGCATGTTCATATCGTGTGCTGTTATTTTTTTCAAAAGCAAAAATACCGCCTATTCCGCACATACATTTACGCCATTAAGTTGCAAAAATATTTTATTTGTAAGGAGTTTATTAATTCCTTCTTCTAAAGAAACCAGTGGCCTGTTAAGTATTTTTCTCATGTTTGTATTATCGGGCATTCTTCTGCTCATATCTCCTTCTTTAAGTGCAGGCAAAAATTGTATCTTAGATTTTGAATTTGTAATTTTAATTATTCGTTCAGCTAATTCTAAGACGGATATCATTTCATCATTCCCAACATTTAATACATCATTGTTTATTGTATTGTTTTCAAAACTTCGGATAATCGTATCAATAGTATCATCTATATATGTAAATGTGCGAGATTGTAATCCGTCGCCGTATATGGTAAGTGGTTGATTTTTTATTGCTGCTACTAAAAATTTTGGTATTACAAAATCGGTTGTTTGATAAGGTCCATAAGTATTAAAAAATCTAAAAATACAGTAGTTCAATCCATATTCTTTCTGATATGAACGACAGTAACATTCACCAACATTTTTTACAACAGCGTATGGTACTTTAGAATTTAATGGCGTGCTGTGTTCTTTTTGTGGTATTTCTACGGGTTCTCCATATACCTCAGAAGATGATGCATAGAAAAACTTTTTTACACCAGATATTTTTGATAAATCTAATAAATACTCTATCCCACGAATATCATTTAGCACCCTTAATGGATAATCTTGCGTTCTTTGAACACCAACAACCGCAGCAAGATGAAACACATAATCAATTGAATATTTGAAGAATATTTTTGCAACCTCTTGATAATTATTACAATCAGCATTGATAAAAGTAAGGTTTTCTTGTGAGCTCGGTAATTTAACCCTACTCCCCGTACTTAAATTATCCACAACAATAATATGATAATTATTATTGACACAAAGTTGCTTAGCAAGCGAGCTACCTATATTTCCTGCACCACCTGTAATCAGTATGTTGGTTTTCATTATTTTAAAAGATTAAATAATTTATCTGCCCATTTATTTGGAGTAATTGTTTGCGCAAACTCGCGGCTACGTTTACTCATTGTATAGTATTCACTTTCACCCATATTCATTGCCTTTAATAAATAGTGTTTTAATTGCTCTTTATTATCAGGGTTAAATATAAACCCATTTTGTGAGTCTTTGACAAAAAATTCATTGGCTCCAACTTTTGATGAAGAAATAATCGGCAATCCTGCCAGGCAGGTTTCTTGCACAACAACCCCCCATGGCTCAAATTTACTTGGTAAAACAACCCATTTACATGATGTCATAATAGTCTTTAATTCTTCAGGTTGTTTAAATCCAAGATTAATAATATGGGAATGTTGTGGTGGAACTAAATCTCCCTTTCCTATACATACTAATTGATAATTTAGCTCCGGGTTTTCATTACATAGTTCAACAAATGTTTCGTATAAAATTTGTACATTCTTTTCCTCGGCATACCTTCCTATAAACAAAATTTTATCATCAAATACTTTTTGCTTTTCTCTAATTGTATAGATTTCATTAAATATATTAAAATCGCAACAATAGAACCCTGTCTCAATATTATTATCAGTAAACCCTAAATGTGCGGCAAACTGTTTCTGCTTATTCCCGGGCACAAAGGCTTTTTGAAAAAGTGCTTTGTATTTTAATCTAAAAAAAACACTGCCGACACATTGCTTTATGCTTCCTATCCATTGGTTGTCCAATAAAAGAATATTATGTTGTAAGTGTAAATGCTTGATAATATCAAAATATGGACGATACACCCAACCTGACTGCATTACAGCATTTGGCCCGAACTCTTTTATTTTTTGTAATAAATCCTGATAATGAAAATTTTCTCTATTTAAAATTTGAATACTATTGCTTGTACTATCAAAGTGAAAGGGCGCAACGGGATTAATGCTCTTGCTTATAATTAACACAGATGCAGAATACTTTTCAGAAAAGGTTTTAATACTATTTAAAAAATAGGGTGCTAATTCTTCATATAATACCAATAATCTCATTAGAATAAATTTAAGAACTGCCCTATTTTTCTGAGTGGCTTTAACCAAAATGTAAAGAAATAAGGACTAATATTATTAACTATCCATGCTTTTCTGTCATTTTTATTAGCGTTGATTCTATTTAATAACGATTGATTACTTACCCCGCCTACTCTCATAGCCACAAGAAAATTCGGCACATATCCAAATGTAATTTTATTTTTATACATTACTCTAAGAATCCATTCATAATCTGCAGCAGTACCACAATCTATTCTGTATGTTCCAAATTTCTCATAAATAGTTTTTTTCACATAACATGTTGGGTGTGGGGGCATCCATCCGTATAAAAAAGAAGATGTTTGATAATCCTTTGCTTTCCATTTTCGGACTATCTTTTTAGTATTATTTTTATCAACGTAAAATAAATTGGCATATACGCCATCATACCCCGATTGTATTTTAGTAACTATTTTTTCTATTGCAGAGTTATCCGTAAAAAAATCATCGGCGTGCAAAATCCCTATAATTTCTCCGGATGCATGGCTAATTCCCTTGTTGATAGCATCGTACAAGCCTTCGTCTTTTTCTGCAATGATTTTTTGTAATGGCGTGTTTATTTTTGATGTTATCTGTAAAGTTTGATCTGATGACAGCCCATCTATAATAATATGTTCAATATTTTTATAACTTTGATTTTTAATTGAATATAAGGTATCGCTAATGGTCCGTGCATTATTTTTTGTAGGCGTAATTATAGAAACCAAAGGCAAAGACATACTATTTATTAAAACATTGTGAAAATTTATATAGTGATGAAAATCTAAAATCATACGGGTATTCATCTTGCGCTTTGTCAGAAATAAAAACAGAATACATAGCAAGATTTTTAGCAAATTTTAAATCGGAAATACTATCACCGACCATAATAGATTTTTTCAAATCAATTTCCGGGAAGTCTTCTTTAGCTTGTATTGCCATGCCAATATTTGGTTTACGCATTATAGAATTTTCTGTTGCCAATTGTGGAGCGAAATAAATTTTATCTAATAATATATGCTGTTTTTTAAGAACCGTTGCTAAGTAATAATGAATACTTTCCAAGTCTTCTTGCGTCATCATACCCTTATTGATACCCTGCTGATTTGTTACTACTACAATTTTACCAAATACATTTCTTAGTGTTTTTAATGCCTCTACCACATTTGGTAAAATCTCAAAATCTTCAATATTTGTTACATAAGTACCATCTAATTTTCTATTAATTACTCCATCTCTGTCTAAAAAGAGCGTCCACGTGTTGTCTATGTCTAAAAAATTACAATTTGCAAAATCTGATTGTGCGCGATAGTAATCTTCCGGAATTCCAATATCAATAAAATATTTATTAGCCGCAAATCCTTTGATTATTCCATGCGTACACACTTTTTCTAAAAAATCTTTTTCAAAAGAAAAAACTTCTTTATCAGGAATATTATCGAAAAAATATTTTTTGTTTAATAAATAAATACCTGCATTAATCCATCCATCTTTTAATGTTTGCGATTTTTCTGAGAACCCTGTAATGGCTTCATCTTTAATATTTACAAAGCCATAACGATTTGATTGTGTTACATATTTTAAAGCTATACTAAGTGGAGATTTATTTTTATTATGAAAGCTCTCAAAATCAGCAATATCAATGTTTAGGAAAGTATCACCATTAATAATTAAAATATTTTCTGTATTAATTTGCTTTAATGCATGGGCAATAGCACCTCCTGTTCCTAAAGGATTTTTTTCTTCTATGTAATGAATATGAGATGAATAAAATGTTGGTTTAAAATGGTCCTTGATTTTAGCCGATTGATAGCCAATTGATAAATAAATATCTTTTACACCACAAGTATGCAATTGATTAAGAATGTAATACAAAAAGGGTTTATCAGCTACAGGAGCCATGGGTTTCGGTAAATCCGGAATAAGGTGGCGAAGCCGTGTTCCAAGTCCGCCTGCCAATATTAAAACAGGAATATTTATTTTTTCGGAAACAGACATTCTTCAACAAATTCACAAATTGTATGCCCTATCATCATGTGACACTCTTGAATGCGTGGGGTATCGCTACTCGGTACATTAATCAAAAGTTTTGCAACATCTTTCATTTTACCTCCACTTTCTCCGGT
>JBDHZB010000056.1:0-15169 GCA_039811645.1 Bacteroidia bacterium | reverse complement strand
GAGAAAGAACGCTATTGATGTAATCTACACCGCCATTGAAGACAATATTGAAAGTGCGGATGTAGCAGATATAATGCGTAAAATTCAAAATGTGGTGGATGAATCTATAGAAAATATGGTTGCAGAACCCGACCACAACGAAGGCAAAATCATTGACCTAAGCGGTTTGGACTTTGACTTGTTGGAACAATACTTTTTGAAAACCAAAAATAAAAATGCAGCCGTTCAGTCACTCAAAGACAAAGTAGAAAAGCAACTGAAAAGAATGGTAGAACGCAACCCATTGACAGTTGACTATTACAAACGCTATCAGGAAATCATTGAAGAATACAACAGAGGCAAAGACGAAGTGGTAATCAAGGAGACTTTCCGAAAATTGATAGAACTTGTAAACTCCTATTCAGAAGAAGAAGCCGACACCAAACGAGAAGGACTGACTGACGAGCAAAAAGCCATTTTTGATATTCTAAGACACGGTAAAAAACTGGAAGAAAATGAGAAAAACGAAATCAAGAAAATATCCATTGAACTACTTGACGAACTGAAAAAGGAAAAATTGAAAGTTGAACAATGGTCGGACAAATCAGTAACAGCAGCAGCCGTTTTCAATACTATAAGTAAGACTTTATTTGAAACCTTGCCCTACCCGACTTATCAAACAGATGACATTGACTTAAAAACCAACTTAGTATATGAACATTTAAAACATCAATATTTTGGAGGAGGAATGAGTATTTACGGACAATATTAGCCAAGTTATTCGCTAGCAATTACTCCCTCTACTATCTGCTGTTTTTATTTATATTCGTGAATACTTCATATTTGCTAAAACCACACAACTAACAACAACTTTATGCCATTACTAATAAAACTGTATATTTGTATAATACATTTATTACACATACAATATGTTCATTAGGTTAATTAAAATAATATTTTTTGTTGCGTGCTTCTCTTTCTTTGCTTTTCAGCAGGACTTTATTACGCAACAAAAAAAATGTCTCCGTGTAAAAAAAGCAATAGAAGATAAAGAAGCTTTTATAACAAAAAAATTAGACAATAAGCAGTTAAGCAAAAATGCATTAAATGTATTGGTGCTTATTTTTAAATCAGAAAAAATACTGGAGCTATATGTAAAAAGTAAAACAAATACTACTTATGAATTATTAGAATCTTATAATATTTGTGCAATATCCGGGGAGCTTGGTCCTAAAAGGAAACAAGGAGATTATCAAACACCGGAAGGGTTTTATCACATCAGTAATTTTAACCCGAACAGCAGCTATTATTTATCGCTTGGTATTAATTACCCAAATGGTTCTGATAAAAAGAAAAGCACTGCCTCCGATCTTGGCGGAGATATTTATATTCATGGCGAGTGTGTTACCATTGGTTGTGTCCCAATGACCAATGAAAAAATGAAAGAAATCTATTTATATGCCATGTATGCCAAAAATAGTGGTCAGCAAAAAATTCCGGTTTATATTTTTCCATTTAAAATGACTGATAAAAATATGACGGCAGCAAAAGAATCATATAAAAATAATGCTCAGATCATTGAATTTTGGAAAAACATAAAACAAGGCTTTGATGCTTTTGAAAAAGATCACAAAGAATTAAAGCTAAGTATTGATAAAGCCGGAAATTACTTGTTTTGAATTAAAACCCTACAATGGGCATAATTAATGAGGTTACTTGCTCTCCGCTGTTATCTTGTGATGGTTTAATCAGCACAGCTTTATTTTGTTCTGTCATTTCAAATACTACAGCATCAGAATTAATGTTTTGAAGTTGCTCTGCTAATAATCCTGCATTAAAAGATATAACAAACTGTGCACCCTGATAAGTACAAGTAAGTTGCTCTATTCCGGATTCGTTGTATTCTTCATTAACAGATGTTATTTTTAATAAACTGCCATTCATCTCAAACTGTACCTTATGATTTTCCATATTAGAAAACACGCGAACACGTTTAATTGCGGAAATTAAGCTATTTCTATCAACTGTTAATTTTCTTTCTGATTGTTTTGGGAAAATATCTCTGTATCTGGGAAAATCTCCTGATACCAATTTTGAAATAACTGTATATTCGCCTATTTGAATAAGCACGGTATTTTTTGTGAACTTTACTTCACAGGCATCGTCAAACTTAGTAAGGATTTTAGCAATTACAACAATGTTCTTTTTCGGAATAATAAAAATTGTTTTAACTTCAGGTCTTGAATCTGTACGAATGTATTCAATTAAGCGATGGGTGTCTGTTGCAACAAAAATAGACTCATTATCTGTAAAATGGCAATAAACACCGCATAAATTTGGTCTTAGTTCAATATCATCAGATGCAGCAAAGATTGTTTTTTCAAAGCCGTTTCTTAACACATCCGATTTAATTGTAAAGTTTCCTGAGTACCCATCTTCTCTACTAATAGACGGATATTGTTCTCCATCAAACACGCTTAATTTATACTCCCCTTGATCGGTTTTAATTTTAATAGATGATTCATCAGGCAATAATATAAAAGTGATGGGTTGTTCCGGTAAGCTTTGTAAAATTTCAATGATTTTTTTTCCGTTAATTACAAATCCTTTCTCAAAACTTTTGCTGGACTCCGAAGGCACAACGTCTATGTTAATGGAGGTTTGAGCGCGTAAATCTTCGCTATATGCAGATATTTTTAAAAAGTTCTTGTTGGTTTCGAATAAAAATCCTTCCAATAAGGGGTTCATTTTGCTGCCGGAAAGTATAGGACTTAGGTTTTTAAGGTGTTCTAAAACAATAGAAGGAGTTGTAATAAACATCATAATTATTTTTGTTGCAAAAGTAAATTATTTACAATGCTGTTTCAAATTCTGTTTGAGGAAAATACTAACACTTTAAAAAAGTTATCAAGGATAAAATTATGGTTTGTCCTCCAATTCTTTTTTTACTTCTTCTATTTCTTTTTTTACCTGACCTGTAATATGGTCGGTGCTTTGCATTAAATCTTTTTGTACGGATTCTGAAGCTCTTTTAAATTCGTAAATACTCTTTCCAAGCGTTCTTGCTATATTAGGAATGCCTTTGCTGCCAAATAGCAACACAATAACAAATAACACTAAAAGTATTTCTCCTGTACCTAAATTTAGAAACAATGGTGTCATTTGGTTTTTTTTCTAAAAATAAACTTGTAAAGAACAATGCTTCCCGTAATAAAAACAGTTGCTACAAAAAACAGAATAAAATAATCAGATAATGCCAACTCGTTGTTCATATCATTATGCTGTGGGTTCGTCTGTGTATTCTACCACGCCCATTGCTTCAAATTTTTTCATTCTTTGTTCGCATCTTAGTTCGGGGTTTATTGGTTTAAGTTCTGCAAGCGACTTAACTATCGTTTCTTTTATTTGCTCTGCGGCAAGTTCCGGGTTGCGGTGTGCGCCACCTATTGGCTCTTGAATAATTCCATCTATCAGTTTAAGGTTCAACATATCGTTAGCCGTAAGCTTTAATGCTTCCGCTGCTTTTTCTTTGTGTTGCCACCCTCTCCATAAAATAGACGAGCATGATTCCGGAGAAATTACTGAATACCATGTGTATTGCATCATATACACTTTGTCGCCAACACCAATTCCTAATGCTCCTCCGCTTGCACCCTCACCTACTATAACGCATATTACAGGAACTTTTAGGGAGAACATTTCGTAAATATTGCGAGCAATAGCCTCCCCCTGCCCTCTTTCTTCAGCTTCCAATCCCGGATAAGCACCGGGGGTATCTATTAAAGTAACAATGGGTTTGTTGAATTTTTCTGCCAGTTTCATTAAGCGCAAGGCTTTTCGGTATCCTTCAGGGTTTGCCATTCCGAATCGTCTGAGTTGGCGCATTTTTGTGTTAATACCCTTTTGATGACCTACAAACATTACTGTTTCTCCATTAATGCTGCCAAAACCTCCAACAATGGCTTTGTCATCAGCAAAATTTCTATCACCGTGCATTTCCATAAAGTTTCCTCCGGTAATTAAATCTATGTATTGTAATGTATAAGGTCTGTTTGGATGCCTGCTGACTTGTACCGTTTGCCATGGCGTTAGGTTGGCATACGTTTCTTGTATTTTCTGCTGGATTTTAGCTTCAAGTTCATTGATAGAGGCGGTTAAATCTACCTTACTTTTTTGTTGTACTTCTTTTAGTTTTTCAAATTGTGTTTGTAGTTCCTCTATCGGTTTTTCAAAATCTAAGAATACCATATTGTTTAAGATTTTTGCAAAGTTAGTAATTCATAATTGATTGAGATGTTAAAAGCCGACTATTTATTATTTACCGGTAAAAATGAATAATTATCGCCGTATTCTATCATTTGCTCTACAAAAGTCTTAGGATAGATTAGTTTTACATCTATAATGTTTTGTTGCTTATCATATTCAGGTACTAATTTAGGTTGAATAAACCCCGAATAAGGCGGAATGCCTAATTTATTATATCTTTCCAATACTTGTTTGTGTAGCTCCGGCTCTAATCTTACTCCATAAGTCTCTACTAAATTTTTTCCGGCTTCATAATCTCCTTGTGATTTAATACGTTGAATTTCTTTTAATAATTCTCCAAATAGTTTTCTTAACTCTTGATAATCATTAATTACAAAATAGGTTTTGCCATCTTTTTCTATTCTTTCAATCACTTTGTTTTTGCTGCCTTTCAGCAAGCACCACATAGCTATTAAATGTCTGTTCCTCATGTGTGCTTCTTCTAATTGATTACCAAGTTTTATCCGTGCTAATTGAATCATTAATCCTCTTGTAATATAGTCATCATAAGCGGCTTTTCCATAATCCAAAGACGGCATTACGCCAAGTTCAACAAGTTTTGGATCTAATAAATAATACAATGCTACTAAGTCTGCCCTGGCTTCTTCTAATGCAGAAGCATAATTTTTTAGTGTTTCATGAGAAGGCTTTACACCCGGTTCTAACTGACCACTCGCATGTCCAATTACTTCGTGCATATCGGTATGTAATTTATCGGCAAGCGGCGCGTATTCTTTTACTCGTTTTTTTACTTCGTCACCAAAATAAAATTCATCTACAACAGAGGAGCCTGCTGCATTATCATACGCTTCTACAATATTACCAAGGTTTACAGATTTAGAACCGTGTTTTTCTCGTATCCATTCGTTATTTGGTAAATTAATTCCGATTGGTGTTGTTGGTGCGGCATCTCCGGATTCTACAACGGCATTAATAACTTTTGCAGAAATACCAACCACATTTTTCTTTTTATGATTATCTTGTATTGGCGAGTTATCTTCAAACCATTGAGCATTAGCACCTATTGTTGCTATGCGCTTACTCGCCTCAAAATCTTTTACAGATACCACCGACTCAAAACTTCCTTTTTTACCTAAAGGATCGTTATATACTTCAATAAACCCATTTACAACATCTACGGCGCTTTCAGTGTCTTTTACCCATAATATATTATACTCATCAAAGGTTTTTAAATCGCCTGTTTTGTAGAACTCGATTAGTTTCAATAGTGCGGCTTTTTGCTTATCGTTTTCTGCAACATCTACTGCTTTTTGCAGCCAATAAACTATTTTTTCTATAGCCGGATGGTACATTCCTCCAATGTGCCATTTGTGTTCCACTACTGTATTGTTTTCTTTCACCAACTTACTATTTAACCCATACATAACAGGTGTTGTGTCTTTATGATTAATTTGTTTTGAGTAAAAATCTTCTGCTTCTTTTTGAGTAATGCCTTCATAAAAATTAACCGCAGAGTTTTTAACCATATCAACTTGAGGATTTAGCTCTACCTTTTTAGGAGCAATACTCATGTCAAATATTATTGGTGAAATCCATTTAACAAAATCATCTTTTGAAGCAAATTCTTTTAGAGGCAATAAAGTATCAGCGGTGTTTTTAACCAATTCCTTAAAATAGTTTTCAGAGCACTCAGGAACAAATTTTATACTATTGTAATGATGATGTATGCCATTGCTGAACCACACACGTTTTGCATAAACCAAAAACTTTTTATAATCCTCTGAATTTCTGTCTCCTGCATAGCCTTTTACAATACCTTCTATTGTTTTACGAATATAAAGATTGTATTTATAATTTTGATCATACATCATATCTCGCCCACTTAGTGCTGCCTGATATAAATAGTAAAGTAACTTTTTAGTATTTAGGGGTAGCACATCAAAGTCGGGAACACGATATCTTAATACACGCAAGTCGGCAAACTGATCTGCAACATATTCAAAAGTGCCTTCGGGTTTATTTTCTGATTGCGTAGAAGTAGGAATGGCATTCATTGTGTTTAATTCATTTTTATTACTGTGGCAAGATACTAAAACAACCGTCGTAATGCTTAGTATTGGTAAAATTTTTCTCATACATAAAAATTTAATGGCGGCGAATGTACTAATAAATGTTCCATAATAAAATGGCTAAATATTATGATGATTTCAGTAAATAATTGATTAAAGTAAATCGGAACATAATTGTGTTCAAAATCATAATTTTAAAAATAAAAAATTTAATTTAGTTAAAAGAGTGTGTATATTTGCCGCATAAAAAAATTTTATGGCAAAAGGACTTTTTAGTTATTCAATCGGAAAAAAATTCATCATGGGATTGACAGGGCTCTTTTTAGTTCTGTTCTTGGTTGTTCACTGTGGTATTAATTTTTTGGTATTTTTAAATGATGGTGGTGAAACTTTTAATGCTGCCGCAGAATTTATGGCGCATAATTGGATAATGCGAACGTTAGAAATTGGGTTGTTTTTAGGGTTTATAGCTCATATCGCTCAATCAATAATTTTAACAATGGAAAATAAAAAAGCCAGAAAAATAGGATATGCCGTCAGCAATGCAAATGCTAACTCAAAATGGTACAGCCGTTCCATGAGTTTGCTAGGAATCTTAATTTTAATGTTTTTGATTATTCACCTTAAACATTTTTGGATTGTAAGTCGTTTTACAGATCATTTTTCAAGTGGCGATGAAACACTATACATGGAAATGAAAGAGGTTTTTGAAAATCCTATTGTTGTGGTTATTTATTGTCTTGCCATGATTGCATTGGCGTACCACTTAATGCATGGATTTCAATCTGCATTTCAAAGTTTAGGACTCAATCATAAAAAATACACACCTATTATTAAAAAAATGGGATTGATTTATTCAATACTTATTCCCTTTATTTTTGCACTAATGCCTTTGGCATTTTATTTTCAAATCATTAAATAAAAAATATTATGGCATCATCTAAATTAGATTCAAAAATTCCGGAGAACGGTAATGTAGAACAAAAATGGACAAAATACCGTTCTACTGTTCCATTAATTAATCCGGCAAACAAAAGAAGCATTGAAGTTATTGTAATAGGAAGTGGATTAGCAGGCGCTTCTGCGGCTGCTTCGTTAGCAGAGCTTGGATATAAAGTAAAAGTATTCTGTTTTCAAGATTCTGCCCGTCGCGCACATAGTATTGCAGCACAAGGTGGTATTAATGCAGCAAAAAATTATCAAAATGACGGAGACAGTGTTTATCGTTTATTTTATGATACCGTAAAAGGAGGAGACTATCGCTCACGCGAAGCTAACGTGTATCGTTTGGCAGAAGTATCCGCAAGTATTATAGACCAATGCGTTGCTCAAGGTGTTCCATTTGCACGTGAATATGGCGGGTATTTAAGTAACCGTTCATTTGGCGGAACTCAAGTACAAAGAACATTTTATGCTGCCGGACAAACCGGGCAACAATTATTATTGGGTGCTTACAGTGCGTTGATGCGTCAGGTTAATTTAGGACAAGTACAAATGTACACTCGCCACGAGATGCTTAATACCGTTACCATTGATGGAAAATGCCGTGGTGTTATTGCAAGAAACCTTATAACAGGAGAATTAGAAAGACACTTTGGACACGCTGTTTTATTATGCAGCGGTGGATATGGCAATGTATTCTTTTTATCTACCAATGCGATGGGCAGTAATGCTACCGCAGCTTGGAAGGCACACAAAAAAGGAGCTTTCATGGCTAATCCATGCTTTACACAAATTCACCCTACTTGTATTCCTGTGTCCGGAGAACATCAATCCAAACTAACATTAATGTCTGAATCATTAAGAAATGACGGAAGGATTTGGGTTCCAAAAAAAATAGAAGATGCTAAAGCAATCAGAGAAGGTAAAAAAAATCCGAATGATTTAAAAGAAGAAGAAAGAGATTACTACTTAGAAAGAAGATATCCTGCTTTTGGAAATTTAGTACCGCGTGATGTTGCCAGCCGTGCTGCCAAAGAAAGATGTGATGCAGGATTTGGTGTAAACGCAACCGGAGAAGCTGTTTACTTAGACTTTGCGTATAATTTAAAGTACAAGTATGGTATGATTGAAGCTCATAAACACGGTATCAAAAATCCTACGGAAGAGCAACTAAGAAAATTAGGAAAACCAATAGTAGAAGAAAAATACGGTAACTTGTTTGATATGTATAAACAAATTACAGGTGTTGACCCTTATGATAATCCAATGATGATTTACCCTGCTGTACACTACACTATGGGCGGTTTATGGGTTGATTACAACTTAATGACTACTATACCGGGATTGTATGCACTAGGTGAAGCCAACTTTAGCGACCATGGTGCCAATAGACTTGGAGCATCTGCATTAATGCAAGGGCTTGCAGATGGTTACTTTGTAATTCCTTACACAATCGGAGCTTACTTAAATGGAGAAATCAGAACAAAACCAATCTCTACAACACATGAAGCTTTTGAAAAAGCCGAAAATGAAGTAAAAGAACAAATTAGTAAATTATTAAATATTAAAGGCACGCATTCAGTTGATCACTTCCACAAAAAACTTGGAAAAATAATGTGGGAAAAATGTGGCATGGCAAGAAACAGCAAAGGACTTCAAGAAGCTATTCAGGAAATTAGAGCATTGCGTGAAGAATTTTGGAAAGATTTGAGAGTACCCGGTACCGATAAAGAATTTAACCCTGAACTTGAAAAAGCAGGAAGAGTAGCCGACTTTATGGAACTTGGAGAACTTATGTGCATAGATGCATTACACAGAAACGAAAGTTGTGGCGGACACTTTAGAGAAGAGTTTCAAACAGAAGAAGGAGAGGCATTAAGAGATGACGCTAACTTCTGCTACGCTGCCGCATGGGAATATAAAGAAACAAACAACTGGGAATTACATAAAGAAGAACTTAAATTCGAGAATATTAAAATTGCTCAAAGAAGCTATAAATAAATTACAAAATATTAAATTTTGATTATGAAAATCACATTAAAAGTTTGGAGACAAAAAAATAAAAATGACCAAGGAAAGTTTGAAACATATCAGTTAAATGAGATTTCTGAAGACATGTCTTTTTTAGAAATGTTTGATGTTTTAAATGAACAACTTATTAATGAAAACAAAGAACCTATTGCTTTTGACCACGATTGCAGAGAAGGTATTTGTGGTATGTGCAGTATGTACATTAATGGTCGCCCTCATGGTCCATTAAGAGGAGTTACAACATGTCAGCTACATATGCGTTCATTTAAAGATGGAGATACTATTGTAGTAGAACCATGGCGTGCCAATGCATTTCCGGTTATTAAAGATTTGGCAGTAGATAGAACCCAATTTGACAGAGTAATGCAAGCAGGCGGCTTTGTATCTGTAAACACAGGAAGTGCCCAAGATGCCAACGCTCTCCTTGTTCCTAAAGATGATGCTGATAAAGCATTTGCAGCAGCAGCTTGTATCGGTTGTGGGGCATGTGTTGCTTCTTGTAAAAACGCTTCTGCCATGCTTTTTGTTTCTGCTAAAATTTCTCAATTTGCTTTATTACCTCAAGGACAAGCTGAAAAGAAACAAAGAGTTTTAGATATGGTAAGTCAAATGGATGAAGAAGGCTTTGGTAATTGTACCAATACAGGAGCTTGCGAAGCAGAATGTCCTAAAAATATATCTTTAGAAAATATTGCAAGAATGAATAGAGAATATCTTTGCGCCTCTTTATCTTCTGAAAAATAAAATTTGATTTTTTGCATAAAAATTTTCTTATTTGCGCTTCGATTTTTATAAATTGGTCCTATAGCTCAGCCGGTTAGAGCATCAGACTCATAATCTGAGGGTCCTTGGTTCGAACCCAAGTGGGACCACATCTTTTTGAATGAATACGCTGCTGCACAACAAAAAATAAGCAGCAGTTTTACTTTTAAATTTTCTCTATAAAAAATCTCTATCGGAATTAACATTATATGTTGGCAACAATATAGAGGATTTTTGATACGGCTATTTTCAAAGCTCCATTATTTGTATAAGAAGAGCTTTGCATAAACATAAAATAATTTGCCCCACTATAAAGGGGAAAACACTTAAAAAGGAAATCTAATGGAAGATAAATTAAAAGGGAGAGTGATGGGACTTGAACCCACGGCCTTCAGATCCACAATCTGACGCTCTAACCACCTGAGCTACACCCTCCATTATTTTATAGAGCGGCAAATTTAGGTTAAACTTTTTCTTTTACAAAATAAATTTTAAGAAACAACAGCAGATTTAGTATGTGGACCTGCTGCAACAACTTCTTTTGATGCAAGATCTTTAAAGTGTTCAAAGTTATCTATAAACTTTTGAGCTAATTCCATTGCGGCTTTATCATAGTCGTTTTTATTTTCCCAAGATTCTCTAGGATTAAGAACATTAGCGGGAATACTTCTGCAAGTTTTTGGAAATTCAAGATTAAAAAATGGAATTTTTTCGAATCCTGATTTGGCAAGCTCTCCACTTAAAGCTGCATGAATTAATTCACGTGTATAAGATAACTTCATACGCTTGCTTTTCTTGGCTCCGCCGGCAATCCATCCTGTATTTACAAGCCACACATTAATATTCCCTTGTTTTAATTTATCTCCTAGCAGATGCGCATACTTTGCCGGATGTAATGGCAAAAATGCTTTTCCAAAACATGCTGAAAAAGTAGCTGTTGGTTCGGTAATCCCCATTTCTGTTCCGGCAACTTTAGCAGTATATCCTGTAATAAAATAATACATAGCTTGTTCTACTGTAAGTTTTGCGATTGGCGGAAGTACACCGTATGCATCGCAGGTTAAGAAGAAAATATTTTTTGGAGTACTCCCCATAGCCGGTGTAAGCGCATTATCTATATAGTATGAAGGATAACTCACTCTGGTATTTTCTGTAACGGAAATATTGGTATAATCTATAGATGTGGTTTCAGGAATAAATCTTGTGTTTTCAAGTAAAGAACCAAATCTAATAGCATTGTATATTTGTGGTTCACTTTCTTTGCTTAGGTTAACGCATTTGGCATAGCAACCGCCTTCAAAGTTAAATACACCATCATCACTCCAGCCATGTTCATCATCACCAATCAAGGCTCTTTCAGGGTCTGATGACAGTGTTGTTTTCCCTGTTCCGGATAATCCAAAAAAGATAGCTGTATCTCCATTTTTTCCAACATTGGCCGAGCAATGCATGGATAAAATATTTTTTTCATGAGGTAAAATATAATTTAATACAGTAAAAATGGATTTTTTAATTTCTCCGGTATAAGCCGTGCCGCCAATCAAAACAATTTTTTTTGTAAAGTTTATGATAGCAAAGTTGTGCTGACGTGTAGCGTCTTCTTTAGCATTTGCCATAAAGCTCGGAGCATTTAATATTAACCAATCGTGTTTAAATGATTTAATTTCTTCTTTACTTGGTCTTAAAAACAAATTGTGGCTGAATAAATTAGCCCAAGGTGTTTCCGCAATTACTCTAATATTTAATCGGTGTTTTGGGTTGGCACATGCATAAGAATCTCTTACAAAAATATCTTTTCCTTCAAAGAATTTAAGTACTTTTTGATGTAGTTTGTCAAAGTTTTCAGGACTAAAAGGATAGTTGATATCACCCCACCAAACGGAATTTTCAGTGTTACTGTCTTTTACCACAAATTTGTCTTTTGGAGAACGTCCTGTAAATTCGCCGGTATCTACCATTAGAGCACCCACATCTGTAAGGGTTCCTTGTTTTCTTAAAATAGTTTCAGTTACTAATTGAGCAGGGTCTAAATTCCAATACGCTGTATTGTAGTTTTTCAATCCAATTTCATTTAAAACATTGTCGTTTGCACGAGTCCCTATTTGATTTGCCATACTTAAAATTTTTGGGCAAAAATACCAAAAATATATTGATATGGTGGTTAAAACTTAGGGTAAATTATGCACTTTTTTTAAAAAATATACACCAATATTATGACGCATAGCAAACCATTACTTAATTTTTAATAATCTTAAAAAAATAAACTTGCTGTACTATTTCTGTTTTTAAAAAGTAAATACCTTGTGTCAATTCTGAAATATCAATGTGATTTTTTGGATATTGTATAATTTCTGATGTTATTTCCTTGCCTGTAATATCATAGATGGTCAGCTTAATATTTGTGTTATTTTGATGTTCTATATATAATAAATTTTGCGTTGGATTAGGATAAATTTTTAGGAGAGCAGCATCATTCACTTCATTAATACCAACTGTTTTTGATGAGTAATAAGTAACGCCGCCGGCATAGTTTCCTACTATTAAATCTCTTTTAGTATCGTTATTAATATCTACATATTGAGGTGAGGATTTTAGTCCATTATTAATGCTGTTAACCATGGTATCCAGTAAATTAAAATTAGATGTTTCATTTCCTTCTATTTGATTATATAAAAAAAGATTACCACTCATACTTCCACACAATAGGTATTTTTTAGTTCCTTCTTGATACATGAATGGGATACATGCGCCATCGCCTGCATACTGTATGGGGTGAGGATTTGTGTTAACATTACCAAAATTATTTGTAATCATGGAAAAATTAGGTGTAGAAGTAATGCTGATGTTTTTGTAATATGTAATTCGGCTTTGTTTATTGCCAATAATTAAATCAAGCTTACCGTCGCTATTGACATCAAATAATTGCGGAAAAATAGGAGGATAAGGGACTGTAATTCCAAAAGCATTGTTGTGTGTAATAGAAAAATTGCACGGAAATCCTGCTCCTGCTGTGTTTTCTAACCATGTTAAATTCCCCTGACTATCTCCTACAAGTAAATCTATATCGCCGTCACCATCTATGTCTCCTGATGTGGGGAATAATCCTAATTTATTTAATGCAGAAAGGTTAAGATAATCTCTTGTAACTAAAGAAAACTGTGGCGTAGTAATTGTTCCAATGTTTTGATAATAAGTTAAAGAACTAATATTAGCTGTTGGACTAAACAAATTAAAATATCCGTGATTGCCTATCAACAAGTCTTTTTTACCATCTTGATTAATATCTATTAATAATGGATACGCTCCTTCTCCAACATCTATCATGTCTTCTGTTAAGAAATTATTTTTTACAAAAATAAAACTATCTTTTGAAGTTCCGATATTCTTATAAAGCCAAATATTTTTAAAGTTCTCACCATTATTAATATTCGGGCTTGCCAATAAATCTTTCTTACCATCATTATCTATATCTAAGTTATATGTGCAGGGAAAGCTGCTCATCTTAATAATTTGAGTTGAATTTTTACCGGGATAATTAGGGTAAAGTTTTGTTGTATCATTAATTAAACAATTTGATGGTGTGCCGTTATTATTGGCATATATTATATTATTGCAAGTTACATCGCCAAGAATTAAATCTTTATCGCCATCATTGTCGGGGTCAAAGCACATCAAACAAGAACCGCTATGATATACTTTATTATTGTAATCACTTTTAGGAGTTCGTCCATTGCATTGTCCTATACTAATACTGCAATTATTCTCAGAGATATTTCCCCAACAATTAGTATTAATTTCATAAACCAAACTATCGGCACTACCATAAAGTTCCATGCTTTTATTAATATGATATTCTATAGAAAACCCTGTAGATGAAAATGACAAAATATCTAAATCTCCGTCATTATCAATGTCTATAATTCCCGGTAATCCTACAAATGCCGCATAAATAGGTATGTATTGAGCTGTTCCTGTTGGGTTATAGTTGGAATAAATGATATTTTTGAATAATTGAAATTTCAGTTGATTGCCGATTGAAATATTCTTAAAAACTTTAATGCCGCCTGTAGTAGAAGTAAAAATATCAACCTTACCATCATTATTAAAGTCGAGATATTCAGCCCAATTTACAAGTACAGGAAATGCATTGGAATAATAATAATGGTATTGGTATTTTGCTTGACCAACTGTACCAACATTGATAAAACACTTTGTTTTACCATAATTTAAAAAATGAATTTTATCGTACAGAACGATGTCTTTTAACCCATCTCCGTTTATGTCTGCATTAAATATATTACAGTAATTCAAACCGCCGGCACTGCCGGAAACAAGATGCTTCCCACTTTCAAAAACAGTTAGCGTGTCTAACCCTATTGGCAGGGGATATTGAGCTAACACCTTGAACCCAATAAGAGCAGCGCAAAAATATACATGAACA
This sequence comes from Bacteroidia bacterium, assembly GCA_039811645.1. GTDB lineage: Bacteria > Bacteroidota > Bacteroidia > B-17B0 > Aurantibacillaceae > BPGX01. The sequence continues at coordinate 679 of JBDHZB010000056.1, read as the reverse complement.
ATTCTAAAAGACATTCCACAAAAATACAATAATTTTTTTGTTACTTTCGCGTTTATATTATAAATGAAAACAATCCTCGTATATATATTAGTGGCATTATCCGTCTTAAAAGCGCAAGATATAAACAAGGCAGGTTGGTTCTCTTTTGGTATGAGGAGCACATTTAGCGCCTTTAGTGATGATGGAACCGGTATAGGTTCCGGAGGTCAATTCAGAATATTATTAAGCAATAGTGTAAATACAGATTGGTTTGGTGATTATATTTCGATCAATATGAATAACAGAGTACGCAGTGAATATACGCACATAGGCTGGTCGGTAGGATATTATCCATTTAAAAATTTAGTATTTCCGAAATTAATTCAGCCATATATTGTAGCCGGTCATTGCTTTGATTACAATAAAAAAACAGATATACAAAACTCAAGTATTTCAAAAGATCGCTGGGGTTCTGCTGTGCAATGTGGTGTAGGAGCGCATTTTAATCTTACCGAAAGATTTGATATTACTGTAATGACACAATACATGATTCACCTTACCAATGAATTAAAATACGAAATTACTAACAACATTGTTACAATAGAGAAAGAAAAAAGTTCTACTTTGGAAGGACATTTATTAACTACGGTAAGTATAAACTACAAAATGTTCAGATTATGGAAAAAGTAAAATATATTCT
>JBDHZB010000055.1:0-15914 GCA_039811645.1 Bacteroidia bacterium | reverse complement strand
TGTCATCAGAGCATCAGAGCATCAGAGCATCAGAGCATCAGAGCATCAGAGCATCAGAGCATCAGAGCATCAGAGCATCAGAGCATCAGAGCATCAGAGCATCAGAGCATCAGAGCATCAGAGAGTAGTAAACTTGCAAAGATAATCATAATACTAAATGTTGTTATGTTTAGTGTAGAAGCTCAAAATACATTTACAGCAACAGCAGTAAAAGCCGACACAATCAGTTCGAGCGTAACTAAAACAGACAGTTTAAGTTCAGGAATTCATCAAACAGATAGTTTAATAGTAAACAAAGATGCCTATATCACACAGAATTTAAAAGTAGGAGGTAACTTTGAAGTAAGCGGAAATACAAATATTGTCGGTAATTTAAAATTACACAATGCTTTATTCTTTGACACTATTGCGAATTTAGCAGTAACAAAAAATTCTAATGGAAATTTTTTTGTATTGGGTGGTGGGAGTTTGCCGGGCTTGCCCGTGATCCCTCTCCCCTCATGCCCAACAATGCCAACTAATTTAGGAGCAACTATTGTATCCAATGCTATTATATGTCAATCTCAAATGGCTCCGGGTGTAAGTGGGGGATTAATACTGGGAGCTGAATATCCAACAGGTAGAGGAATGATTGATGTTTATGGGTTAGCAACAGGAAATACCTTGCCTGATTTATTAATTAATTATCATTGTAAGAGAAACACATTAATTAATGTAAATGGAGGAGGGGTATTTATGGGAGATTTTGTCAATATGCAAAAGCATTTAGAAATAGGAGATTCTACGTGGGGAATAGTAAACGATCCAAATAATATAGCGTTAGAGATTCATGCTAATGATGGACGAGGAATATTAGAAAGGACATGGAATGTGCAGATGTCGGCTTTAACAATTAATAACTATAATACTACAAAATACAATGGAGTTAATGTTTTTGAAGTTAAAGGAGATGGTAGAACTACCATTGTTTGTGAAAGTGGTAACCCAGCATTAACAATTAAAAAATGGTCTAGTGGTCTGACTTCAATAACATCTCCTACAGTTTTTCAAGTAACAACTGATGGTAAAACATTTATTGGAGCAAAACTCATAAAAAGTAATAGTATACATGCAGATGCGATATTACAAGTAGGAGGTAAAATAGGTGCTATGGAACTTGTGCTATTAGATCCTCTTACTAAATGGAATCCATGGCCGGATTATGTTTTTACAAAAACATATTCATTACCTTCTATAAAAGATGTTGAGAAATATATTCAAATTAATCACCACCTGAAAGGAATACCTACTACAAAAGAAATAGAAGAATGTGGTATCAATGTGCATGAGATAATACCAAAATTATTAGAGAAGATAGAAGAACAGATGTTGTATATTATTAAACTTAACGAACGAATAGAATATTTGGAAGAAGAAAATAAGAAAAAATAAATAGCAATGAAAGGATTATTTAGGTATAAAAATAATAGGTTCTTAATAGAGAGTGTTTTATTATCAGGAATAATACTTCTTCTCATAAATGAATGTAAAAAGTATCCTGAAAATATTTTAATTATGGAACCTCCGGATGTAGCGGTTTCAAGATGGAAGCACTTAACATTAAGATCGTTAAAAGTTAATGGTACAGACAGTATGTTTTTAATAAAACAAACTATACCTGATATTGAATCCTATGAAATTAATATAACACGACAAGATATCTTAAATTATCAGCATGGGCGGGGCGATCAAACTATTTATTTTCAATATGCCCCATCGTATCAAACAACTCATTACGGCATACGTGGTCATATTCAGTTAAATGGTAAAGATGATTATTGCTATTTTGGTATAGGTATAGGTGGTCATTACGAAGAGGGATATTGGAAGATACTCAAACTGAACCATAAGGAATTTAAAATCAGGAAAATAGAAAATAGTAATACTTATGAGATGTATTTTGCTAAATAAGATAATTATTATTTTTATATTATTACTATTTATAATTTATGCACATGGACAGAATTTTACTATCAATCATCGTAAATATTGGTACTATAAATCTCGGTTAAATAATGACTTTGTAAAAGTTGGAATAGGCCCAGGTGAGAGCTTGGTGTTTAATGAAAGAGGAGTTTATGGAGAAAATAGTGTGTCAACTTCATTTTCTAGTCCTGCTGATGGCTTGCAAATAGGAGATGGTACATCAACACTTGGATACTATATTGCAATGTTAGCACTAGAATATCAATTACTATCTTCTAATAATCAAAAAACAGATTCTACATTATATGAACTTTCTTGTGCTTTATATGCTATTAATAGACTAGATTATAAAGCAGAAGCAACACTTAACAATTCTAATTGCATTGGAAATTTAAATGGTTTTTTTGTTAGAGACGATGTGCCATGTGATTTTATTCAAAATAATTATGATCATTTTAATTATTTTTCGAAAGGGATTAATAATAATAGCCAATCACGTGGATTTGCAAGTTACTTTGCTTCAGGAATGAGTAGAGCCAGTAGTAGTTGGTGTGATGATTATGAAATACATGGTAATAATTATACAGGAGGGCTTTTTTATATTAGCCAAGATCAGGTCTATTCTTTGCTATACGGATTAGCATTTGTGAGAAAGTTTGTACCATCTTCTCAACAAGCTAAAGATAGAAATGGTAATACATTTTGGTTTCAGGATGGACAAACCTCCATTAATGAAGAAGCAAAAGCTATCGCCAAAAGAATTGTTGATAATATCAGGAACCCTAAGAAGTGTGACGGCAGTGGTTGTCCTGGATTAGATTGGATGATAAAAAGACCCGATAATTGTAACCAAAGTTCATTAGTAGGAAATAATCCATATAGCTATCCTTTAGCTGAAAGTGAATGTGTATTAGATCATTATAGTTTTGGAGATCATAATTTATGGTCGGTTGTAGCTCCATCTTTATGTAAATCACCATATAATATTACTGCGCAATATCATACTTGGTATTCACTTACTGTAGGATATACTACGTGGTGGGGGCTTACCATCCTTGCTTCACCACTTGGGATACAAATTGTAGATAATACTATGCCGGCTAATATTGCGGCTGTTTGTAATTGTATTTATTTACAACCATTGCCGGGTATTATTTCTCCAACATTTTTTGGAGGGCTGTATTATATGAATAGGACAGCAGAAAGAATTGATAAAATAGCCTCAGTGGGTAATTATTATTGGTACTTATTTCATGCCCCATTAGGAAGATATATATTACATGGCGGTGATTTAATAATTAATAACGATGGAGGAAATATTTATCCCCAACGGAATAACCCACTATTTCTTTTAAATGAAATGAATCCTTGCGATCACTTCAATCTTGGTGGTACAAGTAATTATAGCTCATTAGGGTGGAGTACCGATACAAGGCTAGATCATCCTGAACGAATAGGCAATAATACTTGGACAGGTGAGTATCCTGCTATAGACTACATGTTGTACTTCAACTTATGGTCAATGAAAACAGCGTATGATGGAGGCATAAGTATCCCAAAATATATTAATTTAAGTCATTATTATATTAACTCATCTACTGTACCATATTGGAGCGGTGGTTATTACAACCCGACGCCTATTCCCCTTACAGCAAGTAATTCATATAAAACACAGGTAGATGCTTACGAAACTGTATATATGGAAAAAACAAAATTACCCTTTTATACTAATACAAATTATATACGTGCAGGAAAGGAAATTATATTAAAGGCGACATCAACGATGGGAGATGGAGGAGAGACATATATTAAGGCAGGTGCTGTGACATGGGGTGTTTCAGATGGTACTACAAGTAGTATTTCTGATGCTGGTATTCGCTTTTATATTAAAAAGTATGACTGTGCAATAGAGAACGGTAATTATGATCCTACTATAGACGTCTCTTATTCATATAAAACAATTAGCCAAGGTATTCCATTTAACTATGGAAATAATATTGCTCAAAACGAAGATAGTACTTATAATGGTACGCTAAGATTTTCTATAAAACCACATTATATTGAATATCAAAAAGAAAATATTATTGGCAATATTCAATCTGAAAATACCTATCATGAAGCAGGTGCCCAAGATAATACAAATTCTGAATTTATACAAATTATTCCTAATCCAGCAGATGATGAAATCGCTATAATCATTCCTAATGATTTTAGATATGATAGAATAGAAATAACTAATATAGCAGGCGATTGTCTAGAAAAAATAATACAAAATAGTGAACAAAAAATAAAATTAAATATAAGTAATTATGCCGCAGGTATATATTTTATTAGTCTTTATAGTAAAGAATGGTTGATATACTCTCAAAAATTAATTAAAAGATGAAAGTAAAATTTATTCTGCTAGTATTATTATTTTTTATCTTTGGGTGTACTTTACAAAAAAGACTATACAGAAAAGGAGTTTATATTGAGAATCACTTCTCATTATTAAATATAAAATCACAATATAATCATAAAAATAATACTTGTCAGCATAGAATTGTTCGAGATAAAATTAAACCAATATATAGTTTAAGAAACATAAGTGTTAAGGAATCATATAGTAACATTACAAGAGAGGTATTAACTTGTGGAGTAAATAAGAAACATATACAGAATAAGAAATACATAAAAAATATAGCACCTGTAATAAGTACTCCTAAAACTATTTTGAACACAGTAGTTTCGAATAGCTATAAAAACAAGACGGATAACTATCCCGAAAACAATACAAACACATGGAAATTACAAATAAAAGAATTAATCATTTATCTTATAACATTTATATTTGCTTGCTTTTACTATTATTTATTCTATCTTAATCCATTTACGTTCTTAAACATTACATTCTTTGAAGGATTAGTTATACCGGCTGTTTTATTATTACTTATCTTAACATTTTTGCTCCCAATTATCGGATTTAAATTTTTTCATCAATTAAAAATAGCAAAAAAATCAGAAGAATATAAAACAAATAAAACAGTAAAATATTTTACTATTATTAAGCTAATACTTCTCATACTATCTTTTATTTTACTGGTATTTCCAATTACAATCTTGAGTATTATAGGCAATCCTTTTATGAGTACTTTTTTAGCTGCGCTAATAGCAGTATTATGGTACTCTGCTTTATTGGGAATTATTTATTTTATTACATGGTGGTTATCAAAGCGATAAGCAAATCGGTTGTAATTCATTAATTCAGTTCTTTCTTAACTTACCGTAAATACCAAGTGGTAAAGATAAGCCCGTTTGTGAAGGGATATACAACTCTCCGATTTCTAATTGAGAGGAGGTCTGCATGGCATAATCTTGTAAAAGATTTTTTAATACCAATGCAGAAAGCCCTAAAGAATAGGCATTCACAATTAGTAAATGTTTTTTTGGGTTTAATAGTTTCAGAACCATCATCATCATTTCATTAAGTAGTTCTTCTAATTTCCATTTTTCTCCTTTTGGTCCGTGCCCATACGCCGGTGGGTCTAGCACAATGCATTCGTATTGTGCGTTTTTATTAACTTGTCTTTTTACAAAACTCAACGCATCGTCAACAATCCATTTTATGGTATTAATATCATTTAGTTGGGCGTTATCATTTGCCCATGTAACAATTTGTTTAATACTATCTACATGCGTTACTTGTGATTTGGCAAGCGCTCCTACAATACTTGCAGCACCCGTATATGCAAAAAGATTAAGCATTTTTGTATTTGAAAGTGGATTTAAAAACCGATAAATATCTAACCAATTAACAGACTGCTCAGGGAAAACACCTATATGTTTAAATCCGGTTAAACTGAGTCTTAAATTTAAATTAATTTGTTTGTCAAGCGGGCATGAAAAAGTCCATCTGTCCGGTATAGGCTTTAGTTTATTCCATGTACCGTTATTACTGCCTTTTTGAATAAACTCCACATGTGCCGATTGTTTCCATTTACCGGTATTCCATTTACTGTCCCATAGCGCTTGTGGTTCCGGTCTTATTAAAACATAATTACCAAAACGTTCTAACTTTTTAAAATTACCAACATCTAATAATTCATAATCTTTCCATGGGTTAAGTGCTAATGTATTCATATTATGTTAGTAAGGAATTGTATTGCGTGGCTTGTCATCAGATGTGTTAGGTTGCTTGTAATTATTATCCGATTGATTGTTATATGTATCATCATCGGTGTTTTGGTCAGAACGTTTCCCGATTAAGCCAAGTGTAAATACAACTTGTGTAAAGTTTGTTTTGAGTGTGGAAATATCACAATATTTTGGGTTGTACATATAATAGTTTTGTTTCCCTATAAAAGATTCTATAATAGCAAAATCATAGTAGAAGTTAGTGCCTCTCCAACCAAAGCCAAGGGAAAAAGAATTACGTACATAGTTTCCTGTAAATTGATTTCCAAACGGACTGCCGTAAGAAGCCCATCCTGCACGAAACATAACAGGATTTGTATTTAACTCAGCACCGAATCTTAAATTGCCCGTTGTTTTATATTTTTCAGATAGTGCTTTGTTGGCATTGTCAAATACGCCAGCATCACCGCTTTTTAGCAAGCCTGTACTGTAATTAATCAATTCATAATCGGCATTAATGGCAATCAGTTTGTCAATAATCCCTGATGCACAAACACCAAACTTCATAGGCGTAACAATGGTATAGTTATAGTATCCGCCGTTTGTTGGAGCAGTAATGGTGGCACTTTGTCCTTCGTCCCATTTTGTAACAAGTGTATATTGGTAAATATCTTTTGCTTTATACCATGTAGGCGAATGTATGTATCCTCCAAAGCGAAAATAATCGGTTGGCCTGTATATTGCACCAAGTTTTACATTAACGCCGGTGGCTGTTGTTGTATATGTAGATTGGTAACTAAAAGATGAAAGCCCCCCATAGCCTTGATAGTAATAAACAGGATAGTTGTATGAACTTTGAAATGACGTATCAGCGGGATTGTAATGAATGTACATTTGGTCTTTATCATCTTTTTCTGAATAATTAGATTGATAACCGTATTTAATAAAAGGAATGCCTATGCTGGCGCCGACGTATAGTTTATCTTCCATAGTATAGGCATAAGAGAAAGACATTTCATTTACTCTACCCGATGTACTAACAGTTTTAGTTTGCATAAATGATTTTGATACATCTAAGAAAGAGTAGTAGTGCCCATTAATTGTATCTATTAAGTAGGTATTAAAGGCGGCTCCTTCGTATGTAGGGTCTAAGTTTTGCGGAAGCACACCTTTTGTGTAATCCAGCATATCTAATGTCATTGACTTGTTAGGAGTTGGTCGTCCCTGAATTTGAAATGTCTGAGAAAAATTTTGCAGTTGGTTAATTGTAAATCCAAAAGAATGACGATTATATTTATTTTGTTTATCAACCCAATTCATTAGTAAACCAAAGGAATTTAAACTCATTGTAGCATCTCCTTGTTGTGTATTATTACCATTAAAAGCAGATGTTGTGCTTGTGATTTTTAAGCCAAATGAAACATTCAAATCACTTCTTCTGTACATTGCCAGCCCGGCAGGATTATAAGAAGCGCAGGACATATCTCCACCCATAGCACCCATGGCGCCGCTTATCCCCATAAATCGTGTAGAGCCTCCGACCCCTAAGTTAGAGTAACGAATTACATCTTCATCGGTTTGAGCCTTTGTAATGTTTAGGCAACTTATTGTAATCAGAAAAAAATACAGTATGTTTTTCATTAATGTAAAAATTAAATTATTTAATGTGTTCCCAACTCCTATGTACTTTGGTTAATTTAAAGATATGGTTAACAATTTCTTTTTGGGCGTTAGAAAGTTCTGTGTGCCTTCTTTTCATCATTTCATTGGCAGTATAAAAAAGTTTTTCTATTTGATAGGTAGTATAATTATTGCTGCTGCCCCACGCAAATGAAGGGACGTGTTTATCATGAAAATCTGCACCAAACAAATTAGCCCCAACACCCACTATAGTGCCGGTATTAAACATAGTGTTGATGCTACATTTACTATAGTCGCCCATTACAAGTCCACAAAACTGAAGCTCTGTATTTTGTAGAGTATTTGTAGCATAATTATATGTTTTTACTTCTCCGTAGTTATTTTTTAGATTACTATTGTTGGTATCTGCGCCAAGATTACACCATTTGCCAATGATAGAATTTCCTATAAATCCATCGTGTGCTTTGTTAGAGAAGGCAGAAAAAACACTATTGGTTACTTCTCCGCCTACTTTACAATGTGGACCAATAGTTGTTGCGCCATATATTTTAGTGCCCATTTTTAGTGTAGCATCATTACATAATGCAAATGGACCTCTGATTAAACTCCCCTCCATTACCTCTGCACCATCACCAATATACACATACCCTGTATCGGTATTAATGATCGCGCCTTCTACTTTGGCGGTTGGAGATATATATAATTTTTTTTCAGAGCCGATTAGTTTATTGCTTGACATTAATAGTCCTTTTGGAAGTTCAGAAACAAATCTCTCAAAATCAAATTGGATAGCCATTCCATTATGTAAAAAAATATCATGAGGTTTTTTTATCAATATAACAGGTTCTTCAATAATATCTGCTTGCAATAATGCTTTTTGATAAAAAGGATTTGCCGAATGGATGTCAAAATTAACATCAGCAAATGGAAAAATAAAATTTTGTGTATTAGATTTTATTAAGCCTCTGTAAGCAATAAGTGTGTCATCATTGTGTTTGAGTCCTTTGTTTTCGTTTAAAGCAGTAATTTTTTTTATCAAGGATTCAGAAGGCAGTATGGTAGCATTAATATAAATACAATCGGCAGCATCATAATCAATATTGTTTTGTGATAAGTAATCTGCTGATAAAGTATAAATATCAGTATTTGGAAAAATTTTCTGCCACCTTTCTTTAATGGTGTAAATTCCTACCCTAATATCGGCAATGGTGTCTGTAAAGGTTAGCGGTAATAAATTTGCCCAATCTTCCGGTAAATCAAACAAAATAATTTTCATAATAGCTTATGATTATGCCTTAAAGATACTTTAATTTTGGTTACTAAATTATAGAAGGAATAAAGATTAGGATTTTTTAGTAAATAATTTTACTAAATTAAGTGTAGTACCCGAAGGGGGACTTGAACCCCCACGCTTTGCAGCATACGCCCCTCAAACGTACGTGTCTACCAATTCCACCATCCGGGCAAAAGTGTCGCAAAAATACATAAAATTTTAATTATACTCTTTTTGTAAAATCAAATTATTAATATTGCAAATAATATGAAAAATAGATTTTGTGCTATCATTACATGTCTTATTGTGTTGTGTTTTTTTGACACTTCATTTTTTTTTGCACAAAATAAAATAGGAGATTCTATTTATAAAAAACTGCAGGCTATTAATGTAACTGAAATTATTAATAAGAAAGATACAAATGGAGTTATGGAAATTGGTAAGATGGCTTTTGCATTACAGAATATTAACCCTGATAGTACCATTGCAATTAGTAAGAGGGTTATTTTGATTTCAGAAAAATTAGATTTTATTAATGGTAAAGTTAATGCGTATAATACTTGTGGTATAGGCTATTGGGTAAAGGGTGATTTTTCCAAAGCTATTGAATATTTTTCTGATGCACTAAAACTAAATACTGCTATTAATAATGAGAACGGAATGGCAAATAATTATAATAATATGGCACTTGTTTACTCCGATAAAACAGAGTACTCTAAAGCTCTTGAATTATATTTTAAAGCACTTGCTATTTGTGAAAAAAACAAATTTGAAAAAATTACTTCGTCTGTATTTGTCAATATAGGTCTAGTATATTCTTATCAAAATGAATACAAAAAGGCATTAGACTTCTACTTTAAGGCATTAAATCTCAATAAGAAGAATAACGACAAAGCAAGCATGAGTGTATGTTATAGCAATATCGGGAATGTTTATAAGAAAATGAAACAATATCCTCAAGCACTGAATTATTTTCAAAGCGCATATCAAATAGCGGAGCAATCCGGTAATATGTCAATAATGGCAAATAACTTATCTAATATGGCAGCCGTCTATATGGTAAATAATGAAAATGATAAGGCGCTAAATTATTATAAAAAAGCATTAGAATCAGATCAAAAGATGGGTAGAAAACTTGCTATTGCTATAGATATGAACAACGTTGGAGTTACATATTCTAGAATGAATCAATACAAAGAAGCAGAAAAATATTTAGCAGAATCTCTTAAAATTTCTGAGGAAATTGATGATATAGAGGGGATAAAAGAATGTAATTTTGCTTTGAGTGAATTATATGATAAGTTACACCAACCGGAAAAATCCTATAAACATTATAAAAAGTATATTATTTTTAGAGATAGTATTAATAGTGAAAAGAATATTAAGAAACAAATAGAGGAGGAGCAGAGGTACGAATATGAAAAAAAAGAAACTATTTTAAAAGCACAACAGGAGCAGGAAAGAGCTATTGCTAAAACTGAAAAACGACATCAACAAGCAGTTTTAATCTTTGTTGTTATCTGTATGTTATTAGCTGTAGGTTTTGGTGTATATGTATGGCGCAGCTTGAAACAGTCAAATCAACAAAATAATATTATAGTGCAACAGAAGAAAATTGTTGAAGAAAAAAACAAAGAGGTTTTAGATAGTATTACTTATGCGCAACGTATCCAAAACTCTATTTTACCACAAGAAAACGAACTTAATAAATTACTAAACTATTTTATTTATTATCAACCAAAAGATATTATCAGCGGCGATTTTTATTTTGTAAAACAAGTTAAAAACAAACTGTGGTTTGCTGTTGCAGACTGTACAGGACACGGTGTGCCCGGCTCATTAGTTAGCATGATATGTAGCCAAAAACTTTCTGATGCCGTAGAGCAAACAGATACACCGGCTGCTGTATTAAAATATGTCAATCGGGAAGTAAAGAGAACGTTACAGCAAGACACCATGAAAGATGCTACCAGAGATGGTATGGATATAGTTTTGTGTTGCATGGAAAAATCAGACACACAAAATATTTATACACAACTACAATATGCAGGCGCAAACAGACCATTGTGGATTATAAAATCAAATAATACTTTGTTGGAAACTAAGCCGGACAAAATGGCTATTGGAGGATTTACAGATGATACTATGGATTTTACTAACCATCGTTATGAGCTAAATAAAAATGATATAATTTATTTGTTTTCTGATGGCTATGTTGATCAGCCGGGAGGAGAAAAATCTAAGAAACTTAAAATATCCGGATTTAGGAATTTTATTATTTCTATTGCTCACCTTAGTTTACAAGAACAACATAAAGAAGCAGAAATATTTATTCACAAATGGATGAATAAAAATGAACAAATAGATGATTTTTGCATAATGGGCGTAAAGGTGTAATTATGCTCCTACGCCGTGGCATTTCTTATATTTCTTTCCGCTGCCGCAAGGACAAGGGTCATTCGGTCTTACTTTTTCTCCAACTCTAACCGGTTGTTGTTTTGGTTTTTCGGCTACGGCATTTTCTTCCGTTCCATCAGATCTGGTTTCTACCAAACGTTCTTTTCTTTGCTGAGGTACTTGATTTACAAACTGTGCTCTTTTAACTTGCTGTGTTTCTTCTTCTACGGGCAATTGAGCGCGCATTAAAAATGACACAATATTATGATTGATAGAAGTAATCATTTGTTTAAATAAATTAAATGATTCTATTTTATAAATTACCAATGGATCTTTTTGCTCATAAACGGCATTGTGTACTGATTGTTTCAAATCATCTAATTCTCTTAAATGCTCTTTCCATGCATCATCTATCATAGAAAGAACAATCATTTTTTCCAAAGTAAGTAACACTTCTTTTCCTTCTGTTTCAAATGATTTTTTCAAATTTGCAACTATTTGAACCGGACGAATTTTGTCAGTAAATGGAAATAATATGTTTTCAAATTTATTTTCAGGATTAGCATAAACATCTTTAACAAACGGGAAAATGGTTTCTGCTATGCGGTTGTTTTTTTCAGTATAATGAGCATGTACACTTTTAAATAATTTTTCTGTCAGTTCTTGTTCAGGAGTTTGAGTAAATTCTTTGGCATCTATTGGTAATTCCATTGCGAACACGCGAATAAACTCTATTGAAAAATCCTCAAAATTTTTATCTGCATGATGCGTGCTTACCATTGCATCTATGGTATCAAAAAACATATTAGCGATATCAATACTAAGTTTATCGCCAAACAAAGCATTTTTGCGACGTGAATAAATTACTTCACGCTGCGCATTCATTACATCATCGTATTCAATTAAACGCTTACGTGTACCAAAGTGATTTTCTTCTACCTTTTTTTGCGCACGTTCTATTGATTTTGAAAGCATGGAGTGTTGAATAGGCTCGCCTTCTTCCAATCCACCCATTCTATCTATTAATGATGCAATGCGTTCACTTCCAAATAAGCGCATTAAATCATCTTCTAACGAAACAAAAAATTGAGAACTTCCCGGATCGCCTTGTCTGCCTGAGCGCCCGCGTAACTGCCTATCCACTCTTCGTGATTCATGCCGTTCTGTTCCGATAATAGCTAATCCACCGGCTTCTTTAACGCCTGCACCAAGTTTGATGTCGGTACCACGACCTGCCATATTAGTAGCAATGGTTACAGTTCCTGCTTTACCTGCTTCGGTAACTATTTCCGCTTCTTTTTGATGTTGTTTGGCATTTAATACATTGTGTTTAATGCCTTTCATTTTTAGCATGCGGCTAAGTATTTCAGAATTTTCTACTGATGTAGTACCAACTAATATTGGTCTGCCTGCATTTACTAATTTTACAACTTCTTCTATTACGGCATTATATTTTTCTCGTTTTGTTCTATACACTAAGTCTTCTTGGTCTTTTCTAATAACGGCACGATGTGTTGGAATAACCATTACATCTAATTTATAAATATCCCAAAATTCCTGAGCTTCTGTTTCTGCAGTACCGGTCATACCCGATAGTTTATGAAACATTCTAAAATAATTTTGCAAAGTAATGGTTGCGTAGGTTTGTGTAGCAGCTTCTATTTTTACATTTTCTTTTGCTTCTATTGCTTGATGTAAGCCATCGCTGTAACGACGACCTTCCATAATACGTCCGGTTTGCTCATCAACAATTTTTACTTGCCCATTGTCTATTACATACTCTACATCTATTTCGAAAACGGTATATGCTTTTAATAATTGATTAACGGTATGAATACGTTCACTCTTTAAGCTAAAATCTTGCAAAAGTGTGTCTTTCTTTTGTGCCCTTTCTTTTATATCACTGACTGTTTTTTCTATTTCTGCAATTTCTTCTCCAACATTCGGGATAACAAAAAATTTATGGTCGTTAACATAATTACCAATTAAATCAATTCCTTTATCGGTAAGTTCGACATGATTGTTTTTTTCATCTATTACAAAATACAATTCTTGATCTATTTTATGCATTTCTTTCATTTGATCTTGCATGTAATAGTTTTCTGTTTTTTGTAATAATGTTTTAACGCCTTGTTCACTTAAAAATTTAATTAATGCAGAGTTTTTAGGAAGACCTCTATAAGCTCTTAATAGCGGGATACCGGCCTCTTTTTCATTGTTGGCAGAGAAATGTTTTTTTGCTTCAATTAAACAGGTTTGTACATATTGCTTTTGAACATTTACTAATTTTTCCACGATGGGTTTGTACTCATTAAATTCGTGTTTATCCCCTTTAGGAGTAGGCCCTGAAATAATAAGCGGGGTACGGGCATCGTCAATTAATACAGAGTCCACCTCATCTACAATGGCATAATGGTGCCCTCTTTGAACCAATTCTTCGGGCGAGGAAGTCATGTTGTCTCTTAAGTAGTCAAAGCCAAATTCATTATTGGTTCCGTAAGTAATATCACAGGCATAAGCTTGTTTCCTTTCGTAAGAATGCGGTTCATAGTTATCAATACAATCTACAGTAAGTCCATGAAATTGGAATAATGGACCATTCCACTGACAGTCACGTCTTGCTAAATAGTTGTTTACGGTTACTAAGTGAACGCCTCTTCCGGCTAAAGCATTAAGATAAATGGGTAAAGTAGAAACCAATGTTTTTCCTTCGCCGGTTGCCATTTCGGAAATTTTTCCGCTATGTAGTGCCATACCACCGATTAGCTGCACATCGTAGTGAATCATATTCCACTTAATAGGATGTTCCATAACATTCCATGTTGTGTGCCATGTGGCTTTGCTACCAGAGATTTGTACAAAATCATTTTTGGAAGCTAATGCTTTATCTAATTCTGTTGCGCTTACTTCTATTACCTCATTCTCAGAAAAACGACGTGCCGTTTCTTTTAATACAGCAAAAGCTTCCGGCAATATTTCTTCCAAAATATCTTCTGTTTTTTCTACTATTTTTTTATCTAAAGTATCTATTTCTTTAAATAGTGCTTCTTTCTCGTTAACATCAATGTTTGGATTAGCGTCTATTTGTTTTTTAATAGTTTCAATTTTATTTTTCTCTTCAGCGATGTTATCTTGAATTTTTTGTTTAAAGCCATTGGTTTTAGCTCTTAATTCATCATTTGAAAGTGAAGATAAGGTTTGATATATGGTATTAATTTCTTCTACAACAGGACGAATAGATTCTACATCTTTTTCTGATTTTGTTTTGAAGAACTTTTTTAGAAATCCTAACATAAAAAATTTTTTGCGACCGCAAATGTATAAAAATAAAGCAAGGTTAAGACTATCTTTTTTCTTTCTTTTTCACTTTTTTTTAATATCTTTGCAAAATAAAATCAAAGTATATGAAAACAAAACTGCAAAAATTACTAAGCATGGTTTTTGTACTACTATGCTTACCGGTATTAACACAAGCACAATGCAATTGGCAAGCTTTAGGACCTAACGATGACAACGTTCCTTCATTTGTGCAAGCAGATTATACTTCCATGGCCATTGATGCAAGTGGTACGCCTTATGTGGTATATAAAGATGGTGCTATTCCTGGGAAAGCAAGCGTAATGAAATTTAACGGTTCCACTTGGATAACTGTAGGGAATGCAGGATTTTCTGCAGGACAAGCTTATTATACCTCTATAGCCGTGGATGCAAGCGGCACGCCTTATGTAGCATATGCTGATGGAGTAATTTCTGGAAGAGTCACTGTGATGAAATTTAACGGATCGGCTTGGATAAATGTTGGAACTCCTGGCTTTTCTGCAGGACAGGCAGATTGTATTTCTATAGCCATTGATGCAAGTGGTACGCCTTATGTGGTGTATAGAGATTATGCAAATTCCTACAAAGCAACAGTAATGAAATTTAACGGTTCTGCATGGGTGAATGTGGGAACTCCGGGCTTTTCGGCAGGACAAGCTTATTATACTTCCATAGCCATTGATGCAAGCGGCACACCTTATGTGGCGTATCAAGATTATGCAAGTTCTCAAAAGGTCACTGTAAAGAAATTTAATGGCTCTTCTTGGGTAAATGTAGGAGTTGCAGGATTTTCAGCAGGACAAGCCAATGGCTCATCTATTGCCATAGATGCGAGCGGCACGCCTTATGTGGTATATCAAGATTGGAGTAGTTCTTATAAAGCAACCGTGATGAAATTTAACGGCTCTGCTTGGGTGAATGTGGGAACTCCGGGCTTTTCTGCAGGGCAAGCAGATTACATATCCATAGCCGTAGATGCGAGCGGTACGCCTTATGTGACATATAGTGACTGGGGAAATTTTCTCAAAGCAACAGTGATGAAATTTAACGGCTCTGCCTGGGTGAACGTGGGTAATCCAGGTTTTTCAGAAGATAAAGCAGATTATACCTCCATAGCCATTGATGCAAGTGGTACACCTTATGTGATATACAGCGATTGGGGGAATTCTTATAAGGCAAGTGTAATGAAATTTAACGGTTCCGCTTG
>JBDHZB010000054.1:0-15956 GCA_039811645.1 Bacteroidia bacterium | reverse complement strand
GTGGAGATCAAGGAAAGCTTAAAGAAATAATTGCTCTGAAAAGTAAATTTAATTTTAGATTATTTGTAGATGATGCGCATGGCATAGGAACACTCGGAAAAACAGGCGCAGGAACAGGGCAAGAGCAAAATTGCCAAGATGGTATTGATATTTACTTCGGTACTTTTGCAAAATCGTTTGCGTTGATTGGAGGATTTATAAGCTCAGAAAAAGATATTATTACTTATTTGCGTTACAATATGCGTTCACAGATATTTGCAAAAGCATTGCCAATGCCTTTGGTAATAGGTGCATTAAAGAGGTTAGAGTTAATGCGAAATCATCCTGAATATAAGAATAAACTTTGGGAAATTACAAATGCATTGCAAAGCGGGTTTAAAAAAGCAGGCTTTGATATCGGAAATACCAATACTTGTGTAACGCCTGTGTATTTAAGCGGATCTATACCGGAGGCAACAAATATGGTATATGATTTAAGAGAAAATTTTGGAATTTTCTGCTCTATGGTTACTTATCCGGTTGTTCCAAAAGGCATGATTATATTACGAATTATCCCTACTGCTGTTCACACATTAGAAGATGTAAAATATACCATTGAAAGTTTTTCAAAAATTGTTGATAAACTAAAAGCCGGAAAATACATCTCTGATGATTTGGCAAAAGTTCAAGTAGATTTGTAGTCTCAATGAAATTAAATAAACTTCATTTACTTCAATTTAGAAACATAGAAGAACTTTCTTTTAATTTTTCAAAGTCGGTTATTATTATTGTAGGAGAAAACGGAATAGGAAAAACAAATCTGTTAGACGCCATTTATCATTTAGCATTTACAAAAAGCTATTTCAGCCATACTGAAAATACCAATATTAACCATCAACATGACTTTTTCTTTATTGAAGGAGTATTTGAGAATAATGATTTTCTATACGACATTTCTTGCAGTGTACGAAGAAAAGGAGGAAAGATTTTTAAATGCAATGGAAAAGAGTATTTGAAAATTTCTGAACATATTGGTAAAATACCCATTGTGTTTATTACACCACAAGATCTAAATTTAATTACAGAGTATGCCGATACAAGACGAAAATTTTTAGATGTTATTATTTCAAAATATGATAAGCAATATTTAGAAGCATTAATTCAATATAATAAAGTACTTCAAAACAGAAATAGTTTGGTAAAAAATAATGCGCTTTATACACAAAAAGAATTGGTCAGTATTTACAACCAACAACTAAATGGGTATGGAAGCATTATTCTTGAAAAGAGAAACCAATTTTTTACAGATACAGAATCGTTGATTCAAGATATATATGCACAACTACAAGGTAATAAAGAAACACTGCTGCTAAAATATCAATCTACCATAAAAGGAAGTTTTATAGAGCAATTGGAAAATAGCATTGAAAAAGATATGCGGGTAGGATATACATCTGTTGGAACGCATAGAGATGATTTTGATATTTTATTAAATAATTATTCTGTAAAACAATATGCTTCACAAGGTCAGCAGAAATCAGTAATATTTGCTCTAAAGTGGCTGGAATTAATTTTCCTAAAAAACAAAACAAATATTAGCCCTATTTTATTAATAGATGACATGTGCGATAAATTAGATGACACTCGATTAAAAAAAATTAAAGAGATGCTTTCTACACAAGATATTGGACAAGTATTTATTACGGATAGTAATGCTGAAAGAATTCGTAATTTATTTTTTGATGTTCCTACAGAATTATTTGACTTATCTGATAAAAGCTATGAACCTGTATGATAGATGCATCTGCGAATGTTATAGCAAACCCTACTAAAGAATTATTTAAGAATAAAGATTTTGTTAGTTTTATTTTTATCCGTTTATTCTTAACTTTAGCTATTCAAATGCAAATGAGTACCATTAGTTTGCAAATATATTATGAATATAGCCGAGATGAGTTGATGTTAGGATTAATAGGACTTGCAGAGGCAATTCCATTCATTGTTGCATCTTTTTATTCGGGACACTTGGCGGATAAAGTAAATAGAAAAAAAATTGTATGGATAGGAGCGTTAGTATTATTTATAACGGCATTATTCTTATCAACATTCAGTGAGCATTGGTTTAGTATTTTTACGAATAAACCAATGTGGGTTTTATACTTAATAGTTGTGATTTTTGGTATTAACAGAGCGTTTATGGCGGCATCTATGCAGCCCTTACTAACAGAATTTGTGCCACGCCACCTTTATACCCATGCTGTATCCATTAATAGCGGAGCATGGCATTTGGGAGCTATTTTAGGGCCTGTTTTTGCAGGTATAATTTATTCAGCATCATCTAATGGTGCGACATACAGCTATGTTATAGTAACGTTTTTGTATTTATCCTCCTTAGTATCTTTACTAATAATGAAATATAAGGGTTCTATACCCGAAAAACAAGAAAAATCAGAAAGTTTACTTAAAAGTATTGCTCAAGGCATTAAGTTTGTCCGTAATAGCAAAATGCTTTTTAGTGCAATTACGCTTGATTTATTTGCAGTATTATTTGGAGGTGTAACAGTTCTTATTCCTGCGTTTACAGATAAAATATTGCATTTAGGTCCTGAATATTACGGGCTGCTAAGAACATCTCCTGCTATTGGAGCATTGGCAATGTCTTTACTACTTGCATTTTATGTTCCCACAAAAACAGCTGGAAAATCTTTACTATACTCTGTAGCTGCGTTTGGAGTTTTTACAATTTTATTTGCTTTATGTGCCAATTATTGGTTGGCTTTTATAATGCTGTTCTTTACCGGTGTGTTTGATAGCGTGAGTGTTGTTATAAGACAAAGTATTTTGCAATTATTTACGCCCGATCACTTGCGAGGAAGAGTTACTGCCATTAATGGAATATTTATAGGTTCCAGCAATGAAATCGGGGCATTTGAATCAGGACTTGCAGCAAAGCTGATGGGGCTTGTACCGTCTATTATTTTTGGAGGTATTATGACGGTTTTTGTTGTTGCCGTTACGCACAAAGCAAATCCGGAATTATCGAAGTTAGATTTAAGTAAATGCTAGTTAAAAAATTAATAAAATATTAAGACGTATTATTGATACATTAAATTACATCCTCTTGTATCTGAAAAATCACTTCTGCCAAGTATTTCAAAAGAACCATTGTTATATAGTTTTCCAACATCTTGTGTGGCAATAAACGAGCACGTATAAATATTTGCTAAATCAATAATATTAATTAATCCCTGTTTATTTTTTACATGTATTGCAAGCGGGTCATCAACATCTCTTATTAGTATTTTCATCCATGGCGGAGTATTAAATATACCATCTTTTTTAGAATATGCCTGAGATAGTAATTCTGTCATACCATATTCACTATGGATGTTCTGTATTTTAAATTTTGTTGTAAGATATTGGTGCAGTTCTTGTTTAGATAGTTCTTGTCGTTTGCCTTTCATGCCCCCTGTTTCCATTAATATAGTGTTATTATTTAATTCAATATTGGTTTCTGCAAAATCCATAATGGCATAGGTAATACCAAGAATAAATATTTTTTTCTCTGTACCTTTATATTTATTAATTAGAGTTTGGGCATCATTCATTTTATGAAGGTAAAATCTGCTCTCTTTTTCAGAAGACAGAGAAAGAAGATATTGTGCCATAGATATTAATGATGAGTATGGTCGTTCAGAGTCTTCCGGTAATAAAAAAACAAACAGATAATCTTTTGGGTTGCCATAAAATAATTCAAATGATTTTAATAATGAGGTATGATATAAATGAACATCTTTTATATAGTGAGTGGAAAGTCCGGTATTCCCTGTTCCGGAACTTTGAAAGAAAAGTGTAGATTTTTGCTTTTGAAAACTAATTACTTCTTGTGTTTTGAATAATTCAATTGGTAAAAATGGAATTTGTGTGTAGTGTGTTATTGTGTTAATGTTTTTTTTAAGAAGCTGCACATAACTACGATACACAAAGTTGTTTTCATGTTGAAATTTAAAAATTTCTAAAGCAATGGTATTAAATGCAGATTCATTTGTAAGTTCAAAAATACGATGCTGAAATTTTTCCGGTTGTTCAAACATTAGTAATTCAAAATTTCATCAATAGCAGTTCTTAGTTTTTCTGCATTGGGTAACATGGTTTTTTCCAATACTTCGTTAAGTGGAATTGCCGGTAAATCTAAGGAGCCGATTACTTTTACAGGAGCATCTAAATATTCAAATGCACTTTCAACTATACGCCCTGCTATGCTTTGTGCAAAGCTATTAGATTTTTGTTCTTCCGTTAAAACGATACACCTGTGATGCTGCTGTACTTCATGTAGGATTCTTTCTTCATCTAATGGTGCTATGGTTCGCAAATCAATAATACTTACCTTATCTTGAATATCTTTAGATGCCATTTTTGCCCAATATACACCCATTCCATAGGTAATAACAACAAGAGCTTTTCCATTAGCAATCAATTCTTTATTGGCATACTGTACTGTCCGCGCTTTTCCAAACGGAATTAAATAATTCTCGTCAGGCTCTATTGTTTTCGAATCTTCTGTGCCCTTTATTTTTCCCCAATATAGCCCTTTATGTTCTAAAATAACACAAGGATTCGGGTCATAATATGCAGACTTCATAATGCCCTTTAAATCAGCGCCTGTGCTTGGATAAGCAATTTTAATTCCTTTGATGTTGGATAATACACTCTCCACGCTGCTGCTGTGGTATGGTCCGCCGCTACCGTACGCTCCAATTGGTACGCGCAATATCATGGATACAGGCCATTTGCCATTACTTAAAAAATTAGAACGGCTGACTTCCGTAAATAATTGATTGAGCCCGGGCCATATATAGTCGGCAAACTGAACTTCTACAATAGGCTTAAGTCCCACGGCACTCATGCCAACGGTAGAACCAACAATAAAGGCTTCTTGAATAGGGGTATTAAACACACGGTGATTACCAAATTGTTTTGCAAGTGTAGCGGCTTCTCTAAACACACCGCCTAATCTTTTGCCTACATCTTGTCCGTACAATAAGCATTCAGGATGTTTTTCCATTAGTTCTCTGATAGCAAAAAGTGCACAATCTACCATTACGGTTGGTTGTTTACCTTTTAGTTCTCTTTCGCCTAATTCTTCTGTAACCGGTGATGGTGCATAAATATGTGTAACAGCATCTTTTGGCTCCGGATTAGCAGCATTCAGGGCTTTTTGATAATCGGATTCTATGTGTTCAGATACTTTTTTTTCTATAGATAAAATCTCTTTTTCGTCAATACCATGAATAATAAGTTGTTTACGAAGTTTTGGGAGCGGATCTTTTTTAGTCGCTTCATCTAAATCATCTCTGTACCATTCTTTTCTTACACCCGATGTATGATGCCCCAGTAAAGGCACTTTTGCATGCAGAAGCATCGGTTTCCTTTCTTTACGCACAGTATTAATGCATTCTTTTACGGTATTAAAAGCTAAAATAAAATCTGTTCCGTCTATTGTTTTGGTATCTAATCCTTTGAAGCCCTTAACATATTCAGAAATATCCTGAGCCCTTACTTCATCGGCACTCGCAGAGATATCCCAGCCATTATCTTGAACTAAAAAAATAATTGGCAGTTTTTTTAATACTGCCATTTGCATTGCTTCCGACACCTCTCCTTCTGTACAGCTGCCATCTCCCAGAGAACAAACCACAACAGGCTTTAGGTCGTTGTATTCATTTATTATATTTTGATTTTCTTGATACCAAAATCCCATAGCTACGCCTGCTGCCGGAATAGCTTGCATACCCGTAGCACTGCTTTGATGCGGAATTTTAGGCATGTCTTCTCGTTTTAAAGAAGGATGTGAGTAATAAGTTCTGCCTCCTGAAAAAACATCATCTTTTTTGGCAAACAACTGTAACATTAGTTCGTATGGTGTAATACCCATGCCTAATAAAATAGAATCATCTCGGTAGTATGGAAAAACATAGTCGTGTGGCAAAAGCTGCATGCCCACGGCTAACTGAATGGCTTCGTGCCCGCGTGAAGTAGCATGTACGTATTTAGACGTTACTTCTTTATTTTTTTCATATATATCAAATAATGATTTTGCGGAAAACATTAATTGATATGCTTTAAGCAAGTTTTCTGTTGATATTTTTGTTTTTACAAACATTGTTTGTTCTTGAATCATGGATGAAAAAATTAAGTATCCGCCTAAAATTTATATAAAATGTTTTTAGAATAAAAATACCCGGGGATTGAATTTATTGTAAAGTATCATTTTTTATGCCCTTAATGCGGAATAGTAAATGATAATTGATATTATCTATATTGAGATTGCCACCATGCATTGTTCCACTAATATTTTGGATAATTAATTTTATCGCAATAGAATCATTTAAAAATTCATGAATCATTTTTTCTTGAGGTATCGCGTAATCATACTCACTTTTTTTATTTTTATCATAATATAGTTTAACTTCTTGCACTATTGGAGTAAGGTTTATGCGAATAAGATTTTTTTGGTGGTAAGTTGCCGTTAAGACGCTATTATTCATAATTAAAGCCATACTATCTTTTTGGCTTCCTTTATAAAAAATAATATTTGTATTTTCTTTACTATTGTATGCGTAATTATTAAGATTAGTTGCTAAAAACTCGTAGGGTATTGCTAACGTACTCGTTTCATTATTGGTTTTTGTATAATAATTAAAGTATTCTTTTACTCCTGCATATCCTCTGTACCCGCAATCTTCAATGCCTATTAGAGAAGTTATTTTGAAAATTTTATCATAACGATTTTTAGAATCTTTACACAGCGAGTCTAAATTAACAGTAATTAAAGGCTGCAAAGATGTAACACCATGGTTGTTGATTAAATAACTAACATGAGCATAAAGTTCGCCACATACACTATCGGGTTTTATTTTGGTTTTATTAATAATAATTTTATCATTTTTTAAAAGGTGAGCATCTTGCAATATTGTTTTAAATCTTTTTACCTGACTTGTTTCTGACACACTAAAAGCACTCCACGGTCCTATTGAGGTAAGCACACACAGTATAGATAAAGAGATGGGAAGCCATTTGATATGCTTGCTTTTACTGAATAAAAAATAAATTGATATTCCTAATAACCACAAAGCAAGTACTAAAACAAAATATCTGTTTTCGGTAATACCATAGTGATAAATGCGTGTGCCAATACTTACAAATAATAGAATAACCAGCGGGAACAATGAGCGATAAAACCATTTGGCATAAATTTTTATCCAAATATTTTCAGAGCTGTTTTTTAATGGGTGTACTAATAATAAAGACAAAATACCAAATATTGAAAACCCGATAGTTAGCCACGCAACCCATCCTTTGGGCAAAGACCATAAAAATATAATTTTTGTCATGTATAAATATAGGATAAGTAAGTAAATGGTTACCAAAGGAATGAGCACATAAGTTGTAAATAGTTTTAAACCCTTAGGATAAGAAGTGTCAGATTCAAGCACATGAATATTTTTTGGAACACCGGCTATAAAGAAGTAAGTATTAAATACGCCGCACATTATAACATACAAATCAAAATAAACATTGTCTTTAATTGAAATGCCCAAGAGTTGATTAATAGAAAGCAGTGCTGCCGAAAGCCCCATAAATAAGGTGAAAGAGTATAGAGAAGCAGTTAAAAATCTTAAAAATAAACTTTTATTAAACTGCCAAAATCCATTGCTATTTTCTGTATTTATAAAAGGTATATAGGATACAAAAAGATGCAATGCTAAGCCATACAAAATGAATCGAGCAATATCTGTGTAATTCATTTGAGAGGGTAGAGGCAAGATGAAAAAATAAAGCAATAGAAATGCTATACAGAAAAAGTTTATTAGCCACGATTTAATTAAATTGTAATTATACCTCTCTGCAATTAAAGACGCAGATAAAAACAAAGGAACCGCTAACCAGCAAATCATTGTTATTTTAGGGTAAATTTCAAAAAGTTGCTCATTCTGGCTATGTTTAGATAATTCATAAAACACAATAAGACTCAATGAGCCAATAACAGCACTAATAATAACCATTGGAAACCTTAGAAAGGCAGCCTTAGCAGATACAAGAATGTTATTAAAATTAAAAAATTTTACAGCCATTTTTTATTACAATAATAGCGAAATTATTTTACTTTTATTAGTTTTTTTAATATCCATGCAAGAGCATAATGTACGGAAAGCTCTATGTTTGTTGCTCGGTCTGATTTTTCAAACAAGAATTGTTTACATTCAATATTATCATTAAAGTTTAGAGCAATCCATACCGTTCCTATCGGTTTATCTTTAGTACCTCCCGTAGGTCCTGCAATGCCACTTACGGCTATTGCTATATCTGAATGAAAAATATTTTTCGTGCCTTTTGCCATTTCATACACACATTGTTCACTAACTGCACCATATTTTTCTAAAGTTTCTGCGTTTACATTTATAATATTTTTCTTTGCTGTATTGTTATATGTTACAGCACTGCCTTGAAAAACTTCTGACGCTCCCGGAATTTTTGTAATAGCAGATGCTATTGCTCCGCCTGTACAACTTTCTGCCAAAGCTATTGTCAAATTCATGTCTTTAAGTTTTTGTACTACCACTTTTGCAATAGTCCATTCGTTAGAATCAGTAAAGTCTTCAAACCCGATTATATGTTCGCCTAAAATATTTTGCAGCCTTTTCAATTCGATATTAAAAATATCAGGGTTATTTGTAACGCCTGATAATCTTAACCTCACAATATTTCTATTAGGGAGATATGCTAATTTAATATGATGTTGTGCCAATTCATTTTCCCAATGTTCTAAGCGTATAGCCAAGTCACTTTCTGCAATACCAAACACAATAGCTGTTTTATGAATAATATCGGGTAACTGTGCTTTTGTTTTGATAAAATCAATAGCCTTAGCGAGCATTGGCTTCATTTCAAAAGGAACACCGGGTAATGACACAAACCATGTTTGTTCTTTTTTTAAAATCATGCCGGGAGCCGTGCCCAAAAAATTCCTGATAACTTCACAACCTTTTACAATAAGTGCTTGTTGTTTATTTAATTCATTCATTGTTCTGCCCTTAGATTGCACAAGCGTTTCTATATCTGATAAAACTTGATTATCTAAAATTAAATCAGTATTAAAATAAGTACACAATGTATGTTTGGTAATATCATCTTTTGTAGGACCTAAACCGCCTGTAATAATAACCAATTGGTATTTCTGTTGCGTGGCATGTAAAGCATCTATTATTGATTGGGAGTCGTCACTGATGCATAGAATTTCTTTTGTGTTAATGCTATTTAAGCTCAGCAACTTGGCAATGTAAGATGCATTTGTATTAGTAACTTGCCCAATTAATAATTCATCTCCGATATTTAGTATGGCAGCCCTCATGTTTTTGGCGAACAATGTAGTAATTTATATAAACAAATGATATTTCTGCTCAACAGCTTGTTGCTTGGCGTTTGGATGGAAAGGTTAACAGGAACTTTTGCTGTAAGCAAATTATCTTCAAGCATACGTTCAAAGTCCCTTTGTTGTTGTTCTGTCCGGTTTTCCTGGTTTTTTAATACGGTATATTTTTGGTTTTTAAGTTGCTCTTTTTCTCTCACTTCCTTTCTTCTGGTTTTGTCGATGGCTTCTGATAATTTCTTGAATAAATGAAATTTGTCGTGTACAATTTTTGCTTGTGGAGCTACCTCGTTTATTACATTCATATAAGGTTTCCACATATCCATATTCACTCGTTTTATTGACGGTTGTTTTTCTTCTGAATTTAAGCTAAAAAAAAGAGCTTTTACGTTTTTTTCTTTCCTGCCTTCGGTCATTTCAACAACATAATCTTTGTCGTTGTCCATCAGTATCGTAGCGTATTTATGCCCTTTTGTATAGGATTTTTCGTCTAAACTAACATGCTCTAAATCATTCACTTTTCCTCGCTCTGAAAGAGCGTTTTCTACGGCATTTTCCATGATGCTCCGAACAATGTAAGGCGTGGTATTCATCAGTTCTGCTACGGTGCTTTGAACCTTTATTTTCTGTAAGGCTTCTATGACTTTAGAAGCAAACAAATGCGTATAACCTTTGGATTTTGGAGCAAAATTGATGTCGATAGTTTTGGGTCTCCCGTCTTCTGATATATACCGTGGCAAGCTACAAACCAAGTAACAACGGTAATCAAACCAGTTCAAGTGTTGCCATTCCCGTTCAGGGGCATAATCGTATATTTTTTTACCCTTATAATATCTAAATAAATACTTCAAATGAATGTGTATTGCTTTACCAACCTCATCTTTTTCAATTTTAGTAATTGAAAAATCTTCTGTAATACCTAACATCTCCCGTAAAAAATCTACAAATTCCATTTTCAATAATTTTTTTGTAAATTTACACCATTAAATATTTAGTATAACCTAATAATCAATTAATTTTTTCAATATGAGTAACTTTTCAAAATCCTTTTCTAAGGAGTTGGGTAAAAATACTGGCAAATGGGTAAGTAATAAAGTATTTGGAAACGGGCATTCAACACCTCATAGAGTAATAATTCAAAGAGAAAGATCGGAAAGAGCAGAAGAAAGATCCAGAATTAGACAAGAACGCGAATATGAAAAGCAGCAATATCAAGAAGATAGAGCTAGAATTAGAGAGGAGCGACATCAACAAAAAATAGAAGAGTATGAAGCTAAAAAAGAAGCTTTAGAGAGAAGGCAAAAAGCTGCTCAAGACAGAAAAGCTGCGCTACAAGCTGAAAGAGAACTCAAATTATGGATAAGAGAGTGGGAAAAAGAGGAAAAAGAAAGGATAGCCGAAGAAGCAAGAGAAGATGCTGAATATGAAAAACAAAAAAATTTAGGCGAAGCAAGCAGGTTTAATAATTATATACAGTCACTTCATGCTATTCACAAAAACATTTCTTTTGATATTGATTGGAATGAATACATACTACCTAATGAAAACTTTAATGAAACTTTTTTAAATAGATATTTAAATGCTATTAACTATGTAGAAGATTCTATTTTTACTAAAGAAGAAGCTGTTCTACATTTATTATGGATGGTGGCCTTGGCTGAAACAGTAATTGGAGATAGTAAATCTGTCTCAAAAGAAGAAGACGAGTATTTTTCGAAAGTAAATAAAAAATATAATTGGGTTAAAAATTTTGATAAATTTAATGAAGATTTAAAGAAGTTTAATTACCAAACCTTCGATCAAGCTATTAATATCCTTAAAACCCAATCCTTTTACTGGAAAGTAAAAACTTTGGGTTTAATGAGAAAAATGTATTGGATAGATAGCGACAAAGAAACCAAACAAAATGGTAATAGAAAATCTGCTTATGATCTTATAATAGATACTTCACAATTTTTTTTTGAAAAAAACAATGAATATATTAGATATGGGTCGCATGCAGATGTGTTTCTTGAAAACATAGAACCGCCCATAATCAATAATATTATTTTAGGAAATTTAAATGGTACCGGAAAAACCATTCCTGATGATATTGAGATTCCTCCTTTGAGGCCTGATAGTGATGATGAGATGTTGCTGAAAGATTATTCAAAACCTATGTTTGAATATCTAAAAAGTGCTTTATCTGAATTGCAAAAAAACAACTCGGAAAAACACGGGAAAAATCAAACGCTTGATAATGCAACTAATCAAAAAAAAGAACTCGAATCACAAAAAAATATTTGGCTCAATATAAAAAAAGAAGAATTTGACAGTAGTCATATTAATTATACTTCTGAAACAAAACAATTAGCCATAGATTATAATACCAACACACATGAACATGACGAGCTAATTTATAATGAAGCAAATAGGTCTTCTATATCAAAAATTTTTAACAAATCAGAAGTTTCCAAAAATGAAAATAGGCTCGCAGAATTAACTAGTATAAAAGAAGACTTAGAAAACAAATTAGCAACACTGGCAAACAACAAAATAAATGATATAGATAATGAGCTAGAAAAAATTGATGCGGCTATTAAAGATTTAAAATTTGAAATGGAGTACAAAATGGGCGTTGATTATACGCGAGCTGATTACAAAACAATACACGGCGCCATGTTGTCGCATTTGAATGAAAAGTGGTCAGATACATTTGAATCAGTAGAGAATGATTTTCTTATGCATTACATGGCTCTTTCGATGCTTGATAAAAATGCAGATGTGTACAAGGCTTCTTTATCTATTTTTCCAATTTATGATATTGTAAATGATTATGGCTCCACTATCCTTCCAAAATATCATAACAACGGCATTGAAATGGATTTATTTATTAACATAAATGATGTTGTGCCAATTGAAAAGAAAACTTCTACACAGGCAGGTAAATTAAGTACTTCAGGTTATCCAGCTCCAGAAAGAAACGACATAATACAAGATTATGTTTGTAGTATGATTTTGCGAGTTGCACGAGAAACATTTTCTTTTTTCGTAGAGAATAATATAATTATAAATGTTTACGACAAAATTTTGAATAAAGCAACTGGTATTTTAGAGGATGCTATTATTATTAGTGTGTTTATAGAGAGACAAAAATTGGAAACAATTAATGTAGAACATATCGATCCATCTGATTGTATTGAAAGTTTTGAGCATAATATGAACTTTGATAGAAAAGTTGGGTTTAAGGCTGTAGAAAGTGTACCTATTTCAATGCTTATAACAGAAGATGAAACAGAAGATGAAATAGAAGATGAAGAAAACACAACAATTAAACCAAAAAACGTTCAAAAAACACAAGAAACACAAGCTAATTCAATAGCCCCTGAAAAATCTATTATTCCAGATGTTACTACCCAAAAAGAAATAATAAAAAACAACGAGAGCAGTGTAAAAAATATCGAAATTAAGCCTTCTATGGAGGTAGAAGAATTAAAAGGCCAATTTTTAAACTTATTTGCTAAGCAAATAACAGTATATACAACATCTGGCAATGTTGCAGGAGACAAAAGAAAACTTAGAGCCTTAACCGACAAGGAAATCAAAGGAAAAATAAATATTGAATTAAAAAACATAGATGAAGCCAGCTTAACTACTATATTTGAATTAACAGGATTAACTATAAAATTCGCATAACAACATATGAAATAGTTGCATTGTCTATAGTATCATTATTAAATACTCAGCAAAACAATTAAAAAAAATATACGCATGAAAAAATCAAACTTGAGATACATTATTGTTGGAACACATAAAACAATGCCGGAACAATGTGGTTGGTATGTTAGTATTGAATATAAAAAAATATTTTGGGAACATCTAAACGACAACTTCAATACCAATTTAAATTATTCTTCCACCGTTAATACCTTCCGTAAAGAAAAGGGTTACGGATATATTAACGATATGCCTAACATACTATTTTTTGACTTAATAAAATTTGATGAGGCAGATACTTCAAAAGACGCTGAATTATTTGATAAGCCCACAACAAGAAAAATTTTTTTTCAAGGAGCGCATAATTTAGTTTCCCTAATAGAGTCTTGCGACGTAGAAACCCGAGTTGGTTTAATAGGAGCTAATACATCTGGAATATTTTATAATGCAATTAAAAAATCAGCTAATGATTTTTGTAAAATAGAATCTTTAAAAAGGGTAAAATATAAGAGCGATTATGGGTTAATTACCAACCCGGATTTTATAAAACTTCCTAAAACATCGTTCTATTTATTAGAAAATATTACATCGAGGTATTACAAAGCCAAAGGTGGCGAATTTAATGGTTGGAAAAATTTTTATACTGCAAAGTAGTTTTTTATGAAATAGTCATGTTGCTTACAACGGAATTATGAAGCACTCAACGAAACAATTAAACATCTACATATGAAAAACACAATAATATTAAAGCCATCAACAAGAGTTTTAGAGGTCTTGGATTTTTTTAAAAATCATTACCCAAATAAAAATAAAATATGCTTCAAAACAAAAAAAGGAAACCCAGCGGGAGCCAACAGAAGACTATTAGCTTTAACTGATTGTAATTTATCAACCGGCATAGAATTATCATCAGAAAAACCTTTTGAAGACAATCTTTCAAAACTGATTGATATGGGATTTAATATGACCATGGTTTTTGAAGGTTCATTTGAAATTTCTAATAATGCCATTTCTGGCGAATACTTATCGTTGTTGCGAATAATGTTATGGCAAGCAAAAAGTAGTTTAGCAAATTCGTCTCTTTCAAATGCCTTTGTGGCATTTAAAAGCTTTTCAATTTTTTTGTCATTTTTTAAATCTTCGGCTTTCGGGATAGCAATTATTTCATTGCCAAGTCTTTTTGGCACAATGCCGTGTATGACTTGAAAATATTTAGTTTCTTTCTCGTTGGTTGTTACAAAAAATTTAGCACCTGAAAAGTAAGCATAATTCTGTCCTTGAAAATAATCTTCTTCTTTGATTGTAATGTTTTGAGCCTTACACTCAATTACAATTACAGGTGATTTTTCGTCATTTTTATCTTGTGAGGTTGCCCAAATTACTATGTCTGCTCTTGCACTTCCAGTTCCACGACTTGAACTTGTCAATTTAAGTTCTTGTGTCATTTGGTCAAGTGAGTAGCCATATTCATTTACTAATTTGCAAATATAATCTTGTCTTACCAGTTCTTCGGGCGTTTCAATATGCCACTTACCTGTCAGCGGGGCAAATATTTTTCCGTCCTTTTGTTGTATTTTTAATTCTTCCATTAATATCTCAATTTAAAATCACAAATGTATCAATTTCCTGTGGTGCGTTGGCAAGAAAACTGCTCTTTTGCAAGCTGAAGCATTGGCTTGTGTGTCGGGGCTTGCAAATGTGCAGTTTTGTGCGTTGGCTGTTCATTATTTCGTTTTTCTTTTTCTGTCTTTAAGTAGCAAATTGTCTGTTCGTTTCTGTCTTTTTACACTGACGGCTAACGTCTGACCAGCTTGCCGCAGTGGCGGATTTTTAGCGATAAACTTCAATCGAAGGACGAACTTTCAATTTACCGAAAACGCTCAATCTAAGCCGTTTACCCGCCATTGTGGTAAACTGGCTGTTATGGCTAGTTTATTTTATAGAATCAGTTTTATAATTTATTGTTGGATGTTTTGTATTTGTATTTATATTTATATTTATATTTTCACTTTTTATTTCCTTAGTTTCTTGATGAGGAATCTTTGAATTATTTTTATGGCTCAAATCTCTAAATATTCCATATAGACCGAAAAGAAAGGCCATAATTATACTCGTCCAAGTTGCAATCTGATTATTCCTATATCTAATGTCCTCAGATGATTTAAAATTATTCTTCACAAGTACTTTTAATTCTTCAGTAACGAATAAGAGTCCAGTGAACAAATCCATTATAATGTTATATACGTGTTCCTCCAAATTAACTGCCTCAAATAGTATATTGTCTTGTGAGTCATATATTTTACTAAAATCAGTGAATTTTAAGTGTCCACCGTGCTGATTAAGTTGTAAATTCGAATTTAGTGTTATTTGATTAATTGAGTTAAATTCCTCTCGCATTACAAGTAACGTTGAGTTATTAATTTGAGGATTTGGAATTATATTTATTAAATGTTCTTGTTTTAGATAATTAACAAGTGATAATATTTCCAAGAAGTTTCTCATTTCTTTTTTTCTTAATGACATATTATCAAACACATCTTTTTTTATGAATAAAAGAGCCTTCTTCTGCTGGGTAAATAGGAATAAAGCAGAATTACTAGTATTAGAAAAATAATATTTTTGAAGATAATAGCTGAAAAACTCGAGACTTTCATCAGAAATTTTGTCAAGTAATTTTATGAAATCTTTTTCTGTCTTATTAAACTTTCTCATTTCGTATTTAATTAGCCATAACGGCGGGCGGCTTTGTGCCCGTTGCGCAGCAATGGCGCAAAGTTGTTGTTAGCGGACAGTCCCTGCCTGCAGCAGGCAGGCCGAAGGGCTGTCCCTAACACAAAGCCGCCCGCCGTTG
>JBDHZB010000053.1:0-16361 GCA_039811645.1 Bacteroidia bacterium | reverse complement strand
TTATACACCACATAAGGCGTACCGCTCGCATCTATGGCTGTGGATGTGTAATCTGCTTGTCCTGCAGAAAACCCTGCATTACCCACATTTACCCAAGCAGAGCCGTTAAATTTCATTACGCTTGCTTTTTGAGAATTTGCATAATCACTATACACCACATAAGGCGTACCGCTCGCATCTATGGCTATGGATGTATAATCTGCTTGTCCTGCTGAAAAGCCTGCATTGCCCACATTAACCCAAGCAGAACCGTTAAATTTCATTACGTTTGCTTTTTGGGAGTTTGCACCATCCATATACACTACATAAGGCGTACCGCTTGCGTCAATGGCTATGGATGTATAATATGCTTGTCCTGCAGAAAACCCTGCATTACCCACATTTACCCAAGCAGAGCCGTTAAATTTCATCACGGTTGCTTTTTGGGAGTTTGCATAATCTTCATACACCACATAAGGTGTACCGCTTGCATCAATAGCTATGGAAGTATAATCTGCTTCCATGAATGAGGGTACGTTGCTGTCATCAGGTCCTAAGGGTTGCCAATTGCACTGTGCTTGTGTTAATACCGGTAAGCATAGTAGTGCAAAAACCATGCTTAGTAATTTTTGTAGTTTTGTTTTCATAGACTTCTTGTTTTAGCTATTAATTTTTATTTAAGATATGAAGGTGCAAAAGTATAAATTTCACCTCCATTAAAAAAACTAAAAAGAAAAAAATATTTTATTGGCTTTGCACTTCTGCTGCTATATTGCAAGCATCTAAAATGTGGTTACAATAGTTCGTTTGTAAGTGTAAAAGCATTTATTATTTAGTCGGACATTTTCCACATTGGTCTGTTAGTATTTTGTTTTTGTCTAACGGCTTTTACAAGTATATCATTCATACTTTTAAGCCATAATTTTTTTTTATGGAAAACATTAACGATATAAACAAAGAGATTCTTAATTTAAGAAGGCAATTGGCAGACACTCGCAATCTCCTAATTCTAAAAGAAGAAGAATGTACCAATCTTAATGTAAAGAACGACTTTGGCAATACCAAAATATCCAAGCTTGAAAGAGAAAAGGAAACAATTTCCACAGAACTAAAGAAAGTGCAAGCAGAAATTGATATTTTAAAAAGCAACTTTGATACCGATGTTCTGAAATTAGAAGAATTATATGTTCAAAACGAACAGTTAAAATCCGAGATAGCCTCTTTGCACGAAAAATACCAAAGAGAAAACGCATTAAACACACAATCTGTTTCACAAACTCTGAAAAAAAATATTGCTGATTTAGAAAAAAGTCTATCCATTCAAAAAAACGAGCTTGTTAATAAATATCAAAGTGAAATTTCTGCTTACCAAACAAAAGTATATTCTTTAGAAAAAGCTCTGGGAGAAAGCATAGACGCCATTCATGCCGAATATAAACTAAGAATAGACAACATTACCCGCCAGCACGCATCAGAAATAGAATCCTTAAAAGAAAGTAAAGAGCAAGAACTAATTCAATTAAAATTAGACAAAGAAAACCACGAAGGTATTATTAAAAGTCAGTTTCAAAACATCATTGAAAAACTAGAAGTACAACTAGAGAAAAAAGAACACGACATCAATACACAGCATGTAGCAAAAATAAAAGAATACGAGAAAACAACTGAAAGCTTATCTCAAAAAATATCTGCTTTAGAAACCTCTTTAGAGCAAACAAAGAACACATACGAAGATTCTCTTTCAGCAAAAGAAAAAGAAATTAACCAACTAAAAGACACGCTTACCGCACATACAGAAACCATTGCTACATTAGAAGAAACTATAGAAACAGAAAACTTGCACTCATCTTCCTTTCATGCAGAACAAAGTTTACTGCAAAGCCAAATAGACCTTTTACTATCTGAAAACCAAAAACTAAAAGCAGAATTAGACACTATTGCCACTCATCACTCCTTTGCAAAAGAACTTACTGAAGACAGTTCTATTCTAAACACACAAATAATTGAGCTGACACAACGCATAGAAACATTAGCTTCAGAAAACAGCGCCTTACAAAATAACATCACATCGTTAGAAGCAATGCTTTCAGAAGCCAACAGTACATTAAACAAAAAAGAGGTTGAGCTTAGCTCCTTAACACAAGAACATCAACATGTTGCTGCTGAAAAAACATCTTACTTTACGGACTTACAGAAATTCTTATCCGACAACTCAGCACTTTCTTCTAAAGTTTCTGAAACAACATCGGCACTGCAACACACCGAACAAAAAATAGAAGAACTTACGGCAAAACTTATCGCAGCAGAAACAAACGGCCAAACCAAACACACAGAGTACGAAGAACTTGCCGTTATTAACGCAGAGTTAGAAAAACAAATTACGGAACAACAAAGCACCATAGAAACATTAAAATCGGAAATAGAAACATACAAAATACAAACACAAAAAACTTATCAGGAACTTTCATCTGAATACGAACTGCTAATAAAAGAAAACGACTTACTGCAATTTAACTTAGAAAGCGTAACGCCGCAAATCAAACTTTTAGAAGAAGAAATTATCGACATTCAAAACAAACAATCCGAAAGAATTAATGAGCTAAAATCCGTTATTGAAGAAACCAACAAAAAAGCAAGCGAATACGAAAGCAAACTCACCTATATCCAAAAAGAATTCCTATCTGTTATTAACGAAAACGACCAATTAATTGATTTACTCCAAAAAACAATGTCAGAAATAAAATCCATCTATGTATCTGAAAATCAAAAAATTGATATTTCTTATTTGGACAACCACAGAAAAAACACTATCATTGCAAACCAAAACTCATTACAACCTGAAAAACTCAAAGTTGTAGTAGATGGAATTAACTTACAATTAGAATCATTATTAAATGAGAAACTTAATTAAATATATTTTACTTGCAATAGAAACCCTGTTTGTAAAAACAATGCACGCTGCTCTATGTAAAAAAAATAGCACTTCATTTAATAACATCCCATATAACCAATATCAGTACCAAGTTGCTGTAACAAACACCAATATAGGACACCCGTGGTTACGCCACTCTAAAAGTTAAGAGACCTCTGCTTTATCAACCTTGTATTTTTTTGGTATAACCGACTAAAAACCAAAAACTATGGACAACATTATCCTCCTGCTTATATTTATTACGGCGGCTCTGCTCATTGGAATAATATCCGGTTTTTTTATTGCTAATTCAAAACTAAACAAGAACCTGCAAAAAGAAAAACAAAACATTATTAAAGAAGCCGAAATCAAAGCAGAAGCAACAAAACAGCAAAAAATTGTAGAAACAAAAGAGCGCATTTTACAATTAAAAGAAGAACACGACAAAAAGATTCAAGAAAGAAATAACCAAATTGTACAAATGGAAAACAAGCTGAAATCGAAAGACGGCGACCTTTCCAAAAAAATTGAAGACTACAACCGTAAAGAAAAAGACTTAGATAACCTAAAGCACAACCTCAAACACCAAACCGACTTATACAACAACAAAATTACAGAACTTGATAAAAGACAAAGGCAACAAATTGAAATGCTTGAAAAAATTGCAGGACTAAAAGCAGAAGATGCAAAAGCCCAATTAGTAGAAAGCATGAAAGAAGAAGCTAAAACGCAAGCCATGTCTTTTATAAAAGATATTACCGAAGAAGCAAAGATGACCGCCAATAAAGAAGCAAAAAAAGTAGTGATACAATCCATTCAACGAGTAGCTACCGAAACCGCAATAGAAAACTCCATTTCCGTATTTCACATAGAAAACGAAGAAATGAAAGGACGCATTATCGGGCGTGAAGGCAGAAACATCAGAACATTGGAAGCCGCTACAGGCGTGGAAATTATTATTGATGACACCCCCGATGCCATCACACTATCCTGCTTCGACTCCATACGCAGAGAAATAGCCAGACTATCTTTACACCAACTTGTTACGGACGGACGCATTCACCCGGGAAGAATTGAAGAAGTAGTAGAAAAAACAAAAAAACTAATAGAAGAAGAAGTAATAGAAACCGGCAAAAGAACATGTATAGATCTTGGCATTCATGGCTTACACCCCGAACTAATACGAATGGTTGGAAGAATGAAATACCGCTCCTCCTATGGACAAAACCTATTGCAGCACTCTCGCGAAGTAGCCAACCTATGCGCCGTAATGGCTTCTGAACTTGGGCTTAACCCTAAAATAGCCAAACGCGCAGGCTTACTCCACGATATTGGAAAAGTACCCGACGATGAGCCTGAATTACCACACGCTTTATTGGGTATGAAGCTTGCCGAAAAGTATAAAGAACGTCCTGAGGTATGCAATGCCATTGGTGCCCACCACGATGAAGTAGAAATGACAAGTTTGTACTCTCCTATTATACAGGTGTGTGATGCCATAAGCGGTGCAAGACCGGGTGCAAGAAGAGAAATTGCAGAACAATACATTAAACGCTTACAAGACTTAGAAAACCTTGCTTTAAGCTACGAAGGTGTAGAAAAATCTTACGCCATTCAGGCTGGGCGAGAGCTAAGAGTAATTGTAGCAGCAGAGAAAATGACCGACAAACAAGCTGAAGAACTTGCATTTACCCTATCGCAAAGAATACAAACAGAAATGACTTATCCGGGACAAGTAAAAGTTACGGTTATTAGAGAAGTCCGCGCTACTGCCATTGCAAAATAAACTTGTATTGCCAAATTAATGATAACAAAAGATACCTTACAGTTCTTAAAAACATTAAAGCAGAACAATAACAAAGCATGGTTTGATACACACAGAGCAGATTACGAACAAGCTAAAAGCAACTTTATTGCATTTGTTCAGGAAGTAATTGATAAACACAGCAAAAAAGACCACAGCATTCAATTTGTTACGGCAAAAGAATGTATCTTTCGTATTAATAAAGACATTCGTTTTTCAAAAGACAAAACACCCTACAAAACCAACTTTGGCGCAAGTATTAATGCCGGCGGACGAAAAAATTGGAACAATGCAGGTTACTACTTTCACTTAGAACCGGAAAATTCCTTTATGGGCGGCGGTATTTATATGCCCCAAGCACCTGCTTTAACCCTGCTGCGCAAAAAAATTGAAACCAAATACAAAACATTTGATGCCATAATAAAAAGCAAAAGTTTTCAAAGCACATTTGGCAAACTAAGTACCGAAGATGGCATGGCACTGAGCCGCTTGCCAAAAGGTTACAAGCCTGACCACCCCGCTGCCGAATACCTTAAATTCAAAAGCTTTGTGGCTTCGGTAAGCATCAGTGATAAAGACATTTGTTCGGCAGATGTTGTAAAACATACACTCAAAGCATTTGAAGCCATCCAACCCCTTATTGAGTTTGTTAATAAGTAATAGCTACAATGGCTCGGAGCTTAGAAAGGATGCGGGTTTTTACCGCTAACGGCAGGCGGCTTTGCGTGTTAGCATTTCGTTGTTGTTTTATTTACTTTATTACTCTTTTATAATTTACTTATTGGTTCAAATAAAGCTAGTTGTTTGCTGTTTGGCAGATATTCCAAATAGTTTGAAATAAACAATTCTTTTCCTGTTTGGTCTGAACTTTTTGAAACATTTCGCATGCCATAAGTTAAGTCCCAAGGAATTATGTTTGCATAAGAAAATAAATCCCTAATATATTCGCTGTCGTCATAAGTAATAAGCCACTTATGTTTACAATTTCGCATTGTTTCGGCAAATTTAATATGATCGAATGATTTATGCAGATTTCCATTTTTTCCATACAAAGCAGATTTTGTCGCAGAGTAATAGGGTGGGTCAAGAAATAT
The DNA here is from genome assembly GCA_039811645.1 of Bacteroidia bacterium. Lineage (GTDB taxonomy): Bacteria > Bacteroidota > Bacteroidia > B-17B0 > Aurantibacillaceae > BPGX01. The sequence goes on along the minus strand of JBDHZB010000053.1, from coordinate 10,573 downwards.
AAATACTTTTTCTCCTTCTTTTTTTACCAATTCCTCGTAATCAAGATTAGTGATAGTAGAGCCATTAATAACTTTTGCAAATTGATTAAGCCTTTGAATACTACTTTCAGTAAACCGGTCAGAAAAAGCGTGTTCACTAAAACCACCACTTAAACTTGTTCCTGAAAATGTGATTCTATTGTAAATAAAAAAAGCTGCTGCTCTTTCTAAATCATTAAAACCTTCCAAATTTGCGTTTAAAAATTTATATAATTCTTTACCGATTGGAAATTGATTCCTCCATTCATATATTTTCTCAATCAAAGCATCAACATCTTTTTGTGTCATTTCCCAAAATTTAAATAATTCTAAATAGAGGTCGTTAACCCAAAATTTTTTATTAGGAAATCGTTGTTTAGCGTAGATAAAAACAGAACCACCACCTAAAAATGGCTCTCTAAATTCATCAAATTCAGGTAAAAGCTTAGAAATTAATTCTACCGCTCTACTTTTTCCTCCCGGATATCTTAATGGACTTTTTATCATTTTGAAAACTGAATTTTAGTGATAAATTTATTTTGTTTTGCTTCTGCAAAGATAGCTTCAATCAACAATATTTGCAGCGTTGAAAATTTATTGACTGCTAAAAAAGTTGATATTTCTTTCTTTGTGCTTAAAGAAGTTATTGACCCTTTAAGTTTTGTTGAGGTCAAAGATAAAACAGCTTCACTTTTTATTTTCTTCCCATTTACACTAACATCTGAAAGGTTACAATATAAAATCATTTTCAACAAACCGTCTTTAATATCTCCTTTGCTTGGAAGTAAAGCGTTTGTACTATGTTTCCCTTCAATTAAACTAAGCTTATCTTTGGAAAGTAAAATTTCATCAACAGTCAAAAAATATTGTCCGCCTAAATAGTTTGTTATAGTAATTTTTGCTTTTGTAAGTGTAGATAAACTTTCTTTTGGTTGTTGAGTAACAAACTCTCTTGATTGAGCTTTTTCGGCTTTACTCCTTGAAAAAGCCATGAATAAAGAAACATCTTTACCTATTTTCTCTTTAAAATTATCTAAGCCATGGGGATTGTGAAGTTTTATTCCTGTTAATTTTTCTATTTTGGAATATGAAGTTTTTACTTTGTCAATAATATTATGTAAATTGGTATTAAGTTCGTTTAAATTCCAATGTAATGCAGAGCTATGATATTGTTCAATTTCTTTGATTTTGGAAATAACATACTTATTATTGAATTGTTGATTTGTAATTTTTTTATCTGCCTTATCTGCTTTTTCGTAGAATGCAAAAATTACAAAAACATCTAATAATGACATTAAAGAAACCGTATCCCACTGAATAAAATCTCTATCACCATCTTTTCCTTCGTCTTTTACAATTGGAATTACAGTGATTTTTTTTGAAATATGTAAAGTATTATAAACACGTTCAAAAGGGTAAGAGCGTGTTCGTTTAGGCGAAACCCATTTTGAAATTGCAAATGTATATTTGTTGTCTTTTAGCAAACAAGCTGAAGGAACTGCATTTATATCAAATTTTTTAATATCAATGCTTTTCAAGTCATCCGATAAAATCACTTTATATTTAATGCCTGTTATCTGTCCTTTTATACTCATTTTTCAATTTCGATTTATTGTACAAAGTTAACATTTATTCAGCACAAATTTGTCATTGACGTTGTCTTTTTACGACCATTCACAAGCCAGACCACCCCGCTGCCGAATACCTTAAATTCAAAAGCTTTGTGGCTTCGGCAAGCATCAGTGATAAAGACATTTGTTCAGCGGATGTTGTAAAACATACACTCAAAGCATTTGAAGCCATTCAACCTCTTATTGAGTTTATTAATAAGCAGTAGGATACCTGCTTACCCACGATGGCAGGTAAGTAAAACCAATAAACCGTAGTGTACCGACTTACTTCTTTTTAGCCACACTGTCTTTAGAGCAATGTGATTCCTCGCCACCACTGCAAGGCTCGTCACAGTCTTCTTCATCTGAGCAGCCGTGTTGCTTGTGCCCCCACCTTGGGCATTGGTCATCTTCGGCGCAGGCGCCACCACCATAATTTTGCATCATACAAGGTGCATGCGGAGGCATTGGCGGCATCATACCCATACCGCGTTCTCTGTTACAACAACCATGCATGGCTGCCATAAAAGTACAACACAACATACCGCACAAAGCTGCCACCACAACAAACCACCCCGCCACTTTAAATGCTACGCTTAAGTTTTCTTTTTGAGTTTTGTACAGCAGATACACACCCGCTGCAAAAGCCAAGAGCCATAAGGCTATGGCAATACACATTACACCGCCCATAATTTTAATTTTTTAAGGTTAATAATATTACAAAGGTAGAAAATTTTTAACCAAGCATAAAAGTTTTTTTTACTACTTTTGGGATAAAAAAAATAACCCCACCGAAGCGGGGCTATTTTGAATGTTTTCACAACGGAATAATCCTTATTGTGATTTGCTTTCTAATTTGCAAGCACAAAGGTAAATAAAAATAAATGATATGAGCAAAAAAATTTTAGGATTAGATTTAGGAACAACCTCTATCGGCTGGGCGTTAGTAAATGAAGCTGAAAAAAACAACGAGAAATCATCAATTATCAAATTAGGGGTTAGAGTAAATCCCTTAACTGTTGATGAGCAACAGAATTTTGAAAAAGGTAAAAGCATTACAACTAATGCTGACAGAACATTAAAGCGTAGTATGCGAAGAAATTTGCAACGCTACAAACTTCGTCGAGAAAATTTAATTGAAATTTTAAAGGAGTATAAATTTATTTCAGATGAAACCATTTTATCCGAAAACGGCAATCGTACTACTTTTGAAACATACAGATTAAGAGCAAAAGCAGCAAGCGAAAAAATTTCGTTAGAAGAATTTGCACGAGTACTGCTGATGATAAATAAAAAACGTGGTTACAAAAGTAGCCGTAAAGCCAAAGGAACAGAAGAAGGAACATTGATTGACGGTATGGAAATTGCAAAAAAACTGTACAATGAAAATCTTACACCCGGACAATTTTGCTTGCAGTTATTAAATGAAGGGAAAAAATACTTGCCTGATTTTTATCGTTCGGATTTACAAGCGGAGTTTGATAAGATTTTCGATACACAAATGTCGTTTCACCATGATATTCTTTCTTCTGAATTAAAAGAAGAATTGCGAGGGAAAAAACGCGATGCTGTTTGGGCTATTTGTGCAAAAGTATTTAAAGAAAAAGGATTTGAATTAGTTGGAACAAAACGACAAGGAAAGCTTGACGAACAAAAAAAAGAAAATTATGCGTGGCGTGTAAAAGGCTTAACTGAAAAATTAGATTTGGAACAATTGGTTATTGTTTTGCAACAAATCAACACTCAACTCAATAATTCAAGTGGCTATTTGGGAGCAATCAGCGATAGAAGCAAAGAACTCTATTTCAACAAACAAACCGTTGGGCAATACCAAATGAGTGTGTTAGATAAAAACCCAAATGCGAGTTTGCGAAATATGGTTTTCTATCGCCAAGATTATTTAGATGAGTTTAATACTATTTGGGATGAACAAGCTAAGCATCACAAAGAATTGACCGAAGAACTGAAAAAAGAAATTCGTGATGTAATTGTTTTTTACCAGCGAAGATTAAAAAGTCAAAAAGGCTTAATCAGCTTTTGTGAATTTGAAAGCCGACAAATTGAAATAGAAAAAGACGGTAAAAAGAAAACTAAAATCATTGGCAGTCGTGTTATTCCACGTTCTTCTCCCTTGTTTCAGGAATTTAAAATATGGCAAAAACTAAATGATATTGAAATTTTTCCTACTAATGAGAAAAGTAAAAAGACTAAACCGAATGCAAGGACATTGGAACTTGAAGAAAAAAATATTCTGTTTTCGGAATTAAGTATAAAGGAGAAGTTAACCAAAAATGAAATTCTTTCTCTATTAGAATCACAAAATATGGAAATGAATTTTAATAGTATTGAGGGTAATAAAACACAAGCAGAATTATTCAAGGCATATCAAAAGGCTATAGAACTTTCCGGGCATGAGTTAAACCTAAGACAATCGGCAAAGGGAATTTTAAAAGATATTTCAGAAATATTTCAAGCACTCAACTACAATACAGAGATTCTTTCTTCTGATTCAGAAGCATTTTATAATCTATGGCATTTGCTCTATTCTTATGAAGGAGATAAATCCAATACAGGAAACGAAAGTTTAATTAAGAAATTAAAAAACAATTATGGCTTTACTAAAGAAACTGCCGTAATTCTATCAGGGGTAGTTTTTCAAAATGATTATGGCAGTTTAAGTGCAAAAGCAATAAAAAAGATATTACCTCATTTAAAGGCAGGAGAAAAGTACGATGTGGCTTGTGCACTTGCAGGATATAGACATTCTGCAAGCTCGCTTACAAAAGAAGAAATTGAAAAAAAGATATATAAAGATCGTTTAGAAATCCTTCCTAAAAATCATTTACGAAATCCTGTAGTTGAGAAAATACTGAATCAAACAATTAATGTTGTTAATACCATTATTGATACTTACGGAAAGCCCGATGAAATACGTATTGAGTTAGCACGTGAATTAAAAAAGAGTGCAAAAGAACGTGAAGAACTTACAAAAGCAATTGAAGATTCGGAAAAGCGGAATGAGGGAATTAGAATCAAGTTGCAAAAGGAATTTGGATTATCTAACGTGAGCCGTAATGATATTATTCGTTACAAACTATACGAAGAGCTAAAAGAAAACGGCTACAAAACACTTTATTCCGATACATATATTTCTCAAGAAAAATTATTCAGTAAAGAGTTTGATATTGAACACATTATTCCACAAGCACGGTTGTTTGATGATTCTTTTTCAAATAAAACATTAGAAGCGCGAAAAGTTAATATTGAAAAAGGGAACCAAACTGCCTTTGACTATGTAAAAGAGAAAGGTGATAAAAATTTACAAGACTACTTGAATAGAATTATTTCAGTATATGGAAAGAAAAACGATAAGGACTTTTCTTACTATACAAAAGAATATGAGAAATCATTAAAGAAAAAAGAAGCAAAAGAAAAATGGAATAAATTAAGCGAAATAGAAAAGCAAATTGAAGTAATAAACAAATACTATTCGGGTAAGATAAAGAAGCTAATTATTACAGGAGAAGATATTCCGGAAGACTTTATTAATCGTGATTTAGGCAATACACAATACATTGCCAAGTATGCTAAAACAATGCTAAACGATTTAGTTAAAACAGTAGTAAGCACAACAGGAAGCATCACCGACCGTTTACGCGAAGACTGGCAATTGGTTGATGTGATGAAAGAATTGAATTGGGATAAATACAATGCGCTTGGTTTAACAGAAGAATTTACCAATAAAGATGGACATAAAATTACACGCATAAAAGACTGGACAAAACGCAACGATCACCGGCACCACGCAATGGACGCACTAACTGTTGCTTTTACCAAATTGCAGCACGTTCAGTATCTTAATAATCTTAATGCACGCAGTGATAAATCTTCAAGTATTTGTGGTATAGAACAAAACGAATTATATAGAAATGATAAAGGAAAGCTATTGTTTAAACCGCCGTTTGAAATAAAGGAATTTAGAGCCGAAGCAAAAAAGCATTTGGGAAATACGTTGATTTCTATAAAAGCAAAAAATAAAGTGGTTACCAAAAATACTAACACTACAAAGAAAAAAAGCGGAACAAATAAAAAGGTACAACTAACACCTCGCGGGCAACTTCATCAAGAAACTATTTACGGAAGCCAAAAGCAATACACAGTAAAGGAGGAAAAAGTAGGCACAACCTTTGACGAAGCAAAAATTTTGACTGTCAGTAAACCCACATACAGAGATGCTTTACTCAAACGCTTGCGCGAAAACAGCAACGATCCTAAAAAAGCATTTGGTGGTAAAAATGCACCTGCAAAAAATCCAGTTTATTTAGATGAAGCGAAAACTCTTGCCGTTCCCGAAAAAGTAAAAACAATAATATTTGAAACGGTTTATACTATTCGCAAAGAAATTTCTCCCGATTTATTTAAAGACTCAAAAAAGAAAGACATTTTTGAAGTAGCATTAGATGGGAAATCAAATTTATTAGAGTCGGAAATTGATAAAATTTATGATAAGACTATTGAATTTATTTTCGATAAAGGAATTAGAAAAGTATTAATTGAACGATACAAAAAGATAAAACGAGAAGTTGAAGAACATAACAAACGGGTTGAAAAGAAAGAGCAAAAGAAAGTATTAGAAACTGCCTTTTCAAACCTTGATGAAAATCCTATTTGGCTTAACAAAGAAAAAGGGATCTCCATAAAACGAGTTACCATTTCGGGGATTAGCAACGCACAAGCTCTTCACAGCAAAAAAGATGAAAATGGAAACTCTCAAGCCGTTGATTTTGTACAAACGGGTAGTAATCATCACGTTGCTATTTATCGTGATAAAGAAGGAAATCTACAAGAAAATGTGGTTTCATTTTACGAAGCGGTTACACGCCGAAATGCAGGTTTACCAATTATTGATAGAACATACAGAGATAAAGACGGTAGCCCTGTTGAGGGTTATGAATTTTTATTCAGTATGAAACAAAATGAATACTTTGTTTTCCCGAATGAAAAAACAGGATTTAACCCCAAAGAAATTGATTTGCTAAACCCTGATAATTATTCATTGATAAGCCCAAATTTGTTTAGGATGCAGAAGATTTCTACTAAAAATTATATGTTCAGACATCATTTAGAAACTTCTGTTGGCGAAAACAAGTCGTTGCGACGGATTGCTTGGGAGCTAATTCAAACACCTGCCAAATTAGAAGGTATTATCAAAGTTCGAGTAAATCATATAGGGCAAATTGTTTCGATTGGAGAATACTAGAAAGCATGATCAAACAAATTTTATATTTTGGTAATCCTGCGCACATCAGCAAAGAGAACAAGCAGTTGCTTATTAAAATAAAAAAAGAAACAGGAGAAGAAACCCATTCCCGCCCTATTGAAGACCTTGGCGTTATTGTATTAGACCATTATCAAATAAGCATTACACATGGTGCTATTTCGGAACTGATGCGCAACAATGTGGTAATAGTTAGTTGCAACGAGCAATATATGCCACATGGCATGATGCTGCCCATAGAGGGGCACCACATACAAACACAGCGCATGCGCAAGCAGATAGATGCCAGTGAGCCACTCAAAAAAAACCTTTGGCAACAAACCATTATCTGCAAAATAAACAATCAAGCCGCTTTGCTTGAAAAATACAACCCCGATGCCACTATGCTGCACGCATGGGCTAAGGATGTAAAAAGCGGTGATACAGATAATAAAGAAGGCATAGCTGCCGCATGGTATTGGGCAAGGCTGTTCAGCGAAATAGACTGCTTTACAAGAAACCCGAAAGGCGAATGCCCGAATAATTTTTTGAATTACGGCTATGCCATTCTGCGATCGGTGGTAGCAAGGGCTTTGGTTTCTGCGGGTTTGTTTCCCTCTTTTGGTATTAAGCACCACAACCAGTACAATGCCTATTGCCTTGCCGATGATATTATGGAACCTTACCGCCCCTATGTAGATGCCATTGTAAAAAATATCGTATCAAAATATCCCGAAGAAAAAGAACTGAATAAAGCCGTTAAAACAGAACTTTTGAAAATACCACATATAGACGTAAAGATAGAAAACGAGACCAGTCCACTGATGCTCGCCACTCAAAAAACCGCTTTCAGCTTGGTAAAATGTTTTGCCGGCGACCATAGAAAGTTGTCCTACCCTACTCTTTTGTAGGATTGCATCTTTATTTATTTTAACACTATTATCAAATACCCGCACTATGATAATTACTCCTGAATAAGGCATCACGATGCTCTTTTAAAGTATCACGATGTTGTTTAAACGCACGTTGATGTTGTTTAAATGCACGATGATGCTGTTTAAATGCACGATGATGTTGTTTAAATACACGTTGATGTTGTTTAAACGCACGTTGATGTTGTTTAAATGCACGTTGATGTTGTTTAAACGCACGACGATGTTGTTTAAACGCACGATGATGTTGTTTAAATACACGACGATGTTGTTTAAACGCACGACGATGTTGTTTAAACGCACGACGATGTTGTTTAAACGCACGACGATGTTGTTTAAACGCACGACGATGTTGTTTAAACGCACGACGATGTTGTTTACATCATTTAGCTTTATTAATAAAACTTGTTAAGATGTATTAAAAGACGTAACAAAATAAAATATTGTTCGTTATATTATTAAAAGCGTTTATGACACACCTCTACCGTAAGTAGAAGCACATCAAAGTACAGCGCGCAACTGCGATATTTTTTACTTATCAGAAGCACATGGGTTTCTGTTTAACTAAAAAAGCGCCTTTCCATGTAAAGGCAAAAAATCAAAATTTAATTTTATGAGAAAGGTTCAAAAAAAGGCATTAGCAGCCTTAAAGTTTCAGAGAATAAGTGCGAACGACCTACTTGTGTTTTCACAAGGTGTTGTTCAAGCCATGACCGGCAACGCACACTTTCCAAGCCCACCAATACCATTACCGGCAGTAACGGCAATGATTGGCTCGCTTAACTCTACCCTGCAAACCATTAGTGCGCAAGGTAGAAGCAAAGCACTTACCAATCAAAAAGACCATCAATCTACCGAGCTTATGGAAGCATTAACCACACTTGCCCATTATGCAGAAGATGTTTCTAACAAAGCAGCATCGGGCGATGTAACACAAGCGGAAGGGTGGATACTATCGGCGGGGTTTCAGCTTAAAAAGAAAGGAGCAAAATCGGCACGGGTGCTGGAGTTTGTAAAAACAAAAACGGGCTTTGTACATGTACGCGCTCCACGTTCGTACAACAGAGAAGTACACTTATGGAAGTATGGGCTTACCTCGCAAAAAGATGTAGTACCAAGCAGCAGTAAATTATTAATTTCCTTAGAAGCAGACATCAGCATCAGCGACTTGCCAAGCGGCAGTATTATTGCCGTGCAGCACGGCTCCGTTGTTCCTTCGGGGCGCAATGCCAAGTTTACAAAGCCGGATGCCGCATTTACAAGCCACGAAAAAACATCGGTGAGCATACCCACAGGCATAGATAAGCACCCTGTATTCAGCCACAACACCTCAGATTATTACCAATGGGGCGGTTGGATTTACATTATTGTGCCATAATAAGCCTACCACAGGTAGGCAGGCCCGCCTGCTGCGGGCAGGCTTTCTGCATTGTTCCGACAAAAACCCTCTTGCCAAAAGCAAGGGGGTTTTTTGTTTGTGGTTGTGTTAGTCTCTTTTTTATTGTTGCTCCCGCCTGCGGCGGGCAGGCGTGCCTGCAGCGGGCGGGCAGGTTTTTTAGAAAAAAGTAACCAAAAAATCTTCTGCCCGAAGGCAATGTCTTACTTGGTAAGACACCTCTGCCACAACTTGCCGCTATTCCATAGCAAGTTACTTCGGCAAGCTTGCAGCAGTTTTGCTGACGAGCAGGAAAAAGTAAGAATTTATTTTTTATTATTGCTTTGTTATGTTAGGTTGTGTTAATCTCTTTTTATTGTTGCTCCTGTCTGCTACAGGCAGGCCCGCCTGCATCTGCGAGAGTTAAATTTTTTTGTTATTAGTCCCGCCTGCAGCAGGCACTGATTTTTATCTGTGAAACTTTGCGTTTTTGTCTGCGTGCATCTGCGAGAGTTAAATTTTTTTGTTATTGCTCCCGCCTGCGGCGGGCAGGCCCGCCTATTGCAGGCAGGCCCGCCTGCTACGATAAGCAGTTTTTTTTTAGAAAAAAGTTTTAAAATCATTTTATCTTAAGTAGAGAAAGCAAAAATATTTTGTTTTAAATAACATTTACAATAAAACCATCAAAATATCTTATCGTACAAGTTCTTATTTAGAAAAATGCTTCAGGAACGATTAAATGCATACAGAATTATGTGGTTATTTGTGTTTTTTGATTTGCCCGTTACAAGTAAAAAAGAGCAAAAAATTGCCTCTCGCTTTAGAAAAAGCTTAATAGAAGATGGGTTTAGCATGATGCAGTTTAGTGTATATATACGACACTGCTCCAGCACCGAAACAGCCGATGTGCATACTAAGAGGGTAAAGCGTATTATTCCAAAAAACGGCAAGGTAAGTATATTAAGAGTTACCGATAAGCAGTTCGGCAATATTATTTGTTATTATGGGCAGGCACCACAGGAGCCGCCAAAGGCTTATCAGCAGTTAGAATTATTTTAAGGTGTACTTTTGCTTAATACTAAATAGGATAAAAAAAATCCCCCTAATGGGGGATTTTCAACTTTGTAACAATCAATTTTTTCATTGTTAAATATCTACTGCAACCCTTACTACAAGCGACTTATAGAAGTCAGTTGTTGTTACAAAGATATCAAAGAGCAATTTAGAAAGCAAATCACAACCGAGGAGCATTACGAAACTTACGGCGCAGGGTTGTTGTTACAGAGATATCAAAGAGCAATTTAGAAAGCAAATCACAACCTCTTTTTCCACCTCAACCTCAACAGCCCTGTTGTTGTTACAAAGATATCAAAGAGCAATT
>JBDHZB010000052.1:0-17377 GCA_039811645.1 Bacteroidia bacterium | reverse complement strand
TGAAAAGTTATATACTCTGCAAATGACTGTCTGTCTGTTTTAATTGAGGGTACAAATGGAAGTAATGACTTACTTTCAGAGGCAAAGAAAAAATTACCTCCTTGTTCGGTGTAATAAAATGGCTTGATACCAAAATGGTCCCGTGCACAAAACAAACGATCACCATCCCAAATAGCAAATGCAAACATGCCTTTAAAATGTTTCACACAATCATCGCCATATATTTTATAAGCAGCGAGAATAACTTCTGTATCAGATTGTGTGGAAAATGACCAATGGGGAGCAAGAATTTGCCGTAATTCCACGTAATTATATATTTCACCATTAAAAACAATTACTTCGCCCGTTTGAGCAACCATGGGCTGATGAGCATTTTGGGATAAATCAATAATGCTTAAACGTCGATGAGCAAATCCGAGGGTAAGGGATTGATTCATCCAAATCCCTCTATCATCCGGGCCACGATGAGCAATTAAATCACTCATTACACGAAGCTTATGTTCAAGCTGTGCCACAGGGGCAAAATCTCTATTAAAGATACCGGCTATCCCACACATAAACTATTTTTCATTTTTTAGAAATATTGGTTTGTAAATAAAAAACAAGGCGGCAAGGAATACTATCAGCAAACCATTATTAAATAGTAATTGATGTAATTTGTCGGAAAAATGAATACTAATTGAAAGATAATAGATAAGAAAACTAAAAATAAAAATAGATATAACTTTCAGAACGGGATATTGAATCGGATAATATTTTTGTCCTAAGAAATAACTTATTATCATCATTAAAAAGTATGCTGATAATGTTGCCCACGCAGATGCCACATACGAATAATATGGAACAAATATAAAATTAATAAGTAAAGTAACCAGCGCCCCAAGTATTGTAATATAAGCCCCTATTTTTGTTTGTCCGGTTAATTTATACCAAAAAGACAAATTAAAATAAACTCCTAAGCATAAATTAGCCGATATTAATATAGGAACAACATTTAATCCTACCCTATATGAGGGTCCGATAAAATACTGAAGTATAGGCAAATTTAATAATGTTAAGAGCCATATTAAACATCCGAATACTGTAAAAAATTCTGTGGTTAGCGCGTAAATATGTTTAGAGTCTTCATTCTTAAATGCTTTGAATAAAAACGGTTCTGCCGCATATCTGTATGCTTGAATAAAAATTGTCATTAAAATGGATATTTTATAACACGCACCATAAATGCCTTGTGCTGCTTGTGCTTTATCTGCGGGAAGTAAATACTTCAAAATGATTCTATCAAAAGTTTCGTTTACCATTCCGGCTAATCCAACAATAAGAAGAGGCAGAGCATACACCAACATTTTTTTAATTAATACTGAGTCTAATTCAAATTTAAACTTTTTCCATACGGGATATAGCATAAACAAAGAACATCCGTTTGCTAATAAATTACTTAAAAACGAATATCCTATACCAATGGTTGGGTTATATAGTTTTGAGAAAAAGTTTGATTGTCCTGAGTCAAATTCGACTTTACAAAGTAAAAAGAAAAAACAATTAAACCCGATATTTAACAGTACATTGAGCACTTTTAATACTGAAAATTGGAATGCTCTGTTGTTTTGTCTTAAATAAGTATATGGAATAGCCATTAGTGTATCTGTAGCAAGAATACCGATAGTCCAATATATAAATAATGCTGACTCATAATGAAGGATGTTTGTAATTTTGTCGGACAATAGAATAAGTAATGCAGAAAGTACTAAGGTAGTAATAAGAATAAGTGAAGTTGCGTTTCTAAATACCTTTTCTATTTGATCTGTTTTATTTGCAAAATGAAAAAATGCAGTTTCCATTCCATATAAGAATAATATATTCAGAAATGATATATAGGCATAAATTTCAGCATTAATGCCGTAATCAGCCGGATTAACAAATAAATAGGTATATAGTGGTGTTAGTAAATAATTTAGAAACCTTGGTAAAATAGTTCCTAAGCCATAAACAACTGTTTGTCCAGCTAATTGTTTTACAGATTTAATACTCATTTAATAGGGTTCAAAAATACATAACTTAAAATATTTGCTCCCATTTTGAGTGCTTCTAAATGTTTTTCCTGCGTATCATTGTGTATTTCCGGGCTTTCCCAACCATCTCCTAAATCACATTCATAGTCGTAAAAACAAACCAATCTTCCCTTATATATTAAGCCGAATCCTTGCGGTGCTTTATTGTCATGTTCATGAATTTTTGGAAGCCCTGTATTAAAGTCATATTTTTGATGATATATGGGGTAATTAAATGGTAATTCAACAAATTCAAGTTCAGGAAATATTTTTTTCATTTCTCGTCTGATATATTTATCCATCCCATAATTATCACTAATGTGAATAAACCCTCCGGCTAACAGGTACTCTCTTAAATTTTGGGCTTCTGCTTCTGAAAAAATAATATTACCATGCCCTGTAATGTGTACAAATGGATAATTAAATATGTTTTTATCTGATGGCTCTACAATTGCTTGTTCTGTATTTATACTCATATTTAATTCTTTATTACAAAACTTAATTAGATTTGGCAAAGAAGTTTCTAAATTTGCGTACCAATCTCCCCCTCCATTGTATTTTAATAGGGCTATTTGAAATGAACTATACGTTTTTTGTGAATGTAAAGTGCTTAGCAATCCGCATAGGGTTATACAATATATAATTTTTTTCATTTCTTTTTTAATGTAAAATTCATTTTTGTATCTTCTTGATTACTGCCAATGTCGTTTACTTCCAATTTTTGATGAATAGTTTCATATCCGTCAGATATAAGTGTTATCATATACTCTCCTGCTACTAATGCCATCACGTATTTACCTGTTTTACTATTGGGCACAAAAGTATATTCTTCATTTGATTTTTTATTAGTAGCAATAATTGTTGCAACCACTTTTTGTGTTGAGTCTCCTAAAAATATATTGCCTGTATAAATTTTGGTTAATTGTTCTGAATCGTTAAACTTAATGCGATATATGTCCAAATCACCCATTCCATTTGGCCTAAATGCACTTACATACCCCACTCTATTATCGGCAGTAATAGATATGTTCATATTATCATCTGTTGAATTAATGGGGTAACCAAGATTTTCCGGTGTCGTAAATGTATTTGTTTCTTGATTCCAAGTAGATTTAAATAAATCATAACCACCCATACTATTATGCCCCTCTGATGAAAAATAAAATGTAACACCATCGGGTGCTACATAGGGAAATTCTTCATTATAAGGCGTATTGATAATATCAGGTAATTTTGTCGGGGTTCCCCACTCACCATTTGGTAATTTTTTGCACATATAGATATCGGATTGCGTATTAATTTTTTCTCTTCGAACAAAGAAAAAAGTATTTTTATCGGGAGCGTAACAACCTGCAATCTCATAAGCCTTCTTATCATTAATAATTTCCGGAAGTGGTTGTAGCTTGTTAAACTCTCCTTTTGGTGTTTTCTCGCTGGTATAAAGGTCTCCAACTATTTCAACACGATCTATATACACTACCATTTGATCGCCTTTTGGACTAAGCCCTACGCATAGTTCATCAAAACTGGTATTTATTGTTCTACCTGCATTAAAAGATTTTATCCATTTAGAATTTTCTACCTTTGTGTACCAAACATCACTTGGTCGGTAACCATCACTTTCTATTTTACCTCCGCCAATATTGCTCTTTCTTCTTGATGTAAATACTAAAAAAGTTTCATCTTCATTTATAAAAGGGTAATAATCCGGGAATTCAGAATTAACCTCTGCTCCAAGGTTTATAAAAGTAATATTTTTAGGATTAGCTAACATGGTTTTTGCAGTATTACACATTTCTATTTGTCTATTTGTGTTTTCTAGCTCACTTTTTTTTAACTTAAATGTTTTATACTTTTCAAATGCTTCAATTGCATCATCTATTCTGTTTACTAAATGATATGCTTTGCCTAAATAATACCAAGTTATATGTTCGGCATCCTTGTCTTGTACCAATTTTTCAAGTAACTTAACCGGCTCTGTTCTGTCAGAGTTTGTTTTTAAATAACATAAAGAGAGTTTTGCCATGACATACTTGTTATTGACTACCCTTGTTTGAATTTCCTTATATATTGGCAGTGCCGCTAAATAGTTTCCTTGATCGAAAAACTCTTCTGCCTTCATTAATTTTGTATCAAATTTTGCATCAAGACCTTGTGCAAATAATACGCTTTGTAGCATTAATAGTGAAACTATAAAGTGTAAACCGTTTCTAATATGTTTGATGAGTTCCATAAGATTAAACACTCTCTGCTACTTCTTTTTCAAAAAATAATTTTTATTTTTTTCAATTTCTATTTTACCAATATCAGATACTTTTAGGTCTTCTTTATAATCTTCATAGCCATCTGAATGTACTATTATTTGATAATTTCCGGCATCTAACGCCATAAGAAATGTGGCTGTTTTTTGACGTGGCACAAAAGTGAACTCTTCTTTTGTTTGAATATTTTTTGCAGTAATGGAAGCAACTGTTGTTGCTGGTATATTGGTAGAATCTCCTAAAAATACTTTTCCTGTAAAAATTCTAACCACCTGATTAGCCTCATTAAATTTCACTCTATATATGTCTAAATCTCCTTGTCCGTTGGGTCGGAAAGTACTGATATAACCTACCCTATTATCAGGTGTAATACAAATACTTCTGTCATCATCGGTAGAATTTAGAGGATATCCTAAATTCTCTGCTTCGGACCACGTGTTATCATCCGGATTCCAAATAGATTTAAATAAATCGTATCCTCCCATACTATTATGTCCTTCTGAAGAGAAATACAAAGTAATACCATCTGCAGATAAATACGGGAAATCTTCATTGTACTGGGTATTTACTTGTGGCGGTAATTTAAACGGCTTTCCCCATTGCCCATTTGGCAGCTTTCTAATCATGTAAATATCACTTTGTTCGTTTATTCCTTCTCTTCTTGCAAAGAAAAAAGAATTGTTGTCTGAGCCAAAGCACCCTGTTGTTTCAATAAATTTTTTATCATTAATAATTTCCGGTAATGGTTTAATTTTCATAAATTCTCCATTTGGACCTTTTGCAGATGTGTATAAATCGCCATATTTTTCAATTAAATCTATATATACAACCATTTCCGATCCCTTATAATTTAAACTCACACATTGCTCATCATAATTTGTATTAATATTTTTTCCGGCACTATATGCTTTAATCCATTTACCATTTTCTACTTTTGAAAGCCAAATATCACTTGGTCTATATCCATCTATTTCAATTTTATTACCACCTAAGTTTTCTTTCCTTCTTGATGTAAAAATTAAAAAAGACTCATCTTCATTTACAAAAGGATAGTAGTCTGGGTCAGGAGAATTTACATCCGGTCCAAGATTTAAAAAACTAACATTAATAGGTGTTCCCATTAATTTTTTGGCATTATTACACATTTCTATTTTTCTATCTGCTTTGGCAATGTTTGCTTTTCCGGGCTTAAGGGATTTATATTTTTCAAAAGCTTCTATTGCCTCGTCTATTTTGTTTGATAAATGATATGCTACTCCCAAGTAATACCATGTTTCAATATCTATTTTTTCATCTTTTACTAATGTTTCTAATAACTTTATCGGCTCCGTTCTATTGTAATTTGTGTTCAAATAACATACTGAAAGCCGTGCCATTAAATACTTATTCTCAGGTTCTTTTTTTAATAAATCTTTATAGTGAGAAAGAGCCATTAAATAGTTTTTATGGTCAAAAAATTCATCTGCCTTATTTAGCTTTTCTTGAAGCTTAGGATTTTTAACTTGCGCCATAAGTGTAATGTTGCATACACTTAAAAAAATATATAGGATAACGATTCTCATTAATTATGAAGTGGGATAAAACTACTAAAAAACTAATGAATTATCAATTTACGGATTTATTAAAAAAATCTAACATTATCATTTCCTCTAATGTATAACGTTTTCCCTTGTAAAATCCAACAATCCATGCATCAGATTGCCCCTTTGATATGGCTTTCTGTCTTTGCAGTTCACAGTCCTTTAATGTTTTGAATTCTCCTTGAGTAAAACGAGTGATGCCATCTTCATAAATTGTAATTTTTGGTTTTCCATATTCAACCAAGTGATTATATTTATAATTATTTGGATGTCTATACGCTGCAATTTGTACTGAAAACACAAGTCCATCAACGCAATAATTACCAATTGTATTAATTAATTGTTGATAGAGTTGTAGGTTATTACTTAATGATTTTCCTTTATATGGACTAAAATCGGGTTTTGCCATTTCTGAACAAGGTTTGTTTTCTGCAGGCGTATTAGCAATTGTTGGGGTTTTTACTGTATTTGGATTATTTTTATTCTCTTCAACCTTCTGTTTTTCCATTGCTGCAATTTGCTCTTGTGTTAATAAGAAAAAGTTTTTATTAACCTGCGTATATTCTTTAATAGATTCTATATCAAATTCTTCTTCAATCGGTTCGTATCCGGGTGCCGAAATTTTTATTTTATAAGTATGTCCGGGAGATAATGCAATAAAATATTTTCCGGTAACTTTATTTGATGAGATTTTAAACTGCTTTCCATCAGATACTTTTGTAATAATCATTTCTGTTTCTATTGGCTTATCATTGGCAAGAACGGTTCCTGTTAATACAGCCAAAACAGGCTTGTCTCCAATAATACCGGGTGTAGATGTATAGATATCTTGTTTTCCAAAGCCACCACTCTGCCCTCTGTTAGATGAAAAATATCCTCTGTCTCCTTTAACGTTAATAACATAATACCTATCATCTTCTGTTGTATTAAGCGGTATGCCCATATTTTTTGGAGTTATCCATGTTCCTTCTCTATTTATAGAATACATAATGTCATAGCCTCCAATGCTGGAATGCCCTTTTGAGCTAAAAAATAACGTAATGCCATCAGGGTGTATAAATGGCGCATCTTCATCATTTTCCGTATTGATATTTGGTCCAAGGTTTTTTGGCTCGCCCCAATCGCCTCCAACTTTCTCAGATACCCAAATATCTCTGCCTCCTAAGCCACCTGGTCTTTCTGATGCAAAGTATAAGGTTTTACCATCTGCTGTAATAGAGCAACTTCCCTCCCAATTAGAAGTATTTATATTACTATTGAGCTTCAACGGTTCTGTCCATTTATTGCCTTCTAACACCGAAACATAAATATCTCCTTTGTCTTCGTTGGTAGATTTGAATAAAAATAATGTCTGCCCATCAGGCGATAGTGCGATGGCGGCATCATGTCCTGCTGTATTTAAGGATTCTATTCCTTTTGGTTCTGACCATGTGCTGTCGCTTTTTTTGTACGAAACCATAATGTCTTCATGATAATATCCTTCTTCTTTGTCCGGTTTTAAATCGTCATTAACCAAACCTCCCGTGCTTTTTGGACCAACGTAAGTAAATATTAAAATAGATTCATCTGCTGAAATAACGGGTACATATTCTGCGTCTTCTGAATTAATAGGCTTTCCAATATTTTCAATTTTACAGTATGCCTTATTGTCAATTAATGTTTTTCCGTTCTTAGCATAGTTCAAGGTTTTCTTAGCATTAGCTAAATACTCTTCTTGTTCCGGTGTTGGTTTTTTTATACTTGAAAAGTTATCTATATAGTTATTTAACAGAGTTATGGCTTGATCAAATTTATAATTCAGTTGATACGCTTTTCCTAAAAAATAATTCATTTCAGGAATATCCTTTTTAGATTGTTTTAAGGATTCAAATATTTCTATAGCTCTTTCTTTTCTTTCAGGGTAATTTAAACAGATGACGCCAAGCATGTATAAATAATCCTGATTTTTTGGTTTTTTAGTATATAATTTATCCATGATATCATATGCTTTTGCAAACTCCTTCTGATCTATATAACCAATAGCTTCTTTATACATTTCTTTCTCTGATTGAGCAAAAGCATTAATACTCAAAAAAGATGTTATCAAAATTGTTAAAAAGAATTTAAATACATTTCTTATCATATAAAACTTGACTTTAATGCCCAAATATAATATATTTTGTCTTTATAGCGAAATTATTATTTTCATTGCTTGTATATTTCTTTTTAATTACATTTTTGCCAAAAAAATGAGTCAATCAAAAAATAAAAAAAATCCACTTTCAGAATTATCCACTCAAAAGTATAAGTTATTTCTGTTAAATGATAATCACAATACGTTTGATTATATCATCAATAATATTATTGAACAATGCAATTATAACAGTGAACAGGCAGAACAATGTGCACTATTAGCGCATATCCACGGAAAGTATGAGCTATTAACCGGAGATCAAGAATATTTACAAGGCATTCAACACAATTTATCAGACAAAAATATTAAAACAGAACTTCAATAATATAAGTAACTTATGAATAAAAAGCTTTTACTATTAATTTTTATAGTTTTTATGTTTTTATCTGCATGTACAAAAAATGCAGTAACAGGACGCAGGCAAATTAGCTTAATACCAGAGGGGGAATTGATAAATATGAGTTTAACGGAATATGACAACTACCTGAAGCAACACAACAAACTTCCTGATAATGATGCAAGAGTAACACAAGTAAGAAAAGTTGGGAATCAAATTCGTGAAGCTGTAGAAAAATTTTATGCACAAAAAGGATTATCAAAAGAATTAGATTTATACAAATGGGAATTTAATGTAATTGATGAACAAACCATAAATGCATGGTGCATGCCCGGAGGGAAAGTAGTTGTATATACAGGTATTTTGCCAATAGTTCAAGATGATGCGGGTTTGGCGGTAGTAATGGGACACGAAATATCACACGCCCTTGCCAAGCATGGTAATGAAAGAATGTCTGAACAAATGATGGCTCAATTTGGACAAGTAACCTTAGCTGTTGCTTTATCGCAAAAATCCCAACAAACAAAAGATATCTTTTTATCTTCTTATGGTGTAGCCTCCGGATTAACGTTATTAAAATATAGCAGAAATCAGGAAGCAGAAGCTGATAAAATGGGAATTATTTTCATGGCAATGGCAGGATACAACCCTGAGTTGGCTTTAGACTTTTGGAAAAGGATGGCTGCACAAGGTGGGCAAAAACCTCCTGAATTTTTAAGTACACACCCCAGCGATGAAACTAGAATTAAACTACTTCAAGACTTTATGCCAGAAGCAAAAAAATACTATCAAGCCAAATGAAATATTACCTAAAGAAACATATTTATATACTAATCTTTTTCTTTTACACTTTAGCATTTGATTACGCACAACAATATCCTTTTTTTACACAATACCGTGGTAATTTTTACTTTTACAACCCCGCTTTTTGTGGAACAAAACGTTGGTTAGATGCCCGATTATATTATAGAAACCAATGGGTGGGACTGTCCGGCGCACCAACAACAGCAGGCGTTTCTATTAACATGAGATACTTAAAAGGTAAACTTGGCAGCGGATTAATTTTATTTAACGATAAAATTGGACCTTTTGTAACCAATCACATTCAAGGAAATTTTGCATATCATTTACAAATGTCTGATGTAGAGTTATCATTTGGGTTTTCCGGAGCTTACACCATTCAACAAATCAATCCGGCTTTTGTAAAACCAATGACACATATAGATGCTGCCATCGACTTGGCAAGTTCAGGACAGTCCGTAAAAAAATGGGAAGGAGCATGTGGTGCATTATTGTATAATGACCGTTTTTTTCTTTCATTTTCCATTACAAATCTTTTTGGAGCAGAATATAAATATCAATTTTCTAATCCTGATTTCTTCAAAGGGAAATATACAAACGAGAACCACATGATTTTAGGTGTAGGATATAATTTTGGGGAGAATCCCGACTTCATTTGGGAAAATTCATTTTTTATAGTAAGTACAAAAGCCGTTCCTTTATTTTTAGATTATACACTGCGTTTACATATCAGGCATAGCTTGTTTACGGGTATTAGTATTCGCCCCGGAAATGCAATTGCCGCACATTTAGGAATTACTATTGCTGATAAATATCAAATTGGTTACAGCTACGATCTCTTAATTTCTAAACTTAACACTGGGCAAAGCGGTTCCCATGAATTAAATCTGATTATGTCCTTAAACAAATACAATAGTAATAAAAGAGGTGGCGTAAACAAACAGTTCCTCAGACAAAAATTTCAATATCTTCTTAACTGATAAGTCTTGGGAAAAATTATTATCATAATAGGATTCGTATGTGCATTTTTATCGGTTAATGCTCAAAACAAAACAGGTGTTATTAAACAAACACAGTTGAATTATCCAAATGTAAAAGCTGTTTATGATAAATATTGGGCTTCTATTCAAGACAGCATGAAACAAAGAAATATTGACCCTGAAAGATTTCAGATATTTTTTAGGGTATTCAAATATGAAAAAGAATTAGAGATATGGATTAAAAATGTAGGTGATACTCGTTTTCAGTTGTTCAAAACATTTCTGCTGTGTGCTACATCGGGCGATTTAGGCCCTAAAAAATATAACAAAGACGGACAAATTCCTGAAGGTTTTTATGAATTAACCACCTTAATGCCAAAGGATAAATATAAGTATCTTGCCATTAAACTAAACTTTCCAAATCAAGCAGATAAAGCCAATGAAAAAGAATCCTTAACTACCA
The DNA here is from genome assembly GCA_039811645.1 of Bacteroidia bacterium. Classification (GTDB taxonomy): domain Bacteria; phylum Bacteroidota; class Bacteroidia; order B-17B0; family Aurantibacillaceae; genus BPGX01. Next base: position 6,731 of record JBDHZB010000052.1, on the reverse strand, counting down.
ATGTCTTTTTAAATGGTACCTGCGAAACAACTGCAGATATTGTGATTGACAAAGAAGATATGGCACAACTTTATATTCTTTGCGTAGAAGCAAAAAACAGAAAAGAATATACATATATGGATATTTATCCTTGTAAATTCAATAAAGCAAACAACGACATGCTTAATACTTATCCTAGTGAAAAAACTAAATTTTGGAAAAATATAAAAGATGCTTATCTGTTTTTTGAGGAACATCATTGGCTTCCAAAAGTTCACGTTAATGGAAAGGGGCAATACATATACGAAGAATAAAGAGCGTGTTGTACAATGAAAAATAAATCACACTTATTAAAGCAGTATAAAGATTATTTATTATTAGAAAAAAATCTTTCCAAAAATACTATTGAAAGTTACGAAACTGATATGCAAAAACTTTTTAATTATTGTGAAGAAAAAAAAATTGCTCCTGAAAAAATAACCGATTATGATTTAAATGCCTTTATACAATCACTACATAAACTAAAATTAGAAGCAAGTTCAGTTACAAGAATAATATCCGGAATAAAGGGGTTTTACAATTATCTTTATTACACCGAAATCATTAGTACTAACCCTGCCGAGTTAATTGAAACACCAAAGCAAAAAAGAAAATTACCTGATTTTTTAACCGTTCAAGAAATAGAAAATATGATTAGTGCAATAGACAGGAGCACGCACGAAGGAGAAAGGAATTATGCAGTTATAGAATTGTTATATGGTTGTGGACTACGCGTAAGTGAATTAATTAATCTAAAAATAAGTCATTTATTTTTTAAAGATCAGTTTATTAAAGTAATTGGTAAAGGAAATAAAGAACGATTGGTGCCTATAGGGAAGCAGTCCATAAAGGCACTGACTAATTATATTAAAAACCACAGAACTCTTATACAGCCGAAAGTACAATATACGGATACTATATTTTTAAATAATAGAGGAACAGCGCTTTCAAGAGTTATGATTTTTTACATCATTAAAGACCTTGCAGAAAAAGCCGGTATTCAAAAAAATATAAGTCCGCATACTTTAAGACATTCTTTTGCTACACACTTAATTGAAGGTGGTGCCGATTTGCGAGCCATTCAAGAAATGCTTGGACATGCCAGCATTACAACCACAGAAATTTACACGCACGTAGATACTAACTATATGAGAGACGTGATTCTTAGTTTTCATCCAAGGAACAAAAAAGATTAAGTATCTTTACCTTGTAAAAATTTCTTTATCATGAAACAAAGTATTTCTATTACTTTATTACTTTTAATAGCCGGATATTTTTTATACAGAGCATACAAAGTATATTTCTATACACCAACAATTAATTTTCAGGAACTATCTCTTAAAGATTTAAATAACAATCCTGCCAATATCCACAAAGACAAACTTAACGCTGCTATTATTGTGTTTTTTCAAACATGGTGCGCCCCTTGTGTACAAGAGATGGTACTAATCAACCAACACCAAAAAGAGTTTAATTTTACCTCCGTTTATTTTATTACCGATGAAAGCACTGAAAAAGTAAAAAATCTAAAACAACGACTTCAAGCAGATAGTTTAAATATATTAATATCCAACGAGTCATTAAAAAAATTAGATATTCTAAGCTACCCTACTATCTATTTAATTAAAAACAGCACGATTATAGAAACACACAAAGGAGCAATTATCACATCTGCAAACTTTAATACCGAACTACACCATTTACAAAAACTGCTAAGCCAATAACCATGCACGATATAGAACCTTTTTATAAATGGCGAAATTTATATACAGCAGAAAATGATGAGCGGTCTCCGTTTTATGGAAAAGAATACAGTGAGTTTGAATTTACCAACCAAATATATAATTTCTTAATACACCCCCAGTGGGACGACATTGGGAGCAACACCATTTATGTCAAAATTTTATTTGTGCATTATGATGATAACTTTGCCATAATAGAAATGATAGGTGAATGGAATGATGCTATTGAAAACGATATAATGAATTTAAAGCGAAATGTTATTGATGAATTAATTTACCAAGGCATTACGCATTTTATTTTAATCGGAGAAAATGTCTTAAACTTTCATTCTTCAGACGATTCTTATTATGAAGAATGGTTTGATGATATTGAAAACAACGGATGGATTACTCTCATTAACTTTCGTGAGCATGTATTAAGTGAAATGAAAAAAATAAACCTTGATTACTACTTAAACTGGGGAGGAATATTGAATGAACTGAATTGGCGGGCGCTACATCCTATGGAAGTATATCAAGTTATTAAAAAAAGTATGGAAAAGCGATTGCCCTTTTGAATTTTACTTTTATTAAGCGTAAAAAATATATTAAATTAGGCGCTAAATATTATATGGACGAAAAACAAATATTAGACATAGCAAAATCAGCGATGGATAAAGCTATTCAGCATTTAGAATCGGAATTGACAAAAATAAGAGCGGGCAAAGCAAACCCTGCCATCTTAGAAAATGTAATGGTTGATTATTACGGCTCTAAAGTTCCTATTAGTCAAACTGCAAGCGTCAATACATTAGATGCACGCACATTGGTAATTCAACCTTGGGAAAAAAACATGCTTGCACCCATTGAAAAAGCCATACAAGTAGCCAATCTTGGGCTTAACCCACAAAATGACGGAAGCATTGTTAGAATTTCCATTCCTCCGCTTACAGAAGAACGCAGAAAAGAGTTGGTAAAAATGTCTAAACACATGTCTGAAGAAGCAAAAATAGGTATTCGTAATGCTCGTAAAGATGCTATGGAAAATATAAAGAAACTTCAGAAAGACGGTTATCCGGAAGATAGCGCAAAAAATTTGGAGCAAAAAGTACAAACTACTACCGATCAATATATTGAAAAGTGCGATAAACACTTAGCATCTAAAGAAAAAGAAATAATGACTGTTTAATTCCAATATGATATTTCTTAAAAAATTACTTTTAATGAGTATCTTTGTATTTGTATTATCAAATATTCTAAAAGGTATTTACTTTCCAAGTTTTCTCAGCGCATTATTGTTTACCATTGCTCTTTCTTTTCTTAATGCAATTATTAAACCTATACTTATTCTTTTATCGCTCCCAATTACACTGCTTAGCTTGGGTTTATTTATTTTTATTATTAATACCGGAATGGTTTATCTTGCCTCTTATTTGGTAGGCAATATTACAATTCAAAACTTTTTTGCAGGATTTATATTTTCCGCATTAATCAGTGCCTTTTACATGGTATTAGAGTGGACATTGAACTCAAAATAAGTTCTATCAAAGAATTTACATTGCCTTTCTGCCGGAGTGGCTGCCTAAGTTCAAGTTTTTTAATTTAGAAACAGCGTATTCTTTTGTTAATTCATATTCTGTTACAGGCTCTTTACTTTGAGGAAGTTCATACATTAAATCTGTCATTATGGTTTCGCAAATACTTCTCAATCCCCTTGCTCCAAGTTTGAGCTCTAATGTTTTCTCTACAATTAAATCTAAAACATCATTATTGACTTTTAGCTGTATATTATCTAAACCAAACAAGTAGATATATTGTTTTATCAGTGCGTTTTTTGGTTCTAATAAAATTCTTTTCAATGCCTCTTTATCTAATGGATTAAGAGTAGCTATCACAGGTAATCTACCAAGCAGTTCCGGAATCAATCCATAGTTTTTTATATCTTGCGGAATAACATATTTTAATAGATTGTGTTTATCAATATCGTCTTGCTTTTTACCCTTAAATCCAATGATATTTGTATTGATGCGTGATGCTATTTTTTTCTCAAGTCCATCAAATGCACCACCGCATATAAAGAGAATATTTTTTGTATTCACTTTAATCATTTGTTGTTCGGGATGTTTTCTTCCGCCTTGCGGTGGAACAAACACATCAGAGCCTTCCAGAATTTTCAAAAGTGCTTGTTGTACGCCTTCACCTCCAACATCTTTTGAAATAGAAGGGTTATCTCCTGATTTTCGTGCTATTTTATCTATTTCATCTACAAACACAATACCTCTTTCTGCGGCTTTCACATCATAATCTGATGCTTGTAATAATCGTGTTAAAATTGTTTCCACATCTTCGCCCACATAGCCTGCTTCTGTAATTGCCGTGGCATCTGCTATACAAAATGGAACTTGTAACAATCGGGCAATTGTTTTTGCCAATAATGTTTTACCCGTTCCTGTTTCACCAATCAGTAAGATATTTGATTTATCCAACTCTATTTTATCTTTTTTTGAAGTATTCTTTTCGTGTAGAATGCGCTTATAGTGATTATACACAGCAACACTTAATATTTTTTTTGCATCATCTTGTCCGATTACAAAATCATCTAAATACTTTTTTATTTCTACTGGTTTTATTAACTGCAAATCTGCTGAAGCTTTTTCTATTTGGGCATCAGAATTATTATGCTTCTTATCTGCTTGAATAATTTCGTGTGCTTTTTCCACACACTTTTCGCAGATATAAGCATTGTGTCCGGCTAATAATAATTCTTTACCTGTTTGTTGTGTTCCGCAAAAAGAACACATCGGTGTTTTAGATGAAGTTTGCTTTGCCATAATTAATTATATATGAATAGCTCTTTTTCCTGTAGCATCTAAGCAAGATTCTTTTAAAGCTTCCGTAAACGTTGGATGCGCATGACAAATCCTTGCAATATCTTCGGCGGTAGCTTTGTACTCCATGGCTATCACGGCTTCGGCAATCATATCTGCGGCGCGTGGTCCTATAATGTGCACACCTAAAATTTCATCATTATTTTTATCTGCAAGAACTTTTACAAAACCGTCTGTATCCATGCTTGCTCTTGCCCGGCCACTTGCTTTAAACGGAAATTGTCCTATTTTGTATGCAATATTTTTTTCTTTCAACTGTTCTTCCGTAAAGCCTACAGAGGCAACCTCCGGCCATGTATAAACAACACCGGGTATTAAATCGTAATTAATATGTGGTTTTTGTCCGGCAAGACTTTCTGCAACAAACATACCTTCTTCTTCAGCTTTATGTGCCAACATTGGTCCTTTAATAACATCACCAATTGCATAAATATGAGGTTGTGCTGTTTGTAACTTTTCATTTACAACGATTCTGCCTCTTTCATCTAAAGCAACACCGGCCTTATCCAGTCCAAGGTTTTCAGTATATGGTTTTCTGCCAATAGCAACCAACACATAATCGCCTTTTAGTTCAACTATTTCAGAATTTTTATTTTGAGCTTTTACAATTACATCTTTTCCTTTTTTACTTACTTCAGTTACTTTGTGTTGTAAGAAAAATTCAAAGCCAAGATTTTTTTTCAATACTCGTTGAAGTTCTTTAGAAAGAGAGCCATCCATATTAGGAATAATTTTATCTAAAAACTCCACAACAGAAACCTTGCTTCCCAAACGTGCATACACACTACCTAACTCAAGCCCAATAACGCCACCGCCAATTACTATTAAATGCTTTGGTATGCTATCTAACTCCAATGCTTCTGTAGAAGTAATAATCTGTTTTTTATCAATAGAGATATTTGGCAATGATGTTGGCTTTGAGCCTGTAGCTATAATAAAATATTTAGCTCCAATTTGTTTGGTTTCTTTTTCTGACACTACATTAATGGTATTGGCAGTGGTAAAACTTGCATGTCCGTTCAACACCTGTATTTTGTTTTTTTTCATCAGGTAAGCCACACCATCACTATTTTCTTTTACCACTTGGCGCTTACGGGCAATCATTTGTTTGATATCCGGCTCTAAGTTTTTAAGTTTAATACCATGTTGCTCAAAAGTATGAGCAGCATTATGATAGTGTTCCGAAGAATCCAACAAGGCCTTAGAAGGAATGCAACCTACGTTTAAGCAAGTACCTCCAAGACTATTATATTTTTCAACAATAGCAGTATTAAATCCGAGTTGTGCGCATCTTATAGCTGCCACATAACCTCCCGGACCGGAACCAATTACAATAACATCAAAATTTTCCATGATTAAAGTTTTGTTTTAAAAAGAAAATGGAACTTTAATTAAAGCTCCATTTATCAAGGTAATTACTTAGAAGCGGCTCTTGGTTTGCCCTTAGCAGTTCCTTTGGCTCTTGTTTTGCCGTATGATCCAATATGAATTTTACCGCGTTTTGATCTTTTGTCTCCTTTTCCCATAGTTTTTTACGGCAAATATACGGAGTTTTTAAAGAATGAGCAAAAGAAAACGACACATCATGTAATTACTTTAGTTTTTATTAAAAAGCCTTTACTTACAGTTAATAAGAAAACACATCTTTTTTGATAATTTGTAAGAAAATTTAATTTGATTAAATATTATTTTGTATTTTTGTGTAAAATAAACCTCCATAATTTATGGCGCAAATACAAACGAAATTAGGCAGATTAGCGAAATTTTATGGCGGTTATCCGCAAGTTGTGTGCAACCCTAAAAGACGACACGACCGACAACAAACGAACAGAAAAATGGATGACAAAATGCCAACGCTTCAGCAAAATCAAAAGAGCTGCATCCCCACGCACAAAGCCAAAGCAATGCAGCACATTTGCTTTTGCCCCAACGCACCCTGCGGCAACAAACTCGGTCTGACAGAAAAAGCAGGCATTTAAAAAACTAACTTTGACAATTAAAAATTTAGCATAACAGACAACAAATGAGTGAGAATTTAGAATTAGAAAAAACCCTTTGGCAAGCAGCCGACAAACTTCGCAACAATATGGATGCGGCTGAATAC
>JBDHZB010000051.1:0-18637 GCA_039811645.1 Bacteroidia bacterium | reverse complement strand
GGATATTTTCAAGTTAGTTTCAAGATTTTCGGCAGATAGTTCTGCTCTACCAATATCTTTAAATCTGATAATATTAATTCCATCATTTTTGATAATTAAATTATTAAATTCATCAATATTTAATAGTTTGGCATTAGCCTGAATGATTTGCTCATTAGTCGCTCCAAAAATTTTTCCTGCCGGAGCTTCAATATTTTCTCGTAAGAGAGCCGCTTGAACATCTGCTGTGGTTATTTTGAATGCCGCCATCTTTCGTATATTTAACCATAAGCGCATTGCATATTTTTTTTGCCCCCACACTTGAATAGAACTTACACCCGGAATGGTTTGCAAGCGCTCCATTAAGATATTTTCTGCATAATCATCAACTTCTAAAATAGATCTTTTATTGCTCTTAAGCGATACAGCAATAATTGCATCACTACTAGCATCTGCTTTGGTTACAGTGGGTAATGCATCAATATCTGCAGGTAACTGGCGAATGGCTTGAGATACTTTATCTCTTACATCGTTAGCTGCTTTTTCCAAGTCAGAATTTAAATTAAACTCCACAGTAATCATGCTTACACCCTGCGAACTGATAGATGATATTGTTCTTACGCCATCTATACCATTAATGGCTTTTTCTAATGGCTCTGTAATTTGTGTTTCTATTACTTCTGCACTAGCACCGGCATACCCCGTTCTTACAGTAATTATAGGAGGGTCTATAGCAGGATATTCACGTATTCCAAGAAATTTAAATCCAATAATACCAAATAGTAAAATAAGGAGGTTAACAACGATTGCAAGAACAGGTCTTCGTATAAATATAGATGAAAAGTTCATGGCAATTATTTTATTGAAGTAATTTTATATTTATCCCCGGGACGTACACCCATTGTTCCTTCAAAAACAACAGTATCTCCTATATTTATTCCTGAAATAATTTCTATCATAGAATCATTTTGAATACCAACTTGCACAGGAGCAAATGCCAATGCTCCATTTTTTATTAGATACACCTTGCTTCCTCTAATGTCCGATAAAATACTGGTTAGCGGAACCATTTTAGATCTTGAAGATGTTAGTTTCAAATGCACATTGGCATACGACCCGGGAATCACAAGATGACGTTTATTTTGATAAGCAGAGCGTATTTTCAATGTTCTTGTATTTTCGTCAATTTTATTGTTAATAGCAAACACTACAGCCTTTAAGTGTTGATCTAAATACTCTACAGAAAACTCTATTGAATCTCCATTGTGTACTTTATCTGCGTATTTTTCAGGAATATCAAAATCAAGCTTAACCATTTCTGTGCTTTGGATATTCGCAATAATGTCTGCCGATGTAACAAAATTTCCTTCTGTAATATTTTTTAAACTGATAATGCCATTAATAGGAGATTTAATTTCTGTTTTTTCAATTTGTGCCTGAATAAGCTGAATATCCGCTTCTGTCTGTTCCACCTGAGATACCGCCTGATCGTATTGTTCCTGGCTTATACCTTTAATAGCCAGCAGTTCTTTAAATCGCTTTTCATTTTCTTTATATAGTTTAAGTTGTGCATTAAGCTTAAGGAGTTGCGCTTGTAAGTCTTTATCGTATATTTTTACAATAATATCACCTTTGTTAACCAATGCTCCTTCCTTAATATTGAGTTGAATAATTTTTCCTGATATTTCAGGTCTTATTGTAACTTCATCGTAGGCAAGAATGGTAGCAGGGATTGTTAATACATCGCTTAAATTAAATTGTTTAGTGATATATACTTTTATATTTGGCAAACTCTTTCCTGATGCATTTTTTTGATTCTCTTTAGTACTAGAAAAAAACAGGAATTTCGCAGCAATCAGTGCTATCAGCACAATAATTCCATATAATAAGAAGCTTTTTTTCATTTGGTTTGTTTTTGAGACGTTATAATATTTTTTAGGTTATTTTCAATTTTAAATATAGCTTGATAAAAATTTTCTTTTTCTTTTTTTGACAATCTCTTAAAAGAATTGTTATTCAGCGCATCTATGTCTTGTTCTATTTTTTGGTGCACCTCTCTGCCCTTTTTTGTAAGAACAATAAGGTTTTCTCTTCTGTCTTTTGGATTTTGCATTTTTTTAATGTAATTCTTTCTAACCAATAAGTCTATAAGTTTAACCATTGTAACCTTATCGATATTTAATAGGGTGCCGATATCTTGCTGAGTGCATTGTTTTTTACAAGCAATTACTACTAAAATAGAAGATGTTTTTTCTATCCCGTAAGACTTTAATTTATCCGATAAAATATCAAAGTAGGGCTTTACAACCATAAAACACAAGCGCGACAAAGGAATTTTTTTGTAAATTTTTTCCATATTTCGGCGGCAAATATAGTTAATTAAATAAATAGTTAGCAAAATAAACTATTATTAAATTGATAGAGTTTGTATATTCAAGCATTTATTAAACTAATGACTCTTATGTTTTTTATAACTCATAAAGCTAAAAAGCATCTTAACAACCTGAATTACTCAATAAAATTGATATAAAAAAAACATAGATTCTTACAATTTTTTAAGCTAATATTCGTTTTATCTAAAATTAAATCCGTAAATTTACAAGCATGATAAAAAGAAAAGTAACTCAATGCATTCTAATTTGTTTAAGTTTTAGTAGCACTATTTTTGCTCAAAAATATAGTAATGAATTTTTAAATATTGGCGTAGGCGCACGTTCTTTGGGCATGGCAAACTCTATTGTAGCCTCTGTTCAAGATGTAACAGCAGGGTACTGGAACCCATCTGCGTTATTATTACAAAAAAACAATATTGAATTGGGTTTAATGCACGCAGAGTATTTTGCAGGAATTGCTAAGTATGATTATCTTGGTGTTTCAAAAAAAATAGATAGTAATAGTGTAGCAGCTTTATCTTTGTTGCGTTTTGGTATAGATAATATTCCGAATACATTAGATTTAGTAGATGCCAATGGTAATATTGACTATTCACGAGTTACCTCTTTTAGTGCTACAGATTTTGCAGCACTTATCTCTTATGCCAGAAAAATCAACAAACTAAAAGGTGTTTTAATTGGCGGTAATTTTAAAGTTATTCACAGAAAGATTGGTCCATTTGCCAATGCTTGGGGATTTGGATTAGACGCATCTGCCACATACCATTACAAAAGCTGGAGATTTGCTGCTGTAGCAAAAGACATAACAGGAACATTTAATGCATGGTCTTTTTCTTTTACCGATAATGAAAAAAATGTTTTAACAGCAACCGGCAATGATATTCCAAAAAATTCTATTGAAGTTACCAAACCATCTTTAATACTGGGCGGAGCAAGAACATGGATTATTAAAAAAGACTTTTCCATAACAGGCGAAATCAATCTATTTAACACCTTTGACGGAAAAAGAAATACAGTTATTAAAACAAATCTTTGGAGTTTGGAACCTCGCTTTGGCGTAGAACTTGGTTATAAAAATATGGTATTTCTAAGAGGAGGTATCGGAAATATTCAAAAACAATTAAGTGCTGACGGAACAAGTTATATTACCAGTTTTCAACCCAATATTGGTGCCGGTATAAAATATAAAATTTTTACTATTGATTATGCTTTAACAGACATTGGCGACCGTTCTATTGCTTTATACTCCAATATTTTTTCTGTAAAAATTGATATTAACCCAAAATAGTTCTATGAGAAGACTTTTATTCATTCTTTTCATACTCTTATTAGTAAAAATCAGTGTGGCACAGTATGGAAACGAATGGATAAATTATTCCCAACCTTATTTTAAATTCCCCATATCTAAATCCGGTATTTTTAAAATAGATTCTGCAACACTTGCAAACAACGGAATTTCTGTATCCTCTGTTAATCCCCAAAACATTCAAGTTTTTATTTACGGGAAAGAACAGTATTTATACATTAAAGGAGAGAGTGATGGTGTTTTTAATACTAACGATTATATTGAGTTTTATACAGATAATTTAGCTCCAAAGTTAGATTCTATGTTATACTGGAATATCAGCAATGTTCCAAACCCTTATAAAAGCATGTTTAATGATACTATCTATGCCTTTTTAACATGGAATAATTCTACTACCAACAAAAGATTAACCATAGAAACAGACACCTCTTGTGCAGCATATACTTCTGAAAATTATTTTTATACAGAAAGTATTACAGAATATCATACAGCGTACAACTTTGTAGGTCAATATTTAGATGGTGTTGGTGACCCTCGCTATACTGCAGGCGAAGGATTGGGGCTATTTATAGGGCGTGGAGGGTATCAAACTACAACTTTAATGACAACAAATGTCTATACAACATCGCCTCTACCTGTTCAACTAAAGTTTAGCACTTCAGGAGCCGGAAATGATAACTTATTATTAAATGACCATCATATAAAAGTTAATATGTATGATTTTAGTTCTACTAATATTTCTGTTTGGGATACTGTATTTAAAGGATGGCAAAATTTTACCAGAACTTTTTACATTAACTCTAATGTACTGAATGTAGCTACAAGACCTGTAATACAGCTTATGGCAGATTGCTCCACATCTACCAATACAGACATTGGGCTTTACATTCATTATTTTTATTTAAAATATCCTATTTTTCCTGATTTATATAACAGCAATGCATTTACGGTTTTTGTTAATGATAATATTTCCGGTAAAACCTATTTAAATATTAATAATGTAACTGGTGGAAGTACCAATAAAATTATCTTTTATGATTTAACCAATAATAAGCGTATAGAAAATCAATTTATATCCGGGAAACTCAAGGTGCTTATTCCAAATTCAGGAGGTGAAAAAAAATGTTATCTAACAGCAGAAGATAATATCACCAATGTTCTTGCTCTCACAAAGGTTAATAACGGAACAGGTTATTTTACGGATTATTCTGTTGCTAAAGATTCTGCATTCGTAATTATTACACACCCTTCTTTATTAAGTTCCGCTAATCAATATAAAGCATATAGACAAACAGCAGTCGGAGGAAGTTATCAAGTAATACTTGCAACTACCAATGAACTATATGAGGCTTTTGGATATGGCATTAATAAACATCCACAATCTATTAGAAACTTTTCAAAATTTTTAATAGACAATATGCCCATAAAACCAAAGTACTTACTATTAATAGGAAAAGCAACTGCCCCGGAATATGCAGCACCAAGTTTTTCTGAAAACATAGTCCCATCAATGGGCTATCCGCCATCAGATGTATTGCTTACTTCATCTTTGCATGGTACGCTTTCTATTAAACCGGAAATTTCAACGGGACGCTTGGCTGCACTTACCAATAATCAAGTAATGGATTACTTAACAAAAGTTCAACAACATGAATCGACCGGTTATGAAAATTGGAAAAAACAAGTATTACATTTTGCCGGTGGTGTAAATGTTTCCGAGCAATCCGTTTTTCTTAGTTATCTTAATAACTACAAAAGTATCATAGAAGATACATTGTTTGGCGGCAACGTTACTACTTTCAGAAAAACATCTTCTGCACCCATACAAATTACAATGAGCGACTCTATAAAAAATTTATTTAACGAAGGGGCGGCTTTAGCAACATTCTTTGGACATGGCTCTACATCCGGGTTTGATATTAGTATTGACGACCCTACTCTTTACAGCAATGCCGGCAAGTACCCTGTGTTTTTGTCTAATTCTTGTTTATCCGGGAATATTTATAATTTAGGAAATTATTCCGTTTCAGAAGAATGGATTTTTACAAGTCAAAAAGGAGCTATTGATTTTATTGCAAGCTCATCTATTGGTATTTCAGGATACTTAAATATTTTTTCAACACAGTTTTATCAAAATGTTGCCTATACCTTATACGGAAAAGGAATAGGAGACAACATACAACTTATTACAGATAATGCAAACAATTCAGGAGATGCTATACTGCAACTTTCTACTATGGATATGAATTTACATGGAGATCCATCTATAAAATTATGGAACAATAAATTACCCGATTACGCAATTACCAATGCAGACGTTTCTTTCGACACTCAATCATACCCTGATTCTATTGGTATTTTAGTAAATATCAAAAATATAGGAAAGGCAATTGTTGATAGCTTCATTGTAAAAATTACAAGAATATTTCCAAATGGGGATACCGTAACTTATCTAAAAAATGTAAAAGCACCCTACTACTTATTGCCCTTCAAAATGTTTATTTACACTGATTACACGCGTGCAGGCGGGTTAAATAAATTTTCTGTTTATGTTGATTATCTGAATAAAATAACAGAAAGTAATGAAACAAATAATTATACCATTGGAACCGTTGATTTATTTATTAATTCCGGAGATATTGTACCTGTTTATCCTTACGAATATGCTATTGTACCAAAATCTAATTCTATTACCTTAAAAGCTTCTACTACAGACCCTCTATATCCTAATACAGCATGGCGGTTTCAATTAGATACTACTGATAAATTCACATCGCCTATCAATCAAATTGTTATAAATAGCCCGGGTGGTGTTGTGGAATGGACTATTACCTTACCATTCAGAGACAGTACTGTTTATTATTGGCGTGTCAGTAAAGATTCTGTATTACCAAGTGATAAATTTTTGTGGAGGGAAAGTTCTTTTCAAACCATTGGAAACAAGCATGGTTGGGGACAGGCACACTATTTTCAATTTAAGAAAGATGCCTATCAATACGTTCATTATAATCGCCCACAAAGAAACTTCACTTTTGCCAACAATATTATTTCTGTATTTTGTAAAACAGCTTTTTATGGCGTTCTAAGTTTTGATCAAATAATTTATTCATTAAATAATGATATTAAAGCAGTGTGGAGTTGTTCGCCCAATGGATGGACAATTGCTGTTTTTGATTCTATTAGTGGCGCACCATGGGCATCTACGCTTCCTAGTTATTCTAACCCTTCTTCTCAAATCGGCATGTACAATAATTGTCATTGCGATGGCTCAAGACCCTTATACGCTTTTGATTTTGGACTAGGAAGTTATTGCGGAACAGATGCTGCATGGCAAACGCATATAGAAAATTTTTTAAACTTAATCCCAAATAATAACTGGGTTTTAGCATATTCTCCAAAAAGTTATGCCGGACCTTATAATTATTCTCCATCACTTATCAATGCTTTTCATAATATAGGAAGCGCTCAGTTTGGTGTAGCTTCCGATACCTTACCTATGATTATTTTTGGCAAAAAGGGTATGATTGCCGGACAAGCTCACGAAATAGTAGCACCAACTGCTCACAACTATATTGTTTTAAATGACAGTATAAAAACAAGGTGGAATACCGGCTTTATTACATCTACGGTTATTGGACCTTCATCTAAATGGCGAAGTTTACATTGGAGAGTTGCTTCATTAGATATGCCTAAAACAGATACTACTGTTATTAAATTAGTTGGTATAAAAAATAATGGTACACAAGATACACTTGCCGTGTTTACGGAAGATAGTTTAGATGTTTTAGACTTATCGAACTACATAGATGCAACCGTTTATCCCTTTGCAAAGTTAGTAGCAATTATGAAAGATAATATTAATAAAACAGCACCGCAACTTAAACGGTGGCAAGTTATTTACGACGAAGCTCCTGAATGTGCCATTAATCCTAAGAAAGCGTTTTATCTAAAAAATGATACCATTCAACAAGGTGATAACTACATTGTTGCGTATGCTATAGAGAATATAGGAACGGTGCCATTTACAGATAGTTTATTGGTTACTTATTCATTAGAGAAAAATGGACTAACAATACCGCTTCCAAATAAATTAAAAGCAAAACCATTTTACCCTTCTGCCATTATCGTAGATACTATCAGCGTTAATACCACAACATTTACGGGTAATACAAATTTATGGATAGATGTTAATCCGCCCGGGCACACTAAGTATCAATATGAGCAATTTCATTTTAATAATGTTATGCAACTCTCATTTAATACTTCAAGAGATATTACTAATCCTTTGTTAGATGTAACCTTTGACGGTGTACGAATTCTTAATGGGGATATTGTATCAGCAAAACCAAATATTTTAATGACCGTAAAAGATGAAAATAAATTTTTACTGCTTAATGATACATCTGATTTTAATGTTTATTTGAAAAAGCCGGGGCAACCTTCTGAAACTAAATTATTTTTTGCCAAAGACATTCAGTTTATAGCCGCTGCTAATTCCTCAAACAGTTGCAAACTGGAATATTTACCAACATTGGGAGATGGCACCTATACATTACGCGTACATGCTACGGACAGAAGCAGTAATAAATCTGGGGTAAGTGATTACATCATTGGCTTTGAAGTAATCAATAAACCAACGGTAACACAAATTATGAACTATCCCAATCCATTCAGCACATCAACAAGATTTGTATTTACTTTAACCGGGGTTGAAGTTCCTGAACAGATCAATATTCAAATAATGACCATCACCGGAAAGGTTGTGAAAACAATACGAAGAGAAGACTTAGGGTTTATTCATATTGGTAGAAACATTACAGAATATGCATGGGATGGCAAAGATGATTTTGGCGACAAACTGGCTAATGGTGTTTATTTATACAAAGTAAATGTGAAACTACACGGTAACAAAATGGAAATTAATCCGACAGAAGCAGATAAATTCTTTACAAAAGAAATAGGAAAATTAGTGATTTTGCGGTAAGGTATTTTTAACTTTACTCACAACATCTTTCAATACAGAAGATATAATATGATGCTTGCCCTGATAAGGCATATACTCAAAATCAAACTGCTCTTGTTCAAAAATTTTCAGTTGTTCTTTTACTTTATCCTGACCAACATACTCATCATTACTGCCAACAACATAGTACCATTTTTTGTCTCTGATTTTTTGCAAATAAACTTCAGATTGAATATCCTGCGGGAATACAGAACCCCACAATACTATTTGGTTAATTTTTTGATGATGGTGTGCCGCCCATCTTACAAGTGTTGCTGCTCCTTGTGAAAAACCAAACCCAATAAACTGTTTGTTTTCATTCAAATAAGCCTTTATAAAGGTGTCGTACACTATATTTAAATACTCTGTATTATCAGTTATATCATTTTCTCGATTATATTTTGTCATCCACGAAGATCCTACATCTTCTTTTCCCATACGAAGATAAAAGTTATTTAAAGCATTTGGAAGTACTAAAAAATGTTCTTCTTGTGAAGTTAATTCAAAAAAATTCTCAAGAAAGAATTCTGATAATTGCCCATAGCCATGTAATATCATCCAAAAATACTTTGCTTTTTCAGGATTTCCGACAGTTATAACATTTGCTGTTTTTGAAACAGGCAAAAAATGGCTTTGAAAATTATTCATCACCTAGCGTAGGATAGATTTCCTGATTGGAATTTATCTCTGTTTTATTGTTGTATAAAACTTCATCTATTGCTTGAAATACAGGATATGTGTAATATGCTGTTTTATGTATATGATTACTTAAAACAATTACGGTTACCCTATCTTTTGGTCGCATTTGAAAAGCGGTTCTGTAACCATGCCACCATCCATTATGAAAAATAATCATTTTGGCACTATCCTTTGCATCTCTTATTCTTAATCCAAAGCCGTAATACATACCGTATCTTTTTGTTGGTACGCCTTCGGTCATCATCTGCAAGGTTGTAGGTGACAAAATTTTACCATCCATTAAGTTTTTACTAAAATTTAATAAATCATGTGTACTTGAATATATGCTTTTATCTCCTAATATAAAATCACAAGCATAAAGTGGCATATATCTTTTTTTATACTCACTAGATGTGGTTGTGTTTTTATCAAACATATCAACATACTGAATGGTGTTGGTATGTGGCATTTCTGCGGGTGTAAATATTTCTTTTTTAAGAAAATCAGAAAATGATGAGCCTGAAATTTTTTCTACCAAACAAGCCAATAACACATAGTTTGTGTTACAGTAATGATATCTGCGTCCGGGTTTATATTCTAATTTATATTTATGAGCTGCAAAAAAGTCTAATACAGATTGTGAACTTAGTGTTGTATCCTGTCTAACAACATCTTTCATTAAGTTTAGATAATTAGGCAAGCCTGATGTGTGGTTAAGAAGCTGTTTTATGGTGATAGTGTTGTAAGGGAATTGCGGAAAATAATACTGTAAGGTTTGGTTGATATCCAGTTTACCTTGCTCGTATAGTTTCATAATAGCTGTAGCCGTAAAAATTTTACTAACAGATGCTAATTGAAATATATTGTTAGTAGTTAAAGGTGCTTTTTGATGAATATCGCTGTAACCAAAAGCATTTTCATAAATAATATTGCCATCAATGGCAACTAAAACGCAGCCATTAAACACGCGGTGTTTAAAAAGATTCAGATAATGTTTGCTAATCTTTTCAGAAATTGTTTGAATTAATGCCTGATTAATCTTTATAAAAGATTCTTTTTTATTATCTGCCTTTCTTGATATTTTACTGATATTCGGAAAAGAGTAATCAAACACAGATGTTCCAATTGTATTAAAGAACAAAATGCAGATAAAAGATATTAAGATTTTATTTTTCATCATCATCTTTATATTTATTGTAGTCAATTTTGTTGCCCCAAAAATTCATTTGTTGCTTTATCCATTCTTTTCGGGCGCAAATATAAGCAGAACATGGGTTTGCTTTATATTTTTTTGGATTAGGTAGTATTGCAGCTATGGCAGCGGCATTATCCTTCTTTAATTGGTAAGCATGTATATTAAACCAATACAATGAAGCCGCTTCTGCGCCGTACACGCCCTTGCCCATTTCTATAATATTCAAGTACATTTCCATAATTCTTTCTTTACTCCAAAATGTTTCTATTAATAACGTAAACCACGCTTCCAAGCCCTTTCTGATGTAACTTCTACCGTCCCATAAAAATAAATTTTTTGCGGTTTGTTGAGAAATTGTACTTCCGCCACGCATTACCTTTCCTTGTTTTTGATTTACTTCAAAAGATTTTTGAATAGACTCCCAATCAAAACCATAATGTTCTAAGTATTTTTGATCTTCACTACAAATAACCGCTAATTGCAGCTTTGGAGATATTTTATCCAAACTTACCCATTGGTAGTCCCATTTTATTTTTTCTCCTAATAATTTTTGTTCTACCACTCTTTTTATCATTAATGGCGTAAATGGTGGGTGTATCCATCTAAAAACAATAACGCTTACAATAGATAGAGCTACAAAAAGTATAATTATTTTAATAATCCATACAAGTATAGCGCGTAAACATCCCATAGCCGGCAAAAATATTATTTACATCTACTACTTACACGCAAGCGCACTACGTTTTATCAACAATGCAATTTTAATAACTATACAGCTCATCTACATTCTAACCTCGAATTTTATCATATTACTTTAATCACCCTACCCACATTCTCTTCTTTTAGAAAAAGAGTGTATAAGCACCTTGACAAGAACTCGTTACATTATTTCTATAATTGTTTAAGCGGTTTAAAAAACAACAAGAGAATAATTAATAAAAATCCAAAAGCTGCCATTGCAATACCTTTAGAGGCATTAGGTAATACAAAATACAATTCAACATTGTGATGACCTTTTTCAAGATAAATTCCGGTCATGCCTGCATTTATTTTTACCAACCTTTCTTCTTTACCATCTAACTTCAAGTGCCAGCCTTTGTCTAATGGGAAAGGCATATACATCAGTTTATTTTGACTGACAGTTATTTTACCTTTTATTTCATTATTAGAAAATTTATCAAGTACTAATTTTTCTAAGGACAAGCTATCTTCCATTTTTTTCATAATATCAAAAGTAAATAACTGCGGCGCAATAGTGTCTTTCATATTAAATGAACCTAGCTTTTGTAATAATAACTGATAATCTTCATCATCTAATACTGCCGTTTGATATGTAATCATTTCTTTTTGAGAAGGTGTCAATTTATCAAAGTCAGAAAATTTAATTACTTTTGAGTACGTGTATCCAACAGGCAGAACATACTTGTTTTTCAAAACTTTCACATCTCCGAATATTCCCAATGAGTCAAATAAAAATTTCCATTGTGGCGGAATAATCTGCTTAATTAATACATACTTTACTGCGTTTTGATTTTCAAGCAATGGGTGTCCTATAAGCCCCGGAACCCAACGGGCTTCATTTTCATTATTTTTACTAATTACACCAAATGCTTTGAAGTATTTTACATAATTTAGTTGTGCAAACGAATTGTAATTTCCGGTAGTGCTGAATCCTTGTATTTTATTATCATTCAAACTACCATGAATAGCACCTGATGAATAATAACCTGCTTTATCTATTCTGTAAAATAAATCTTTTTCATTATGTTTAATATAATCCACCGCTTCTATGGTGTAATCATTATAGCTTACTTTTTGAGTCAATTCATTTGTAAAAAATGCATCTCTTCGTGTTACAGACAAACTGTCTAAACTAATTATTTCAACACATAGCAGCCCTGCTAAAGCATAGACAGCCCACTTTACCCTTAGTTTGCCTAACATAAAGATTAGTGCAACATATCCTATAAGAAAGAAATGAACCATAGTAGATACCGCTGTATCCACAATAGGTTGTGTTCCTCCAAAGTTTTTCGTATTTTTAAAATAATCATAATGCAACAGCCCGAGTAGCAATATAATAGTACCGACAAAAAGTGGAATATTTAAATTTCCATTTTGAATTATTTTATCTAAAGCAATACAAGCGTATAAAACAAAAATAATTACAAAAAACATAGAATACCCTCTATAATACTCTCCTGTAAATGCCCACACAACGGTTCTGAAAAATGGAAAAATTAAAGTAATAATCCAGATAATCAAAAACACAAGGAAAATTTTTCTGTCCTTTTTATTTAGATATGAAAATATAAGAGGCAGTAATACCAAGGAAAGGATTGAAGAATAAGACACCGGTGCTTCCAAAAAATTAAACCACCCCGAGAACTGATTGCCTGTACCCATTAAATCGCTGCTGAATTGGCGCATAACGTAAGTTCCGAATTGTAATTTGTCAATTAAATGAAACATAGGTTGTCCTGCAAAATAATTGAATGATGAATTTTCTCCGGAACCTCTTGGGCTGTTAAATAATTGATCTAATGTTTCTAAAAAGAAAGGGCCGCATACTAAAATACCTGCTACTCCTAATAAAATCATGTGTAAAAACAACTTAGAAGATTTTTTCAACACAAAGGTTTCATCTTGCCACAATCGGAAAACAAGATATGTAATAAAAAATATTCCAAATAAATATAAATCAAATGGCATGGAAATAGAAATAGCAGCCACCGCCAAGAAGAAAATAAATCCTTTTTTTTGTTGATATAGTTTTTCAAAACCAAGCAACAGCAATGCCATAGCAAGCCCTTCATAAGTAAATAAATACCAACAAGCACCAATAATCATAAAGCCTGAATAGGCAAACATGAGTCCGCCAATAGTTGAAACCAATGGTGATATTTTCCACATTCTTAAAAAGAAATAAAATATCCATCCGGCAAGTACAATCTTTAAAAACTCAAGGTAGATGAAAATTTTAGGTATAGACGATGCTCCTAAAAGGTAGGCAATCATTTCAAATGGATCTCTTAACCATCCTGAAAAAATACTTTGTCCCATTCCTTCCTGAAATGACCACTTTGGGACACCATATTTGTGTAAATAATCAGCATAATGATAGTGATATGGCCACACGCCATTCATTGTATCGCTGCCTATATCTTTGAATAAAAAAAGCTTTTCCTGCAATAAAAAATCTTTGAAAATAAAAAAGCCTACAATGGTAATAATACCCAAAGCAATCCAATTCCATTTGGCATGGTATTTTTCTATAAAGGGCGGATAAATATTTTGGATAGTAATAGGTGCTTTTTTAGCCGTGCTCTTGTTATCGGTCATACTTTTTTTGGTTTACCAAATTTCTATTCTTTTATCATCAGCACGATACATTTTATCAGAGGGCTTTACATTAAATGCTTTGTAAAATTCTGTCAGGTTGGTTAAAGGTGCAAAAGCACGGATAAACGCAGGTGAGTGTGGATCCATAGTGATTAGTTGCTTTAACCTTTCGTCTCTTATTAAGGATTGCCATACTTGCGCCCACGCTATAAAAAACCTTTGCTCACCTGTGTATCCTTTAATAATCGGAGATGGCTTTCCTTTCAAAGAATTAAGATAAGCATAATAAGACATAGTGATTCCGCCTAAGTCCGCAATATTTTCTCCTGCTGTAAGCTTTCCGTTTACATGCAGAGTGTCTATTGCAATGTATTGGTTAAATTGTTGCACAATCTGTTCTGCTTTTACTTGGAAATTTTTAAAGTCTTGTTCTGTCCACCACATTTTCATATTTCCGTCTGCATCAAATTGAGCGCCTTGGTCATCAAAACCATGTGTTAGTTCGTGTCCTATCACGGCACCAATACCACCGTAGTTTGCAGCATCATCGGCATTAGGGTCAAAAAATGGAGGTTGCATAATGGCTGCCGGAAAAGTAATTTCATTTGTAGTAGGGTTATAATAAGCATTAACAGTAATTGGTGTCATTAGCCATTCATATCTATCAACGGGTTTATTGAGTTTATTTAATTTTTCATATAAACGGAATTTTTCAGAAGCAGCTATGTTGTCAAAGTAGTTAGTAGTACCAATAGTTAAAGAAGAATAGTCTTTCCATTTATCCGGATAGCCGAGTTTTCTGATTATTTTATCTAACTTTTCATTTGCTTTCTTTTTTGTTTCTTCGCTCATCCATGTTCTGGTTTTTATTCTTTCTCTGTAAGCCACCATAAGGTTATCTACCAATTCATTAATTTTCTTTTTGGCATTTTGGTCAAAGTATTTTTCTACGTATAGTTGACTTAATATCTCGCCAATGTTATTATTGACTTCTTGCTGTGCATACTTCCATCTTGGTTTTCTTTTTTTTGCACCTTGCAAAGTTTTGCCCCAAAAGTTAAAAGCCTCTATTGAAATTTTATCTGTCAAATAATTTGCTGCATCATTCATCACACTCCATTTAAGGTAAGTTTTCCATTCATTAATAGAGTATTTTGTCAACAATGTATTAAGATTTTCAAAAAACAAAGGCTGTCCTACAATAACAGTATCCGGCACTTTAAAATTAAGTTCTGCAAAAAAATCATCCCATAAAAAATTATTATATTTTGTTTTTAAGTCTTTATAAGACATTGGATTGTATTGCTTTTCTATATCTCTCAATTCCGTAGCATTCATTGCTTGAGAAGCCATTTGCTTTTCCATATCAAAAATAAGGTGTTGCTGTTTGATTACTTTCACATGGTGCATTTGAGCAGATATGTATTGCACATAAGCAGAATCTATTTTTGAAAAATTTGGTGAGAAGTAATAATCTTTGGTTGGTAACTTGAATCCTGATTGCATTAAATAAAAAGCATATCGTTTACTATCTTTCAAATCAACATCAACATCTATGGCAAACTGAATGGTAACGCCTGCTTTTAAAAGTCTTGCCATCGCTATAAAAAGAGATTTGTTATCGCTTATATTATCTATTTCTTTTAATAAAGGTAAAATGGGCGTAATGCCTAATTTATTAGCCTTTACAGAATCCATGGCTGTATTAAAAAAGTCTCTTAGTTTTTGTTCATTACTACCCGACTTGGCAGTTTTATTTTTTGAAACTTCTTTTAATATACCATAAATGTTTTTAAGATTTCTTTCGTTCAGTTGATTAAAACTTCCCCATGAAGTTTCATTACTTGGAATCGTTGCTGTTTTTAGCCACTTACCATTACAAAATTTATTAAAATCATCTTGAGCTTTGTAAGATGAATCTATGTACTCAAAGTGAATACCGGGTGTTTGTGAGCGCGTTGTCATATTAAAAATTAATGCTGTAATAATGTAGAATGTTGTTTTTTTTACCATATATTATTGTTTATAATCTTTTGAATAGATTTTTGATATAATCTAAAGTTGCAATATTTTGATAATCATCTCCAAAGGCATGATGCCACATAAAAGGCAGGTTGAAGGATACTTGAGCCATCGCTGTAATGGTTTCTTCATTCCATTCTTTACTTAAATTTTGCGGCAGTTGAATATTATTTTTTTTCAGCATCAGTTTGAAGTCTTTAACTCCATTAGGATAAATATCTTCTAAGTGTTGGAATATAACACAATTTGCAAAGCAGTGCCTTGTGCCTAAAATTTTAGACAATCCATAACTAAGTGCATGGCACACCCCCACTTCACTATATGTTAAACTTAATCCACCCATTAATGATGCTACCATTAGCTTTGCATTATTTTCAGGAGTTTGCCCGCTATGTTCATTCAAATAGACATCTTTGCAAAGGCTCAGTGCTTGTGTTGCGTAAGCAGTACTGAATGCATTTTTCTTAATACCATTTTCACTTTCTATACAATGAATGTATGTGTCCATTCCTACATAAAACCACCAATCTTTTGGAACACTTGTAATTAAATCAGGATCCAATATTATTTGATTAAACACAGTATAATCACACTTTAGTCCTAATTTTTTTTCAGGACCTGTTAGCACAGCGGTCATACTCACTTCTGCTCCCGTTCCGGAAATAGTAGGTACTCCCAAATGATAAACACCGGGCTTTTTTATAAGATTAAGTCCTTGGTATAAAGTAGATGAGCCCTCGTTTGTCAGCATCAAAGAAACCGATTTGGCAATATCCATAATGCTGCCTCCTCCAATTCCTATTACTCCGGATGGCAATCCTTTTTTAGCAAGTATTTCGTCTCTTAATGCATCTACTTGCTGTGTAGTAGGCTCATGCGGGTTTACATCAATAAAATAAACCAAATCTTCCGGATTGTTTTGCAGTGCTTTTGCCAAAGGTTTATCAGTAAAATAGCTATCTACGATAAAAACAAAATACTTATTATTTTCTTTCCTAATAGGCTGAATAATCTCTGATAGTTGAGAAAATGCACCACTGCCAAATACTACCCTGTCTATATTTTTAAAGTTCTTATGAGCCATCATACTGTTGATTTTGAAAGCGCTTTTTGAGCACAAGCAATAATACCATCTGCTAATTTATTTAACTCATCTTCTGTCCATGTACAGCGAATACCAAAAGACACCAACCTACCTACTACTTCTTGAGATTTTGGAAGTTTCAGATTATTATAATCCTGAGGGATTGCTTGGTAGTGAATTGCCATTTTACTTGGGAATTTTAATTGTTTGATATGTTCCCATTGATTAATAAAATGATACATATTGGTAAACCAATAGTTAAAACCACCAACCCCCACTCTGTTTAATTCTTCTACAAACACCTTTGCAACATGAGTATTCGGCATCATTATGTTCATAAATGTTGCAGAATCTCCGGACGCATCCATCAACTTGCTAAATTCCACTTCCGGAACAGCAGATTTAATTTTATTTTGCAAGTAAGATTTATGCTTTTGATTCATCTTTTTAATCTCAGGGACTTTTCTTGTTTGTGCAAGACCTACAGCAGCATGTAATTCACTAATTCTAAAATTAAACCCAACTATAGGGTGTTGTTCCATACCACGATTGTTTCCTTCATGATTATGTCCATGGTCACAAAAATATTCGGCCATTTTATAGGTATGTTCATCATTTGTTACAAGCACTCCGCCTTCTCCTGCGGTTGCTATTTTAAAAAAGTCAAAAGAGTAGCTGCCTGCTTTTCCAAATAAACCTGTGTAAGTTCCTTTAAGAGAAGAAGCAAAGGCTTGCCCTGCATCTTCCACCAAAATTAAATTATGCTTTTGAATAATCGACATAATACTGTCCATATCTGCCATACCGCCACACATGTGAACAAGGCACACCGCTTTTGTTTTAGGGGTAAGCACTTGTGTTATACCCTGTGCGCTGATACATAATGTTTCATCTATTTCTGCAAACACCGGCACCGCGCCAAGCATCAGAACAGCTTCTATTGTAGCTGCAAAAGTAAACGGAGGCACAATTACTTCATCGCCATAACCAACACCGGAAGCAGCAAGGGCAGCGAAGATAGCCGCTGAACCGCTACTAACAGCAAGAGCATACTTAGCACCCGTTATCTTTTTTACTTCTGCTTCAAATTCTTTGGCTTTCCAAATACCATTTCTTTGGGCATCGTGGTTATAACGGAATAAAATACCTGTTTGCATTACATCCATTACTTCTTTTAATTCTTCTTTTCCAAATTTTTCAGTGCCGGGCATATATTTTAATTTTACTGCAAAATAGGAGTATATTTTTGTTTTGAGCAAAAGTTTTTTACTATAGTATAAAATATTAACGCTATTGGTTTTTTATCTGTTTTTGAGAAAAAGCCTGCCTGCGGCAGGCAGACATCACAATGCCTTGTAAAAGCGTGGTAAAACACAAATCACACTTTACAGTTACAGAAAGCAAAGTTTATTTAATGATTTGTAAGAAAATTTAATTTAGTTAAATATTATTTTTGTATTTTTGTGCTAAATAAACCTCCATAATTTATGGCGCAAATACGAACAAAATTAAGGCAAACACAAGCGAATTTAGATAAATTAGCGATATTTTATGGCGGTTATCCGCAAGTTGAGCGGAAATCCCTTCGGGCTTCCCGCTCAACGGCGGGCGGCTTTGTGTTAGGGACAGCCCTTCG
>JBDHZB010000050.1:0-18748 GCA_039811645.1 Bacteroidia bacterium | reverse complement strand
CCCTTCAAAAGAAAAAGATCCTATTATTGTAGAATTATATGCTAAACAATTTGACTGGACTGCCAGATTTCCGGGCAATGATGGTAAATTAGGCGCAACTGATTTTCGCCATACAGGCGGCACAAACGCTGTAGGGATAGACACAACAGATAAATTTGGATTTGATGATTTATTAGTAAAAAATGAATTACACCTTTCAATTGGAAAAGAAGTTGTTTTCTATTTCCGCTCTAGAGATGTTATCCACTCTGCATTAATGCCACACTTCAGAGCCCAAATGAATTGTGTGCCGGGTATGGTTACTGCATTTAAATTTAAGCCAATTAAAACAACCGCACAAATGAGACAAGACCCTTATGTGCAAAATTTAATGAAAGGTATTAATGATAAAAGAAAAGCAGATGGCAAAGAGCCGGTAGAATTTGACTACTTAGTACTATGTAACAAAGTTTGCGGAGCCTCTCACTTCAATATGCAAATGAAAATAGTTGTAGAAAATGAAAGTGACTACAAAGCATGGTTATCTAAACAAAAAGCATTTAAAACATTAGCATCTAAATAATTAATAATACTTAAATAAAAATTATGATTACAGCAACTACAGTTTCTGATCACCTACATGAAAAAGAGCACATTGACCTTCATAGATATGAAGATCATGAACAAAGTTTTATATCTAAATATGTATTTAGTCAAGATCACAAAATGATTTCTCGACAATACTTAATTACTGCTATGGTTATGGCTGTAATCGCTATGATTATGTCCGTAATTTTTAGGTTACAACTTGCTTGGCCCGGTGAAAAATTTGCTTTTATCAACTGGATAATGGGCGATAAATGGGGGAAAGACGGTATCTTAGACCCAAACGCTTACTTAGCATTAGTAACCATGCACGGAACCATCATGGTATTCTTTTTACTTACCGGTGGGTTATCAGGAACGTTTAGCAATTTACTCATTCCCTATCAAATTGGCGCAAGAGATATGGCATCTCCATTCCTTAATATGTTGTCGTATTGGTTCTTTTTACTTTCTGCAGTAATTATGGTTGTATCTCTTTTCTTACCTCAAGGACCTGCAGCACCGGGTTGGACAATTTATCCACCATTATCTGCTCTGCCTGAAGCCATGCCCGGCTCCGGATTAGGGATGGATTTCTGGTTAGTTTCTATGGCACTATTCATCGTTTCTGCATTAATGGGAGGGTTAAATTATATTATTACAATATTGAATTTAAGAACAAAGGGTATGACAATGACGCGATTACCTCTTACCATTTGGGCATTTTTAATCACAGCTATTGTTGGTTTACTAACTTTTCCTGTATTACTATCATGTGCTTTATTATTACTGTCAGATAGATTGCTAGGCACAAGTTTTTATCTTTCTGATATTTATATCGGTGGCCGTCCATTAGATTTTGTAGGTGGCAGTCCAATTTTATTTGAACACTTATTTTGGTTTTTAGGACATCCTGAAGTATATATAGTTTTGTTGCCTTCACTTGGTATTACTTCAGAAATTATTTCAACAATGTCGCGTAAACCTATTTTTGGATATAGAGCTATGATTGGTTCTATGTTAGCGATAGCTTTCTTATCTTGTATTGTATGGGCACACCACATGTATGTAACAGGTATGAGTCCGTTTTTAGGATCTGTATTTGTATTTACAACATTATTAATTGCCATCCCATCGGCTGTAAAGGCGTTTAATTACTTAACAACTTTATGGAAAGGCAACATTCAATACACGCCAGCCATGATGTTTTCTATTGCATTAGTTTCTTCCTTTGTCAGTGGTGGTGTTACGGGTATTATCTTGGCCGACAGCACATTAGATATTACTGTTCATGATACTTATTTTGTAGTAGGACACTTTCATATTGTAATGGGGCTTTCGGCAATATTTGGAATGTTTGCCGGTGTGTATCATTGGTTCCCTAAACTCTTTTTAAGGATGATGGACAAAAAATTAGGGTATGTTCATTTTTGGTTGACTTTTATTAGTGCCTATGGTGTGTTTTTCCCTATGCACTTTTTAGGGTTTGCCGGTGTTCCAAGAAGATATTACACTAATAGTGAGTTTCCATTATTTGATAGTTTATATGATATTAATATTGTTATTACTATATCGGCAATTATAGGCTCATTGGCACAAGTCATTTTTATATTCAACTTCTTTTACAGTATGTTTAAAGGACAAAAAGCACCTCAAAACCCATGGAAAGCAAATGGTTTAGAATGGTCTAATCCAATGGCAAATATTCATGGTAATTGGCCCGGAGAATTACCTACTGTTCATCGTTGGGCGTATGATTACAGCAAACCTAACGCAGAAGATGATTTTATTCCACAAACAGTTCCTCTTAAAGAAGGCGAAAAAGATAACGGAGAACATTAGTTTCTTACTGGCCTTACTAATAATACCTATTACTTTTTCTTATCCGCTTTTATTTCTGAATTATTCTTTCTATCAAAACTATCCGTTTTCTTATTGTACCCATAAGGGCAGTGTTTACAGCCACTTTTACAACAATAACCACGTTTCAAGTGATATTGCTCAGTAAAAATAATATATCCTTCTTGGCTTAAATAGTAGTCTTCGGGGTCTAAATTTTGTTTCATTGCATTTTCTTTAAACTATAAAAGCCCTTAAAAATAAGGGCTTTTATTTTTGTCATCTGAATTTTCTTATTTTACTTCTTCATAATCAACATCTGTTGCTTGACTATTGTTACCTGCATCCGAGCCTTGTTGTTGCTCGGTATTTGCTTGGTTAGCGTTTGCAGCATTGTACATATCTGTTGCTGCCGCATTCCACGCCTCATTCAACTTATTAACAGCCGGTTCTATTGTATTTAAATCTTTAGATTCGTATGCTGTTTTTAGTTCCTGTAAAGCTGATTCTATAACTGATTTTTTTTCTGCAGGAATTTTATCTCCGTATTCTTTAAGTTGTTTTTCACTTTGGAAAAGTAATCCATCTGCTTGATTTAATTTATCGGCAGTTTCTTTTACTTTTTTGTCTTCTTCAGCATGCATTTCTGCTTCTTTCTTCATTTTTTCTATTTCATCTTTAGACAATCCGGAGCCTGCTTCTATCCTGATATTTTGTTGTTTGCCTGTAGCTTTATCTTTTGCTGCAACATGTAAAATGCCATTTGCATCAACATCAAAAGTTACCTCTACTTGAGGAACACCACGTGGTGCAGGAGGAATACCATCTAAAATAAATTGTCCTAAACTACGATTGTCTTTTGCCATCGGTCTTTCACCCTGCAGTACATGAATTTGCACAGAGGTTTGATTATCGGCAGCCGTTGAAAATACCTCCGATTTTTTTGATGGAATAGTTGTGTTAGCTTCAATTAGTTTGGTAAATACATTTCCAAAAGTTTCTATACCAAGCGATAACGGAATAACATCTAACAACAATACATCTTTTACTTCGCCTGTTAATACTCCGCCTTGAACAGCAGCGCCAATAGCTACAGCCTCATCGGGGTTTACGCTTCTATTTGAAGTCTTGCCAAAAAATTTCTCTACAGCTGTTTGAATAGCCGGAATACGAGTAGAGCCTCCAACTAAAATTACCTCATTAATATCTGATGCAGAAAGTCCTGCTTTTTCCAAAGCGGTTTTACATGGTGCTATTGTACGTTTAATTAAGCTATCGGCTAATTGTTCGAATTTAGCACGAGATAATGTTTTTACCAAGTGTTTAGGAATGCCGTTTACCGGCATAATATATGGTAAGTTTATTTCTGTACTTGTAGTGCTGGATAATTCTATTTTTGCTTTTTCTGCTGCTTCTTTTAATCTTTGGAGTGCCATTGGGTCTTGACGTAAATCAATACCTTCATCTTTTTTAAATTCTTCTGCAAGCCAATCGATAATAACTTGGTCAAAGTCATCTCCTCCCAAATGCGTATCTCCGTCTGTTGATTTTACTTCAAACACACCATCTCCCATTTCCAAAACAGAAACATCATGCGTACCGCCACCGCAGTCAAACACCACTATTTTCATGTTTTTTTCTTTTTTGTCAAGTCCGTATGCCAAAGCAGCAGCGGTAGGTTCATTAATAATTCTACGCACTTTAAGTCCTGCTATTTCTCCGGCCTCTTTAGTTGCCTGACGCTGAGCATCATTAAAGTAAGCCGGTACAGTAATAACCGCTTCTGTTACTTCTTGCCCAAGATAATCTTCTGCTGTTTTTTTCATTTTTTGAAGAACCATAGCAGAAATTTCTTGTGGTGTATATTGGCGACCATCAACATCTACACGAGGTGTATTGTTTGCGCCTTTACTTACTGTATAAGGAACTCTTTTAATTTCTTCGGATACCTCATCAAAAAAGTGTCCCATAAAACGTTTGATGGAATAAATGGTTCTTTTTGGATTAGTAATTGCTTGCCTTTTGGCAGGGTCTCCTACTTTTCTTTCACCATTATCCATAAATGCCACAATAGATGGTGTTGTTCGTTTACCCTCGTTATTGGGTATTACCACCGCATCATTTCCTTCCATTACTGCTACACAACTGTTGGTTGTTCCTAAGTCAATGCCTATAATTTTTCCCATAAAATATTATTTTTTGTAAGGGGAGATAACAATCTTTATGCCATTAGAAAATTTATGCCATTATGTCAGAGCAGTATTAGCCGTATGAGTTTGACTTTTTCACTATTTTGGCACAAATTTTATTTATGTCATCTGATTTTTTACCTAAAAATTTTGAAATCACGAATTGGGAAAGTATTAAACCTTTATTCGAACAACTGATAAAGCAAGAACATTTTGACAGCCATGAAATTTATCAAAAATTTATTTACTCGTGGAATGAATTAATGGCTGCTGTTTCGGAAGAGGGGGGATGGCGGTATATTAATATGACTTGTAATACGAACGATGAAAATATTAAACAAAGATATTTGGATTTTGTGCAGAATATAGAACCGCATTTACAAGTAGTGCAGAATTATCTAAATAAGCAAACATACTCATCTGATTTTTTTACAACCCTTGCAGAAGACATCTTTTCTATATTTAAAAAGAATATTAAAAAGGATATTGAATTGTTTAGAGAAAAGAACATTCCTTTATTTACAAAGATACAAGAAATTCAACAACAATATGCCGAGGTAAGCGGACAGCAAACCATTGAATATAAAGACAAAACACTAACGCTTCAGCAGGCAGGGGTTTATCTAAAAGATTTAGACAGAGCGACTAGAAAAGAAATCTATCTAAAAATTAATAACAGGCGGGCACAAGATGAAAAGATTTTAAATGATATTTTAAATCAACTTATTAAATTAAGGCACGAAGTTGCCACCAATGCAGATTTTCCTAACTTTAGAGATTATATGCATGCTTCTTTAGGGAGGTATGATTATAGTGTGCAAGATTGTAAAACATTTCATCAATCCGTAAAAAATAAGGTGATGCCAATTGTTGAGTACATTCATAGTA
This sequence comes from Bacteroidia bacterium, assembly GCA_039811645.1. GTDB lineage: Bacteria > Bacteroidota > Bacteroidia > B-17B0 > Aurantibacillaceae > BPGX01. The sequence goes on along the minus strand of JBDHZB010000050.1, from coordinate 13,268 downwards.
AACGACAAGAAAAATTAAACTTAAAAAATGATTATTATCCGTGGGATACACAAGTAGATATGTATGGGTTAAACCCACTAAAGCCGTTTAAAACAGAAAAAGAATTTGTAGATAAAACCATTCAGGTTTTTGAAAATATTGATTCTTTTTTTGCAGATTGTGTAAAAGAGATGCGCAAAAATAATCGATTAGATTTATCTTCAAGAATTGGCAAAGCCCCCGGTGGTTATCAATACCCTTTATATCAATCCGGTATTCCTTTTATTTTTATGAACTCTGTTGGTTTGCTAAGAGATTTAGTAACCTTGATGCACGAGAGTGGACATGCTTTTCATTTCTTTTTAAACAGACATTATCCGATACTGGATTTTAAAAGCCCACCAAGTGAAGTTGCAGAATTAGCAAGTATGAGCATGGAATTAATTACCATGGAACATTGGAATATATTTTTCGACAATGAAAATGACCTGAAACGCGCAAAACAACAACAATTAGAAAGCGTGATAGAGGCTCTCCCATGGATTGCTGCCATTGACAAGTTTCAACATTTATTATATGAGAACCCAACACATTCTGTAGGCGACCGATACCAATATTGGACAAATATTTATCAGGATTTTTCAGAAAAAACCATCTTAAGAACAGGATTAGAAAAATATAATAAAATCAGATGGCAAGCACAATTACACATTTATGAGGTTCCATTTTATTATATTGAATATGGATTTGCGCAGCTTGGTGCTATTGCTGTATGGAAAAATTATAAACAGAATCCATCAAGTGCTTTGCAACAATATAAAGATGCCTTGCTTTTAGGAAATACAAAAAGTATTCCTGAAATATATAAAGCCGCAGGCATCAAATTTGATTTTAGCGAAAATTACATTGAAGAATTAATGCAGTTTGTTTTAAGTGAGTACGAAAAGTGTTTAATATAAACCAATGCTATAACGCTTTTTGAATACTTTGCCATAATAAGTCGGCACAATAATCCCAATTGAATTTTGCTGATTGTTTTAAGCCTTTTTCAATTAAGGTATTTTGTAGTAACGGATTGTTGTGAACCTGAACCATGGCTGTAGCAATTTCGTTTATATCATTAGGGTTTACTTTAACGGCAGCGTCTTCGGCTATTTCATTTAAAGAAGTAGAGTTAGACGTAATAACAGGTGTTTTTAGTTGCATAGCCTCTAAAATAGGAACGCCAAAACCTTCATAATGAGAAATAAGCATAAAGCATTTTGCGGCACTCATTAGCACCATAATTTCATTATCAGGTAATCGTCCTGTTAGTATAATATCTTTTTTGTATGGGGATTGCGATATTAATTGATTGACTTCTTTTTCTCCCCAAAAAAATCTTCCGACAATAACAAGCTTGTCATTATTTTTTATTTGTTCTTTATATTGATGAAATGCTTTAATAAGATTAATAACATTCTTGCGCGGGTGAATACTGCTGACGTATAAAAAGTAATCACTATTATCGGCATATTGTTTTTTAATATGCTGTTGCTCTTCTAATGCAATCTCTCTTGGTTTTAAGTTAGATGCACTATACACAACATCTATTTTATCTGCCGGCACTCTTAAATATTTTTCAATTTCCGTTTTACTGAAATTAGAAACCGTAGCGATTCTTGTTGCATAATGTATATGTTTAACAAAAAAATATTGATATAATTTATTAATATTATATGTAAGATATTCCGGAAACACTATAAAATTCACATCGTGGACAACTGCTAATTGTTTATACTTTGCTCTCTTAGAAATAAATCCATCTAAAGAAACATAAATATCAGGTTTTAATTTGTTTAATAAGTTTGGAATACTCCATTCATTCCACCAATATATTAATAGAGGATGTCTTGCCGGTGGCGACACAATAATTGGCGTGATATTATCTGAAAAAATAAACTCAGGATTAAAGTTTCTGTCAAATAAAAAATAAAAATGGATGTGAGGGTTTTTATGAGCAATTCTACTCATCACTTGATAAGTAAACCAACCTATTCCCTCCATTTTATCAGGAATCAAATGTCTTACATTTACAGCAATAGAAATAGATTTTTCCATTTATGATTACTCTTCTTTTTTTAATAACTTAATATCAGAAAGCATCTTATTTACCTGCAAGCTATCTGTTCCGTCATAAAATCCTCTGATGTATTTATTTCTATCTACTAGAATAAACAATTCTGAGTGCACAAAAAGGTTTTTAATATCTTCTCCTTCTTCCACAGGAACCAAATAATCGTACTTTGCCAAGCTATTGATGATTTTAGTATCCGCAGTAAGTAAATGCCATTTGTTTTTTATTGCGCCGTATTTCTCGCCATAAGTTTTTAATACTTCAATAGTATCTTGCTTAGGATTAACAGAGTGTGATAAAATTAAAACACTTGTGTCTTTTAAAATAGAATCTTGTACTCGTTTAAGTTGTGTGGACATTTTTGGGCAAATACTTTGACAAGTACAAAAAAAGAAATCAGCAATGTAAATTTTATTCTTAATGGTTTGCTCCGTAACTTGTTCTCCAAACTGATTAGTTAAAGTAAAATTACCAATGCTATGATATATTGTATCTCCCTTTTCATTGAGCTTTCTCTCTCCAACAATGGGCAGTAATTTAGCAGGCTTATGCTTTGAACAGCCTATTAGCATAAACAACCCACATATTAGAATAATAAAACGTTTCATTTTTTTTCTATTTTATTTTGTTGCAATGTTACTTTATATGATTCTTTAATTTTAAGATGCTGATATTCTTTAATCATTCGTTTGAGTTCATCAGCATATCTCAAATCATAATAACCTCTAATATTTCGCTTTTTATCTACTAATACTGCAAAGCTATAATCTACATAATATGGTTTAAGTAAAAAATACTTATTCATCTCAGCATCAAACTGTTTTATAGGTAAATAATAGCCATATATTTCCGGTATGTTTAATTGCAGAGAATCCTTTAGATTGAAAACAGTAGAATCTGTATTAAATGGATACACAAGAATAACGGGTAATTTATTAAGACGTCCCGGCTCAAATTTACTACTTTCAATTAATGATGCTATTCTGTATTTCTCTGCCTTATATTCCGGCTTTATAAAAGCAATAACGCAAGCTAAAAACCGATTAGTATCAATGCTTATTTTTTGATGCTGTATATCTTCAAAAGCAATGTCTCCAACAGAATGGTACATCGTGTCTTTGGCGGACAATACTTTTTTAGGACCAAAATAATTTAGTTTTTTAGAATTAATTGCACTTAACTCCAACAATATCCATATAACAGGAGGAATAAATACAATTAAAGGGACAATCCACTTTTTTAATTTCATAATGGGGGCGAAAATAATCAGAACAATTGATATTAATCAATTTTTATCCAAGAAAATTCACCCTATTTTTCTTACTTTGGCGCAAAAAGAATTATATGAATAATGGATTTTTCAAAGTACCGAGTCCTCAAAATGAGCCGGTAAAACAATATGCTCCAAAATCGGAAGAAAGAAAAAAAATACAACAAGCCATAGCAGACTTACGAAGCCAAGAACTTGATATTCCAATGTATATTGGAGATAAGGAAGTAAGAAGTGATAAAAAAGTTAAGATTGTACCACCGCACGACCATAAACATATTTTAGGTTATTTTTATAAGAGTAATAAAGACCATATTAATCAGGCAATAGATGCTGCCTTATTGGCTAAACCAAAATGGGAGGCCTTATCGTGGGAACATCGCGCTTCTATTTTTTTAAAAGCCGCTGACTTAATTGCAAATAAATATCGCTACAAACTAAATGCCGCCACTATGCTTGGGCAAAGCAAAAATCCCTTTCAGGCAGAGATAGACAGTGCGTGTGAATTAATCGATTTTTTACGATTTAATGTTTCTTTTATGACAGAAATATTTCATGAGCAGCCAAACTCCGCACCGGGCATGTGGAACAGAATGTTATGGCGTCCATTGGAAGGTTTTGTATATGCTCTTACACCGTTTAACTTTACCGCCATTGCAGGCAATTTACCAACATCTGCGGCAATGATGGGAAATGTGGTGGTGTGGAAACCAAGTAACGACCAAGTTTACAGCGCCCATGTTATTATGGAAATTCTAAAAGAAGCGGGCTTACCGGCAGGAGTTATTAATTTAATTTATCCGAGTGGACAAGATGCTGCCGATGTTGTATTTTCACATCATCATTTTGCAGGCATTCATTTTACAGGCTCTACAGAAGTATTTCAATCTATATGGAAGCAAATAGGAAACAATATTCACTTATACCGCTCTTATCCACGCATTGTAGGCGAAACAGGAGGGAAGGATTTTGTTATTGCGCACCCATCTGCCGGTGCTAAAGAAGTAGCGGTGGCACTTTCTCGCGGAGCTTTTGAATATCAAGGACAAAAATGTTCGGCAGCATCACGCGCATACATTCCAAAAAGTATATGGAATGATGTACAGAAATATTTAGGGGAAGATTTGTCTTCCATGAAAATGGGTGGAACAGAAGATTTTTCTAATTTTATCAATGCCGTTATTAATGAAGATAGTTTTAATAAGCTTTCTAAACATATTGAAGATGCTAAGAAAAATAAAGATGTCAAAATTATTTTTGGAGGAAAATGTGATAAGTCCGTAGGATACTTTATTGAACCAACCGTTATACAGTGCTTTAACCCAACTTATTACACCATGTGCAACGAATTATTCGGTCCAATTCTTTCTATTTATGTGTATGAAGACAGTGAATATGAAGAAATGTTAGATGTAGTAAATAATACGGGCATATATGCCTTAACGGGCGCTATCATTGCCAACGACAGATATGCAATAGATTTAGCTTGTAAAAAATTAGTAAACAGCGCCGGTAATTTTTATATTAATGATAAACCAACAGGTGCAGTAGTAGGTCAGCAGCCATTTGGCGGAGCAAGAGCATCAGGAACAAACGATAAAGCAGGTTCTAAAATTAATTTATTAAGATGGGTAAGCCCACAAACCATTAAAGAAACATGGGTGCCTCCAACTGATTATAAGTATCCGTTTTTATCAAACGAATAATTTTTTGCAGAGTGAAAGAAAAATTCAATTTAAAATTACTTTATTTATTTTTTAAAATTTATATCCTTTCACTTTCTGTTTTTTTTCTTTTTAGAATAGGATTATTTTTAATCAATATTCATCGGTTAAACGATGCACCTCTTTTTCAGATAATAGAATCATTTATTATTGGCATTCGTTTTGATACTGTAATTTGTTGTTATATACTGGTTTTGCCATACTTTATTTTATCTGTATTAATTTTTTTTAGAGAAATAGGACATCTGGCTCTTCGTATATTATTTATATTTCTATTTACTTTATTTTCATTATCCTTTTTAATCTCATCGGCGGATATACCTTATTTTTCATATTTCTTTACACGATTTAATATTAGTGCATTTACTTGGATGGGAACGCCCGAATTTGTTGTAAAAATGATTTTACAAGAACCAAGATACTGGGTGTTTTTTATTGTATTTATTTTATTAGAAATCATTTTTTACAAACTACTAAAAATCATTATTTACCAATCTTCTTTATATAAAATTCAACTATCTATTCAAAATATTATAGTGTGCCTTTTACTTCTTGGAGTAATATTATTAGGTATAAGAGGGCGTATAGATGAAAAATCACCAATAAGAACAGGAACTGCCTATTTCTGTAATAATGCTTTTTTAAATCAATTAGGATTAAATCCTAACTTCACATTTATCAGAAGTGTTTTAGAAAAAAATAAGAATAAAAAGCTATCCGTAATGGATCCTGCTCTTGCCTTTCATAACCTAAAACAATATTTATCTTTTTCAGATACTAACAAGCTGTTTAACTTATCCAGAGTTATTCAACCGCGGGGGCAAAGTACTCCACACAATGTTATTGTTATATTAATGGAAGGGATGTCTTATCATTATTTAAACAACAATCATCTTACGCCATTTTTAGATAGTATTTCAACTCGCAGTTATTTTTTTAATAATTGTTATTCAGCAGGAATACATACACATAACGGTGTGTTTAGCACACTATTTTCCTTTCCTGCAATTGCCGGGAAACATGCCATGAACGTAACCAATATAAAACAGCTCAATAATATTGCGTCTATTCTAAAAAAAGACAATTACACAACCGCATACTTTACCACACACGATGGGCAATTCGACAATATTGAGGGGTTTTTAAAAAATAATGCATTTGAGCAAGTAATTAGTAAAAAAAATTATCCATTTAATAAAATCAAAACAACGCTTGGTGTTCCTGATGATTATATGTTTGAATTTTCCATGAAATATTTAGATCAAATGTCGCAACATGCCAAACCATTTTTAGCCGTATATCTTACCGCCAGTAACCATGGACCTTATTATATTCCTGATTATTTTAAACCAAATATTATTCATACTGATATAAAAGAACAAATTGTTGAGTACGCAGATTGGTCATTAAGAAAATTTATTACTCTTTCAAAAGAAAAGCCATGGTTTAAAAATACTGTTTTTGTTTTTGTGGCTGACCATGGAGCGTCTATTTCCGATAAATTTGATATTCCATTAGCATATACACATGTACCATTAATTTTTTATGCTCCGCATATTCTTGATAGTAATAAAGTATTTAATCAAATGGCATCACAAATAGATGTGGTTCCTACAATATTAGGGTTGCTAAATACATCTTATGTAAATAGCACAATGGGTATAGACCTATTAAAAGAAAACCGTCCTTACTCTATTTTTAATTTTCATGGGTTGTATGGTGTTATTGATAAAAAATGGCTTTATGTGATTTTTCCTGATGGAAGAGAAGTTTTATATAAATATACAGAAAATAATAATACTAATTTTTTTAACACAAATAAATTAGAAGCCGAACAAATGAAAAAATATTTATTTTCTCATATTCAGGTTTTTGATTCGTTCTATTATTAACAGAGTTTTAATACATTTACACAAAAAATTATATTATGAAATCATTACTTACACATTGTTTTATCTTATTATTTGGATGCTGGGCATTTGCTCAACATAACAACAACAATAATGCGCCAACATTTGTTCAACCAAAATTTAATACCGCCATTATAAAAGATAGATTAAAAAGCATGCCTCCCGCGGGTGTTACATTTTTAGAAGATGTAATAATACAAAAAGGGAAAATTAATATCCCTTATAAAAAATATCAATTAGAGAATGGCTTAACTATTCTTTTACATGAAGACCATTCAGACCCTATTGTATATGTAGATGTAACATTTCATGTTGGCTCCGACCGTGAACAGCAAGGTCGTTCAGGGTTTGCTCATTTTTTTGAACACATGATGTTTCAAGGATCTAAACACATAGCAGATGATGAGCATTTTAAAATCATAACAGAATCCGGAGGAACATTAAATGGCACTACTAATTCTGACAGGACCAATTATTTTGAAGTTATACCTTCTAATCAGTTAGAAAAAATATTATGGATGGAAGCAGACAGAATGGGGTTTTTATTAGATTCCGTTACACAAAAAAAGTTCGAAATACAAAGAGCTACTGTAAAAAACGAAAGAGGTCAACGATATGACAATGCACCGTATGGGTTAGCATCAGAAAAAATAGCTGAAGCTCTTTTTCCAAAAGGACACCCTTATAGTTGGCAAACAATAGGATATATTGAAGATTTAAACAGGGTTGATGTAAATGATTTAAAAAGATTCTATATGCGCTGGTATGGACCAAATAATGCTGTGCTAACCATTGCAGGAGATATTGATATTCAACAAACTTTAAAATGGATACTAAAATACTTCGGATCAATTCCTAAAGGACCAGAGGTAAAAAATATTCCACCAACACCCGTTGTACTTTCTGAAACACATTATATTTCTTATGAAGATAACATTAAATTTCCTATGCTTAGAGTAAGCTTTCCTACCGTTCATCAATTGCACCCCGATGCTGTTGCACTTGATTTTTTATCAGATATTTTATCTTCCGGAAAATCTTCTCCATTATATCAGAAATTTATTAAAAAAGGACGTGCGGTTGCGGCTTCAAGCTTTAATTATTCAAGAGAACTTGCAGGGCAGTTTGAGTTCGTGATTCGTGCTAATCCCAACGATTCTCTTTCTAAAATAGAGAAACTTTTATATCAAATTTTAGATGAATGGGAAAAAAATGGAGGAGCTACCGAGCAAGATGTAAAAAAATTACAAACAAAATATATTTCTGACTTGTATGAGCAACTATACACCGTTCAAAGTAAGGGCAGCCGTTTGGCATATTATCAAACATTTATGGGAACTGCTAATTATCTTCCTATAGAAATTGAAAAAATAAAACAAATTACCGCAAAGGATGTAATGCGCGTATATCACGAATACATTAAAGGCAAGAATAAGGTTGTATTAAGTATTGTTCCAAAAGACAAAATAAACTTAAAAGCCGCAGAGGATAATTGGAAAATGTATAACAGAACTATAGAAACAGAAAGCGAAGATTATAAAAACTTAACTTATACGGAGCCAAAAGATACTTTTAACAGAGCAACAATGCCGCTCCCCTCCAAAAATATTAGTGTACCTGCTCCTATAATAAAACAAGGAACTACAAAGTTTAATGCGCCTTATTCATCAATGCAAGAAAATGAAATTCCTAAAACCAAACTATTAATTAGTTTTAAAGCAGGGCATCGTTACGAAAGTATGGATAAAGCAGGAACAGCATCTTTACTGGCTAGTATTATGAAAGAATCTACCACTAAATATTCCGCAGAAAAAATAGATGAAAAATTAAACTCATGGGGTAGTGATATCAACATCAGTGTTAATGCAGAAGACATTCAGATTTATATTTCTGCACTTACCGAAAACTTAGATTCCACAATTAATATTTTAAAAGAAATTATTTTAAGTCCAAAATTTGACACCACTGAATTCCGAATGGTTGTAAAACGCAAATTAGATGCCGTTCAGCAAGGAAAGGTAACAGCAACCACCATTGCATCAAATGTCTTTGATAAACTTTATTATGGCAAATCAAACATCATGTCAATGCCATTAATTGGTGATGAGGTAACACTAAAAAACATAACCATTCAAGACTTAAAAGATTATTATAAAAAAATGATTTCGTCTAATAATATCAATATATCTATTATATCAGACCTTCAAGACAATCAAAAAATTATTACCAAGCTATCCTTTTTATCAAGTTTGCCAAATAATAAAATAACCTATACAGAGCCTATAACGCCAACCATCACACAAACTAAAATTTATTTTGTAGATAAACCCGGTGCTGCACAATCTGAAATTATATTTGGAACACTTGGGTTGCCTTTTGATGCTGTTGGGAATTATTTTAAATGTAATGTAATGAATTTTCCATTTGCAGGAGCATTTAATAGCAGAATAAATTATTTATTAAGAGAACAGAAAGGATATACGTATGGTGTACGGGGCAGATTTTATGGCAATGCTTATTCCGGAGAATATTTATTAAGTGGTGGTTTTAAAAAAGATGCTACCGATTCTACATTAAAATTAATAAGACAAGAGTTTGAAACCTACATTAAGTTTGGTATCACTGCTAATGAATTGAATTTTACAAAAAGTGCTTTGTTGCAATCTGACGCTTTAAAATTAGAAGCGCCGATACAAAAACTTTATTTCTTAAAGAATATTATGGATTATAAACTATCTTCTAATTATATGGAAATGCAAAGACAGATTTTGCAAATTATTACAAAAGATGAATTAGATGGGTTAATTAAGAAAGTATTTGATAGTAATAAAATGATCATTGTGGTGGTAGGTGATAAAAAAACCGTCTTTGAAAAGATTAATAACTTAGGAATGCCTGTAATAGAACTAGATGCCTCGGGCAATTTATTAAAATAAATACTAAGCAACTTTAATGTCTTCTATTATCAAAGTATAAAGCGGAGTACCGGATGAACTAGAGCCATCTGTTTGTATTTTTACTACTATATCAAACCACTTTCCTACAAGTAAATCGTATTGTGTAGCGCCTCTAAAAAAAACTGCAGGGTATTCTTGCAAGTCATTTTGAGTTAAGTATAATCTTAAATGTCCATTACTAAATTCATGCATTCTACCCATATCTCTTACTTTTTTAATTAAAAAAACAGGCGTCATGTTTTCGGGACCGTGCGGTTCCATTTGTTTTAGTATTCTTAAAAACTTTGGTGTAATTTCTGATAATGTAATTTCTGCATCAATTTCTAATGTTGGTTCTAATACTTCATCAGACAAATTTCTTTGCGCAACTGCATCAAACATGTTTTTAAATGTCTGCAAGTTTTCTTCTTGTAAAGATAATCCTGCTGCATGTTTGTGTCCTCCAAACTGATGCAACATATCCTTACATTCTATTAAAGCATTATACAAATCAAACTCGTCTATACCCCTTGCGGAGCCTGTAATATAACCATCGTGTTTAGTAAGAACTATTGTAGGTCTATAATATTTTTCTATTAATCGCGATGCAACAATTCCAACAACTCCTTTATTCCAGTTATCTTTGTACACAACTGTTGTTTTTTTCTTATTAAATTCAGCATCCGATTCAATAATTTGTAGTGCCTCTTCAAATGTTTGTTTGTCTATATTTTGCCGATGTGTATTTGTTTCTTGTAATTTCTTTGAAAATATTAAAGCTTCATTATAGTTTTCTGTGATTAATAAACTAACAGCTTCTGATGCATGGTTAATCCTTCCTGCAGCATTAATTCTGGGGGCAAGGCTAAATACTAAATCAGAGATTTTAATAGCCCCATTTTTCTTAGAAAAAGAAGCATCTAACAATGCTTTTATTCCGGCACATGGGTTTGTTTGAATTTTCTGTAATCCATAATATGCCAAAATACGATTTTCATCTGTAATAGGAACAATATCCGCAGCTATACTTAAAGCAAGCAAATCCATATTTTGCAAATAATACTCCTGTGATAGTTTATATTGCATAACATAAGCTTGGGTTAGTTTAAATCCTATTCCGCAACCGGAAAGTTCTTTGTACGGATAGTTGCACGTTGTTTTTTTAGGATTAAGTATAGCAAAAGCAGGCGGAATTATTTCTCCCGGCAAATGATGATCGCAAACAACACAATCTACACCACAATTCTGTGCATATTGTATTCTTTCTACTTCTTTAATACCACAGTCTAATATAATTATCAAGGAAAATTTATTGTGTACCGCATATTCTACGCCTTTTTGAGATAGCCCATATCCCTCTTCAAATCTATCAGGAATATAATAATCTGTTTGTGCATTTAGTTTTTGTAAAAACTTAAACATAGAAGCCACTGCTGTTGTGCCATCTACATCATAATCTCCATAAATTAAAATTTTTTCTTGTTGCTGTATTGCTTTATGCAAACGCTCAACAGCCTTTTGCATATCCTCCATTATAAAGGGATTGTGTAATTTATCTAAATCAGGTCTGAAAAAATTTTTAGCTGATTCAAAATCATTAACACCTCTTAATGTCAAAAGCTTTGATAATATAGTTGTTATACCAAGCTGTTCAGAAAGATTATTAATTATATTTTCCTGTAAATGTGAAACTTTCTTTAAAACCCACTTCATTGTATCAAGCCATATTATGATAAACAGCTACCACATCTTCATCATCTTCTAAGCGGTCTATCAAACTTTGCACTTCATTAATCTGATGTTCATTAAGTTCTGTTGTATTAGCAGGAACAAATAATTTATTAGTTTCTTTTACATTCATCTTATTTTCTTCTAGTGCTTTTTGCATTTTTCCAAAATCCTCAAATGATGTAGTAACAAGGATTTCGTTGGTTTCATCATCCCATTCAATATCTTCGGCACCCCAATCAATTAAATTAAGCTCCACAGTGTCTTTATCAAGGCCTACGGAGTCTATTTTAAAAATTCCTTTTCGATCAAACATAAAACTCACTGAGCCTGATGTCCCAAGCGTTCCATTTCCCCTATTCAAATGCATTCTAATATTTGCAACAGTACGGGTGGGGTTATCTGTTGTGGTTTCAATTAATAATGGGATGCCATTTGGCGCATAAGCTTCATAGATAACTTCTTCATAATTTGCCGAGTCTTTTTCAGAGGCTCTTTTGATAGCTGCTTCAACATTAGCTTTTGGCATGTTCACTGCTTTTGCATTTTGCAGCACTAATCTTAATCTTGGATTAGAATCCGGATTTGGACCTCCTAATTTTACGGCAATAGCAATCTCCCTCCCAATTTTTGTAAAGGCTTTTGCCATCTTAGCATATCGAGCAAACATTTTATGCTTACGCTTTTCAAATATTCTTCCCATAAAAAATTTTCAGCAAAGATAATCAATAACCATTTAAAACAAAACAAGCCCTTTCAATAATAACATGAAAGGAATGTTTTTCTTTTGTTACTCTCTACTAATAAGAACCTTATGTATTGTGGTTTGTCCTGTTATGCCAACTACTCTAATAAAATAAACGCCACCTGACCATTCTGAAGTGTTCAAAATAGTTTTCTCAGTAATACCAGATACCGTCATAATATGTTTACCTATTGCATCATAAACAATCACAGATTGAATACTAATCCCCTCAATTGTTAGTTTATCATTTGCCGGATTTGGATAAATAGAAACTAATGGAGAAGATGATAACATATTAATTCCCGTTACCATCATACAAGATGATGTATCTGTACACGACCCTACTGTAATCGCAACTGCATACGACCCACTCACCGTATAAATATAAACCTGATTAGTTGCACTGGAAACAGCACTATAGCCCGTATTACAATTCAACCACTGATAAGTAGCTCCGGGTTGTTGTGCTTTTAAGGTATCTGCAGAAATTGTTACAGAATTATTAATTGGAGCCGGTTGTGTTATGCTTAATGTCTTACTGCTTGTACAACCATTGGCATCTTTTACATTAACCGTATAGGAGCCTGCTGTTAAACCGCTTGCCGTAGATGCATTGCCGCCTGTTGGTGTCCATGTATAATTGTAGGTTGGTGTCCCTCCCGTTGCAATGACTGTTCCGGTTGTTGTTCCGCCGTTACAAGTTATACTACTTGCAGTTGTAGTTACTGTCATGCCGCTTGGTTGTGTTATGCTTAATGTCTTACTGCTTGTACAACCATTGGCATCTTTTACATTAACCGTATAGGAGCCTGCTGTTAAACCGCTTGCCGTAGATGCATTGCCGCCTGTTGGTGTCCATG
>JBDHZB010000049.1:0-19432 GCA_039811645.1 Bacteroidia bacterium | reverse complement strand
AACTCTATCCCGTCCGGATATATTGGTACATTACCCGGATTTACAATTAAATTAAAATGTGTTTCTCCAAGTATCAATGCGCTAACAACAACATTTGATAATACAGGATTTACTACTGTTTGGGGCCCGGCAAATTATACGCCTGTTAATGGTTGGAACACTCATAACTTTACAACTAACTATGATTGGGATGGTGTTTCTAATGTTCTTGTAGATATTTGTTATACATTTGTAGGATACACAACTAACCCTATTATGCCATCTACAAATACTGGTGTTGTAAGGTGTATTTATTATTACAGCGATTCTAGTCCTGCATGTGGAACCGCATCTGCTTTTGGAACAAGTACATCAAGACCAAATACAAGATTTGGAAATTGTGGAGGTACAAATCCTTCTCAATTTACATATACATGGTCGCCCTCAACATTTTTATCTTCAACTAATACGCAATCAACACAAAGTATGCCGTCAGTACCATCAAGTACTACTTTGATTTATACTGTTACGGTGAATCCTATTGGTCAGATAAACTGTGCCCAAAGTCAAACAACAAGTATTAACGTGATTGTGCCCACAACACCAACAATTACGGCTCCGATAAGATTATGCGATAACGCCACTGCAGTTCAACTATCAGTAACACCTACAACGGGAACGTGGAGTTCTGCTACATACTTAAATACTAATGGAATATTTACGCCATCGGTTGCAACCATTGGCAGCAATACGGTCTCTTACTCTGTAGGAAGTGGTACATGTTCTTCATCTTCTTCAGTTACCATTAATGTAGAAAAATATCATCCGGCAACATTAACAGGAACTATTATGCCGATGTGTTTGCCCCATTCTAATATTAATTTACAGACATTAGTAGCCGACACAAACGGTGTATGGAACGGATCGGGAGGTATTAGCGGATGGTCATTTAATCCAAGTGCAGCGGGACCTACCACTCATACGCTAGTATATCATACACACTCTGTTCCAACCGCCAGTTTATGTCCTGATAGTTCTTCTTTAGTTGTTAGTATAGATTCTTTACCTACACCTTCTATTGTGCCTGTTGGTCCATTTTGTAATACATTTGCACCACTTCAAATGACAGTATCTCCGATAGGCGGGGCTTATGGAACAACGAATGCACTTAATGCCAATGGAATGTTTTTTCCTCCAAATGCCACTATTGGAAACAATTTGGTATCATATACTATAACATCAAGCAATGGTGTTTGTGCCAAAACGGCGACTACTAATATATCGATAGAGCAGTTTATTTCAGCTTCTCTTACCGGAACTGTGGGTCCTTATTGCTTTAATGCATTACCTACTAATTTAAATGGGATTACTCAAAACCCCGGTGGTACGTGGACGGGAACTGGTGTTACAGGTATTATGTTTGATCCTGCTTTATCAGGTCCGGGTGTCTTTACATTACAATATGCAACACACTCTATTCCTACTGTAACATTGTGTCCTGATGCCTCTACAATTAATGTTTTAGTAAATCCTAAACCTATCGTTCAAATTACAGCGGCTCCATTAAAAGAATGTCAACCCGCAAGCTTTAATTTAGCTGTTCCTACTGTAAGCAATGGCGTTGTAACGTGGTTGGTACAAGGACTTCCTCCACATCAAGGAATAACCTATGCTCCAACTATCAATCAGCCGGGCACTTATAGTGTAGCGGTAAGTTATATGGATAATATTGGATGTACTGTTTATTCAGTTATGCCCAATCAACTAGTTGTTTATCCAAGACCAACCGCTGATTTTAATGCATCTCCGGGCTTTGAAGTAACGGTAGCTGACGGATATGTATTTTTCCAAAATATGTCCTCACCAATTTCCGGAAATACTTATACATGGAACGTGTCCAATATGTTTTCTTCAACCGATGTGAATACACAAACAACCTATACAGCAGCAGGTTCGTATATTGTTTCGCTATCTGCAACCAACATCTATGGCTGTAAAGACTCTATAACCAAAACCGTAGTGGTAAAAAATGAATATGGATTTTATGTGCCCGATGCATTCACGCCATTTAACGGAGATGGTTTAAACGATGAATTTAAACCGGTTTACTCACCCTATGGACTTGATACGCAAGGTGGATATGAAATGCTGATATATGATAGATGGGGACACTTGATATTCAAAAGTAACGAGTTAGATAAAGGATGGGACGGAACAAAAGCCGGACAAAAATGTCCTCAAGATGTTTATGTGTTCAAAATAAGATATAGAGACGCTATGAAAAATGTGCATTACAAAATAGGACATGTAACTTTACTCCACTAAAAGTAAAAAAATCCCTTTCAATTGAAAGGGATTTTTTTTATTTATAAAGAAATCAATCCTTTATCTAAAAGAATTTTTGTTTTCATAATAGCAGCCATACTTATTGAATCTGTTATTTCATTATTCATTACCATTTCAAAGGCTGTGTTTAAATGAACTTTCTTAATAGATAAGTCTTCAGTTTCTTCCGGCTGTGCTTCTGATTGTGTAAGTTGTGTTGCAATAAACACAATAGATAATTCATCTGTTACAGAGTTACTAGTATGCAAGCGTAATAGTTCCTGATAGCTATTTGCAATTAATCCTGTTTCTTCCAATAGTTCTCTCTTTGCACTTTCTAACGGGTTTACATCTAATTTACCACCACCTTCCGGAATTTCCCAGCTGTATTGATTAAGTGGATAGCGCCATTGCCCCACTAAATAAATATTACCTTCTGTGTCAATAGGAAGCACGCCAATAGCAAGATTTTTAAATTTCACTATATTATATTTTCCAATATTATTAGCAGGATTTAGAACTTCATGCTCCTCTAAAATTATCCAAGGAGAGTTGTAAATTTCTTTTATACTTAATGTTTTCCAAGGGTTTTTATATGTATTCATTTTTGCTTGTAAAGGTAAATATAAAATAAATTCAGGAGAATGTTCATTAATAATTATTTTTGTTTAACTTTGCGGACAATTTAAAAAAACTATGTCAGAAACCACCCAAGGATCAAAAAGGGCAAGTCAGGTATTTAAGGAACTTAATATTTCGTTTGATAGGCTCGTTTCATTTTTAAAAGAAAAGAAAATATCACCCCCTGAAAATCCTAATACAAAAATTCCGGAAGATGTGTATCAACTTCTTCAAAAGGAATTTTTGAAAGATAAAAAAGAGAAAGAAGAAATTGAGAAAAAATCCAAACAACTGCATAGTGATAAAAAAGAATCCATTACCCTTGAAAAAGTAGTAAAGAAAAAAGAAGAAGTAGTAGAAGAAAGAGTAATTATTAAAGATGCTGCTACCGCTCAGATTGTTACACCGGCAGAAACTATAAAAACAAAGAAAGAAACTAAGATAGAGGAGAACAAAACAGAAGAGGTAATTAAAACAGAAACTCCAAAAGTAGAACAGCCAAGAATAGTTGGGAAAATAGATGTAGAGAAAACTAAGAAGACATCTAAAAAAGAGGAAAAACAAGAGGATAAAAAAACAGAAAGTAAAGCTTTAAAAACTAAAAAAGAAGAAATTGAGGCAAATGCAGAACCGCAGGTTGAAAAAGAAACAATCAAAAAGGGAAAGAAAAAAACAGAAACTCCCGAAAAAGAAGTGGCGGAGAATATTGTGCCACCACCTGTGGAAACGGAGATTGAACCAAAAGAGAGCAAGGATAATAATTTAATTAAAACAGAAATACCAACATCAGAAGGTCCAAAAGTGCTTGGTAAGATGGAATTACCAATAGAAAAACCAAAACAAGAAAAGAAACCTGTATTTACATCAAAAGAAAACCCCGACACAAAAGATAAAAAATTTAGAAAGAGAATATCAAAAACAGGCAAGCCTGTTAATGAAACTGAAATAAAGAAATATAGTAAAGATTTTCCCGATAAAAATAAAAGATTCCCTAATAGCAATAGACCAAAATTTGAACCGAAAGCAGAGCCAAATCCGGAAGAAGTACAAAAAAAGATAAGAGAAACACTTGCAAAAAAACAACAAGATAGACAAGAAAAATCTAAGCTTGCTAAAATTAAAGAAGAAGCGAAAAGAAAAATTATAGAGAAAAAAGAAGCTATAGCTATTCAGGAAGAGAAAGAAAAACAAATACTGAAAGTAACAGAATTTGTTACAGCTAATCAATTAGCATCTATGATGAACACGCCCGTTGCAAAGGTTATTCAAACATGTATGCAATTAGGGTTGTTTGTGTCTATTAATCAACGTTTAGATGCAGAAGCAATTTCTATTGTTGCGGAAGAGTTTGGATATAAAGTAAGTTTTGTTACCGCTGAAGATGTTGAGAAAACAGAGGAAAAAACAGAACAAAATCCGGAAGATTTAGTGCCGCGCCCACCCATTGTAACTGTTATGGGGCACGTAGATCATGGTAAAACATCGTTGCTGGATTATGTCAGAAAAGCCAATGTTGTTGCCGGAGAAGCAGGTGGAATCACGCAGCACATAGGAGCTTATAGTGTAACACTTCATGATGGTAGAAAAATAACCTTTTTAGATACACCGGGACACGAAGCATTTACAGCTATGCGTGCCAGAGGAGCAAAACTTACAGATGTTGCTATTATTGTAATTGCAGCCGATGACAGTATTATGCCTCAAACAACAGAAGCAATTAACCACGCACAGGCAGCGGGTGTACCTATGGTTTTTGCATTTAACAAAATAGATAAGCCGGGTGCCAACGCTGACAAAATAAGAGAGGGATTAGCCAATATGAATATATTGGTGGAAGACTGGGGAGGGAAATTCCAAAGTCAGGAAATATCGGCAAAAAAAGGATTAAATATAGAACAGCTTTTAGATAAGGTATTATTAGAAGCAGAGTTTTTAAATCTAAAA
Source organism: Bacteroidia bacterium (assembly GCA_039811645.1). Taxonomy (GTDB): domain Bacteria; phylum Bacteroidota; class Bacteroidia; order B-17B0; family Aurantibacillaceae; genus BPGX01. The sequence continues at coordinate 14,563 of JBDHZB010000049.1, read as the reverse complement.
GCGGACCCTTCTGTCAATGCATCAGGAGCAGTAATAGAAGCTTCTATGGAAGAAGGACGCGGCTATGTGGCAACTATATTGGTACAATCCGGAACACTCAAAATGGGTGATATCATTCTGGCAGGATGTTATAGCGGCAGAGTAAGAGCAATGTTTAATGAAAGAGGGCAAAAAGTAGAAGAAGCAGGACCATCTATTCCGGTTAAAATACTTGGATTGGCAGGTGCGCCAAATGCAGGAGATAAATTTGTTGTAATGGATGATGAAAGAGAAGCAAGAGAAATTGCCAATAAACGACTCCAACTCATTAGAGAACAAGCATTGCGTGCACATAAACATATTACCTTAGATGAAATAGGAAGACGCTTGGCAATAGGAGACTTTAAGGAATTAAAAATTATTGTAAAAGCAGATGTAGATGGATCTTCAGAAGCATTAACAGATTCGTTGTTAAAACTTTCTACAGAAAAAATCCAAGTATCTGTTATTCATAAAGGAGTAGGTGCAGTTAGCGAAAGTGATGTGTTACTTGCTTCGGCTTCCGATGCTATTATTATCGGATTCCAAGTAAGACCTACGCCAAAAGCAAGACAATTAGCTGAAAAAGAACAAATAGAAATTCGTTCATACACAATTATTTACGATGCTATTAATGAAGTAAAAGCAGCAATGGAAGGCATGCTTGCACCGGAATTTGAAGAAAAAATAACCTGCACAGTGGAGGTGAGAGAGGTATTCAAAATTAGTAAAATAGGCACAATAGCAGGTTGTTATGTATTAGATGGAAAAATTACAAGACAAACAAAAGTACGTATAATAAGAGATGGTGTTATAGTTTATACAGGTGTACTTTCATCATTAAAAAGATTTAAAGATGATGCAAAAGAAGTGGCAACCGGGTTTGAATGTGGATTAACTATTGAAAACTTTAATGACATTAAAACAGGTGATATTGTAGAGGGATATGAAATGGTTGAGATTAAACCAAAGCTATAGACAATTAAAGATATAATTAGATTATTTTGCGATAATCTATTGTAATTTTTTACTGCATCATATTGTATTTGTAAAAGTATTAAGACGGCACTAAGAGAAATTTTGAAGAAAATAAATTTATTTACTTGCTCTTAAAAGTCTATCGTTAATGGCTTTGCCAAGTCCCATATTAGGCAATAACTCTGTAATAATAATATCGGCATCAGAATTTTCAATTTGATGTAAAATATTAAAAAGACAGGAAGCCGCTTCTAATAAGTTTGCTGTTTCTGATAAATTATAAATAGTGGTGTTGTTTGCCGATATAAAATCATGGTTACCAAATAATATTACTGCAATATTTTTTTTACTATACAAATGTACAAGTTCTTTGATATTACCAATTACTATTTTTTTCTTTGGAGCGTAGTGTTTGTCAGCCTGACCAGGCGTTTTAGACGATTTAGATTCAGTTTTTAATTCTATTTGCCCAATAGTTTCTTCTATAGCTTCTATACTGATACCGCCTAATCTGTATATCACTACTTTATTGTTTTCAATACCAACAATGGTAGATTCTATACCTACTTTACAAGTGCCACCGTCTAAAATGTAAGGAATTTTATTTCCCAATTGTTTTTGTACATGCAAGGGAGAGGTTGGACTTATGTATTGATAGGGATTAGCACTAGGAGCTGCAATAGGAAAATCAATTAGTTTTAGTAAGTTCAAAGTTAATGGGTGGTTAGGAATTCTTACAACTACATAAGGGCTTTCTGCAGTAACAATATCCGGAATAATAGATTTTTTAGGAACTAAGATACTTAATGGTCCCGGACTAAATCTTTTTATTAATTGCATTAATCGTTCATCAATATTTTCAGCAACTTCAAAAATTGAATCCAAATCTTTTACATGAACAATTAATGGGTTAAATGATGGTCTTTGTTTTATTTCAAAAATCTTTGCTATTGCTGTTGGATTAAAGGCATTGGCAGCAAGTCCATATACGGTTTCTGTTGGAATAGCTACAACATCTCCTTGTTTTAATAATTTTGCGGCATATAAAACATCATTGCCTATCATAATAATTACTCTTTATTAAGCACTGTCCACAAAGTGTCTTTTAATTCTATAATACCACGCTGTGTGTGTGAAGAAATGAATACTGTAGGAATTTTATTTTTCCCTTTTAATCTTTTGTTTAAGTCTTTTTTTAATTCTGCTAATAACTCTTCATCAAGTAAATCACATTTTGTAACAGCTAATACTCTTTGTTTTTCTAAAAGCTGATTGTTGTACATTTTTAATTCGTTAAGTAGAATTTTATATTCCTCAAATATATTGGCATTTTCACAGGAAATCATAAATAGCAATACAGGGTTTCTTTCTACATGTCTTAAAAATCTAAGCCCCAACCCCTTGCCTTCATGAGCGCCTTCAATTAGCCCAGGTAAATCCGCTACTACAAAACTTTTATAATCTCTGTGTTTTACAATACCAAGATTTGGAACGAGTGTTGTAAAAGGATAATTGGCAATTTCCGGTTTTGCAGCAGTAATTACGGAAAGCAGGGTGGATTTTCCGGCATTTGGGAAACCTACTAATCCAACATCGGCTAATATTTTTAGTTCTAATATTTTCCACAATGATTGTCCTTCTTCACCGGGTTGTGAAAATTTTGGGGCTTGTCGTGAAGGTGTTGCAAAATTAGAGTTGCCAAGCCCTCCGCGCCCTCCTTTTACTAAAATAAATTCTTGTCCGTCTTCTGTAATCTCACAATTTATTTCATCTGTTTCAGAATCTCTTGCAACGGTTCCCAGAGGAACTTCTAAGATAATATCTTTGCCGGATTTTCCTGTTTGATTGGCTTTTGCACCATTACTGCCATCTTCTGCGATAACATGCTTTCTGTATTTTAGATGTAATAATGTCCATAATTGTTTATTGCCGCGTAATATAATATGCCCGCCTCTTCCGCCATTGCCGCCATCAGGACCTCCTTTGGTTGTAAATTTATCACGGTGAAAGTGAACAGAGCCATCGCCTCCTTTTCCACTGCGGCAACAGATTTTTACATAATCAACAAAATTACTTTCCACAGAGCTATTTTACAGTATCTAAAATTTGACAAATATCCTTAAAAACATTTTCAACTGCTTGATCTGCTTTTACTGAATAAAAATATTCAGAATGTTTCATTTCATAGAATGATTTTACAGGGAATGTTTTTTGATAATATTCTTGTAATCTCTTTTTTACTACATTAATATCTGCATCATCGGCTCTGCCTTCCAATTGTGCACGTTGTTGAATTCTTTGTACAAAAATGTCATCATCAGCATCCATAAATATAATGGAATTAACGAGCATATTTTTTTTATGTAACATTGTGTTTAATGCTTCTGCTTGTGCCACGGTTCTTGGAAAGCCATCATACAAAAATCCGTTTGTGCCTTTGGTATTGTCTATAAAGTTTTGGATCATACCGATTACAATATCATCACTTACTAATTCTCCTCTGTCCATAATGGCTTTTGCTTGCTTGCCAAGAGGTGTTTGTTCTTTTACTTCTTTTCTAAGCACATCACCGGTTGAAATATGTGCTAAGTTATATTTTTCTGCAATTTGTTTGGCTTGTGTTCCCTTTCCGGAGCCGGGAGGTCCTACTAAAATTAAATTTATCATAATTCAGATGTTTTAAGAGTGATGTAATATATAAACTTCTTTTAAATTTCTTCCAAGTCCGTTGTAATCAAGCCCGTACCCTACAATAAAATCATTTGGAATTTTTTTTCCGATATAATGAATGGGATAGTCTTTTGTGAAAGACTCGGGCTTAAAGAAGGCCGTAACTATTTTATGGTCTGTGTTACCTGCATCTTTTAATTGTTTAATAATATATTCTAAGGTTAACCCTGTATCTATAATATCTTCTAAAATAATAACAGTACGATTAGCAATGTTTTCATTTAAACCAATCAACTCCTGTATTTTTCCTGATGATTTTGTATAATGATAAGAAGATGTTTTTACAAAAGACATTTCACATGGCTTATTAAGATATTTGAAAAGATCTGCTGCGAACATAAAAGAACCATTAAGAATAATTAGAAATAGTGGGTTGTTAAAGGTATCAAAATCTTTTTCTAAATCAGCAGCTACTTTTTTTACAATATTTATTATTTCATTTTCTGAAATATAGGGTTTAAATTGTTTATCATGTAGTTGTATTATAGACATAACAAATGTTTTGTATGGCTCGCAAATGTATGAAAGATTTGTGATTTACAACGATTATATTTAAGAAAAGAGAAGGATAGCTCCCTAAATTTTTAGAACCATAAAATTTAGTAGTCAAATGAATTAATTAAATCGGCTACCTCTTTATTATCTGCTTTATACTTTTTAATTTTTTTAGGATTGGCATCCGGTGTTGGCTGATAGATTTGCGTGTTGTTATCACCAACACCTATGGTATTGTTTAAGTTAATGCTTTCATACATTTGATTCATATTGTAATAGCTTTTTGTTTTACCGAAAAAACAAGTAACTCCAAAATTTAAGAAAAAAGAATTGTCAGGGAAATGTCTATAAAAATAACCGTATTCAAACTTTCTATCTTGATTAAAGTGTAATGAATATAGTGCAAGGAAGTTTTTTGTGGTTTGCCCGGCAGATGCATATAACGATAGCCATTTTAGTGGTTTAAAGTCTATTCGCAATCCTGTCAAAAATTCGTAGCGACCAAGATAAAGTATCTTGTTGTTGTTTAAAAATTTTGCATACAGCGTATCTTTGTTGGAGATAGTAAACAGTCCTCCTTGTGGCTTTGTATAAGCTGATATTTGTATTTTTTTTCCAATGGGAATATTAAGAGATACAATTCTTGGAAACTGTACGCTTAGATTAATTTTATTAATGGCACCTACTCTAAATCCTACAAATGGCAGGTAATATCTATTACCAAGTAGAAATGATTTGGTTAAGCCAAAGCGGAAATTAAGTTTTTCTGAGATGCTGTAACTAACAAGAAATGTACTAGCCATTCTGAAAATCTGTGTTTCGTCATATCCTCTATCTTTTGTTATGAACGGAGAAATATCAGCAAAAAAAATAAGTTTTTTGCCATTATTGTAAATAAACCTAACGCCTAATCCATTTTTTGTTAAAACATGATTGTCGGCTATTCCGCCAAAATTAGGTCTGAAACTAAAAAATGTACCGGTAAAAAAAGTAGTAAAATTTGAAATCGTAGAATCTGTATGTCGTTTTTCTGTGGTATAAAAAGGAACACTAAATGCAAGCAGACTTTGTTGAATATAATAAGATTTTAATTTTTTTCCTGCTCTACTCAACGTGTCTAATGTTACTTCCGGTTTTGTGTAATAATCAAAAAGTACGGTTGTATTAAAGTAGTACTTTGGTGTTTTTATTTTAATTTTTGTAGAATCTTTTTGAGCATAACTTACGATATCAGATAAGCCAAAAATAATAAGAAAGAAAGCTATACGCATCATTTTAGCTGAATTAATCGTTTTTATCAGATTTTAGTACTTTTAATAATTCTTGTTTGAATTCTTCTTCTGATTTAAATAGTAGAGCGGTTTTAATATTGCCAATTGCTTTTTTAAATTTTATACTATAATCCTTGATGTACTGCATTTCTGTTTGTTCTAATTGTACTTTTTTATTGATAAAATCATCTGCTGTTTCGTTTGAATTAATATCGGACTGCAAATATAACTTCTTTTTCTCTCGTCTTATAGCTTTCATTTTGTCTAAGTATTCATTGTAAATAGGCCAAAATACTTGAGCTTCTTGTGGTGTTAATTTTAATTTATCATTAATAAATGCTACACGCATACTTTCAATTTTCTGATTTTGTGCAGAAAATCTGAATGATAAAGCACACAAAAATATAATAATTATAACTCTAAAAAGTTTCATTTAGATTGTTTTGAAGAGTATCAGCACTCTGTTTTTTTATTGGTGGTGTATCTGTATTTTCAATAACATCTTCTATGTCAGATGCATCAAATTCATCAATATTTTTTATAACATCTTTTTTTGATAAACAAGCAATTGTTAAGCAAGGTTGTTCATATATATTATTTTTTTCTTTAAAGAAATATATCCACGATAATAAAATAATACCGGTTATGATTGCTGCTATAGATGCCCATTTTACATAAGTATTAATGAATATGATTTTTTTATACTGATGTTGTTTGTTGGGCATTTCTTCCAATCTTTTGGAAATATTTTCTGATAGAGTTTCAAAATAGTTATCCGGAGTTGTATATAAGTCTTCTTGTTCAGCTTTTTTAGTTAGTGTTTTAATAAATAAGGCATTGTTTTCAAAATAGTCTGTTGGAATATTAAAATCAGCCTGAGTAAATAACATGTTTTCAAGCGCTTCTTTATTTGTCATGAAATAATCATTGGGCACAGCAAAAGGATTGTTTTTTAAGTGCGTGTTGTTTTCTATGTTTATTTCTTTAGGCATATATTCTTTAGATGCAAAGGATTAGGAATGGTTTAATAAATATTCTTCTATTTTTTTTACTGCATGGTGGTAAGATGCTTTTAACCCACCAACAGATGTTTCAAGTATGCCGGACATTTCTTCGTAAGACATATCATCAAAGTATTTCATATTAAATACAATTCTCTGTTTTTCAGGCAGAGTTAAAATAGCTTGCTGTAGTTTTTTCTGAATTTCATCACCCTTGAAATAGGGATCGCTGGTTAGAGAATTGCTTAAAAAGTACGATACGTTTTCATAAGGAATATTATTTTCTTTAGCCCTTTTTCGTAGCAACATTAGAGCTTCATTGGTGGCAATACGATAAAGCCATGTGAAGAGAGAACTTTCCCGATTGAAACTGCCTAATCCTTTCCACACTTTAATAAAGGTGTTTTGCAAAGCATCATCGGTATCATCATGATTAATTACAATCTTTCTGATTTGCCAATATAAAGGCTTTTGATACCGTTCTATTAATAGTTTTAATGCTTGGTTTTGAGTAGAAAGGTTAGCAAATAATTCTAAAATATCGTTATCTTTATTTTCCATTTTAGTAAATAAAAAGGGCTATTCGTATGAATAGCCCTTTTTACAGATATTTATTATTGTTATGGAAGTGTGATGCTATATGTTACACCGTTAATGGTAACTGTTGCATTAAAATCACAAGAGCCGTTTCCAAAATCTACAGTTCTAGTAGGTCTTGTTCCGGGTGTGTAAGATAATGTTCCTTGAATAAAAGGATGTCTGTGTGGTCTTAAAGGATCCGGCGCACAATTCATGTCTAAAATTAAGTTAGACATTGTTACAGTATAGTTTTCGCTCTTTGCATTTACGCCGCTTGCTGTTCCGTTAAACTTGAATTTACCATGTAACCAATTAATAGGGAAATTTCCGGTTGGGTTATAAATAGTAGGATCGTTAGTGTTTAGTAATTCGCTGGTTCTGTTACAATTCCAAGTTATGGTTGTTCCATCGGGTTTTTTAATTTGAAGATTTGAAGAGGTACTCCATGTAATGTTAGTAGAAGATGGATTAAAGCCAATAGGGGTTGTATTGGTATGAGTTCTGTTAATAATATTAATAGTATAGCTATCTACCACATAATTGTTAGAAGTTACGCTAACAGAAAATCCGGGTTGTCTTGGGAATCGTGCATTATTTGTAGATGCTGAGTAGTTGTAAATTAACATGCCGGATCTTTTTCTGCCATCTAAGCAGTTGCAAGGAGTGGTGCCAAAGTTTACAGTAAATGTTTTCACCGTAGTATCAATAGTTACGGTAGCACATGGTGCCGAAGTGATACTGCCTACATAAGAATTGCCATCAATTCTGTATGAAGAAAGCGCTCCGTTTTCTTTAGCCTCACTACCCATAGTGGTAATGTCTTTTGAATGTGCTTCTGCTAAATTATTATCTGTTACTGTAGCAGTTTCACTATCCGGAGTTTCTTCATTACTTTTTTTTCTGCAACCGGTTACTGTCAATAAAGCAGATATTGCTATTGCAGTAGCACCGATTAGGATTTTGTTTGTTTTCATGATTTTTAATTTTTGAATTTATACTTTGATGCAAAGTAAAGAAAAAGGTTTAATATGCCGTAAAAAAATCTAAAATTAAGGGTTCTCACGATTTCTAAAAAAAACTAAAACAACCATTTATTCTTTAATAATCACTTATTTTTATTCATTTTTGCATCTTTATAGAATAAATTATGGGAAATTATATTTTTTTACTCCTGACTTTTTTGTCTTTCTTTGGAATCGTTAAAATATTTAAGTCAGTAGGAATCTCAGCTTGGCAGGGGCTTATTCCAATATATAATTTTTATAAACTATCTGTTATCCTTAAAAAGCCGTGGTGGTGGAGTTTAATCATGCTTGTTCCCGGTGTAAATTTGGTAATGTGGGGCGTGTATGGCTTTAATACCGCCAGAGCTATTGGGAAAACAAAAACATCAGATTTGGTAATTGCATCTTTATTACCACCTCTTTTCTATTTACGCACCATCCTTGAAAAAGATATTAAATTTGTTGGTTTAGACAAGTACAATCCGGAGCCATCTCGGTTTATAAAAGAATGGGCAGACCCTATTGTGTTTGCGATTGTGGCAGCATCTCTTATCAGAGCATTTTTTATTGAAGCCTTTACTATCCCGACATCTTCTTTAGAGAAAACATTGATGGTTGGTGACTTTTTGTTTGTAAATAAATTGGCTTATGGGCCACGAATTCCACAAACGGTTATTGCTTTCCCATTTTCTCATCATACTCTAATAGGTACCAATAGTATTCCTGCGTATGTAGATTGGGTAAAATTACCATACATGCGTATTCCTGTAGGAGGAAAGGTAGAACGAAATGAAATAGTTGTATTTAATTATCCGGATGGAGACACTGTGATTCAGAATATGCAAGACATTAGTTATTATCAAGCAGTGCGCCTCGTTGCCATGATGATGAAAAATGAAGACAAAACATCAGGTAATGTGATGGACGATAATTATTATCATCAAAAAGCATGGGAATATGTACACCAACCAAGCCAAATCAATCCATTAAATGGAAGACCGTTTGGACCAATAGTTTCAAGACCTGTAGATAAACGTGAACATTATGTAAAAAGATGTGTGGCTATTGCCGGCGATACCCTTACTATTAAAGATGGTATTATTTATATAAATAATAAAGAACAAAAAACACCCGAACATGCCCAATTCAAATACTATGTTACAACAAAGGGAGCTTTATTTGGCGAAAGGATAGAGATAAATGGACGTGTGTCGTTAAGTAATATCAGTTTACTGGATAAATTAGACATTTATGTAAGTGAAGGAGATTTATTACAAACCAATGCAGATACTTGTGTTTACTTACTTACAATGCCTAAAGATGTAATGGAAAAAGTAAAAATAATGAGTAATGTGCTAAAAGTGGAAAGAAAAATTGATACCAAAGATCAAAGAGATATAACTATTTTTCCGCATAATGCTAAATTCCTATGGAATAATGATAATTTTGGACCATTATTGATGCCATATAAAGGATTAACTATTAAAATGGATAGTGCTAATTTTATTCTATATAGAAAAGCTATAGATACCTATGATGACTTTGGCACCGTACATCAATTAGATATGAAAAACGGAAAAGTATTTTATGATGGCAAGCCAATAGATACTTATACTTTTAAACAAGATTATTATTGGATGATGAGAGATAATAGGCATAATAGTGCAGATTCAAGAAGTTGGGGCTTTGTGCCATTTGATCATGTAGTGGGTGAGCCATTCTTTGTATGGTTAAGTGTAAAGTATGCTGATAATAACCCTGTAAGCGGTGGTGGCGGAATAGGTGGCTTTGTTTCGTCATTATTTAAAAATTCACATGATGGTAAGTATAGGTGGGATAGGTTTTTATGCTATGTCGGACATGATGGACTTGTTTCTGTAAAAACCCCTGTCTTGGTTATTATATTTGGTATATGGGGGTATAATAAATTTAGAAAGAGAAAAAAGAAAATAAAGAAATAATATTATGAGGAGTAAAGAAAACGCTCAGAATACAAGAATTCATTTTGCAAAATTTTTACTTGAGTATAATAAACCTATTCTTGTTGCTGTTTTTTTATTTTTGCTAACAATACTATTATTTGGTATTACAAAAATGCCCGCAAATGATATGCAAAAGTCTATTAACAAAGACAATTTGCTTTTTTACAGAAAATTTTGGCTTCGTCCGGATCATGGGCAAATCGTAGTTTATGCCATAAAAAGCAATCAGCAAGATGATTCCGTAGATACAGATGCTACTCTATTTATACAAAGATGCATTGCCTTACCCGGAGATTCTATTTTAATAGATAGTGGAAAGGTTTATGTTAATAATAAATGCATAGAGGATTTACCAAAGATTCAGAAAAATTATATTCTCAAATTACAAGATTCAATAGAAAAAATTAAGCACATAGAAGCGCTAATAATAGATAAGGTTTTGCTTTCAAAAAAATATGAATATGCCACCAGTTTGCCAAAAGACTTATATTTTCAACTATTAAAAGACACAAATGTAATAAGCATACATTCTGAAATAGAAAAAAAAGATGTTCAGTCTGATGATATATACCCTTATGATGATGCTGTGCTATGGAATAAGCATTTTTTTGGACCAATATATTTACCAAAAAAAGGAGATAGTATAATTGTTTCAAAAAATAATATACAGATTTATTTTCCACTTATTCAAAATGAAAATAAAAATACGGAAATAAGAAATGATTCTTTAATTATTGATAAAATAGCTGTTATGAAGTATCATTTTAAGAATGATTATTATTTTGTTTTGGGAGATAACCGAGACAATGCTATTGATAGTAGATATTTTGGACCCGTGGCATATCGTCAAATAAAAGGAATTGTTTTTTATAGTTACTAATGAGTGCGGTTTTTTCTTTACAATATTTTGGTAATATCTATTATTATGTAAAACTTATTGAGCAGCAAAATATATTGATTGAAACACATGAGTATTATGTAAAGCAATCATACAGAAATAGAACATACATTATGACTGCAAATGGCATCTTGCCCTTGATTATCCCTGTTATACATCAATCTGCAAAAGAACCAATGTATGCAAAGAAAATATGTTATAAAGAAAAGTGGCATAAAAAACATTATACAGCTATTGTATCGGCATATAAAAATACCCCTTATTTTGAACACTATTGTGATGAAATTTTAAACTGTTTTAAGATAGAGCAATTTGAGTATTTAATAGAGTTTAATTCTTATTTATTAAAACAAATACTGAAATGCATAAAAGCAGAAATGGTTTTGGATTATACTTTATCATATACGGATAATTATCAGTGTGATTATAGGAATTTCTTTAATCCACCTTATTCTAATAATTTGCCAGACTACTTATTAACACCTTATTATCAAGCATTTTCAGATAGATTTACTTTTATGCCAAACCTATCTATTATAGATTTATTATTTAATACCGGAAAAGATACCTTGCAATATCTGCAACTTAAAAAAATCTATTAGGCAGTAAATAATTTTTCACATAATCTTCTACTGCACTTTCAAGAGGAGTAAAAGGTTTTTGATAACCTTGTTGTTGTAATTTCTTCATATCAGCTTGTGTATAGTATTGATATTTATCTCGAATGTCAATAGGTGTATCAATAAACATAATACTCTCAGGCTTATCCATCGCTTTAAATACAGATTTTGTTAAGTCTAAAAAGGTTCTTGCTTTACCTGTTCCAAGATTGTAAATGCCATTTTTAACCTTATTTTGAAATAAAAAATAAATAACCTGACAAACATCTTTTACATAAATAAAATCTCTTAACTGTTCGCCATCTTTGTATTGTGAATGGTGCGATCGAAATAACTTTACAGAGTCTGTTTGCTTAATTTGATTAAAAGCATGGAAAACAACAGATGCCATTCTTTTTTTATGATATTCATTAGGACCAAAAACATTAAAAAATTTTAATCCGTACCAATTTGGTGGACAAGTTTTTTGTTCCAATGCCCAAACATCAAATTTTTGTTTACTCCAACCGTAAGGGTTTAGTGGATTTAAAAATTTAATCTTTGTTTCATCATCATTATATCCGTTTTCTCCTGCACCATAGGTGGCAGCAGAAGATGCATATATCAATGGAATATGATACTTTGTGCATAGTGACCAAATTTTTTGCGTATAACCCAAGTTTAATTCTTCAAAAATAGCTTCGTTAAATTCTGTAGTATCTGTACGTGCACCTATGTGAATAACATATTCTACATCAGCATGGTTTTTATCTATCCAATCAAAAAGTTTTTTACGGTCTATTTTTTGAAGAAATTGCTTGTTGGTTAAATTATTTTCTTTTTCTGAATGAGAAAAGTCGTCTGACAAAACTAAATCTTTGTGTCCTTGTTGATTAAAATAGGAGACTAAACAACTTCCTATAAAACCGGCTGCTCCTGTTATTACAATCATGTTTTTGTGCAAATTAAATAAATAATTAAATTGTTTTCATTAATCTTTCAAAATACTCTTTTTCATTATTTAAGTTAAAGAATGGATAAGTTTTTTCTAACAATAAACATTCATTAAATTGTTGTTTCACAAAATTTTGAGCATCTTGTTTGTTTTGTATTTTATGATGTGTGGCTTGAATTATTTTTTCTAATCTTTCAACTATTTGTATAGTGCTTTCATCTATTAGTGAGGCTTTGAATTTATTCATTACATATTTAATAGCAATATCATTCGGATGTGATAGGTCTTCTTTAAAAAATCTATAATCTCTTAATTCATCAGTTACAATTTCATAAGCAGGAAAGTAAAAGCAGTTTTTATTATTATTACAAAGTTCATGGATACTTAATAATAAAGTTGCTTTGCTTAGATTATTATTGATAAGCCCGTATGCTTTGTATTTTACAGGAGATACGGAAAAAATAAATTTGACTTTCGAGTTAATTTCTGTCAGCCTATTAATAATAAAATTAAAATCAGCTACAATATCGCTCACAGATAATAATTGCTTGGTAAAAATATTCGTAGGAAATTTATGACAATTCGCAACGATTGTATTTAGTGCCTTATGAATATAGGCATACGCCGAACCAAGAGTAATAATAATAATGTCTGCTTGTTGAATGAATTGATGCGCTTGCTGTTGTGTGTTTATGATTTTTTTTAATAGATTAGATTTAGATTTGTCAAATAAAACCCCTTGATGTGTCCAACTTTTATATATGCTATCTTTTTCAAAAATTAAATCTTCATTAAAACTATTTGGGGTTTCAATGATTTGTTTTATTGTTTGATAAATGCTTTTAGGATTAAATAGAATGCCATTTGGATTTGTATAAACATTGAAGTGTCGTTCTTTTAGCCAATCAAATAGATTTTCTGCAAAGCATGAGCCAAATAAAGCAATACGGTTAGAATAGTCTATTTTTAAACTGTATTTTGGAATATCACAATCTAAATGCCATTTCATCTATCACAAATGTAATGAATAATCAGTTAAGATAAATAAGAATTGAAATAACAAGCCTTTATTTACCAGCAGGTTTTATTTTTGTTTCAGATTCAAATTCTGATTCAGTAACAGGTTCTCCGTCTCTGAAGCATCTAACTAAGCCAAACCCAAACACTTTCTTTTCATATACATATGCAGCAGAATCTCCCTTTACAACTATTCTTTGATAAATCGTGATATCTTTGTCAAATACTATTTTTTCTGTTACACCGGCAGGATATTTTGAAATAAGTTCTTTGACTCTTGGAGATAATTCTTTTTTATTAGTTGTTGTGCCATTGTCTGAGTTAAGTATTTTTTCAATTTCCAGTAATTTTTGTTTTGCATAAGGATCCCCGGGTTTGTAACTTAATGCTTCTTCATATTTTGCTTTTGCGTCTTTATATTGTTGCTTAATATATAAATCATCAGCGCTTTTTATTGCTACTTTGTATTTATTATCATTTTCATTTCCTAAAGTTGGTAGTACATTTTTATTTTTATTTGTTTTTATTTCATCTTGCTTAACAATGTTATTTTCTTTTTGCTTAATAAGCTTTTCATCAGCGATTGCTTTTTCAATGGCAGCGAGTTGGTCTTTAGGATACTTTTCATTGGGTTTGTAAGATAGTGCTTCGGTATAAGCCGCTTTAGCATTGTTCCAATCTTTCTTAGCAAAAGCATCATCACCTTTTTTAATGGCAGCATTGTACTTGGCTTCAAGTTCAGCTTTAGCTTTAGCATCTGCATCGGCTTTGTTTTTTTCATCAGCGATGGCTTTTTCAATGGCAGCTAATTGGTCTTTAGGATATTTTTCATTAGGCTTGTAAGATAGTGCTTCGGTGTAAGCCGCTTTAGCATTGTTCCAATCTTTCTTAGCAAAAGCATCATCCGCTTTTTTGATGGCAGCATTGTACTTGGCTTCAAGTTCAGCTTTAGCTTTAGCATCTGCATCGGCTTTGTTTTTTTCATCAGCGATGGCTTTTTCAATGGCAGCTAATTGGTCTTTAGGATATTTTTCAT
>JBDHZB010000048.1:0-19699 GCA_039811645.1 Bacteroidia bacterium | reverse complement strand
TGGTTTGTACTATGCAAAGTCAGTACAGTTCTCATCAAGATTCATTGTTTTATACTCCGGCATGGGGTAGTGGCGGATCTTGCGGCTCTCAAAATTACTCTTTCTATTATGGAGCTACCAGCACAATGCCTACTATTATGGATTTTGTATTTGATGGAACTGCTTCGTGGAATGGTATTCTTGTAGATTCTATGGGGACAGAAGGAACTGACCAATCTAACAATACTTGTAGCCAATGGTCATCTGCAACACTTCCTATTGAAGCAAGAATTCAAATTGGAAGAAACGATGCAGGAACTCGTATTTACTATAGCTGGACAGAAACCGATACAACCGTAACAGGTAATCACTGGAATATCTATCCTAATATTTATGTAAAAAGTTATGATATCACGGCTAACACAGTAACAACAAAATCTTGTGTAACTTGTGGCTTAACTTCTTCCCCTGATGATATTACCACCGGTGCTTTCTTCCACTATATGTCTAACAGAACAATGAATGTTGGCGGTGGTACAGAAGAAATTCCATTTACAGTGTCATTAGATGGTACATTCAGCGGAACAGGACCTAGCAGTCATTACTATATTAGTGGTGTGCAAATCCCAACTTCTGCATATACAAATCCTGCTACTCCATTATCAAGCACTTCTAAAGCAGGCAATGGTATAAGCAAAGCATTAGATGTTACTGTAAACGCATATCCTAACCCAACTAATGATATTACTAATTTATCTGTAAACTTGAAAAAATATTCAAACATTCAAGTTGAAATCGTAAATAATATCGGACAAGTTATCAATACTATTTCTGTAAATGGTGTTGCAGGAACTAACGTTATTAATGTTGATTTATCTAACCAAGCAGCAGGTATTTACTTCTATAATGTAAAAACTGATGCAGGCAAAGTTAGTGGTAAATTGATTAAACAATAATTTATTATTAAACTTAATAAACAAAAAAGCCGAAGCAATTGCTTCGGCTTTTTTGTTTTGCTTTGTTATTACTTCTCTATTTTGTTCTATCTATAATAGTAAGCGGCAGCACAACATTTGTGTTGTTTTTTAAAGCATGACTAATTTTCCCATCAATAGTTGACAATGCAATGGACGCAATATCTTTAATCGGTTGTTTTACACTGATTATAGGCATATCTAACCAATCAAAATAGGGTAAATCATCAAAGCAGGAAAAAATTGTGTTGCGAAATAATTGGCTTAGTTTGCTGTTGCTTTTTATATGCTTAATTAACTCGCTCATTAAAGTGTGATTAACCGCAAAAATAGCATCGGGGGCTGTATTTTCTCGCACCCATTTTTCCACTTGTGTATTAACCTGTTCTTTGAGATTATTGTAATCAAATTCAAACCTATAACACGAGATGGCTTGATTATTAGCATGAGCATCTCTAAAGCCATTTATTCGGTCTTCTACCGTAATGGTCCCGGACAGAGTGCTTAAACAAAATACTGTTTTGATTTGTTTGTCTATTAGTATTTTACATAGTTTATTAGAAGCACCGTAATTATCAACTGTAACAGCACTAAACTTTGAATAAGGTATTAATCGGTCTATAAAAATAACGGGGTAGTTAATTCCTAAAAGGTTATTGTAAAAATCTATGGAAGTGCAAGAAGACATAATGATAAGCCCATTTACTTTATACTCATTGATAAATCGGAGTGCAATGTCCTTTTCGGTATATTCGTTTTCATGACTTAACTCTATAAGTAATTCGAAGTTGTTTTTTTCAGAAAGATGATATAAAGCAGAACACACAGATGCATTAAATATTTGCAAGTCGCTTAATATCACACCAATTCGTTCGTTCATAAATGATAAGTTCAGTTTATACTTTTACATTTAAATCATCTCTAAGTTACAAAGATTAGACAAGTATCTATTTTTATTAGATTAGTAGCAAAATAGTATAGAAATATCTATTTTATTCGTACCGCAAACTTTCTATGGGGTCAACAGATGCCGCCTTTTTAGAAGGATAATAGCCGCTTAAAATACCAACAAAAAAACATATAATAACTGAAATAAAAATCCAAAACCACGGAATAAAAAATCCGGCGCCAAGCCCCATGCTTACAAGGTTTCCAATAATAATGCCAAGAATAATTCCTAAAAATCCACCGAAGATTCCAATTACAATCGACTCTAATAAAAATTGAACCTGGATATTTTTTTTAGTTGCACCTAATGCTTTTCTAATGCCAATTTCACGGGTTCTTTCTCTTACGGACACAAGCATAATATTCATTAAGCCAAGTGCAGCACCAGATAATGTAATAATCCCAATAAATGTTGCGCCAAGTGTAACTTTTTTCAAATCGTCAATAACCATATTTGCCAAGAAGTCAGATTTTTCTATAGAGAAATCATCATCATCGGCAACAGAAAGTTTACGGATATTTCTAAATGTACTTATTGCTTCATCTACTGCCAAATTCATTAGCTGAGGATATCGGCATTTAACTTGAATGGTAAAAGTTGGATTTTTAGATGGATTAATTCCTCTTGCTTTATTCAAAGTAACAAACACAACCTTGTCTCCTCCAAATCCAAAACTACTACCTTTTGATTTTAAAACGCCAACTACAAGAAATTTATAGCTACCCCACCAAATATATTTATTAAGGGCACCGTCTTTACCAAACAACAAGGTTTCAATATCTTTTCCAATTACCACAATACTATTAGCCGACAATGCATCTCTTGCAGAAAACCATCTGCCCTTTTCAACTTCGTATCCGGAAACAGCTAAATAATTTTCATCTACACCTTTTATCTCTACATTTGGATTAGTTGATTTAGATTGATATTTTAGTTTTGCATTAAAAGATACCGAAGAAGATATGGACGGTTGTGCAGGGAAATTATATAAAGATTTAAATTGAATTGCCTGATGAAAAGTAATAGGTCTGAAAACTTGTCTTTGTCTGAATTTACCACCGCGTTTAATATTTTCCGTTTTTTCCATAATGGTAAAACTATTAGAACCCATTTCTGAAAACTGACTATTGATACTCGATTTGATGGCATCTATAGCAGATAAAATACCGACAAGTGCCATAATACCAATGGCAATAATAAGCATGGTAAGTGATACTTTTAACGTATTACTTTTAATACTTGCAATAGATTGTGCAAAAGTTTCTTTTACAGACAGCATATTAATTTTCGTTGTCCGGCAACCAATTTGGCGGCATTGTTTTTTTAGGTTGAATATGTGGTTTTATTTTTTTCTCAATAATACTCATAGCATTACCCGTTCCTGTTATTAAAGATTTTTTTGCATCTTCATAAGAAACAACCGCAGTTTGTAATGCTTTCTCTGCCTTATCCATGTGTTCTGCAAATATTCTAATTTTATCATACAAGCGTTCTATATCTTGAAGAATATTTTCAAATTCTTTTTTTCTGTTTTCTTGCCTCCACAAAAAGTGAATTGTTTTTAATGTAGAAAGCAAAGAGGTGGGCGTTACCAAAAGTATTTTTTTTCTGGCAGCTTCACCAAACAAATCGGTATCCTTTCCAACGGCTACCGTCATCACTGTTTCAATAGGAATAAACATTAAAACATAATCAATTGAATACACAGAAGTAAGCGATTCATAATTTTTTTCGGATAAATTTTTAATATGACTTCTGATAGAATCTATAACTGCTTTTGCGTACATATCTTTTTCTTCCGAAGTATTGGCTTGTGTGTATTGGATATACGAATTTAGTGTAACCTTAGAGTCTATAATAATACACTTATTATCCGGCAAGTTCACAATAACATCGGGCTGCTTATCGTGTTCTTTGTATTGCACCACATAGTGCATGTCTTTTATTAACCCTGATAACTCCAATACTTTTTCAAGAATAAACTCTCCCCACGTTCCTTGTGTTTTTACTTCAGATGTTAGTGCCTTTGCTAAGTTTTCTGCGTTTTTACTGACTTCCAAACTTTTTCTTGACAGTTCTTCTATTGTTGTTTTTAATGAAGTTCTGTCTTTATTTTCATTATCATAATAGTTTTGTATTTTTCGTTCTAACTCTTTTGCCTGATTAAGATACTCTTTGATTGGTGCTATTGAATTATTTAATATCTGTTGATTTTGTTCTGTGAATTTTTTTGACTTTTCATCTAACAATTTATTGGAAAGCGCTTCAAACTCAAACTTAAGTCGTTCTTGAATTTGAAGAATCTCGTTCTTTTTTTCATTAATCAGTTTTTCTTTCTCTAAGACCTGACTCTCTATGTTCTTAATTTTTTCTTCATAACGTGCATTGTCAGTAATCAGTGCATTATTTTGGCTTTGCAAGTCTTTTATGATAATTGTTTTTTCTTGCTCTGCCTTTTCCTTTTCTTGCAACTTGGTACTAAGTTCTGTAGCATTGTTTTCAAGGGTTTTTATTTGTTTTAAAAAAAATAAATATACCAAACCTGCTCCAAAAACACACGCCAATATCAACCCTAAAACTATCATCTTAATTGATTTTTCTGTAAATATACCTTAAAAGGGGCAAAATTGTTAATTTTTTTTCAGTCTAAGACAAATTTTATATTTTTGCATACAAAATTAAAAAATGAGCAAACGAATTTGTTTTTTAATACTTTTGGGATATTCTTATTTTTCTCACGCAGAAATTAAAAAGTTGGTAATTGATGGTGTTTATCAGCAAAAAAATATTTATGTACAAAACTATAACTCCGGTAGTGGTGTTGGTTATTGTGCAACAGAAATAAAAGTAAACGGCAATGTTACTACTGACGAAGTAAATTCCAGTTCTTTTGAAATAGACCTCGCAAACCTACATTTGAAATACGGAGAAAAAATTACCATTGAAATTTTTCATAAAGACGGTTGCATGCCAAAAATATTAAACATGGAAGATTTGCGTCCCAAACCAACATTTGTAATGCTGGCAGCTAATCTTACTACAGAAGGACTTTTAAATTGGACATCAGAACATGAAAGCGGTTCACTACCCTTTATTATTGAACAATTTAAATGGAACAAATGGATACCTGTTGGAGAAGTAATAGGAAAGGGCTCTTCTGAAAAAAATAACTATTCTTTTAAAGTTCCATTAACCAGCGGCGAAAACAAAATCAGAATTAAACAAATAGGACTTGGTAATGCCGTAAAAGTATCTCAAGAAATAAAAGTAACCTCTAATAAAAACAAACCTAAATACGTGTATAATAAAAACACGCAAACGATAGAGTTTTCAGACGAGACAATGTTTGAAGTGTATGACGTATATGGCAATGTTGTAAAAAGAGGATTTGGAAATAAAGTAGAATGTCAAAATTTGCCAAAAGCAGTGTACTACTTATGTTTTGATAAAGATGTTGTTGAGTTAAATAAAGATTAATTTTTTTACCTAAAAGAAACTATCCTCTTTTTTGCTGTAATTTAATTTTCAGCATTGATAAAGCTTCTTCTTCTGTATCGTATATCCAAAAATGGTCTAATTCATCTAAATGATATTTTTCAATAATTTTTATTAACTTCTCTGCATATTCCGGTAAAGTTGCATAGCCTGTTTCTTTTAAACCATAGCACCATAATTTATAGTCATAAATTGGAAGTAAAAAAAGTTTACCATATCTTGGTCTGCTCCATAAAAATAACGTGTGGTCTCGGTAAGATTCTTCTACTGTAAAATATTTTCTAAAACACTCTTGCTCCTCATCATCTGTTTTGATGTAATTCATACCATCCCAACCTACATGGCACTTAATTCCAAAATGATTGTTGGCATTTTTAGCTAAATCACTTGTACCTGCATAACTTTCTAAAATAGCCTGTGCCAGCGTAATACTGGCAGGAATTTTATAGCGATACATTTCAATAATTGCTAAGTGAGAATATTCTTCAATATAATTTATTATAACCGACTGACTGACATTTTGTGCAAAAGAAAAAGCAACAGACCAAATAAAAACTACCGATAAAAATTTTCTCATTAATGAATTTAATCGGACTGCAATTTAATACAAAGCAATTTAACACACAAATTTCAAAATGAAAATATCATTTATTAAATTGCAAACAAAAATAAAAACCTATGAAAGGTATAATTTTAGCAGGAGGCTCCGGCACAAGGTTACATCCATTAACCTTGGCTATCAGCAAACAAATTATTCCCATCTACGACAAACCAATGATTTATTATCCTCTTTCTGCACTAATGATGGCGGATATTAAAGACATTTTGATTATTTCTACACCGCATGATATGCCTTTGTTTAAAAAACTTTTAGGTGATGGCAAAAATTTGGGTTGTAATTTTACCTACGAAATACAAGAAGAACCAAAGGGATTAGCTCAAGCTTTTACAATAGGAGAAAAATTTATTGGTAAAGATAAGGTTGCACTAATATTAGGTGATAATATTTTTTATGGTGTTGGATTTGGAAGAATGCTTCAACAATGTAATAACCCGGAAGGAGGTGTTATTTTTGCCTATCATGTCAGCGACCCAGAAAGATATGGAGTTGTGGAATTTGACAAGCATTTTAATGTAAAATCTATTGAAGAGAAACCTCAACAGCCAAAATCTCATTATGCTGTTCCGGGGCTTTATTTCTATGACAATAGTGTTATCGAAATTGCTAAAAACCTTAAGCCATCTGCAAGAGGAGAATATGAAATTACAGATATAAACAAAGAATACTTGCATAGAAACAATTTAAAAGTTAAAGTAATGGAACGCGGCACTGCGTGGCTTGATACAGGCACATTTCCATCATTAATGCAGGCAGGGCTATTTGTTCAAACTATTGAAGAAAGACAAGGATTAAAAATCGGTTGTATAGAAGAAGTAGCTTACAATATGGGTTTTATTAATGATGAACAGCTAAAGAAACTTGCTGAGCCGCTTATGAAAAGTGGTTATGGACAATATCTTATCGGTTTAATGCAAAAGAAATGAAAGAACTGCAACCGTACTTACGCTTATTCCATAATCATTTAGAGGACTATAAAATATCTATTCGTAAAAAAAAACCGAAAGAATTATACGAGCCCATTCATTATGTTTTATCACAAGATGCAAAATATATAAGACCATTATTGTGCTTGCTATCCTGCAAATTATTTGGCAACAACCCTAAAGAAGCATTAAACGCTGCCTTGGCTATTGAGTTATTTCATAATTTCTCTTTGGTACATGATGATATCTTAGACAATTCAGATTTAAGAAGAGGTAAATCTACTGTTCATAAAAAATGGAATAATAACATTGCAATTCTTGCAGGAGATGTATTGCTTGTAGAAGCCTTTCGATTGCTTTCAAAATATCCTGAACATATTTCGTTACAGTTACTTAGTATTTTGAGTAAAACCGCTGCTGAAATATGTGAGGGACAACAAGACGATATGAACTTTGAAACAAAGCAAAAAGTATCTTCAAAAGAGTATTTGGAAATGATTAGAAAGAAAACATCTGTTTTGTTAGGAACTTCTATGCAAATGGGGGCTATTGTTGCAGAAGCATCAAGAGAACAGCAAAAGAAAATATATAATTTTGGAGAAACAATCGGTTTGTCTTTTCAAATAACAGATGACTGGCTAGATACATTTGGACAAACCAGAAAAACAGGTAAGAAAATTGGTAATGATATCCTAACAAATAAAAAGACTTTTTTGCTTGTTACTTTATTGGAAAAATCTGATACGCTTACTAAAAAGAAAATAGTATCTACACTAAAGTTAAACCCTTCTGAACAAAAAATAAATCGAATGATTGACTTATATAAACAATTAGATATTTCGGACATTACTCAAAATTATTCAAGCACTCTGACAAATAAGGCATTTTTAGATTTTGAAAAATTTATTGTAAAAAACAAAAAAACAAAAGCACTGATTATTCAACTTTCAAAAAACCTATTGAACCGTGAAAAATAATGTAACTATCAAATTATTTAAGCACAATATACCGATTCAAATTCGATATAACGACTGCGATATGTTAGGGCATGTGAATAATGCCATACAACTTTCTTATATAGAATCAGGAAGAGTGAGTTATTTCGAAAAGATTATTCCAAACAACAATTTTCAGGAAACCGGTGTTATTATTGCAAAAACAGAGATAGAATATTTTGAGCCGATTTTTTTGAATGATAATTTATTTTGTGCAACAAGAATTTCTATCATTAAAAATAAAAGTTTTGTTATTGAGAATATTTTATTTTCAAAAAACAAGCAGAAAAGCATTGTGAAATCTTATGCAAAAAGTATAATGGTATGTTTTAATTACAATAGAAATACCAGTATTTTAGTGCCGGATACTTGGATAAATAAAATTAAGAAAACAGATGGCAAAAATCTAACAATAGATCGCAAATAATTTTATTTACTAATGAGGTGAATCTAAAAAACACGCCTCATTAGTAAATAAATATTTCTAATTACTTCCCGGTAAACACGTTACATGCCCTACAAATTCATGTCTGGTTCCTTTAAGGTCTTTTACATAAATTTTATAGACATACACATCTTGTGTAGCTTTATTTGGCTTGCCTTTTACAGTGCCATCCCATCCTTTGCTAAAAGTATTGGTAGAGAATATTTGTTCTCCCCATCTATCAAAAATCAACATCTTGTAATCACTCTCATCAATACCTACACCTTTAGGTTGGAATACATCATTAAGTCCATTACCATCCGGCGTAAATACATTCGGAATATATAAATGAAACTCAGGATCTATATAAACAGTTTTTGCAACATAATCAGCACAACCATACTGATTTGTTACTACAAGCGAAACAGTATAAGTGCCACTGTAAGTATATTCGTGACTTGGGTTTACTGCCGTAGATGTATTAGTTGGTGAACCTACATCGCCAAAATTCCAAATATAACTAACTGCTCCGGAAGAAGCATTGGTAAAGTTAATATTAGGTTCTACAATTGTTGCGCCCCAAGGGTTTGCAATAAAGTCTGCCGTTGGGAAAGGATACACCTGAATATAATTTACAGCCACCGTGTCTTTCGTACAACCAAATTGGCTAGTAACAGTTAAAGTAGGAGAGTAGGTTCCTGCTAACGTATAATTTACTGATGCAGGATTTCCAACACCGTTTTGACTATTACCAAAATTCCAAACATAAGTATCGGTAGTACCTCCACTAGATGCTGCATTAAAGTTTACAAGCAAAGGTACACAGCCATTTAGAACATTTCCGGTAAAAGATGCTTTTGGTAAAGGATGAACATTAACTGTACAAATAGCTACAGCATTTGGAACAGTACAACCATCACTTATTGTTACAGTATAGGTGTTTGGCTGTGTTGCATAATTTCCTGTAACAGTAACTGACTGGCTTGTTGCTCCATTACTCCATGAATAAGAATAAGGACCGCCATTACCGGGGCTTGTAATTGTTGGATACACTATTGTTTGTCCATTATCACACACCGCAGTACTCATTCCTGTTGCCAGTAAAGGAGGTTGGACTATTGCTTTTACAACCTTAACCGGTGAAGAACAATTATTGGCATCCATTGCATATACTGTATAAAATGCTGTAGAAGTAAGAGATACATTATAAGGTCCTGCGCCTGTCCACCCCGTTGGTGTCCATGAATAAGTATATGGAGATGTTCCGCCCGCTGCGTTTACAGAGATATTTACGGTACCGCCATTGCAAATGGTATAATTGCTTGTTGAAATAGACACAGATGTTGGTTGTGTTACAACAACGTTCCCTATTATTAAACAATTGTTGGCATCTGCAACTTGAACAGAATATGTACCTCCAACCAAACCAGGGGCTACAGAACTATAACCACCCGTAGGCAGCCATGTATATGTGTAATTTCCCATGCCTCCACTTGGTGTTGCTGTAGCGGAGCCATTAGCATATCCATAACAAGTAGCGCTGCTGCTATTTACAGCAAGCGTCAATGCACTCGGTTGTATAATGTTTACAGTATTAGATATAGTACAATTATTATTATCTTTTACAGTAACTGTATAATTAGTAGCCGAAAGATTAGTGGCCGTTTGCACAAACTGTCCATTACTCCAAACATAAGAATAGCCACCGACACCACCACTGGGGTTAGCAGTAGCTGTTCCATTGTTACCATTGTTACAACTTACGCTGGTTGAACTAATCGTTAAAGATAATGCTGGCGGCTGCGATATTGTTACATTTCCATTAATAATACATCCATTAATATCTTTAATATTCACTGTGTATGTATTTGCTCCTAAGCCTGAAGCTACAGACGCATTACCACCACTTGGGCTCCATGTGTATGAATATCCTCCAACGCCACCGTTTGGTGTTGCTGTAGCAGAACCATTAGCACCTCCATTACATAAGACACTATTAGAATTAATTGTTAAAGATAATGCAGGGGGTTGAGCAACAGTAACCGTTTTTGTAACAATGCAACCTCCGGCATCTTTTACAGTAACAGTATATGTTCCAAACGATAATGAACTTGCTGTTGAACTATTACCTCCTGAAGGGCTCCATGTATAAGTGTATGGGGTAATACCACTTGAAACAGTAACCGTTGCAGATCCATTAGAACCCCCATTACAAGATACAGAAGTAGCACTTATACTTGTTATAGTTGGTGATGGGCTACCCGGTACATTAACTGTTATACTTTTAGCACATCCGTTGGCATCTTGCACAGTAGCTGTGTAGTTGCCGGAAGCCAACCCTGTAGCTACAGAATTTGTTCCGCCTATTGGCATCCACGAGTATGTAAATGGTCCCGTACCTCCACCCGTTATGGAAACAGTAGCTGTTCCAGGAGCAGTACATCCTGATGATGTTGAATTAACTGCTAAAGTCATGCCCGGTGGTTGTGTAATATTAACTGTTAATGTCTTGGCACAATTAGCATCTTGCACCGTTACAGAATATAAGCCTGCTGTTAGCCCTGACGCAACAGCTCCATTTCCACCGGAAGGGCTCCAAGTGTATGTAAAAGGCGGTGTGCCTCCTGATGTTGTAACCGTTGCAGAGCCATTAGAGCCACCATTACAAGAAACATTTGTTCCTGCTATATTGGTTGTAAAACCTCCGCCCACATTGACTGTAATTGTTTGTGATGCTGAGCAAGTAATTTGCGGCTGGCAAACAACCGTGTATGTTCCGGGGGTTGCCGGCGTAATACACTGGCTGGTGGAAGTACCTCCACCCGGGAATAACCAATTATATCCCGCAAATCCGGGAGGAGCGCAAACATTAGAACCCAAGCAGACAGGCGGCATGGTACTTGATGTATTATAACAATCTGCATCTATATATGCATAAGCCCAATCTACCTGATACTGACACCAATGTACTTGAACATCTAACGTAACGCTCTGTCCAATATACGCTGACAAATCTACATTAACTGTTTGCCACGGAATATATGTAACATCATAAGTACCGGTACATCCACTTACCTGATAAGGCGTAACCGATGGTGTAACACCACTAATACCGGTAAAGCCATTACCACCACTACTACTATTGCTAAAATATGCTTTAAAAAGCGGGCAAGGCAATGGGTTTCCTGATGAGTTTAATATTTGAATCTGAATATATGCTGCATCAGTTGGAGAATGTGGATAGTTATATACAATCATTGCAAAATGAAATGCCATTTGTGCATTGGCAACGGAAACAGGTATTACCTTTTGAGCGGCAGAATTACAAAAATTACCCATTGTGCTGGCTGTACAATCGCAGGTATTGGTAGATGTTGCCCAATCGCCGCTTAGTTTGAGAGAATAATTGCCTCCGGGGAATACAACGGGAAATCCGCCATATGGGTCGGTGCCTGCCCCTGAAGTAATTTGTGCATAACCGGCGGTAGTCCACCCTGATGTATTGCCAGCTTCAAAATCTACATTACCACACCCTGAAGGCTGAGGTCCTTGTAAGGTGCTTTGTTGATTGCCAACTAATTTTTGTTGTGTATTATTTGCATGAGAATTATCTTGTGGGAACAAATGATACTTTCTCTTTATCCAATTTCTTTTTATTTGCTCGTACATTACTTTTTGTTCTTCGTAGTTGGGCAGATGCTTGGTATGTTCCCATGCATGCTTTTCATCAAACCCTGATAGAGAGTCTAATATATTTTGGGAATATGATTTGCTGCTTATTCCAAGTACAAAAAAAATAATTACTAAGTAGAGTATATTTTTCATATTAAAAATTTGCCATAAAAATAGTTAAAAGATGTGGTTTTACTCAAACCGTTCACTCAATGAAAATGCCCGTTCAGTAAATAAATCGGTTATTTTATATCCTTTATCTTAAAAAAGGACTATTTAGTGGATATTAATCTTAAATAATTATTCATCATTTTCCTACACATTAATATCGTAATTTTGCACACATCTTATGAGTGATATTGCTGTAAAGTTACAAACCTTACCCAATCAACCGGGTATTTATAAGTTTTATGCTTTAGATAAGCAGCTGCTTTATATTGGTAAGGCAAAGGATTTAAAAAAAAGAGTATCTTCATATTTTCAAAAAGAACACGATAATAAGCGCTTACAAGTAATGGTAAAAAAAATTCATGATATTGAAATTATTACCGTAACAACAGAACAAGATGCCTTATTGTTAGAAAATGCTTTGATTAAAAGTTTACAGCCTCGCTATAATATCAACCTAAAAGATGATAAAACCTACCCGTGGATTGTATTGACAAAAGAACGTTTTCCAAAAGTATTTTATACTCGCAAAAAAGGCATTGCCGAATTTGAATATTACGGACCATTTTCCTCTATAGTATCTATACGTACATTGCTTGATGTAATTAAAGAAATTTTTCCGTTAAGAACTTGCAGCCATATTTTATCTGAAGAAAATATTAAAAAAAACAAGTTTAAAGCCTGTTTGGATTATCATATTGGTAAATGTAAAGCACCTTGTATTGGGTTACAAACAGAAGAAGAATATAATCACAATATCAATCAGATAAAAAAAATTATTAAAGGACAGATAAAAGATGTTATTATCTATTTAAAAGAGAACTTACAAAACCATATTAACAAACTTGAATTTGAAAAAGCACACGAAGTAAAAACGAAACTTAATATATTAGAGAAGTATCAAGCAAAATCTCAGGTTGTTTCATCAGATATTAAAGATGCCGATATTTTTAATATTCTAATGATTAACCAACAGGCATACGGAGGATATTTTAAGGTAACCAACGGATTTATTATACAAACCTATATTGTAGAAGCAGATAATTTTATTGGAGAAAATCAAGAGGATATTTTAGAACGGATTATTTCAGAAATTCGACAAAAGTTCAATTCCCAATCAAAAGAAATTATTTTACCGTTTGATGTACAATTTCAATTATCAGACATTAAATACATCATACCAAAGCAAGGTGAACGAAAGAAATTATTAGATTTAATTTATCAGAATTTAGAAAACTATGCTTCTGAAAAACAAAAACAATTATCTATTATAAATCCGGAAGAATATACAAACAAGTTGATGCAACAAATGAAAAATGATTTACGCATGACTAAAGAGCCACGAAGAATTGAAGCCTTTGATAATTCCAATATCCAAGGAACAAATGCCGTGAGTGCCATGTCCGTTTTTATTGATGGCAAGCCTGCAAAATCTGAATACCGGCACTTTAATGTAAAAACCGTAACTGATAATCCTGATGATTTTGCCACTATGTATGAAGTCATTCATCGCCGCTATGAAAGAGTGATTAACGACCATCTGCCTATGCCCGATTTAATTGTTATTGACGGCGGAAAAGGACAGTTAAGCGCAGGACTCAAAGCGTTAGATGATTTAAATATCAGAGAAAAAGTATCAATTATTTCCATAGCTAAAAGACTGGAAGAAATTTTTTTTCCTAACGATTCTGTCCCTTTATATTTAGATAAAAGAAGCCCCACATTAAAAGTGATTCAACATATACGCAATGAAGTTCACCGCTTTGGCATTACGCATCACAGAAAGCGAAGAAGCAAGCATGCTTTTCAAAGCGAACTACTAAATATTAAAGGTATTAAAGAAAAAACAGCAATAAAACTCCTTCAAGAATTTGGATCTGTTCAACAAATAAAAGTACAATCTTTAGACATCCTTTCTGCATGTGTTGGCAAAAGCAAAGCACAAATTATTTTAGATTACTTTAATAACACAACTACAAATTAGAAGTGCCTCTTAATTTCTTTACTCTGTCTTCTGTTCCGGGATGTGTAGATAAAAATGCCGGTACATTGCCGGACACGTTCATTTTATCAATACTTTCAAGCATAGTAGCAAGTGGCAATAGTGATAAATTATTTTTTCTCATCAATGATATGGCATAGTCATCTGCCTGCTCTTCATAATTTCTAGAATAAGAAAGAGAGAGCATTTGTTTTGCCATGCCTGCTACCACTAACGAGAAATCTCCAACGAAATAGGAAATGATTACACCAATTAATCCGCCTTTTATTACAAGTTTAAGAGAGTGTTTATAATGTAAGTGCCCATATTCGTGAGCCAATACGCCAAGCACATCGGTATAATTAGCGGTATCTTTACTCATCTTTACAAGTGAATCCAGGATAACAATATAATTACCAGGCAGAGCAAAAGCATTAGGATATGACGCTCTTTTAAAATACAACTTAACTTCTGATGAATCTTGTTGAATTAAATGAAAAAATCTTTTTGAAATTTTGTTTTGTGTGTATTGCGGCAAGTTACTGGCTTCTAACTCCTGAGTTTCCATAGAAGACAATGATGTTTGTCCTATTTTTTTCTGTATTTCAATTGGAATAATATCTGCAACAGCACTACTTATCCATTCACTACCAATAGTAAACACAAAATAAATTAGCGCAGCTATTAAAAATGTTACAGCAACAATAAAAAGAAATCCCTTTTTCATTTAATGAATTAAAACCTTTCTGTTTTTACAGGGTTATCATTCTTAAAATAAATTTTTTTAATTAAAACACCGGATGTGTCAAAATAACTCCACACGCTATCTTTCTTTTCATATTTATAAAACGAGACATAATGTGTTTTACCATTTGGAAAATAAACTTGATTTCTACCGTTTCTAATGCCTTTGTCATACTCGCATTCACTCCACAGCATACCATTTGAATAAAAATAAATCCATAAACCGTGTCTTTTTCCAAAACGATAAAATCCTTTGTATTTTACTATTCCGTTCGGGTATTTTTCCTGAACACTACCGGTATAATTGCTATCCGGCGGTGCTATATAAAATTCACTTACATTTACTTTGTCATTTTTTTCGGGCTGAATTGTATAGTCTTTCAAAACTTGCTCCTTATTTTTTTCTGAGGCGTTGTTGGTGCAAGACATTAAAATTGATATATAAATAATGGTAAAAAAATATTTCATCATAAATCTTTTAAATCGTATTCTTGTATTTTTCTATAAAGTGTTCTTTCACTTATTCCAAGTTCCTTTGCAGCGTATTTCCTTTTTCCTTTATACTTAATCAATGCTTTCTTAATTAACTCTTTCTCCTTTTCCTGAATAGACAAAGTATCTTCGGCAGCAACCGTTATGTTTTTCTTATCGCCATATACTATCGGCATTTCCGTTCTAGCAACATCGTGTCCGATTATCGGCATCTGTTCTTTATTTGTACTATCCTGTTCTCCACTATTCTTAATAATATCCGGCTTTACTACTGTTACAATGCTGTAAACAATTTTCTTTAATTGGTCGAGTTCTCGCTTTAACTCATAAATAGCAGATTTTAAAACAGATTCTTCATATTGAACATCTTGCATGCGCATTGGTGCAGACTGTGTATTGACTTGTGGTAAGTAATTTAAAAGTTTCTCGGTATCTATTAATCTGTCTTTTTCTATAATTGAAATTTGCTCTGTAATATTTTTTAACTGGCGAATATTACCCGGCCAATAATAATTAAGCAATACTTGCTCTGCTTCCGCATTCAAATGAATCGCCGGCATTTTATATTTTACAGCAAAATCAGCAGCAAACTTTTTAAATAGCAGTAAGATATCTTCTTTTCTTTCTCTGAGTGGCAGTAAATAAATTGGTACTGTATTTAACCTGAAGTACAAGTCTTCTCTAAATTTACCTTTGTTAATAGCGACATCAAAATTAATATTGGTAGCAGCTACTATTCTTACATTTGTTTTTTGTACCTTACTGCTTCCTACCCTCATATACTCTCCTGTTTCTAAAATTCTAAGCAACCTTGCTTGTGTGGCAAGTGGCAGTTCTCCTACTTCATCTAAAAAAATAGTTCCGCCGTCTGCTACTTCAAAATATCCTTTACGAGATTCTGCTGCGCCCGTAAAAGCCCCTTTTTCGTGTCCAAACAATTCGCTATCTATTGTTCCTTCAGGAATAGCGCCGCAATTCACTGCAATATACTGTCCATGTTTTCTGCTGCTAAACTGATGAATAATTTGCGGAAATACTTCTTTTCCTGTACCACTTTCTCCAACAATTAAAACCGTTAAATCTGTAGCAGCTACTTTTGTTGCAATGTCAATGGCTCTGTTTAATAACGCATGATTACCAATAATCCCATAGCGACTTTTTATTTCTTGCAGTGATAACATGTTCGACAAATTTACGAATAATAAAATAAACTCTTATCCAAAGTACTCTTTCATTCTCTCAAAAAATGATTTCTCTTTCTTATTTTGATCGGGTTGAAAATTTTTAGATTGTTTAAGTTGCTCCATTTGCTTTTTCTCTTCTGATGATAAATGAGTGGGTGTATAAATATTTACATCTATAATAATGTCTCCCTTGCCATATCCATTAATAGACGGCAAGCCCTTTCCTTTTAATCGTAATAATTTTCCGGATTGAATACCCGATTCAATTTTTACTTTTGCTTTTCCTTCCAAAGTAGGAATTTCAACTTGTGTACCAAGCGCGGCTTCAGGAAAACTTAAAAACAAATGATAGATTAAATTACCTCCTTCTCTTTTAAAATGTGCATGTGGTGTTTCTTTTATTTGCACTATTAAATCTCCATTAATTCCTGCATTGGGGGCTGCATTTCCTTTTCCTCTTACAGTTAGTTCCATTCCCTCTTCAACACCCGCAGGGATATTAAATGACACCACTTCTTCGCCATCTACAATACCATGTCCCCAACAAGTTGTACATTTATCGGAAGGTACTCGCCCCATACCGCCGCATGCCGAACAAGTTGTTTTGGTTTGCATCGCCCCTAATATTGTTTGCTGCACCCTGATTTGCGCCCCGGTACCATTACATGTAGAGCATGTAGAAAGCTTCCCTGACTTTGCACCTGTTCCATTACAAGCAGAACAGGCCACTTTCTTTTTTATTTTTATTTTTTTACTGACGCCTGTTGCTATTTCTTCGAGTGTCATTTCTACAGAAATCCTAACATCTCTGCCGCGTGGGGTTCTGGTTTGAGTGCGCCCTCCACCACCTCCGCCAAATCCAAAATTTGAGCCAAACAAATCTTCAAAATGTGAAAAGATATCATCCATATTGCCATGCCCTCCGCCATAATAACCTCCTGCTCCCCCATCAGATGCTGCAGAACTTCCTACACCGGCATGACCAAACTGGTCATAACGAGCACGCTTATCTTTATCACTTAGAACTTCGTAAGCCTGATTAATTTCCTTAAACTTTTCTTCAGCTTCTTTATTTCCTTGGTTTTTATCCGGATGATATTTAATTGCCAATTTTCTATATGCCTTTTTAAGTTCTTCTTCTGATGCGTTTTTGGCAACACCAAGTATTTCGTATAAATCTTTCTTCATGTTTAGTATTTTTATTCTCCTACAACCACTTTGGCAAAACGGATAATTCTATCCTGCAACTTATATCCTTTTTCCAATTCGTCTATTACCTTTCCTTTCATATCTTCAGATGGTGCCGGCACACGAGCTACCGCTTCCATTGTATCTACATCAAACGGCTGGTGTAAGCAGATAAGCGGCTGAATACCTTTTTGCTGAATAGTATGATTGATTTTATTATAAATAAGTTCAAAGCCCTGCTTTATCACAGTAATATCCTGTGTTTGATTGTTATCTTTAATAGCTCTTTCAAAATCATCTATTACCGGCAATATTCCTTTCCATATTTCTTCACCGGCATATTTTAACAAATCTTCTTTTTCCTTCTTGGTTCTTTTTCTAAAATTGTCAAATTCTGCCATTAAGCGGATATATTTGTCATTCCATTCAGACACTTGCTTTTCAAGTTCGGCAATAGGATCTGTATTCGGCACGTCTTCGGTGCCTTTGTTTTCTTCTTCTATAGGCATTTGTTCGCTATTATCAGCATTCAAATCTTCCTTATTAGCTTTGTTTGATTGAGATTGTTCCATGTTCATAAATCTTTGTGCAAATTTAAGACAAAATGTTTTCAAATTTTCTGCCAAATATAAGAAATCTGCAATTATGGCAGTGCTCATTATAAAAATAGTTGTTTTTTGAACTTATTGCAAAACAACCAATAAAAATGTATTATTGTACAAATAAAATGAAAAAGACTTTCGGTTTTATATTATTGATAGCGCTTATTGTAAGCACGTATGCTCAAAACAAAAAGGTTGACAGTTTGCTACAAGTATTAAAGCATTGGCAAAGCAAAACCGGTTTGCAAGCCGATACTAATTTGTATAATATTTACTATGAACTCGGTATAAAGTTTCAAAATAATAACCCCGATACAGCCATTTACTTCTTCAACAAAAGTATTGAAAAAGCAAAGCAACTAAATGACAATTTAAAAGAAGCAGAGGGTACAAAACAACTAGGGAGTTGTTTTTATATAAAGGGTGATTTCCAAAAAGCAATTGAAAAATACGAGCATGCCTTAAAATTATTACCAGACAAAGTTTCTGAAAAAGAACTTAAGTCAAAACAACAAGTACAGGCAGCTATACTCGGGAATATTGGAGTCATTTATCATAGTCAAGGCAATTATACCATGGCATTAGATTATTATTTTAAGGCTTTAAAAATAAGTGAGAAAATAGGAGATAAAAACAGACAAGCTGCCAACCTCGGAAATATTGGATTAGTTTATAATGAGCAAGGCAATTACTCCAAGGCATTGGATTATTATTTCAAAGCATTAAAAATAGATAAAGAAATAGTAAACAAATATGGACAAGCAATCAATTTCGGAAATATTGGAATAGTTTATTCTAACCAAAACGATTATGGCAAGGCGTTAGATTATCTCTTCAAGGCACAAAAAATAAATGAAGAAATTGGAGATAAACAAGAGCAAGCAGCCAATCTCACAAAAATTGGAAATGTTTATAATAATCAAAAAGACTATGCCAAGGCATTAGACTATTATTTCAAGTCTTTGAAAATGCAGGAAGAAATAGGAAATAAACAAGGACAAGCTCCCAACCTCGGAAACATTGGAGAGCTATATATTAAACAAAGAAAATACATAGAAGCAGAACACTATCTTAAGCAAGCCACTAAAATAGGGGAAGAACTGCACGGTATATACTATTTAGAAGGTTTTTATAGATTTCTTTCTGAGCTATATACTCAAACCGGCAGACACAAGGAAGCCTTGGAAGCATACAAAACTGCTATAATGCATAGAGATAGTGTAATGAGTGAAGAAAATCAAAAAGCAAGTGTGCAAAAAGAAATGCAATTTGAATTTGAGAAAAAACAAGCAGCAGATAGTGTAGCC
>JBDHZB010000047.1:0-19727 GCA_039811645.1 Bacteroidia bacterium | reverse complement strand
TTTAGATATATCAATAATTTTATAAATATCCATATCTCCCATTCCTCCTTTTCGTGATGATGAAAAAAACATATTTTGTTGAGAGATGTCTTCTGTATAATAAATATCATTGCCGGAGGAATTAATAGGCTGTCCTAAGTTAATCGGGTCAGACCATTTAGAGCCATCCCATGTACTTTTGTAAATATCATAGTTCCCAAAGCCATCGTGCCCTTTTGATGCAAAGTATAAAGTTTTTTCGTCAGCCGTCAATAGTGGTGATTCTTCATCATATTCAGTATTAATGGGTGCTCCAATATTTTCAGGAGCCGACCACGAACCATCAACATTTTTTCTTGAAATATAAATATCTAATCCACCCATTCCGCCTTTTGCTTCACTGGTAAAAAATAATTTTTTACCATCTTTGGTAAGATAAGCATGGTTTTGGTAGTAGCTGAAATTAATGATGTTGGAAAGTTTTTTGTTTTTTGAATTAGCAATAGAGTCTAATGCTACTTGTGTAAGTTTACCATTATCAAATATAAAGAGGTATTTTTGATTGCCCGAAACAGAAAGGATAGATTGGTTATTATTATATTTAGTTTTTGTTTTTTGTGTTGGTATTGTAAATAATTTGGCAGGGTCATATTTGCCATTAGTAAGTCTAGAAGTATACATTGCTTCAAAGTATTTACCATCCCAGTCATTAAATTTTTCTGTTTTAAAATCTTTTCTTTTAGATGTAAATATTAATTCATCATTATTTATTATAGGAACATATTCAGGAGCAGTGGTGTTAATGTTTTTACCAACATTTATAATAAAAATATTTTGATTAGGTTTTTCATATTTGTGTTTAATGGCATATTCGCAATCTTGTTTTCGTTTAATTAAATCTTTTTGAAATTCTTTATTATCGTCTTCTGTGGCTACTACATTATTGAGTTTATTATAAAGTGTCAAGGCTTTTTCAAATTCGCCATGATGCTGATAGCATTTCGCTAAATTAAAAACAACATCGGCAGAAGTATCTTTTGGTGAATGGTTGTAAGCTGTTTCCAAGTAGGGAAGAGCTTCTTCATATAAATTCATAAATTCGCTAAGCATTACACCAAGACCGGCGTTGGCTTTGTAATTATGTTGATCTATTGCCAAAGCTTTTTTGTATTCTTCTATAGATTGATCTATTTTCACACGTTCACAAAATAGTCCTGCTTTTCTAATATGTTTATCAATGGAAGAACAAGAAGTAATGAAAACTATAATAATTAATAAAGATAATAATTTATTCATTTTTTGTTCAATGAGTGGCAAATATACAAATCTAATTATTAATGCCAAGTATGATTTCCTGTGCAAATATTTTTAGATGCGCCTGTTGATTTTGCAATTGTATTTTCAGAGCCTATCAAGCTTAAATACCCTATGAGGGCAAAAATAATAGCTTCTTTAAAACATACTATATTTTTTTCAGGAACAATAATTGTTTTTTGTGAGAGCTCTTTAATTCTGGTAATTAAAAATTTATTGAAAGCACCCCCGCCCGTTATCAATACATTATTAATATTTTTGTTCTGAATGGCCTTAGCAATATTAATGGCAATATGCTCTGTAAATGTTCGTAAATAATTGTGTGAGGAATCTTTAATTGATAAAATAATCGGCAAATATTTTGTTTCAAAATACTCTCTATTTAAAGATTTTGGCGGCTTTTGTTTGATAAATGATAACGAATTTAAGTGGCGAAGCAGTTCCTTATGAATGGTTCCTTTTTTGGCAAGCAGACCGTCTTTGTCAAATTTATGGTTTAGTTGATTTGCAAAATAATTTAACCCCATATTAGCAATACAAATATCATAAGCCTGTTCCGAATGATGTGTATAAATATTTGCAATACCTCCAATATTAATGCACGCATCATAGTTTGCAAAAAGCAATTTATCTCCAATAGGAACAAGAGGAGCACCTTGCCCGCCATACGCAATATCTAAGTTTCTAAAATTATCAATAACATCACACCCGCATATTGCGGCGATTTGCTGGGCATTGCCGGATTGCACACTAAATCCTTTTTTAGGTTCGTGAAAAACCGTATGTCCGTGAATAGCAATGGCATCAGGAGTTAATTTGCATCTTGTCATCCATTGTTTGAGTTTATTGCCAATCCATTTGCCATATATTGCATCTGCTTCAAAATAATCTTTTGCCGACATAGTGCGCATATTGATAAGTAAATCTAAAATTGTTTTGCTGTACGAAAATGTATGCGACTGAATTAGTTTGAATTTAATTTTTCCATTAGATAGTTTTTGAAACTGACAATATGCAACATCAAGCCCATCCATGGAAGATCCGGACATTATACCAATAATATTAAGAGAACGAAAAGCCATAATTAATCGGCTCTAATTTATTCATTTTCTATTCATTTAAATAATTTTTACATTTGCACTCCATTAAAAAAAATAAGTGAAAATAAAGAAAGAATATCAAATTGCTTTAGTAGTAATAATGGCTATTACATGTGTATATTGGGGCGTAAAGTTCTTAAAAGGGGTAGATTTATTTTCTAAAAAACATATTTTGTATGCAACCTATAGCCGCTTAGACAATGTTATGGAAGCAAACCCTATACTTGTAAGTGGATATAAAATAGGAACGATAAATAAAATTTCTTTAATTAAAAGACATGGACAGTACCAAGTATTGGTAAGAATGCTCATTACAGCAAGGGTGGAAATTCCAAAAAACTCTATTGCCAAAGTAATTAGTACAGACTTACTGGGTTCTAAAGCCATCGAAATAGCTTATGGAAATAGCCCTAATCTTGTACAAGAAAATGACACCTTAGAAACTATGACAGAAGAGGGTTTGAAGGAATCTGTTGATAAAAGAATAGCACCGTTACAGAAAAAAATAGAAGGGTTGATTGGCTCTATAGATAGCGTAGCAACTACGGTTACTTACGTTCTTAATAAATCTTCCAGAGAAAATATTATTGCTTCGTTAGAAAGCGTAAGAAGAGCTATTTTAAGTTTAGAAAAAACAGCTAATACTTTACAATCAGAATCGGATAAAATAGCTTCAATTATTACAAAGTTTAATAATATAATGACCGTATTAGACAAAACACTTCCTAAAATAACACAAAACCTTGCACAAATATCAGACAGCTTAGCCAATGCACCCATTAAAAATACAATTAAAGACGCCAATAAAGCAATAAGCGAATTAAAACTGATGCTTGCAGATATGAATAACGGAAAAGGCACAATGGGAAAACTAATGAAAAATGACTCTGTCTATAATAATCTGAATAAATCACTAAGTAATCTTGAAAAACTCCTTGGTGATTTAAAAGAGAACCCAAAACACTATGTTCATTTTTCTATTTTCGGAAAAAAGGACAAGAAAAAGAAAAATTAGAATATGTTGAGTAGTATTATATTTATTGTACTCTTAGCTTCGGCAGTTGTACTATTTACTATTAATATAAAAAAAGTAAGACGAAATATCTTGTTAGGTAAAGATGTTGAGTTCTTATCATCGAAACAAGAAAGATTAAAAAATATGTTACTGGTTGCTTTTGGGCAAAGTAAAATGGTTAACCGCCCGGTAGCAGGATTATTACACATATTGGTATATGTTGGCTTTGTACTAATTAATATAGAAGTGCTTGAAATTATCTTAGATGGTATTTTAGGTACCCATCGTTTATTCTCGGGGTTCTTCGGGAGTTTTTATAATTTCCTTATTGCTTTCTTTGAAATACTGGCTTTACTTGTTTTTGTAAGTGTTGTTATTTTTTGGTTCAGAAGAAATATTATCAAAGTTAAACGTTTTACAAACCCGGAATTAAGAGGATTCCCTTTCAGAGATGCCAATATTATTCTGTTTACCGAAATGATTTTAATGACGGCTTTGATGATTAGCAATGCATCAGATCAAATTCTGCAAGGAAGAAACTTCCCACATTACACTCATGCCGGTACTTTTCCTGTATCTTCTGTTTTTATTCCGGCATTATTAGGTTTTAGTTCAGAAAGTTTAGTAATGATAGAAAGAATATTTTGGTGGCTACACATTGTTGGTATTTTAGCTTTTTTGAATTACTTACCTATTTCAAAGCATTTACATATTTTATTGGCATTCCCGAATACATACTTTTACAATCCTTCTCAACCATTAGGAAAATTTAGAAATATCCAAGAGGTTACCGATGTGGTAGCACCAAATTTCGATTCATCTTATCAGCCTGTTTCTACAGAAACAGAGCCAATATTCGGCGCAAAAGATGTGTTCCATTTATCATGGAAACAACTATTGGAAGCATACACATGCACAGAATGTGGCAGGTGCACTTCTGTTTGCCCGCAGAATATTACCGGTAAAAAATTATCTCCAAGAAAAATCATGATGGGTGTGCGAGATAGATTAGAAGAAGTTGGGAAAAATATCGATGCCAATAAACAATTTGTTGATGACGGAAAAACATTATTTGATTATATCTCTACAGAAGAAATTTGGGCATGCAATACCTGCAACGCTTGTGCAGAAGAGTGCCCGATAAATATCAGTCCATTAGGAATAATTATGGAAATGAGATATAATTTGGTGTTAGAGCAAAGTGCGGCTAATGCATCATTGAACAATATGTTTTCTAATATAGAAAATAATAGCGCTCCGTGGCAGTTTTCTCAGGCAGACAGATTAAAATGGATGAATTGAAATTTATGGATAGAAATTTATTGGAAATTGAGGAAAATGGTAAAAAAATAAGTCCCGTTTTACCAACGCACATTAAAAATTATTTAATAGACATAGACGGAACAGTGTGTGAAGATATCCCCAATGAAGAACCTTGGCGAATGGAAGATGCAGCAGTTTTCCCTGAGGCATTACTTACATTAAACAAATGGTTTGAAGAAGGACACATTATTACATTTTTTACATCTAGAACAGAAGAGCACAGAGCAATAACAGAGCGATGGCTTAAAAAAAACGGATTTCATTATCACGGATTGCTAATGGGTAAGCCTCGTGGCGGCAATTATCATTGGGTAGATAACCATATGGTACGGGCTACAAGATATCAAGGGAGATTTACCGACTTGGTAGAAAAAAATACAGTAATTCAGGTATTTGAAGATTAAAATAAGTATATGTCAGATACATTGGTAGTAAAAACAGTAGCAGAGATGGTGGCAAATGGAGAAACACCTGAAATTTTATTTTGGGTAGGTTGTGCCGGAAGCTTTGATGAAAAAGCTCAAAAGATAACCAAAGCTGTAGCTAAGATACTTAACGCTTCAGGAATAAAATTTGCCGTACTTGGCACAGAAGAAGGCTGTACAGGAGACCCTGCAAAAAGAGCGGGCAATGAATTTTTATTTCAAATGCAAGCCATGCAGAATATTACCGTGCTAAATAATTATGGCATAAAAAAAATTGTAACAGCATGCCCACATTGTTTTAATACAATTAAAAATGAATATCCGGCTTTGGGCGGGCATTACGAAGTAGTGCATCATTCGCAACTTATACAGCAACTATTAGATACCGGAAAAATAAAAATGAAAGGCGGTGATTTTAAAGGAAAAAAAATTGTTTATCACGACCCATGTTATTTAGGCAGAGGCAATAATATATATGAAGCACCAAGAGAGGTTATTGAAAAATTAGATGTTGCACTTGCGGAAATGCCTCGTAGCAGAGCAAAGGGGTTTTGCTGCGGAGCAGGGGGGGCACAAATATTTAAAGAAGCAGAAAAAGGTAATAAAGAGGTGAATAACGAACGAGTAGAAGAAGCATTAATACAAAATCCTGATGTTATTGCTGTTGCTTGCCCGTTTTGTAACATCATGTTAAGCGATGGTGTAAAGCACTTTAACAAAGAAGATAAAACAACAGTAAAAGATATAGCCGAACTTATTGCTAATGCTGCCGAGTTGTAATTGGTTAAATAATCAAATTTTAGTACTTACTTCTGTTCCGCCAATCTTGTTGGTTAATTTTATAGATAAAATTTAGTTTAGGTTCTTCACCAAAATACGCGACATTTTCTTCTGAAACTTTTTCAGCTCCCACGCGGCTAATTGCTATTTGAGAACGAATGTTACAAGCTCCAATTTGGAAGTAAACACTTGA
Source organism: Bacteroidia bacterium (assembly GCA_039811645.1). GTDB lineage: Bacteria > Bacteroidota > Bacteroidia > B-17B0 > Aurantibacillaceae > BPGX01. The sequence goes on along the minus strand of JBDHZB010000047.1, from coordinate 13,598 downwards.
TACAAACTGAAAAATATAATCTAACATTGCAGTTTTAATGGCAGGATTAATTCCTTGTCCCCAATATTTTTTTGCATAAAATGTGTAACCAATAAAAATACTTTTATCTTGTCCATTGTAGCCATAGTAACGTGTGCTGCCTATAACTTTTTCTGTTGTTTTTTCTATAATTTTAAAAGCCCCCTTGCTTTGTATTGCGCCATTAAAAAACACTTGAAACACTTCTTTCTTCCAACGGTCTTTATTTGGGTGCTGCTCCCATATTTTAGGATCAGAAGCTACTTCGAATAAATTTTCAAAATCATCTTCTTGCAATGGATAAAGAATGGCTTTCTCCGTTTCTATTATTGGTTGTATATTGAAATTCATCTATGTTTGCAATGTACAAAAGATTTTAACTGTTTTTGGATACACTTATGTTATAAGATATGTAAATATACTATAGATGCGACTACTTTAGCAAAGTACAATTAAAAAGAGCCACTCAATAAGGCACACAGGTTATTTCTGTATGCTTATTTTTACAGAGGATACTTTTTCTCCTTGAGTGATTAGTAAATAGTAAATACCATCGGCTAAGTCGGATAAATCTATCTGACCGTTATAATCTGTAATATTTGTTTCATTTACTATAACTGCACCTAATGAATTCAGAATTTTAACCTGAGCATTCATATAGTCTTTACTATAATTTACATATAGCTTGTCTGATGTCGGGTTGGGGAAAAAATTAATAAATGATTTATCACTAATTATTACTGACACAATATCAGAGCGCTTATATGTACCATCAACATCAATTTGTTTCAAGCGATAATATGAAATTCCTTTATATGGTTTTTCATCTATGGTGTGATAAGTTTGTTTTACAGAGCTGTTGCCATTATTGTAAGCCGATACGGTGGTTACATATTCAAAATTGATACCGTCAATACTGCGTTCTATTTCGTATCGACTATTGTTTCTTTCAGTAGCAGTAGCCCAATTTAAGTCCACTGTTTTATTATCAACTGGAGTAGCTGTAAAATATAATAACTCTATTGGTAGTGGATTGGTAGCATCAGATTTATTTCCTAAAGTAAAGCGACTAAATGAATTAAATGCTGATGGTAATGAAGTTGATGTAACATTACCCGTAGTTACGGTAGCTCCGCTTCCGCCAATATCTATCCAAGCAGTAGGTGCGGTATAAGTATTTTTTAAAATTGTAAGACCTCCGGGAACGGTTACGCCATCATTAACATCATAATATAATGTAATTGTTTGATTGCCGCTTAAATTTAAAGTGGGCGTAACAATGCCCGTGGAAGTATTAGTTCTTGTTATGTCCCACCAATGTACAAGAGACGCTAAATTAACCGTTGGGGGAAGTGTCCATCCTAATGCATTGGCACTGGAATTAGTAAGTTCTGCATTGTATGTATAAGATGTTCCATTATTGTGGGTTAAGGTTAAAACAGCCGGTCTCCAATCTGCAACCTTTCCTATTGGGAAATTTAAAGTTCTTGTTCCAACAAAAGCCATATCATAATTCATAGGTCCGTTAATATAACTTAATGCATTACCAATGGTGGTGGTTGATGCATTGTTCATGTTTAATATATTTGTTGCTGTTGTATTAATAATACCTTGTGTTAGTGTTAAGTATGTAGAAATATTAATACGGGTGTTTAATGTTACGTCGTTGGCAGATTTATTTACTACTAAACGAGTAAACACAGGAAATGCAGAACTACCTGTACGATTAATTGTTTGAGCACTGCCATTATTTAAAGTAGCAATTCCACTACCTCCTCCAAAAGTTATGGCTGTAGCTGCCGGAGAAGTTACGGTAATATTACCGGCATAAGTACAATTGGTATTATAGTTTGGTTGTAAAGCACCGTTACTTGCTTGCACCATAGTTACATCGCTATTATATGCATCAGCGGTGCTATTGGCTAACCTTAGTAAATCAGTAGCATGACTATTTTTAATGGTTGTTGCGCCATTAAAAGTATTACCACCAACGGACACATTAATAGCCGCTCCATTTTTTTCAAATGATGCCGTATTATTATAAACAGCTCCATTCAAATAAATTTGTGGAAAATTAAAATTAACATTGCCATCAAATGAACTTGTAGGTCCGGAAGTTAATATTGCCGTACCGCTTGTTTGTACTAACGTTTGGGGGGTATTACTTATTTGCGTAAACCTTGGCATTGACAAATTCCCCGAAGTAAAGCCACTGGCTCCCAAGCCTATAGAATGTCCTGCCGTTAGTGTAGAGGTCGCAGAGCCACTCACGTTAAAATATACACCACCATTTGCGGACCCTGTTGTACTATTTAAAGTAATATTACCATTATATGTAGTGGTGCCAACTGTTCCTAACTGAACTTGTGTACCGGAAGCATTGGTGTTTGTTAAATTTACGGTTAAGTTTCCATTAAATATTGCTGTTGAAGCACTGCCTTGTAATAATCGCATGTAACTTTGTAATGTACCTGCAATATTTATGGTTACATCATTAAATATTACATTGGTGTTAGCTCCTTCACAAATAAAATATGACCAAACATCAGCGCCTCCACTCTTATTAGAATTTAATGTTAAGGGTTGTGTAAATGTTGTGGTCTGCCCCCCGTGATTATGCGCAAAATATATTCTATAACTGCCGGTATTGTTCATTGTTGTAACACCATTAAATAAATCAGCGTTAGTGCCGCCTGTTAGTAGATATCCCGATCCGCTATTAGTAATGATTGTTGTACCATTAAAAATATTCCCTCCAGTCCCATAATTATCTGTTGCTCCATTTTTTTCAATAGTTGTTGTTCCATTGTATGTAGTACCATTTAATAATACTTGTGGAAAACTAAAGTTAACATTGCCATTAAAAGTAGATGTTGGCCCTAATTGCAATATGCTCATTCCACTTGTTTGTACTAATGTTTGAGGCGTGGCTCCTAATTGGGTAAATTGTTTTAACATTAAATAGCCTGCAGTAAAACCTGCTCCACCAATACTAATTGTTTTACCGGTTGCTAAAGTAGCGGTGGCAGTAGCATTACCATAACAAAACTGTACGCCTGCACCTGTCGTACTAGTAACAATAATATTGTCATTAAAGATTGTTCCTGGAGAATAGCCTGACACATATACTCCATAATTACCGCTACTCGGGGCATTATTAAATGTGGTTACACCACCGAAGGTATTATTAGGGCTATTATATGCAACAAATAGGTTGCTGGTACCAATATTATTAAATGTGGCAGTATTATTAAATTGGTCAGAATTTGTATTGCCAAGCAATAAATAACCACTACCGGAATTTATTATTGTAGTAACGCCATTAAATATATTATTACCTGAACTTCCATCGTTAGTGCTGCCATTTTTAGTGCAATTAGCTGTTCCGTTAAAGGTACAGCCATTGAAAAGAAGGGTACCACTAATTGAAGTAACATTTCCTCCAAATACAGAGTGATTAATAAATATAAGCGAAGCTAAATTACCCAACGTTAAATTTATAGGTGCATTACCTAATTGCGTAAAGCCTCCAAAATATAAAGCCCCGCTTGCAAACCCTGCACCACCAACCAATACTGTTTTCCCACTTGCTAAAGTTGGTGTCCCTGTACCACTTGAGTATCCTAAGTAAATCTCTCGTGTTCCTGTATTAGTTACGGTAATATTATCATTAAATAAATCGTTTGAATTGTAACCTAATGCAAAATATCCTGAAGTACTTTGCTGATTAATGGTACAAGTTCCATTAAAGATATTTTGATAACCATTATTATGATTGCTTGCTCCGCCTGTTTTAGTGAATACAGCAGCTCCATTAAAAGTTCCTCCTTGTACGTAAATATCCGGAGCGGTAATATTAAAAGCCGCATTAAAGGTAGATGTTCCTGATGTGTTTCTGGAAACATAACACCCTGCAGTTCCTGTTAAGGTTAAGTTAATAGGTGTACTGCCTAATTGCGTAAAGCCTCCAAAACATAAAGTTCCGCTTGCAAACCCTGCACCGCCGACCAATACTGTTTTACCACTTGCTAAAGTTGGATTTCCTGTGCCGCTTGGAAATCCTAAGTAAATCTCTCGTGTTCCTGTATTAGTTACGGTAATATTATCATTAAATAAATCGTTTGAATTGTAACCTAACATAAAATAACCTGAGGTACTTTGCTGATTAATGGTACAAGTGCCATTAAAAATATTTTGATAACCATTGTTATTATTGCTTGTACCACCTGTTTTTGTGAATGCAGCAGCACCATTAAAAGTTCCTCCTTGCACGTAAATATCCGGAGCGGTAATATTAAAAGCAGCATTAAAGGTAGATGTTCCTGATGTGTTTCTGGAAATATAACATCCTGCAGTTCCTGTTAAGGTTAAATTAATAGGTGTGCTGCCTAATTGCGTAAAGTTGCCAAAACATAAAGTTCCGCTTGCAAACCCTGCACCGCCAACCAATACTGTTTTACCACTTGCTAAAGTTGGATTCCCTGTACCGCTTGGATGTCCTAAATAAATCTCTCTTGTTCCTGTATTTGTTACGGTAATATTATCATTAAATAAATCGTTTGAGTTATAACCTAACATAAAATAACCGGAAGTGCTTTGTTGATTAATGGTACAAGTTCCATTAAAGATATTTTGATAACCATTGTTATGATTGCTTGTTCCACCTGTTTTGGTAAATACAGCAGCACCATTAAAAGTTCCTCCTTGTACGTAAATATCCGGAGCGGTAATATTAAAAGCCGCATTAAAGGTAGATGTTCCTGATGTGTTTCTGGAAATATAACATCCTGCAGTTCCTGTTAAGGTTAAGTTAATGGGTGTACTGCCTAATTGAGTAAAGTTGCCAAAATATAAAGTGCCGCTTCCAAACCCTGCACCACCAACCAGTACTGTTTTACCACTTGCTAGAGTTGGATTCCCTGTTCCGCTTGGATATCCTAAGTAAATTTCTCGTGTTCCTGTATTAGTTACGGTAATATTATCATTAAATAAATCGTTTGAATTGTAACCTAACATAAAATAACCGGAAGTGCTTTGTTGATTAATGGTACAAGTCCCATTAAAAGTATTTTGATAACCATTGTTATGATTGCCACCTACTCCACCTGTTTTTGTAAATACCACAGGAGCATTATATGTGCCTCCATAAGGGTAAATATCAGGAGAAGAAACGTTTACATTTCCTAAGAAAATATTTTGTTGAAGATATACTTGTGCTGTTCCTGTAGTGGTTATATTAAAAGCGGTAGCATCTGATTGTTGTATTTTAAATAATTGCAAATACCCTGAGTCAAAAGTGCCGCTCACTATTACTTTTTTTCCGACAGCAAATTGTATAATAGGATATGCTCCTCCCCAACCTATTGCAATGCCTGCTCCTCCGGCTACACTCGATGAACTCACATATACATTTCCATTAAACTGACTGGTTGAATTATTTCCAAAAATAATTCTCCCTCCGGTAGAGGAGGTATTGTTGGCATACACATCTGCATTATAGGTGTCTCCTGTTCCATTGGCAAATCCGGTATAGCCATTACTTGAATTGTTGACGGTTAAAATACCGTTATAAACATTACCTCCTGATGACCAAGCATTATTGATAGTTCCGCCTATATTGTAATTTACTGTAGTATTAAACGTAGAAGTTTGTGCCGTAACTAAACCTGCATTAACCGTTAAGGCACCATTGATAGTAGATTTAGTAATATTTACACCTCCACTATTTCCGGGAGATAAAGTTAAAGCAGTACTACCTGCTTGGTTTAATTTGTTTAAATTTAAACTACCACCTGCAAAAGTTCCACAAGTAATTGTAATACCGGAACCAAGATTAGCTACGCCATTATATCCTAAATATGTACCTCCTGTACCGGCTGTATTATTAACGGTAACATTCGCATTAAAATTTATATTACCACTATATCCTATCCATAAATTTCCGGTATTGGTAGTATTAAAAGTGGTTAATCCATTAAAAACATCTGTTTTTGAACTATTATTAGTTAATAATAAATACCCTGTTCCTGCATTGGTAATGGATGTAACTCCATTAAAAGTATTATTACCGGTAGATTGAATATTACTTCCACTATTTTTAGTTACAGAAATACTGCCATTAAAAGTACTGCCATTAAAATATACATCAGTAACATTGGCTGTTATATTAGCTCCAAAAGTTGTACCTGCAAAAATTAATGTAGTAGCAGTAGAATTAAATGTACCGTTATTACATGTTCCTCCATTACAAGCGACAGCTCCCGTTGTATTTAATGTAAATCCGTTCAGGTTTAATACACCTGTTGTAATAGTTAAGTTTGTAACTGTTGTATTTCCTGCCAGGATACAATTATTTCCTCCGGTTACAATAGTTACATAATCGGCTGCCGTGGGTACTCCGTTGGGAGTCCAGTTGGTAGCAACATTCCATGCAGTGGAAGTAGATCCATTCCATGTGTATGCGGTTTGTGCATACATGAAGTGAATGCTTAAAAAAATAATAGTAATGAATAAATATTTTTTCATAGGTAAAACTTTTTAATAGTGGCAATAATATATCTTTTTTTGTTATACAAAACATCTTTTTTTTAAAATTTTACTAACAAAAATAAGAATAAACAAACATAATTATTTTTTCCTAAACCTTTCTTTTGCTATACCAATAACCATGGGTAGTACAGAAATAATGATAATTCCAAAAATAACTTTTTCAAAGTTATTTTTCACAATTGGAATATTGCCGAAAAAGTATCCGGCAAGAGTTAATAAGTTTACCCAAAGTACAGCGCCTATTATACAAAAGCTTATATATTTAGTGTAAGTCATTTTACCTAAGCCCGCTGCAAAAGGAGCAAATGTTCTTACAATAGGCACAAAGCGAGCAATAATAATGGTTTTTCCACCGTGCTTTTCATAGTAAGAATGGGTTTTGTTCAGGTATTCACGCTTGATAAGTTTTTTTAGCAGTGGTAAGTCAAAAACTTTTTCACCAATAAATTTTCCTATAAAATAATTTACGTTATCTCCTACAAAAGCAGCTAAAATTAAAAGGATAATTAATAGTTTAATATCTAAAATTCCTGTAGAGGCGGTGAGCATTCCCGAAGCAAATAATAAAGAATCTCCCGGTAAAAATGGTGTTGCCACCAAACCGGTTTCACAAAAAATAATAAGACATAAAATAAGGTAGGTGCTTGTTTGATATTGCGCCAAAATATCTGCTAAATGTTTATCTAAGTGTAGAAAAAAATCAATAATTGTATGCATGATGTTAAGAGATATTTATAGTTAGTGTTTGAATGGCTTTTTTTATGCGAGCCAATGTTTTTTCTTTTCCAAGTATTTCAAAAATATGTGCTAAAGACGGTCCTGATGAAACGCCTGTAGAGAGGGTTCTTAATAACTGAAAATCTATTTTTCCTGTATTTTTTGAAAAGTTATCTAATGTTTGATGTATTGTTTCATGATTAAATGGTGTTGTAAGGTTAAGTTGTTCGAGTAAGGTTTCTATAATCTTTTTATTGTCATGATTCCATTTTTTTTGAATGATTTTTTCATCATAAGTTTGAGGTTCAAAAAAGAAAAATTGTCCCATTTCAAAAATGTCTTTTACAAAGTAGGCTTTTTCTTTCATAAGCTCACATACATTAGCAAGATATTCTGTATCGGCAGTAATATTTTTTTCTATAAGTATTTCCTGCAACAAAGCGGCTAATTGATGCTTGTCTTTTTTACGCAAGTATTGTTGATTAAACCATTTTGTTTTTTCCGGGTCAAATTTTGCACCTGCTTTGTGTACTTTTTCAAAGCTGAATAAATCTATTAATTCTTGTTTGCTTAATACTTCTTGATTATTGCCGGGATTCCATCCAAGAAGCGCCAACATATTGATAAATGCTTCAGGAAAAAAACCGCTTTCTTTGTATCCGATATAATGTTCTCCCGTACGTTCATCGTGCCAATTCATAGGGAACATAGGCAGCCCTGATGTATCTCTTTTAGACAATTTTCCTTTGCCATCAGGTTTTAATATTAGAGGCAGGTGTGCCAGGTTCGGCATATTGTTTTCCAAACCGAGGTATTTATAAGTTAATACGTGTGCCGGGGCACTTGGTAACCATTCTTCACCTCTTACTACATGTGTTATTTGCATTTCAATATCATCTACAACGTGTGCTAAGTGATAAGTAGGCATGCCATCAGATTTTAAAAGAACTTTGTCATCTATTGTAGAAGAGTTGACAACAATCCACCCACGAATAATATCATTAAATCTGATTTCTTCATTTCTTGGCACTTTTAAACGGATAACAAACGGCACTTTATCATCTAATAATTTTTGTACTTCGGTATGGCTTAAAGTAAGGGAGTTGCGCATGTGTTCTCGTGTAATATGGTTGTATTGTGGCGCAGCAACCTTTGCAGCTTCTAAACGTTTGCGCATCGCTTCTAATTCTTGTTCGGTATCAAAAGCGTAATAGGCATGTCCGCTTGCAATTAGTTTTTGTGCGTACTCCCAATAAATTCCGGAAGACTTTCTTTCACTTTGGCGATAAGGAGCGTGAGTTCCATTGCCAAATCCAACGCCTTCGTTTGGTTCAATGCCACACCATTTTAGAGCTTCAATAATATATTCTTCTGCCCCTTTTACATAACGTGTTTGGTCAGTATCTTCAATTCTTAAAATAAAATCACCATTGTGTTTTTTTGCAAACAAATAATTAAAAAGAGCGGTTCTTACGCCTCCCATGTGCAATCCTCCGGTGGGACTTGGTGCAAAACGTACTCTTACTTTTTTATTAGAAACTTGTGTCATAGTTAAAAAATGTTTGGCAAATATGATATATTTAGTTGATACTTGCAATCACGTGGTATATTGATAAAATGATATTTTTTTAGCAGTTTAGCGACAAAAATTTTATGAGTGAGGCATTTGTAAAAACACATATTGATGAAAGCGGTATAGCAACAATTACGTTTTATCATCCGCAAAGCAATTCGCTGCCGGCAGTTATACTAAAACATTTAGCGCATCAGATTGAAGAAGCAGGGAAGAATCATCAAGTAAAAGTTATTCTTCTTAAAAGCGAAGGAGAAAAAGCATTTTGCGCCGGGGCAAGTTTTGATGAATTACTTGCGATTGCTGAACTGGCTGAGAAAAATAAAGAAGAAGCAAAAGCGAAAGGAAAAGAATTTTTCTCAGGATTTGCGTACGTTATTAATGCCATTCGTACAGTGCCAAAATTTGTAGTAGGACGAGTTCACGCTAAGGCTGTTGGTGGGGGAGTTGGTATTTCTGCCGCAGTAGATTATTGCTTCGCCGTAAAACAAGCATCGGTAAAATTAAGTGAACTTGCTCTTGGAATAGGCCCTTTTGTGGTAGGCCCTGCTGTGCAAAGAAAAATTAATACATCAGGATTTTCACAAATGAGCATCAATGCAACTGAATGGTTTAGCGCAGAGTGGGCGAGAGAAAAAGGATTATTCTGTGAAGTATTTGATACAACACAAGAGATGGATACTGCAATTGAAAAACTAACATTGCAATTGTCAAAAAGCAATCCTGATGCCATGCGTAATATCAAAAAAGTTTTGTGGGAAGATGCTGAACATTGGGATAAATTATTATTTGAACGTGCGGGCATTAGTGGTAATTTAGTAATATCGGACTATACCAGAAAGTTTATATTATCGTTTAAAAAGAAGTAGAGCCTAGAACTTTATTTTAGAATGCTTTTAAAAAAATACCTTCCTTTTATTACCAAAAATATTTTACTGCTTTCTGTTGTTAGTTTTTTTACAGATGTGGCAAGTGAAATGTTGTACCCTGTTATTCCATTATATTTAAGCAGCATTGGTATTGGTATTTCCGGCATAGGCATTATGGAAGGAATAGCAGAAATGCTGGCTGCACTTAGTAAAACTTATTTTGGAATATGGAGTGACAGAGTCAGAAAAAGAAAAATTTTTATTATTGTTGGTTATGGATTTAGTGCGCTCAGTAAACCATTAATGGTATTGCTTAAAAACTATTATTGGGTAATGTCCATGAGAGTTTCAGATCGTCTTGGAAAAGGAATTAGAACAGCTCCCCGAGATGCTTTATTATCCGATGAAAGCACAATAGAAAATAAGGGCAAGGTCTTTGGCTTTCATAGAGCAATAGACACATTTGGCGCAGCGGTTGGTCCGGCATTGTCTTTAATATTAATGATGCTTTATCATTTAGATTATTCTACATTATTTATGATAGCATTTTTACCGGGAATAGGCGCTATGTTATTTTCATATTTTATTAGGGAAGAAAAAACAGTAGGGGTTTATAAAAAAACCGAGACTAAAAAAAGAATCGCATTAAAAGATTTGTTTGCATATTGGAATGTTGCCAATACTAATTACAAGAAAGTGGTGATTGTTCTTTTGTTGTTTTATATTTTTAATAGCAGTGATATGTTACTGTTACTTAAAGCTAAAGCATCGGGTATAACCGAATATCAAATTATATTGTTATTTATTCTGTATAATATATCGTATGCTGTGTGTGCATATCCCTTTGGAATGCTTGGTGATAAGTGGGGATTAAAAACTATGATTTCTTTTGGTATTTCTATATTTGGCATAGTATATATGGGGGTTTCTGTCTTTTCTAATTTATGGATAGTTATTTTTCTTTTTATTTTATATGGCATATACTCTGCTGCCATAGAAGGTAATATTAAAGCAATATTAAGCAATGTGAGTAAAAGAGAAGATACCGCAACCGCTATAGGGTTGTTTACTTCACTACAGAGTTTTACATTTTTAATTTCCAATGTATTGGCAGGATGGATATGGTCTTCATTTGGCGCGGATGTTCCATTTATGATAAGCGGTATTGTTGCATTAGGAATATCTGTGTATTTATTTTTAGTTAAACTTTAAAATAAATTCTTTAATTTTAAAGCAGATTTATTTTAGTGAAAATTAATAGTCTTATACCTGATAATATGCATACTTTGGGCTTTAGTTTCTCTCAAATTTCTCATTATCGTTTAATGTACGACTTTAGTTGTTATCTTAATCAGAAATTTATTTTACAAAAATATTTGCAAAACAATGCATATCCATTATATAGAATGCTTGATAAAATTAATGACAGTTATTTGTTTATTCTTACTAACTATTCTCACGTTCCATCAACAGTGATTTCTGCAAATTTATTTGAAACAAACTTTGAATTAGAAAAAACATATTTTTATCGGATTAATAAGAACACACTTTATGATTATTTTCTTGTTTTATATTCTTTTGATAATTTACTACAAGATAAGATTAAGCAATTTTTATCTAACAATCCGATTATCCAAGGGTATAAAAGTATAACTCAAAAAAAAGCAAGGTTATCTTTGAATGAACAATGTGAACCAATGTGTAATCAACAAGATTATCCCTTTCAAAAACATACAGTTCCATTTAGAGAACCTAATAACCTTCATTAAAAAAAGAAAGTTAACCCATCAATATTATATAAAAAACTTATATTTTTGCAAAAAAACAAAAGCCCTTTATGAATAAAAGAACAAGATATAAAACCAGATTGACACTTGCTATCCTATGCTTGTTTCAAATAACTTTTGGGCAAGTTGGTAAAGATGGCGCATTTTCAACTTCTACAGCAACATACGTTCCTAATGCTTATACTTACTTAACCTCAAATGCAAGCGTAGGTAATACGGCTGTTACAGTATATACTGCAACTCCATTTTCAGTGGGAGATTTAATTTTAATTATTCAAATGCAAGGTGCCTCAGTGAATTGCTACATTAATGGAGGCAACCCCGCATCATCTTTGCCTAATGGATATAACTATGGCGCAATTACAAATTATAATAATGCAGGTAACCAAGAGTTTGCTGAAATACTATCAATTTCAGGAAATACACTAACACTAACTTGCGCTTTAACAAAAAATTATACAGTAAGTGGAAAAACACAAGTTATCAGAGTCCCAAGATACACAAACCTTACAGTAAATTCAGGACACCAAATAATGGGAGCTGCGTGGAATGGAACTATTGGTGGTGTTGTTGCCATTGAAGTATCCGGAACGCTAACAATTAATAATAACGGAAAAATTACAGCAGATACTATAGGATTTAGAGGAGGAAAAACAAATTTCAAATCAACATCATCTTTTGGAACATCAGACTGGGGTTATTTAAATTCTAATGCCGGAGTGTATAAAGGAGAAAGTATAGCAGGAGATACAACTGTTTATACAACTTTTTCAGGACGTTTTTGCAAAGGTGCTATTGCTAACGGCGGCGGTGGTGGAAATTCTGTAAACGCAGGTGGCGGTGGCGGTGCAAATGGAGGAGATACTTCATTATGGAACGGTAAAGGTAATCCTGATGTATCTGTTCCAGCATGGGTTACAGCGTGGAATTTAGAGGCACCGGGATTTGCTACCAATACATCTTCGGGTGGCGGAAGAGGAGGATATACGTTTTCTAATTCTAACAAAGATCCAATTACGTATGCTCCTAATGATTACACAAACTGGGGAGGAGACGGAAGAAGACCGGAGGGAGGTATTGGAGGACGCCCTTTAGATTATAACACGGGCAGGATATTTATGGGCGGCGGCGGCGGTGGAGGTGATGAAGATAATAATTATGGTGGAGCAGGTGGTAATGGCGGCGGTATTGTTTATATCTTAAATTATGGCGTAATAATAGGAGGTGGCTCTAATGCGATTATTTCAGCTAATGGGCATGATGGACATATCACAATAGCGTCATCTCCTCCGGTTAATAACTTAACAGGGCGAGATGGTGCAGGTGGCGGTGGCGGTGGCGGCTGTGTTATTATTCGTACAACTTCAAGTGTTTCGGGAACCATTTCGGTGTCTGCTAATGGAGGTAAGGGTGGTGATCAGTATAATAGGTCGGGTCCTTTTGCATCTCCGGGAGATGCTTATGGTCCGGGCGGTGGTGGTGGTGGTGGTTACATTGGCTCTAATGTTGTTCTATCAAATACAAGTGTAACAGGCGGCGTTAATGGTATTGTAACTTACTCGGGAACACCCAATAGTTGTACCATAGATAATAATTTTCCTCCAAATGGAGCCACCAAAGGAGGATCCGGCTCAGTAACTAATTCTTTATCAATTCCGAATACAATTTCTGTTAATCCTTCTACACTTAATATTTGTGCAGGGAGTGCAATTAGTGCAACTGCAATTCCTACCAATACAACATCAATAATTAATTGGTATTCTTCACTTTCTTCTACTACAAGTATATCTACAGGTTCTGTTATTTCATTGGCATCATACACCGTGCCGGGTACATACACCGTTTATGCAGGTATTTGCCCCGGTTTTGTGAGGGTGCCTGTTACCTTAACCGTGAATGCTTCACCGACTATTACGGTTAATTCTCCAACAATATGCAGTGGACAAACAGCAACATTAACAGCAGGTGGAGCAAGTTCATTTACATGGAACACAGGTTCAAATTCTACTTCTATTACAGTAACCCCTACTATTACTACAAACTATACAATTACAGGGTCAAACGGCACATGCTCTTCAAGCAAAA
>JBDHZB010000046.1:0-20368 GCA_039811645.1 Bacteroidia bacterium | reverse complement strand
TTTTAAATTACCATATTGGTCTGCCATAACTATAGTAAGTCCACTGTCGGGAGATGCTACATTTGCTATCTTGGCACCGGAAATATTCAAAGTAGCCGCATTAATTGTATTGGCTTGCAAGCTGCCGTTAAATAAACTATTGCCGTCTACTTCAAATTGTTGTTTGAGTTTTACATTACTCATGAATTTTACATCGCCAGTTGATGAGTGTACAGTGTCGGTCTTTAATGAATTGGTGGCTTCTACTTTCTGTGATACTAAGATACCTCCGTTTACATACAGATTGTTTTGTATTCTGGCATCTCCACCCACATCTAATAGATACTGAGGGCTATTGGTGTTGATGCCTACATTACCACCTGTGTAATAGATGTTGTGATGTCCGTCGTCCTGCCAGTAGGTATAAGCAGATATATTACTCCATGTGCCGTTGCCTGTCAGTACCTGGTTTGATGTCCCTGACGGCAGTGCATAAAGCTTGCCGTTTTGGTCGGTCATTACCATTCGGTTGTTGCTACCTATCATTGGTTTTAGAATTATATCTCCTGTTGATGTTATTCTGAACCGCTCTGTGTTGTTTGTTTTGAATATTAAATCGGCTGCATTGGTGGTGCCTAAAAAGTCTGTGCCACTCGATGTGTTGCCGTTTACTCTCCACCAGTTTTGCGACTGTGCAATTAATTTGAAATTATTGTGATTAAAACTTAGCATGGCGATGATTCCCGCTAATAATAAGGGTTTCACCCCCCCCCCCTTAACATTTTTTAGCAAATGTGATTTCATAAGGTTTAATTTTATTTACAAAGATAAAATAAATTAATGGAATAAAGAAATTTTTATTAAGGAGACAAGCCTCTTTTGTTAGTTTAACTTATTTTCATACTTCTTTTTAGAAAAGGAGGCACTGTCTCTGTTTATTGTTTCTCCTACCTGCGGTAAGTGGGCGCTGGGTTTCGCTAAGTAATCCGCACGGAACGCTGATTTATTTATGGTAATAAAAAGAATTAAATTATTAAAATATGGTGTCCCTAAAAAATCCCTTTAATAAAGTACTTATGTTTTCTGTTTTTTTAATTATCTTTGCAGAAATAAAATCAGCAAGGAAATCCGTATTTGACACTATGGAGCTAACACAAACATATTCGAATAGTTTATTAGAAACAGTGGGTGTTCTAAATGTAAACACATTGCGCTTATCTAAATTTATTTGGAAAAAATATGAAAAATTTGCAATTACAAAACTTGAAAACTATACTGTAAAAATAAGAGGAACGTATTATTATCTGAATAATTTAACCCCAAAACAGGCTCAGCATGAATTAGAAACCTTAAAGCAATTTGAGCCATTATTATCTCCATTTAAACAGCAATTAGAATCAATTGATAGAGATGAATTTGCAAAATTTAGAAATACTGCAATGGATTTTTTTAATGCATTAGAAGATGTTACCCACGCTTTAACCGAAATAGCAGATGTTCATAGTTCATATAAAAGCTCTATTCCGTCCTTAGCAAAGGATTGGGATAGCAAAGAGGACGAACATTGGGATAATTATTAAAATTACCGACATGCACAATAAATACAAGCAGGGTGATATTATATTTGTACCATACCCTTACACAGATAATTTAGCGCAATCTAAAAAACGACCTGTTGTTATTATATCAAAAGACAAAATAAATAAGGATACTTATATTGTTGCAAAAATCACATCGGTTATAAGAAACGATGAATTCA
This sequence comes from Bacteroidia bacterium, assembly GCA_039811645.1. Taxonomy (GTDB): domain Bacteria; phylum Bacteroidota; class Bacteroidia; order B-17B0; family Aurantibacillaceae; genus BPGX01. Next base: position 18,630 of record JBDHZB010000046.1, on the reverse strand, counting down.
GTTTTAAATTACAAGAAGAAGTGCTTGACACTAAATTAAATAAACTGAGCGAAGTTAGGACAAATGAAATATTTACAATTCATAAGACACTTATTATTAAAAAATTTACTCGATTAATAAATCCTTCATTAAAAGAACTTATAAAAAAGATTCAGGATAATATATCTACTGAATAATAACATTACCATTCTTAATCCCCACACATATCGTATCAGCATTAGTTTTATTTGTGGCAGCATTAATAGAATTTCTCGCCTTACTAATACAATCTTCTATTCTTTTTTTATTGCCATTAGTACATACGATAATTATTTTAGTACTAATATCTATTACAAGCGTAATGTCATTATGAGCTAATACATCTTGTAATGCTAAAAAATAGGAAGCAAGTGGTGGGGCTGCTTTAATCGTATCTTGAATATCTTCGCTCTCTTCTTGAGTTGTTTCATTTTCTAATTTTTCCACTCCATTTTTTAATCTAAAAATCACTTTCATATTAAATTTTTCACAAAGATAAAGGTAATGAAAAGAATTAAGTTGTTAAAATACAGTGCCCTCTAAAAAATATCTTTAACTAAAACGCTTATGTTTTCTGTTTTTTCTTTTTAGCAGCAGGAAATAACACATTATTTAATATCAATCGATAACCCGGAGAATTGGGGTGCAGGTTAAGGTCTGTAGGAGGATCTTCTACTTTGTGCATATAATCTTCGGGGTCGTGCCCGCCATACCACGTCCATGTGCCTTTACCGCGCTCGCCGTGTATATAACGTGCTTCATTAAATGCTTTGGCTTCTCCCATTATTAAGACATTTTTCTTAACGTAGTCTTTATTAAAAGCCACGGTTTGTCCCCAAAAGCCCTGTATTACATTGGTATGATTCTGACACAACATAGTAGGCACAGGGTCCCATTTTGCAGAAAAATCAAATAACATAAATTTGTCGGTTTCTTTGGTAATACCATATTGATTGCGCGTAAAATACGTGTCTATATTAGAGAATTCATATTCTAAAGGATTTGCTATTAGTTTATAGTTTTCAAATGCATAACCTTTACTATAGTCTATTTTAGTGTTCATGTTCGGGTCGGCCGGGTCACCATCATACATTGGTCCGCAAATATCTACGCCCTCTGCATCTAAAGCAATATCATAGCTATCTGTGGCGCTGCACATAGCAAACATAAATCCGCCATTGGTTACAAACTCATCTATTTTTTTGGCGACCGCTAATTTTAATTGAGATACTTTATTAAAACCCCACCGCTTGGCAATGTCTTCGTTTTCTTTTACCTCTGCCTTGTACCACGCCGCTCCTGCAAACTGTGCATAAAAGCGGCCATACTGTCCTGTAAAATCTTCGTGATGCAAGTGCAACCAGTCGTATTCTTTAAGTTTGCCTCCTAATACCTCATCGTCATATACTACGTCGTAAGGAATTTCGGCATAGGCTAGAGCAAGTGTAACGGCATCATCCCATGGTTTTTTTCTTTTTGGAGAATACACAGCCACTTTTGGTGCTTTTTCCAGTTTTACCGCATCTTGGTTTACTTCAGGGTTTGAGATTTCCTGTAAAATAGCGGCTGCCTGTGCATCAGAAATGGCTTCGTATGTAACCCCCCGTACATTACATTCGTTTGTAATTACTTTATTACCAGGCAATAAAAAACTACCGCCACGATAATTCAGTAACCAGCGAATTTCTAACTCGTTTTTTAATGCCCAATAAGCTATGCCGTATGCTTTTAAATGATTCTTTTGTACTTCATCCATAGGAATTAAAATCTGAAAGGAAAACACTTTCCACGTAAGTGCTGCAATCAGTAAGGCGGTTATTTTAAACTTTAAGAGCATCGCTAATTTTTCAGGTGGTATTTAGCAAGATATTTTTCGTAAAGTTCGTTTTGAAAATTTTTTACTGGAATAAATCGTCCTTCTAAAATAATGGTTGTAATGTTGTTGCTTGTTACATCTAAAATATCTCCTTTAGAAATAACAATAGAGGCAATCTTTCCTTTTTCTATACTTCCGATTTTATTATCTACTCCCGTAATTTTTGCCGCATTATTAGTGATTAGCTGTAATACTTCTTCTTTAGAAAGCCCATACGCCGCACATATCCCGCTTGTAAAGGGCAAGTTGCGCGTGTGCATGGCTTCCATATCTCCCTGCATGGAAACCGTAAAGAGAATACCGTTCTTTTTTAAAATTGCAGGTGTTTCATAAACGATATTCACGGGGCTGTCAGCATCATCAGGTAAATCATTCATACGTCCAAGAATAATGGGAAATCCTGACTTTTTAATAATATCTACAACCTTATAGCTTTCCTTACATCCTACTAATACAATATTTTTAATCTGAAATTCCTGCATTGTTTGTATGGCAATTAAAATATCTTTGGCTCTATCTGTATGGACGTATAAAATTTGTGTGCCGTTAAAAACATCAATCATCGCTTCGAATCTTGGGTTAAACTCTTGCGTGTTATGTTGTAAATAGTAAGCCTTGGCATCAGAAAGAAACGCCTTAACCTTTCGTAATTGTGCGGAAAACTCCTTGTTTTTTTCCATACCCTCTTGTTCTGCCCACCACCCTTTTTTAAAATAAGAAGATGGGAAGTATAAATGCACACCATCTTCCGTTTTTAAAGCGGCATCTTCCCAATTCCATGCGTCGGTGCTTACTATGCACGACCTACCGGCAATGTATCCTCCTCTTGGCGTACATTGTGTATAAAGGATTCCGTTAGTAATGACTGTCGGTAAAATTTTACTATCCGTATTGTAAGATGTTAGGGTTCTTAAATGAGGGTTAAATTCGCCTATATCCCAAAAATCTGCTGTAGGACGAATAGCTTCTGCTTCTATTATGCCCAAAATATTATTACAAGAAATAAGCCCCGGATATAAATGTTCGTTCTTTGCATCTATTGTCGTATCTGCTTGTTCATTAATTTCATTGGTTTCTATTTTTTCAATAATATTATTTTTGATTAATACACTCGCTTTAAATGGCGCATTGCCCTTGCCATCATGAATAAAAGCATTTTTAATTAAAATACTTTTTTGTGCTTGTACACTAATACTATACAAGATAATAAATATAAACTGTTTCATGGCTTCATAACATATATCCGCAAATATAAAGTATTTGAAACCGATTTAAGAAAGTTCTAACATTTTTTTGTTGAAAAAATATATTTGTCAGTAAAAAAATTATCCATATATTTGTAATTCATTTTTAACTGAATGAGAAAACTACTACCTACTATTTTACTGATTTTTGCAGTTTCTGTTTCTTTTGCACAAACCGGTGGACGCAAAAAAGAACATAAAAACCAACGAGGGGGAGGCTTTCATTTATTTAGAAAGGGTAAAGGAAATGCGGGGGCTTTTGCAAAAGGACATTCTACTTCTAAAAAAGGATTTTTCGCCAGACTTTTTAGTGGTGAAAAAGTTACGGCAGGAGGTTGGGTTTACAAAAAGACACCAGGCTCACACAAAACCGACCATTCATTATTTCATAGATACAGAACAAAAAATAAAGTATTTAAAGATAAACTACAAGCGCGTATCAATAGGCAAAGAGCCAAAAACAGAGTACGAGGGAACAGCGTGTTTGGTAAAAGGAAATATTAGATATTTTACTTCCCTTTAAGTTTTTTATCTACATTTGCATTCCGTTTTTAATAGCTATGAGTAAGAATGATTATGTAGTGATAATGGCAGGAGGCGCCGGAACAAGATTTTGGCCATTAAGTACCTCAAAAAAACCAAAGCAATTTTTAGATATATTAGGAACAGGTTATACACTGATTCAAGATACTTATAATAGGGCACTGAACATCTGTGATAAGGATAATATTTTTGTTGTTACCAATAAAGATTACTACAACTTAACCAAGCAGCAACTCCCTAATCTGCCCGAAAAAAATATCTTGCTTGAACCTTACAGAAAAAATACAGCGCCGTGCATTGCTTATGCTGCATACAAAATACGGGAAATTAATCCTAACGCCGTAATGGTAGTGTTGCCCAGCGACCATATTATTAAAAAAGAAAAGATTTTTACCAAAGCTATTCTATCCTGCATCAGCAAAGCAAATAAGCAAGATGCTCTAATTACTATAGGCATTAAACCTTCTCGTCCGGATACCGGCTATGGTTATATCCAATATATTACCGATTCTAATATCAATGAAAAAGATGATAGGACATTTAAAGTAAAAACATTTACAGAAAAACCGGATTTAGAAATGGCACGTTACTTTGTAAAAAGTGGCGAGTTTTTATGGAATGCCGGTATTTTTATTTGGAGTGTAAAAAATATTATACACGCATTAGAAACACACGATTCTGAATTAGCGTCTATATTTCAAGAAGGGAAGGATATTTACAATACCAATAACGAAGCAAAATTTTTAGAAAAAGCATATAGTACCTGTAAAAATATTTCTATTGACTACTCTGTATTGGAAAAAGCACAAAATGTATATGTGCGCTCTACCATTATGGGGTGGAGTGATGTAGGCACGTGGCGATCTCTTTATGAACACTTACATTACGATAGTCATAAAAATGCCGTTGCCGGAAAAAATGTAATGTTGTACGATTCGTCTAAATGTTTAATTAATGTTCCAAATGAAAAATTAGTAGTTATTCAAGGAATGGAAGATTTTATTGTCATAGAGTCTGATAACATGCTGCTGATTTGTAAAAAAGACGCCGAACAGCAGATACGCAACTTTGTAAATGAAATAAAAATTCAAAAAGGAGATAAGTATATTTAAAATAATAAACCATGTCTATGCTAACGTTCATTGGATTATTGATATTGGGCTTAATAGCCGGCTATTTTAGCGGGCTTGTTGGTGTAGGCGGCGGTATTATTATTGTTCCCACACTAGTACTATTATTTGGATTCACACAACACACCGCACAAGGCACTACGCTGGCATTGCTTATTCCACCCATTGGTATATTTGCAGCATGGGAATATTATCAAAAAGGGTTTGTTGATGTTAAAACTGCAGCTATTATTTGTGCAGGCTTTATTATTGGCGGCTATTTCGGCGGCTTAACGGCAGTTAATATCCCTCAGGAAATATTAAAGAAGGTATTTGCTTCTGTATTAATCGGTGTAGGAATCAAAATGCTGTTGTCATAAGGTGTTAGCGGTAATTATTAATTGACTAAGGTTAAGTTTATCTTTCTATTCCGTTTTTTCCATTCTTTTAGTTGTTACTACCTTACCATCTACAACAAGATAGAGAATGTAAATGCCACTGTTTAAATTGTATGAGAATTATGTTTTATTTTAAACCAAAATCTACAAATAATTGACACAAAACTCATCAGTATTTCATATTCTTTTATCCATAAATCTTTTTTATCTTTGCCGTCCAAAAAAAATATGAATACATCTGTTACCTTTACTATGATTAAGCCCGATGCTGTTAAAAATAATCACATTGGACCTATATTAGCTAAAATCAATCAAGCCGGCTTTAGAATTGTAGCCATGAAATTTTTAAAAATTACAAAAGAGCAAGCTGCACAATTTTATGCCGTGCATAAGGAAAGACCTTTTTATAATGAACTTGTTGAATATATGAGTAGTGGACCTATTGTGGCTGCCGCATTACACAAAATAAATGCCGTAGAAGATTTTAGAAAGTTGATTGGTGCTACAGACCCTACCAAAGCAGAACCCGGCACTATCAGAAAAGAATTTGCAAAATCTATTTCTGAAAATGCTATTCATGGTTCTGATAGCAATGAAAATGCTCAAATAGAAATTAACTTTTTCTTCTCACAATTAGAAAGATTTTAAATACAACACTATGGAAACATTAGTTAAAAAAAATCATAATTATGAAACACAGTTAAATGACTGGATTAACCATGAAAAAGCGGCGATTGATTTAATTAATTATGTAGGTAAGCTTTGGTTTGAAAAATCAGTAGAACTAGTATTGTTTAGAAATCAATTGGTAGATATTAGTTCTTCTGAAATTATGAACTTACACTTGTATGCCAAAGACTTTGTAAAAAAACCTATTACCGTAGAAGATACTGCTCAACTGGCAAAAGCCATGTACGAATCTAATATCTGTCCATCTAAAATAGACATAGGTAAGTTAGCTTATGAGTGGTACAATGAAAACGGGAGTTATAAATCTTATACAGACTTTATTAATAATAAACTTAAAAGTTTAATCGGGCAAAAGCACACCATTACACCAAAAGACGTTGTATTATTTGGTTTTGGACGAATAGGTCGCTTAGCCGCCAGAGAATTAATTGCACAAGCAGGGAAAGGAGAGCAATTAAGATTAAAAGCCATTGTAGTGAGAGGTAATATTCAAGAAGAACTAACAAAGCGCGCAGATTTACTAAGAACAGATTCTGTGCATGGTCCATTCCCCGGTACTGTTATTGAAGATAAAGAAAACAATGCCCTGATTATTAATGGACACACCGTTTATTTAATTGGAGCTGATAAACCTGAACAGATTGATTATACAAAATATGGCATTAAAGATGCGCTTTTAATTGATAATACGGGTGTTTTTAGGGATCGTGAAAAATTATCACTACACTTAAAAAGCAAAGGTGTTGCTAAAGTATTATTAACCGCTCCCGCAAAAGGAGATGTACCAAATATTGTATATGGCGTTAATCACGAGAAAGTGGAAATAAAAAACGAACATATATTTTCGGCTGCATCTTGCACTACCAATGCTATTATGCCTATCTTACAAGTGTTAGATAAAGAATTTGGTATTCAAAAGGGACATATTGAAACCGTCCACTCATATACAAACGACCAAAATCTATTGGATAATTATCATAAAAAATACCGTAGAGGACGTTCTGCACCATCTAATATGGTTATTACTGAAACCGGCGCAGAAAGTGCACTAAAGAAAGTGTTACCACATTTATCCGGAAAATTTACAGCAAACTCTGTAAGGGTACCTACTCCCAATGTTTCTTTAGCTATTATTAATGTTCAATTAAGTAAATCTGTTGACAAAGACAGTATCAATAATGCCGTAAAACACTATGCCTTAACAGGGGACTTAGTAGAACAAATAAAATATGAATTTTCCAATGAGTTAGTATCATCTGATGTTATTGGAAATTCCTGTCCTTCTGTATTTGACAGCCAAGCCACATTAATATCTCCGGACCAAAAAAGCGCCGTAGTATATGTGTGGTATGACAATGAATATGGATATACCCGGCAGGTTATTAGGTTAGCAAAGCATTTATGTGAAGTAAGAAGACCGGTATATTATTAATACCTGTCCTTTTTTTAGTTGTAATAGGCGCTTTTAAGTCTGTTTTTATTTTTTGAATAACTTATATAGAGTATTTTTTAACATTTTTTGCAACTATTAGTATTTTTTTCCGTACAATTGCCTAAGATGGATACTACATTTATTAAACACGATCTTGTTAATAAAAACACTGATGCATTTAACACTTTCTTTGATGCTGTGTTTCCCAAGTGTTATGCCATTGCTATACGATATTCCAAAACCGAACAACAAAGTAAAGATATTGCCCAACGTTGTTTTACTGCCTCTTTGAAAAACTTTTTAATGTCCACTACAGAGCATTATGATGAAAGCGCATTTATTCGCGCCTATATTGTTTGCGTTGTAACTCACTTATTATCTGAAAGAACAGGAGAGTTGATAGCAGATAGTATAACGATTTCTCCATACAGAAAAAATGATTCTAATACTTTGTTTTCATCTTCGGAATACTATAAAAACTACACCTCTGATGAAGTTATTGGTCATATAAGAAAACTCAATCTCATTCAACAAATTATTTATAATATGTCTTGTATAGATAAATTTACTGATGTAGAAATTGCACGGATTATAGACCATCACCCATTAAGTATAAAGTCTATGCTTGAACGAGCAAAACATAAATTATATTCATCTATTAAAACGGCTATCTAAATGCACAAGCAACTTCAAGATAATGAAATTGAACAGCATATTGTTTCTTGCTTAAGTAATCTTACTGTTGCTTATCCTCCCGAGGTAAAAGAGTCTGTTTATAAAGAGTTTGCTAATCAAAAGTTTCTTACAAAAGATTTCCGCATATCACTTCAAGGGTTATTGAGAAGCAAAGCCGTGATTTATACTTCAGTTTCTATTATAAGTACTGTTATTTTAATTTTTATTTTGAGTATATTATTTAAGCCATCGGAAAAAAAAGAAGCAAGCTCGCCAAATATTATTTCAAATCAACAACAAGACTCATTAGTTCCTAAAATAAATGAAACTACACCAACCGCAACACCAATAATCTCTCATAAAGATACAATACCAACCACTAACAGCACCATAACCAATACACATTCTGTAATTACACAGCCCGTTATTTCAGATTCTACTCACACTACTACTTCTATCACTACACGAAATAATACCATCTCTGCCAAAACCATTTCTTCTAATCAAAAAGATTCTTTAACCGGTACACTTAAACAACCCACAAGCACACCTATACAAAACAACACTCTATCTAAAAAACAAAAAAAACCACACAAACCACAGAATAATAATACTATTAATGATGCCGTGCTGCCTGTGTTGCAGCCCAAACCTCCCTCTACCACCACCACTACAGAAATTAAAGAAGAAGAGTAAAATTTAATTGTAAAAAAATAAGTATCATTGTTCAAAAAAATGCCTTTGACACTTTACCCTGCTATGGAGAGAGGACACACTGATTATGGTTGGTTAAAATCTAACTATTCTTTTTCTTTTGCCAATTGGTATCATCCTGCAAAAATACATTTTGGAACATTAAGAGTATTGAACGATGATACTATAGCCCCACACTCCGGGTTTGAAAAACACCCACACGAGAATATGGAAATTATTACCATTATGCTTAATGGCACATTAACACATCAAGACTCTATGGGAAATAAAGAAGATTTGCGGGCTAACGAAGTGCAAGTAATGAGTGCAGGTACAGGCATTTTTCACTCTGAAAAAAACGAAACAAATAATGAGCTTTCTCTATTTCAAATATGGATTTTCCCTGATAAGAAAAATCATACACCTAGGTACGAACAAAAAACATTCTCTCCAAATGACCAACTAAATAAGTGGCAATTACTGGTGTCTCCCAACAGCATTAATAATTCTTTATGGATTAATCAGAATGCCTACATAAGCAGAGGTACGTTCAAGAATACAACAGAATATCAGCTATATGATAAAACCAACGGCGTTTATATTATGAATATCTCCGGCGAATTTGTAATAGAAGCAAATCAACTTGCATCAAGAGATGCTGTAGGAATTAGTTTGGCAGAAAAAATTAGTATAAATTGCCAAACATTATCCGATATTTTAATTATTGAAATTCCAATGAGATAGTTATGAAAAAAGATTCTAAAATATATGTAGCAGGACATCGTGGAATGGTAGGCTCTGCTATTGTAAGAAAATTACAAAGTGAAGGTTATACAAATATTCTTACCAGAACTTCGAAAGAATTGGATTTAAGAACTCAAAGTGCAGTAAATTCTTTTTTTGAAAAAGAAAAGCCAGAATATGTTTTTTTATCTGCAGCAAAAGTTGGTGGCATCCTGGCAAACAATACTTATCGTGCGGATTTTATTTATGACAATCTAATGATTGAAAGTAATGTCATCCACGCAGCTTATATACATCAAGTAAAAAAATTATTATTTCTTGGATCTTCTTGTATTTATCCCAAACTATCACCTCAACCAATGAAAGAAGAATATTTACTTTCAGGATATTTAGAATACACCAACGAACCTTATGCTATTGCAAAAATTGCCGGCATCAAATTATGTGAATCTTATAAAAAACAATATGGTTGTAATTTTATTTCTGCCATGCCTACAAATTTATACGGGCCTAATGATAATTATGACTTAAAAAATTCTCATGTACTACCCGCTCTTATTCGAAAATTTCATGAAGCGAAAATAAACAATACCTCGTCTGTAATCGTTTGGGGAATAGGCTCTCCAAAAAGAGAATTTATGCACGTAGATGATTTGGCCGATGCTTGTTTATTTTTAATGCGTAATTACAATGAAGAAAAGTTTGTAAACATAGGAACGGGCACCGATATCAGCATTGCTGAATTAGCAACATTGGTAAAAAATATAACCGAATATCGTGGTGATATTATTTATGACACATCAAAACCGGACGGAACACCACGCAAATTGCTTGATTTGTCTTATCTGCATAGCTTGGGGTGGCAACATAAAATTTCTTTACACGAAGGCATTAAAAACACCTATCTGGATTTCTTGAAAAATACAACAAAATAAATCAGAATTTTTGATATATCTATGACGTGCTTTTACACAAAAAATGCTTTTATTTGCTGCAAATAATTGATATATGAGTTTTTTGGAAAAAATTAATAAAGACTGGAGATGGGCAGTGCCAACAGCTATCGTAATAATGGCGGCAATTACCTTTTTTTATTTTAAACCTTTGTTTTCAGGAAAAGAAATTAATCAAGGTGATATTATGCGCCACAAAGCCATGAGTAAAGAAATCATGGATTACAGAAATAAATATCATACAGACCCTTTGTGGACTAATAGCATGTTTGGTGGAATGCCCGCTTATCAAATATCTACTGAATACAGCGGCAACCTATTAAGTACTTTAGACAAAGTATTTAAATTATTTTTACCACACCCATCAGGCTATTTATTTCTTTATGGTATCGGATTTTTTATTTTACTAATAACACTTCGTATGCCATTGTTGCTCGCAATTGCCGGTGCAATATCCTATGCTTTATCTTCTTATTTTTTAATTATTATAGAAGCGGGGCACAACTCTAAAGCAAATGCCATTGGCTACATACCATTGGTACTTGCAGGAATGATTTTGCTTTTTAAAGAAAATAAAAAATGGTTGGGACTTAGTTTATCATCTATTTTTTGGGCAATGGAAATTAACGCTAATCACCTACAAATAACATATTATTTGGGTATTTTAGTTTTTATTTTTTGGGCATACTGGCTTTATAGTGCTATAAAAGAAAAAGTATTAAAAGATTTTTTTACAAAAAGTATTTTACTTGGAGGAGCTGTTATTGTTTCTCTATTGCCCAACATGGGGAATTTACTATGTACCTATGAATACGGCAAATATTCCACGCGTGGTAAAAGTGAACTAACCATTACTCCAGAATTAAAATCAAATAAAGACACAAAAACATCGGGATTAGATAAGGACTATGCCACACAATGGAGCTATGGTATTGGCGAAACTTTTACTTTTTTAATTCCTGATTTTAAAGGCGGTGCATCACAATCTATTTCAAAATCTGACGGCAACGCCCTAAGCAAAGTCCCCGCAGAGCTAAAAGAAGTTGTTGCTAATTCATCAGCATACTTTGGACCTCAGCCATTTACAAGCGGGCCTGTATATATTGGTGCAATCGTTATCTTTCTATTTATCATTGGATTTTTTGTTTTACCAAAACAATGGAAAGTTCCCTTAGTAATAGCAACCACACTATCAATTATGTTAGCTTGGGGAAAAAACTTTATGCTATTAACAGATATTTTTATGGACTATGTTCCCGGATATAATAAATTCCGTGCTGTTTCTATGATTTTAGTTATTGCAGAATTTACCATTCCTTTAATGGCAGCACTATCTCTTTATTACTTAACCAATCCATCACTGTCAAAAATTAAAATTGGGAAAAAAGAAATAGAGCCAAAAAAATTTCTTTTAATAATATTTATTATTGTAGGTGGATTTTGCCTTGTAAATTACTTAGCACCATCTGTTTTTAACTCCTTCAAAGCTCCTGATGAAGAAGCTATAATGACTGCGGAATATGTAAAAGCGGGTTACCCAAAAGATGAAGTAAGAAAATACATCGCTCAAATTATGCCATCTATTGAAGATGCACGACAATCTATTGCTCGTTCAGATGCGATGCGTTCATTTATATTTATTGCACTATTCTTTTCATTTTTATGGTTCTATTTGCAAAAAAAAGTTTCCGCCTCTTTACTTTTTCTTTCTTTAGGAATCTTTAATGTCATTGACCTCTACACAGTAGATAAAAGATATTTTGGAGACTCTGCGTTTATTGACAAACAATCTGCACAAAGTATTTTTACACCAAGCTCTGCCGATGAAATGATTTTAAAAGATACAACAAAATATTATCGTGTATTAAATTTAGCCTCCAATACTTTTAATGATGCTAACACTTCTTATTTCCACAAATCTGTTGGCGGCTATCATGGTGCTAAACTAAAGAAATATCAAGAGATGATTGACTTTCATTTAGGTAAAGAAATCCAAGACTTTTATAGATTGCTTAACCAAATCTCAGGGAATGATTCTTTATTAGAAACAAAAGTATTGCCTTCTCTTCAAGTTATTAATATGCTCAACACAAGGTATCTTATTTTGCCCGTAAAAGGTGGAGAAGTACCTCTAACTAATAATGCAGCAAATGGCAATGCTTGGTTTGTGCAAAATATCATTACTGTTACCAACGCAGATAGTGAAATTGTGAAGCTATATTCTATTAATACAAAGATACAAGCTATTATACAAGAAAAAAACAAACTGCCCGACGTCTCCAACAGCTATGACGGTAAAGGGCGCATTGTTCTTACAGAGTATCAACCAAATTATCTGAAGTATCAAAGCACATCAGATAACAATGAATTTGCCGTATTCTCAGAAATATACTATCCAAAAGGCTGGAACGCTTATATAGATGGACAAAAAACAAATTATACCTGTGTAAATTATATATTAAGAGGAATGCCTATTTCAAAAGGCAATCATATAATAGAATTCAAATTTGAACCAAACTCCTATTATACCGGTAATAAAATTGCTTATGCAGGTTCTGTAATTATTTATTCAATTTTAGTTTCTGCACTTTATTTTATTTGGAAAGAGCTTAAAAGATAATTGTTTTATGATAGTGGCAGAAACAAAGATACGTGTGAGATATGCAGAAACAGACCAAATGGGCTTTGTGTATTATGGCAGATATGCTGAATACTACGAGATTGCCCGGGTAGAAACAATGAGAAAAATTGGGTTTACTTACAAGGAAATGGAAGACAAGGGCGTGTTAATGCCTGTAATAGAATATCATATAAATTACAAAAAGCCTGCCTTCTACGATGATGAAATAAATTTAATAACACGTATTAAAGATCTCCCAAAATTAAAAATTACATTTTATACAGAATGTTATAATCAAAATAATGAGCTGCTAAATATAGGACATGTAACACTTGTATTCCTTAATAAAAACAAAAAACCAATACAGGCACCGGATTGGTTTTATAATGAGTGTGAAAAATTTTTTAGTTAAATAAGAATATTCCTTAAAATAAAAAAGCCGACATATGTCGGCTTTTTTATAATATAGACTACAACAATGCTTATTTATCAGCAAGTATTTTTTGAATTACTCTATTATAGCCATCATCTGCGCTAATTACAAGAATTTGATCCTGAGGCAATCCTTTTAAGTAAAATTTATTGTTAGTTAAATTTACAGTTGTATGAGGAATAATTGTTCTTCCTAGCATATCAGTAACATAAATATTTACAGATGTGCTGTTTGCATAATTGCCACCCACATAATAACCTGTTTCATCTTTACTTATTAGCAGGGCATTCACGGGAACGCCGGGTTGGTTATTATTTAATCTTGCTGATGTAATAACTATATCTTTAAATATTGAAACAGCATTACCACAAGCGTTTTTTCCATTTAATACAATAGCATAATTACCGGGTTCTGTATAAACATAAGTAGGATTAATTTCTTTACTTGAATGATTATCTCCAAATGTCCATTCAAATTCGGTTAAGCCGGAAGAAAGATTGTTTAGAGATACTTTCTCACCAATTTCATATTCTGATTTATCCATAGAAAAATCTATAAAAGGTGTAGCGTTTTTAGCTATTACTTGAATCCCTGAACTTACATTATCACAGTTTCCTGATGACACTTCTACAAAATAATTTCCTTGAGGAATATTTTTTAATGTATCTTTTCCTATTGCAGTCTGAACTGTTCTCAAAATATTATTATTTTGATCTTTCCATATAAAATTATAGTTTGCAGCTCCGGATGCATTAGCAACAACCATACCATTATTGTCAGTATAGCAATTTGGTTGATTAATTGCACTTGCAGCTAATAAAATATTAGAGGTGTTAATGGTAATTTTTAACTCAAAACGATTATCTAATTCATTATCTGAAAGGTTTACAGAATAAGGTGATTCTAATAAATTATGAGATGTGTGTAATTGATTGTCTATCAACATTAAACAAATACCGGAAGGTAAGTTTTCTTTTCCATTTAAGGCGATTTGATATGTTCCGGACTTACCGGTTACTGCAGTTATTGGCAAAGTATAAATCCCTGCGTCAGAAGGAATACTATTTACCTTTAATCTTTTATCTCCCACAATATTATAAATTTGAGCATAACCGGGAGGTAATGGAACGTGCTGTGCATCATAATCTTTATCGTAAGCCAAAGTTGCTTGTGAGTTAAGATTAATACCCATATAAGTGTTATATCCTTGTCCTATTAAGTTAAGGTAGAATAAATGGTTTTGTACTAGTGTTGCTATAGGTTCGGATAGTCTTAACAAAGGATTAGTGCTATTAGCTGTTGGCTTGAAACTTTCATTCCACGTGATTTTAAATGCTGTATTGGTTTGAATATTAAATGCTTGCCCCGTAGGGATGTTATCATCTACACCACCTGATGAAACCGCAGGCGTAGAGCCAACCCCTGGCTGATATATTGCATAATCCCCATTACCACCATTTAAGTCGGTATTCCACACATACAATACATTTGTCATTTTGCTTGCTCCATAACTAGCTCCAAAGGTTTTAGTAAAGCTAATAGTAGATGGATATGGATTCCCTAACAGATTAAAGCCATTACCCTTTCCTGCAGAATAAGTCAGATTCCAATAGGTTGCGTTTCTTTTTACAATAGTACCGGGTCCCACATTTATATTAATATCTGTAGTAGTGGTTTGTCCATTACCTAAGTAAACCCAATATCCTGTACCAGGAACAATAGGATCTGCTCCTGAGGCAATACCGGGATAAGTATTAGTTGTTTCATCGTACTTTGTTACAGACGTAAAAGGAGAGCCGCCCGCAGTAGAACCATTCGGACACCCTGTAGGGCATGTCATTGGAAAATTATCTCCCCAACCTGTACCCATTGTTTGCCCATTTACACCCGCTACTGCTAGTGTAGCGTATCCTGTATATCCTCCTTTTGCTAAAGTTTCAACTGTTACATTTCCGATAAAATCTCCTGTTGCAGCAGATGCCGGCAGAGCTGCTATTCTTCCTTTTTGTGTAGCAGTCGATTTTAAAGTAATATTGCCATTTGAATTAATAGTGCCGTAAGTTACAATAACATCGCCATAAATATCTAATGTATTGCCTATGGTTAATACCTGTCCAAGTTTACTCATTGAGAGTCTACTGAAAGAACGAGTAGATGCACTTGTTTGGTCCATTAGCAAGCTACCTGTAATACTTCCTGCCCCGCTGCTAATACCCAATCCTAAACTTGCATTGGATTTAATTACCCCGCCTCCAAAAGTGATATTCCCACCAATATAAAACATTTGACCACTACTCATTCCTGTTAAATCAAGCGTACCTGTTGTTAAAGACGCTCCATTTTGAGCATAAAGGTAAGATCCGCTAGGATGTGTCATTTTTACTATCGCATTTCTCGTTATATTCACTGTACCAAACGTTTGGTCATTCCCCGGCCAAACAAGGTTAACGGAATTAGTTGAGGTGCCCCCAATAGAAATTGCACCGGTAGTATTAGTAGAACGTAAGTATATATTGCCGGTAACAACTGTAGGAGCATTTATTTGTAAAGTAGAAGAATTAACTAAATCTACTGTAACATTATTACATTGATATAAATTCTGCACAGTAGTTACTCCCGAACTTAGTTTTTTTAGATAAGTAGCTAACACTAAATTATGATACGTAAGTGGCCATAATGTTTCATAGGTTGTTTGCGCCCAATTAACCGTAGAACCAACGTTAAGCACCACGTCTGAGTAGGCAGGAAGGCTACTAGCAGGGTTATATAATGTTAATGTTCCGTTATTAGCAACTACCAACTGTGCGCCACCACTAACCATTAAAGTAGATGTTTTAGCAATAGATAGATTTGTTCCACTGACACCATTGCCAACTTGAATCTGAGAACCGGTGCCACTAACTGTCCAGCCTGCAGCAGAAAGAGAAACCGCAGAAATATTTGTAACAACAAATATTTGATTATTACTTGTAAAATCTGCCGGATTGGTTCCTCCCGGGCTTAACGTCCAACTGGTTAAGGCATTCAGGGCACCACTACCCTTATAATTATAAGTTGACTGAGCTGATAAAATTATGCTCATTAAACTTAGCATGGAGGATAAATAAAGTTTTTTCATAAATGTTAATTTAGCTTACTATACAATAATTCTTAATTTCAGTTACAAACGTACGGAAAATTCTTTTAAATAAGAAAAAAAAATTACTTTTGCGTGGTTTTTAACTTATTTATATAAATACTTAATGCTGCAAGAAATTAAAAATAGGCCCATACCTTTACATGTAGCCATTATTATGGATGGTAATGGACGTTGGGCTCAAACACATGGCAAAGACAGGATTGACGGGCACAGAGCAGGCGTTGAGTCGGTTAGAAATATTGTTAAAGCGTGTATAGAATGTGGTGTTAAATACTTAACACTCTATACTTTTAGTACAGAAAATTGGAAAAGACCTAAAGAAGAAGTTGACGCTTTAATGGAATTGCTTGTTTTTGCAATAGAAAAAGAAGTGCCGGAGTTGCAAAGCAATAATATTCGTTTAAATACCATTGGAAATATTTTATCCTTGCCAAAAAAATGTATTGACTCTATACATCGCTCAATAGAGCTTACTAAAAAAAATACACAGCTCACACTTACATTAGCTTTAAGCTATTCTTCCAAGTGGGAAATAACAGAAGCTTGTAAAAAAATTGCCGAAGAGGTAAGGTCTAATATATTATCTTTAGACGCTATTAACGAAACAATAATACAAAAACATTTATGTACTAACAATCTGCCAAACCCCGAGTTAATAATAAGAACCAGTGGAGAATACCGAATCAGCAACTTTCTATTATGGCAAGCCGCATACAGCGAGTTTTACTTTACAGAAGTATATTGGCCGGATTTTAATAAAGAAGAATTGTACAAAGCCATTCATGCTTTTCAAAATAGAGAACGTCGATTTGGTATGACAGGGGAACAAGCTAAAAAAATAAATCCATCTATTTAACGTTATACCTACCAATGATTTTCTACTTTCAAAAAAGATTTTTTTTATCCCTTGTTATTATAACTTTCCTAATAGGTGGACATGTGTTTTCACAAAATTCTACTGCAGAACTTTATCGGAGTAATCCTAAAAAATATACCATTGGCGGACTTGAAATAGAGGGCATAGAAAATACCGATAAAAATGTTCTAAAATATCTCACAGGTATTGCAGTAGGCGATATTATTCAAATTCCGGGAGATAAAATAAGTGAGGCTGTTAAAAATCTAATGAAGCAAGGCATGTTTGATGATGTGTCAATTTATATTGATAAAATTGTGGGTAGTGATATTTTTCTTAAAATTAGTATTACTGAAAAACCAAGATTATCAAAATATACTTTTTTAGGCTCTGTTAAAAAACACGATGCTGATGAGATACGCGGAAAAATAAGATTGGTTCGGGAAAAGGTAGTAACCGATTATGCTATCGGACAAATAAAAAATACGATTAAAGACTATTACACCAATAAAGGATATTATTTTACAAAAGTAGATATTGTGCAAGAACCCGATAAAACTGCTAAAACACCACATGTTGTTCTGTTTATTAAGATAGATAAAGGAAAAAAAGTAAAAGTTCAGGATATAAATTTTAGCGGCAATACTATAATGTCTTCCGGTAAATTAAGACGCAAACTCAAAGAAACCAAGCGGCACAGGTGGTATAATGTATTTAATGGCGGGAAATACCTTGCAGATAATTTAGAAAAAGATTTACCAAATATTATTGAAAAATATAACTCAAAAGGATACAGAGACGCACGAATTGTAAAAGATACCGTTTATTTTGTAGATAAATATCGCGTTAATATTGACGTTACAATAGATGAAGGACACCGTTACTATTTCGGAAAATTCTATTGGTATGGCAATACTAAATACAGAAGTGGTCAATTAGATACAATTTTAAGTATTAAAGAAGGTGAAATATTCAATCAACAAAAAATGGATCAGAAACTATATATGAATCCAAACGGGTACGATATATCTTCTTTATATATGGATGATGGTTATTTATTTTTCCAAATACAACCAAAAGAAAGAAATGTCAGAAATGATACCATTGATTTTGATATTCATATTTATGAAGGCAAGCAAGCCATTATTAATAAAGTAATTATTAAAGGGAATGATAAAACCAACGACCACGTTATATATAGAGAGCT
>JBDHZB010000045.1:0-20471 GCA_039811645.1 Bacteroidia bacterium | reverse complement strand
GGCACCGTAAAGAACGGCAGCACCAAAGCTAAAGAAGATGTGTATGTTTATAAATTATACATTAAAGACCTTAAAGGAAATTATCATGAGTTTACAGGGCATGTTACTTGTTTACCTTATATAGGAGATTAATAAAAATTACTGTTCAAAAAATACGATTGTATTGATGATTTGCGTACAAATACTTATGTTTATGCCAATTTTTTCTTATGAATAAAATTTTTTTACTACTTCTTTTTTCAACACATATTATTTTTTCTCAGGGGTTTCAGGTTAACTTACAAGGACAAAAGCAACAAGGCATGGGTGGTGCCGGTACTGCGTATGTTCAAGATGGAGCTATTGTGTTTTTTAATCCGGCAGGTATGTCTTTTCTAAAGGAAAATAGTGTACAGCTTGGAGCCACTTCTGTTATTGCCAACATTGCTTTTTTAGATGCGAGAACAAATAATCTATATAGAACGCAATCGCCTATTACAACACCATTTTCAGCATATGCTGTATGGGGCAGTAAAAAGGAAAATTTATTAGGAAAATTTAAATTCGGTTTAGGAGTTTATACGCCCTTTGGTAGTATTGTAAAATGGGAAGATGCATGGACGGGGAGGTTTAATCTTACAGCTTTACAATTATTTGCACTTTTTATTCAGCCATCAATAAGCTATAAAATAACAGATAAACTTAGTGCCGGTGTTGGCTTTGTATATGCAACCGGTAATGTAAAATTAGATCAGGATATTCCTATAATAAATACAAGTGGTCAATACGGACACGCTGAATTATCAGGAAAAGCTAATGGCTATGGATTTAATGCAGGAGTATATTATCAATTAAATGATAAAATTTCATTTGGATTCACTCATAGATCAAAAGTTGTAATGAGTTTGAATGATGGAACAGCAACCTTTAATGTACCCACTTCATTAAGCAGTAAATTGCCATCAGGAACATTCAAATCAAATTTGCCATTACCATCTATCACAACAATAGGTATGGCATTTAAAGCGTCTGCAAAACTATCCTTCGCTTTAGACGTTAATTATAACAACTGGAAACCCTATGATACTTTGGCTTTTGATTATCAAAAAAATACAGATCAATTACATGATACAAAATTACCACGATTATATAAAAGCGTTTTTTCTTTTAGATTAGGAGCGCAATATGTTATGAAAGAAAAATTCTATTTTAGAGGTGGATGCAGTATTTCCTTAACACCCATTCCTGATAATTATATTACCCCGGAAGTCCCAGATGCAAATAGGATTAATACATCGGTTGGCTTGGGCTATAATCTGAATAATAAATTTGTAATAGATGCTTCTTATACATTAGAGGTATTTACCCGCAAAGCATTAAATAATAATCAAACAATTGGACCTGTAGGGACATACAAAACTTATGTGTCTGCACCGGGCTTGTCTATTATGTATAAATTTTAATTATGATAAGAATTATTCTTTTTCTTTTTATACTGATATTTTTTGGATGTAAACCAAATATTACAAAGCCCACTTCATCAGTAGGAAGCATAAATTCTGCCAACTATGTAGCCATAGGTAACTCTTTTACATCGGGATATGCTGATGGGGCACTATACTATGAAGGACAATTATATTCCTATCCTAATTTAATTGCACAACAATTTGCTTTAGCATCAGGACAAACCATTATATTTAAGCAACCCTTGGTTTCATCAAGTTCCATTGGTGTAGGGTTAGATAAAAACAGTAAATTACAATTAGGGTACGTTACAGATTGTTTGGGCGTTACTTCTTTAATGCCATTTAATGTTGCAAGTAAAGGAGATACAAGTATTTTTGTCAACAATATATTTTCTTTACAAGGACCGTTTAATAATATGGGAGTACCCGGCATTCGCGTAATAGATGTCGTAACTCCGGGATATGGAAATATAACAACAGGCAATCCGTTCTTTGCCAGAATGGCTTCTAATCCTGCTACTACATCGGTTCTATTAGATGCGATTAACCAAAACCCTACATTTTTCAGTTTGTTTATTGGAACTAATGATGCTTTGTTATATGCCATGAATGGTGCGGCAAGTGGCAATTTAACACCATCTGCCGGAGTTGCGGGTGTTGGCTTTGATGCCAGCTTAGATTCTCTTGTTAATGCATTGATGCGTAAAACAGATAAGGGAGCAATTGCTAATATCCCTGACATTACTACGATGCCATTTTTTACTACCATACC
This sequence comes from Bacteroidia bacterium, assembly GCA_039811645.1. Taxonomy (GTDB): domain Bacteria; phylum Bacteroidota; class Bacteroidia; order B-17B0; family Aurantibacillaceae; genus BPGX01. The sequence goes on along the minus strand of JBDHZB010000045.1, from coordinate 18,254 downwards.
TTATAATGGGTTAACGCTAAGACAAGGACAAGCAGACACACTGAACGCTTCGCCAGCCAGCGCTTTTTTCCATTTTAATGCGGGTGCTAATGGATTTATTATTGAGGATATTAACGACCCGAAAGGATTTAGGCAAGCACAAAAAGGCGATTTAATTTTATTATCAGTACCATTGAATAAAATTAAATGCAATGGCATGGGCTCTTTAACGCCGGTACCGGATAAATACGTTTTAACCATTTCAGAAATACAAGCCATTCAATATGCTATCAATAGTTATAATAGTAAAATTTATGCCGTAGCACAAAATAAACATTTAGCTTTTGTAGATATCAATGCTGCTATGAGTAACGCTATTAAAGGAATTGTTTATAATGGAATTAATATCAATACGCAATTTGTAACAGGTGGTATGTTTTCTTTAGATGGCATTCATTTTAATCCTATGGGCAATGCCTTTTTGGCAAACACATTTATTAAAGCAATTAATCAAACATATAATGCAAGCATTCCTTTGTTAGATGTTACAAAATACAGAGGATGCATTTTTCCATGAAATAAACACTAAAAAAATAAACCTATGAAAAAAATCTACTCAACACTTTTAGTAAGCATAATGAGCTATGTAACTTATGCTCAAGGCTATTGTACCGGCGGCAGATATGCATCTGATACGTTTACGGCAGTAACAGTAAATTCAAATATTACTTACGGCTCTAATATTAGCTATTCGGGAAGCAATGTTACATTAACGTTAGATATGTACCAACCACAGGGTGATACAGCCACCAAGCGACCTTTAATTATTTGGGTTCATGGCGGCAGTTTTATTTCAGGAACAAGTACAGATGGCGATGTTGTAGCACTTTCTAATGCCTTCGCAAAAAAGGGATATGTGTGCGCATCTATTAATTATAGATTGGGATTTTATCCTATAGATTCAACTAATGCAGTAAAAGCAGTATTAAGAGCAGTACAAGATTTAAAAGCTGCTATTCGGTTTTTTTACAAAGACAGATTAACTGCCAATACTTATAAAATTGACACGACCAATATTTTTATCGGGGGATCATCTGCAGGGGCACTGACAGTATTGCATACAGCCTATTTAGATAAAACTTGTGAGATTAATCCCTATGTAAACTCTACTACATTGGCAGCGTTGGGAGGATTAGATGGTAATAGTGGAAATCCGGGATATTCTCAGAAAATAAAGGGAGTGATCAGTTTAAGTGGGGCACTGGGAATGTATTGGTGGTTAGAAAGTGGCAATATCCCATTTTGCTCTATGCATGGAACAGCAGATGCGGTTGTAACTTACAATAGAGGTATTGCCAACCCGGGCGTTCCTCTGTTATATTTAGACGGTAGCAGAATGTTATATCAACAAGCACAGCAATTAGGTGTTCAAAATAGTTTCTATACATGGTATGGGCAAGGACATGTCCCTTTTGCATCGAGTACGGCTTACATGGATACTACAATTTCTTTTGTAAGAGATTATCTATTAAGCAGATTGGGTTGTACATATACGCCTTTGTTACTACCAAACACTCCTGTACAAACGGCTACGCTTTATTCTTACACATATTGCCCAACAGGCATTTCAGAGGCTAATAACAATGCATCTGTAATTATTTATCCTAATCCGTCTCTTTCTGAAGTACATATTAAAATCATGAATGATAAAAATATTCAAACAATAAAAGTATTGGATGTTTCAGGGAGAGAGGTTATGAAATTTAATGTGATTGATTCTGAAGAGATTGTTATCCATAGAAACAATTTAATGTCCGGAACTTATTTCGTAATGGTTATAGATAAAGAAGGTAATTCCGAATTTTCTAAGATTATATTTCAATAGGAGCCGCACAGAAACTGCACACACAAAGCGATCATTACAACTTAATAAATTTATATTGTAATTCAGAAGTTTCAGTTTGAATGACGATAAAATATATTCCTTGTGATAAAGATGAAATATCTGTTTCTGTGAAATTTTCTTTGATAGAATATTCGGCAATAGTATTGCCGGCAATGTCTTTAATAATGGCTGATAGTATCTTGTTAGAAGATTGAATATGTAGAATATTTGAAGCAGGATTTGGGAAGATATTTACTTTCGTAGATGAATTAAATAACTCAACGGAAGCTATACTATATGCACTACAAAAATTTGGAACGCCATATCCTATATTGTTATTGGGAGAAGCATAATTAGTACTTACCTGCTTTACTAATTGGAGTAGTTGTTGCACATGTAATGTTGGTTTTGATTGCCATAAGCAAGTAACGGCACCTGCAATAATTGGCGTAGCGAATGATGTGCCATTACCGTTAAAAACATTTCCATTAGCATCTGAAACGGCAGTAAGTACTCCCATTGCACAAACGTCAGGTTTAATGCGCCCATCTGAAGTAGGCCCTTTGCTGCTAAAAGACGCAACATTTAAAGAATTATCTACAGCACCAACTGTACAAACACTATCGGCATCTGCAGGTGTTGAAATATAATACCATGTTCCTGCGCCCTCATTGCCTGCGGCAATAGTTACAAACATACCCTTTCTTGCTGCAAAAACAGCAGCTTTAGCAATAGGTGTCGTTTTACCATTCATCATGGCATAAGTATGGTTATAGGTGGCATTATCAAAAGTAGTATATCCTAATGATGATGCAATAACATCTGCACCAACACTATCGGCAAACTCTGCGGCTCTTACCCAATAGTATTCCTCTGCAGGTGTTTCAGAAGCTACGTCTTCACTTCTTAACAACCAATATTTAGCTTTTGGTGCAGTACCAATAATATTCCCGGGAGAACATGCTGCCATTGTAGATAACACGTAAGCTCCATGATAATCATCTTCAAAAACCATTGTGTCCCTTGATACAAAATCTCTTGTTCCTAAGAGTCTGTTTTCTAAAAATAAACTATCAAACACAGGATTGTTATTTACATTATAGAAGCCATCATCAATTACTGCAATGGTCATATTTTGCCCGCGATAGCCGTTGTTGTGTAAGCAGGAAATATTAATCATGTTATTTTGTGTAGTAGCCCCGCCATAATTATAGCCGTATATTTTTTGAGTAGAAGAATAAGTAATGCTATTATTGGCGACTTCCTGATTTTTAGGAGATGAATTGACAACTAAATTAATTGGCTGTGTGGCTTGAACAAAAGAATATGTTTGAATAACCGTTGTGGCTGTTGGGTTAGTAGCCTGAATAAGAACGCCGTTTAACCACTTAATACGATGCAATATTGTTACGGAAGGAACAGATGCAATTTGCGACACATAAGATGGTGTTACGGGCAAATCAGAGTAGTTAACAGCAATACCTTGATTAATTCTTCTTTGAATAGCCTTAGCTGATAAGAATGCCGAGGAGTTTGAAATAGAATAGGGTGTTCCGTTTTTATTTTTAAATGCAATAAAATATTTATTTGTTTGGGTATAACCATTTGATAATAGAAAAATACCTATTAATAAAAGCCAACTATTCTTTACCATAGCTTACAATTTGCATTTTAAATATAACACCTTTTTCTGCTCTGTTTTCTACAGGTATATTTGGGATGATTGTTTGTGAAGACACGTTAATATAATTTTTATAAATAAGTCCAACATTGCGCGCATATTGTTCTTCGGCATGTTGATAATTAATAAGTGTTCTAAAATCATTTTGAAGAACTTTTAGAGTTTTTTCAAAGTACAATGTAGAAATAGTTGTTGGGTTATCTACATAACTGTATGTATAGGTTTGATAACCTAAATTATTTTTAGCATTGCCATTCCATTGAGTATTTTGTTGTGGCGGAAAAATCAATTTCACAAAACGAATATTTGATTCTTGCCGTTCTATAGAAGTTACATACGCATTAATCATCCATACTTCTTTTATTTGCCACGGAATTTGACTGTAAGCCTTGGTACTATCATACCACTTAATATATCTTTCTAGCCTATAAGCTGTTTGATTTTCATTATCAGTAAACGTTTGTGTGATTTTCTCCTTAATTTGATATTTATATGTTGTAGGGATGTGTGTAATTTCATCATAAATAGTACTGTCTATATTGTAAACAATGTATCTGCCAACTTCTAAAGGAAAGTAGTCTTTTTTCATATCAACAGAATCTGTATCGGAGTTTTTTTTACAAGAAAAAACAAGGAAACAAACTATTAAAGTACTATAAAGAAAACTTACAGCCCTTATCATGTGATAGGTTTATTACGCAAAGATAATAAAAATTAACCAACAAATTTCTGTACGGCAAAAGCTATTTCTATTTCTTTTCCGTTATCTTTAAAATCAACTTTATCTGCTAATTGATAAATAATGAAAATACCTCTTCCTCCAATTTTTTGGATATTGTCGGGGAGTGTGGGATTGGGTAGGTTTTGAAAATCAAACCCTGGTCCTTCATCTTTTATAGAAAAAATTAACTGGTTATTTTTAGTGTAAAAATTAATGTACACAGACTTTTTAGGATCGGCTTTATTTCCGTGATAAATAGCGTTATTTACTGCTTCGGTAACAGCAATAAGAATATTTCCAAAAGCATCTTCCGGAATGTCATATAATTCACAAATATCCTGAATTATATGCTCTATAAGATTCAGATTTTTTGGATCCGAGGAAAGTATTAAAGGCTTGTTGGGGCTAATAATCATAGTTATTGAATAGTATTAAAGTATGTTTGTATTTTTTCTTTATAAAAGGGCTTAAAAGGTATTGAAGTATTTTGCAAGTCTTCCAATTCTTTTGATTTGAGTTTATTATACTCTAAAATTTGATTTTGGTTGCTAATTTTTGCATTTTTTGGTTCTTTACTTTCTCTTTGCTCAGATTCATCTTGTTCTCGTAGTGCTTTTTCTGATTCTAATAAGCGGGTTACAATCTCTTGTTGTCGTTTTATGGTCTGTTCTGTTATTCTGTTATTTACTATATCTTTTTCAGTTTCTTCCATCATATTGGAAATATCTCCTCCGGGATTTTTGCCTTTATTTTTAAGTTTTTGTATCATTTCTTTTAGTTGCTCTTTTAGAAATTCTTGCTGTGCCGCCATTTTTGCAAGTTGTTCTGCCATGCTTCCTGAGCTCGGAAATTGCCCTTTGTTTTGATTGCCTTTTTGCATTCCTTCTTTCATTTTTTTCAGTTGCTCGTTTAATTGCTTTTGTAAATCACTTAGTTTTGGTTTACTGGGCTGCACTGATGGTTTTTGCCCCTTGCCACTGCCTGGCTTTTTACAAGACCCGGAGCCCGGCATATTATTTGGATTTTTCATTTGATTTTGTAATTGTTCCAAGGCATCATTGAGCATAAGCGCAAGGTTATTAATAGAAGTAAAAGACTTTTGCATATACATTGCGGCCATGGCAGAGTTGTGCTCTGTAATTTGATTTGCTGTTTGGTTCATGTTGTATTGAATCTGTGTGATTTCTTTATTTAGGGTGGCAGAAATAGATGGATTTCTTTTACTCATTGAAAACAAACTATCTTCAATAAGCTTGGCTGCATCACTTAATTTTTTTTGATTTCTAGCTATTTGGGAATATTTTGGATCGGTAGTTTTTGTTTTTTGTATGGTCTGAATTAATTCTTCTTGTTGAAATGACAATGTGAGTAAGTTATCTAACAGTTGTTTTATGTTATCTTCGTTTTCTGCTTGTTGTTCTTGTTGCATCTGATTAAGGGAGTTCTGCAATGATTGTTTCATCTCTTTCATTTTTTGAGCTGCTTTCTTTTGATGTGAAGAACTATTAGGTTTATTATTGTTTTTTAATTGTTCCTGAGATTGACTTTGTTCATTAGATATGTCTTTTTGCATTGATTCGGTATTTGGGAGTTCATTCGGCTTTTCCATAGATTGATTCATCTGCTCCATTTCTTTTAAATCCTTTTTTAAGTTATCAAATTGATTAGATAGTTCTTGTTGTTTTTGTTGTAAATCTTGGGTATTGTTCTTTTTATCTGATGTTTCGTCAGATAGTTTTTCTTGCTGTTGAATTAATTCATTAAGTTTTTGGATATTATTTTCCATTTTTTGTTCTAACTCAAATTGTTTAAAAATTTCTAAGGTTCTGTCTAATTCTTTTTCTAAGTCTTTTGTATTAAGTTTCATCTCCTCTATTTTTTGCTCCATAAGATTTTTATCCATCATTTTATTCATCAGTTGCTCTAATTCTTCCATCATCTTTTTCATTTCCGGAGTCATCATGTCATTTAATAGTTTTTCTATCTCCTCATATTTTTTTGCTAAATCTTCATTATACTGAAGTTGATTTTGCATTTCGTTGTTATGATTGAGTTTGTTTTTTAATTCCTCAATATTTTGCTGTATTGATTTTTGTTTTTGTAAGATGTTCTGTAAACTTTTTTTATCTTCAAAAGATACTTGTTTTTTATCTAAGATTTTTTTATAAAGTGTTTGCAAATCTTTTTGTACTTGCTTTGCCTGATTAATATTTTCTTTTAGTTCATGTTTTATTTGATCGTTATTGGCTTCAATATTTTGAGCTATTTGACTTGATGAAGGTATGGTGTGTGTGAGAATTTCTGAGCGCGTTTTTTTAGGACCATTAACACCGTCGTTGTCATAAACTTCAAAATAGTATTCTATTTTATCACCTGGTTTTGTATCTGCAAACTTATCGGGGTTAATAAAATAATTAAATATTTGATTTGGCATTTTACTAATGTTGATATATTCATCAATATGCTTTTCTGTTTTATTAAGAAGAGAATCTTGTGTATAAATAGTAGCGTGAAATAATAACTTTGTTAATCCATAATCGTCTTTAATAGTTCCGAAAAAACTCGGATTAAATTGCACAGAGCCGGAATCTTTTTGTTGCGTAACGGTAATAGAGGGGTACTGATCAGGAATAACAGTTATATTAAAATGAATGGAATCTACCGGATAATTAATATATTTGTTTTTGCCTGCAACAATATATTGTGTGTTTTGTTTAAATCTTTTTTGAAATGTAATATATGAAGCAGTTATGGGTAATTGGAAAGAACTATCATTAAAATAAATAAAAAGCTCGTTGGTAGATAGGGTGTGAAAATTCCATTCTACTAAAGTACCCTCCGGAATTATAATATCTCCTGTATTAGAAACTTTTTCATCATTTTTATTTAGATATTTTGGAAAATGTAGCTTAAGTGAAAAAGATTGAATACTTGGTTTTGGCAACACCTTTAATGTATAATCATTTGTTTCAAAATCTAATGTTTTTAATTTAAATAGAATGTCTTTTTGAGGACTTTTGAATGTGTATTTGAACTCACCTCTATTTGAGACTTTATCTAATACAAATTCATTATTCTCCATTTTTATAAAGATGTTATCCGGAATTTTTTGCCCTCTTACTTTTACAGATAAGGTAAAATTTTCATTTTGTAAGGCTTTGAGTTCGCTATTTTGTATTTCCAGTAAAAACGGTGGAGTATAAAAAGACTGATTGTAATAAATGATATGTTTTGTGCTGCTTGTAAATACTTCCGGCCAAAATAATAAGATTAAAATTATTAATAACACCGGAGGTACCAGCCATCGTAAATATTTAGTATTTTTTGAATATTGAATAATAGAACTAAATGAGACAGGCGATAGTTCATTTGTTTTTTGATTGATGGATTCTAATAGTAACTCATTCTGATTGTGCAACGCCATTTCTTGAAGCAATAATGCATTAAGAAGCTTGTCCTGAATATTTGAAAAATGCTTGCCAATAATAATAGACGCTTCTTTGTAAGATAAAACCTTTCCGATTCTATTTAGCTTTAACAATGGAATAGCAATGAATACAATAAAGGCACTAGCATTAAGCAATATCCATAAAATCAGTAATATAAAGCGTGCTTGCGAGCCTAATTCTGAAAAATACTCAGTAAAATTAATAAAAATAAAAATACCACTAATTGAAATTAAAAAAAAGATAAGTCCCTTTAATAATTGATTGTAGTAATACTTTCGTATGAATGCATCTAATTTATCTATTAAAATATTATTCACCACATTAAAATGTAGCTCCTAAATTACAAAAAAAGACAAGTAGATAAAAATTATAAAAAGTTAAAATTTCTTTTGAATAAGATATATTTTACAGAACTTTACGCATTAGATATGCAGCATAAAGATATATTATATCAAGACATTGCTTACATAAAAGGAATTGGTCCGGAAAGGGCAAAAATTCTAAATGAAGAATTACAATTGTTTACCGTTTTTGATTTGCTGAATTATTTTCCATTTCGCTATGAAGATAGAAGCGTTTATACTGCTATCGGAGATATTAATTATACAATGGATTATGTGCAGTTAAAAGGACATATTGAAGAAGTTGCTCTTGAGGGGTTTGGAAACAAACAACGAATGGTTGTAACTTTTAAAGATTCTACAGGTCATATAGATTTGGTGTTTTTTAATGGCATAAAGTGGCTGAGCAAATATTTAATAAAAGGTAAATCCTTTATTGTATATGGAAAGGTAAATGATTTTAAAGGACACTATACTATTCAGCATCCGGAATTAGATGAATTAACAGACCTTAATGTGAGTTTTAAATCAGGTTATTGTGCAGTATATGGTACTACAGAACGGCTAAACAATTCCAGATGGAAAATAACAAGTGAATCTATTAGGAAATGGATTTTTAATTTGTATCAGCAACATCCTGATTTATATATTCCGGAAAATCTATCACAAGAGATTATTACAAATAATACTTTAATCAATAGAAAAGATGCGTATAAATATATCCATCTCCCTGAAAATAAAACACAAATTGAAAACGCAAAGCATCGCTTAAAGTTTGAAGAATTATTTTTTGCACAGTTAGACATTGTTAGAAGCTATAGAAAAATCAAGCAACATCAAGGATTTGTTTTTGAAAACGTAGGGAATTTATTTAATGAATTTTATCAGAAATATTTGCCATTTGAACTAACCAATGCACAAAAGCGAGTGATTAAAGAAATTCGTAATGATACCAAAACAGGTAAACAAATGAATAGATTGCTGCAAGGCGATGTTGGAAGTGGTAAAACTATTGTTGCAGTGTTTTCTGCATTATTTGCCATAGATAATGGTTATCAGGCAGCGATGATGGCTCCTACAGAAATTCTTTCGCAACAACATTATTCAAGTATCACAAAACTTTTAAAAAACTTACCCATCAATATTGCATTGCTTACAGGCTCTACACCCCAAAAAGAAAGAGAAAAAATACATGAGCAATTATTAAGTGGTGAAATTCATTTTCTAATAGGCACACACGCTTTAATTGAAGACACTGTTCAATTTAAAAGATTAGGATTAACAATTATTGATGAACAGCATCGTTTTGGTGTAGCACAACGTGCAAAAATTCAAACAAAAGGACACATTCCTCCACACGTTTTAGTAATGACCGCTACCCCTATTCCAAGAACACTATCGATGACACTTTATGGCGACTTAGATGTATCTGTATTAGATGAATTACCACCCAATAGAAAACCAATAGTAACGGCTCATCGTTCTTATTATAAAAGAAATGATGTGTTACATTTTGTAAAAGAGCAGATTGATTCCGGACGACAAGCTTACTTTGTTTTTCCACTAATACAAGAGAGCGAAAAAATAGATTTGGAAAATTTAGAAAATGGATTTAAAGAACTTTCATCTATTTTTAAACCTCCCACATATCAACTTGTGCAAGTACATGGTAAAATGAATCAGCAAGAAAAAGACAATGCCATGCAGCAATTCTATGAAGGAAAAGCGAATATCATGGTGGCTACTACTGTAATAGAAGTAGGCGTGGATGTTCCTAATGCTACCATTATGATTATTGAAAATGCAGAGCGATTTGGATTATCTCAATTACATCAATTACGTGGAAGGGTAGGGCGTGGTAGTGAAAAATCATATTGTATTTTGCTGACAAATAAACTTAGTGAACCTGCTCAACAACGCATTCAAACAATGGTAAGAACAAACAATGGCTTTGAAATTAGTGAAGTAGATTTGAAACTAAGAGGACCCGGAGAAGTAGCGGGAACAAGACAAAGCGGAATGTTTAATTTTAAAATAGCCGATTTGGTTGAAGATCAAGATATATTGCAAGCTTCCAGAGAGCAAGCTAAATCTCTTTTAGCAACAGATGAGCTGTTAAATAAAGCAGAACATTTGTGTATTAAAGAATATATTTTACAAAATGAAAAAGAAAAGCCGCTATGGATTAAAATAGCTTAATATAATTTAAGCTTTTTCTAAATTTTGTCGTTTAGACCATTCTGTTTTGCTAATGGTCATGTGAACGGTAGTCCAAATTTTTCCATCCATTTTTATAATAGCTCTTTCGCCTGAACTTGCCATAAAGCCATTTGCTATGTAGCTTTTTATTGCAGGTTTATTCCAATCAAATACATTTAATTCTGCAATGGGTTTATCAAAGTTTGTAAATCCAAACGCTAAAAGAAGAGATACAATTTGTTTCCCAATGCCTTTACCTCTAAAATTTTTATCGCCAATTAAAATTCTGCCCAAATGAATGGTGTTTTCTTTTAGATATAATTCACAATGTCCAATATCCTTTTGTGTGTTTATATCAATTATACAAAAAGCATGGCGGTTAGGGTCTCTAAATGATTCTTCTAATTGCTCTGTTGTTAGTGGAAAAGAAAGGATAGGTCCTGCAAATTGCATTAAGTCTTCTTTATTATCTATCCAAGAAATTAAGTTGTTATAGTGCGTAGTGTCAAATTTTTCAAGCTTTATCATATTAGATTTTTTCCAAGTTTATATTAATAGAGGTTGTAAGTATGTATTATTTTTTATGCAAAGATACTGCGTTAAATAATGTAAAGGACTATAAAGTTAAGAATATTATTAAAAAAAAGTATGTATGTTTGTGCAAAACCGATTTATGAAGTTAATGATATCTTTTTTTGCAGCAGTATTTTTATTTATGAACAGCGATAAGGTGCCATCAGTAACGGTAAAGAAGCTCGATGGTACAAAGGTGAATACAACCGATATTATTAATAATAATGGAAAGCCGGTTGTTATTAGTTTTTGGGCAACATGGTGCAAACCATGCAAAAAAGAATTAGATGCAATTGCTGAAAATTTTGACGAATGGCAAAAAGAAACCGGCGTGAAAGTAATTGCAATGTCTATTGATGATTCTAGAAGTTCGGCTAAAGTTGTAACGGATGTAAAGTCAAAAAACTGGCCATTTGATGTGTACTTAGACGAAAACCAAGATTTTAAACGCGCATTAAATGTTATTAACGTACCACATACTTTTTTAATTGATGGTAATGGCAATATCGTATGGACACATAATTCTTACGTAGAAGGCGATGAGGATATATTGCTTGAAAATATTAAAAAGCTAATTAAAGGAGAAAAACTAAAATAGTTAATTCTTTTTGATTAGTTTGTTGTTACTTAGTTCTTTGATAATATTATCTAACATGCCATTAATGAAAATATAGCTGTTTGGTGAGCTGTATTCTTTTGAAATTTCAAGATATTCATCTACTGTTACTTTTATTGGCACATCAGGCATAAACATCAGTTCCGTTGTTGCCATTTTAATAAGCAATAGGTCTGTGTAGTTAATTCTGTCTATCTCCCAGTTTTTAGAATATTTTTCAATAATTGTATTTAAACTATCAAATTGTTTAAATGTTTTTTCCAGCAATTCTTCTGCAAAAAGTTTGTCAATAGCCTCATTTTTATATGCTGTAATTAGTGTAAATACTTTTGTTTCTTCAAATTTTTCTAAAGTCCTAATGCAGGCTTGGGTAGATATATATAAATCATCGGCTGCAAAAGCACTGTTTTCTTCAAAAAAATGTTCTGTTAAGTCGTGATGATAAATAAAATCTTTAAGAAGAGTGTCTATAAAATTAAAATCGGTAATGCTATCACTTGATATATAAGATTGGTATAATTCTGATTGCTTAAGGTCTTTAAAAATAATTTTTACCCAATCTTCATCATATCCAAAATTAATTTTATGTTTTTCTAAATGGTGTTTAAATTCCTTTGAATGTCCGATAGCATTGATGAATTGGTTTTGAATTAGTTTAGTGCTGGGGTTTAAATCTGATGTAGAGGCTGTTTTTTTTCGTTTTTTATTATCAATGTCTTCTTGCTCAAGACGTTTAAATTCAGATAATAAACTCAATAGTATAAAATAAAACCGATATGTTTTTTCTAAACTTTGGAATAGATTTTTTTTAATAGAATCTAAACGAGTCACATCTTGCTGTTTAAGTAGTGAAAAAAGAAACTGAAAAACTCTAATTCTAAGAACCCTGCGAGATAACATAATTTAATTAGGGGTGCAATTATACACTAATTATATTAAATTCTCAATACGGATAAGAAATTTTTATGGTATCATCAGCAGTTTGATAAATCATGTATTGAAAGAAAAATTGAAACATTTCATCATTTGTTCCCATACTATGAAATCCATCTCCTTCTTTTACGGTTTTTGGAGGGAAATATGGATTGTGGGTGTTAGCAGAAGTATTATCGAATGTAGCAATAGCAACTATCATAGAGCCTTGTGGAATAATTACGGGGTGTTTATAGATATAGTAGTACTGCCAATTAAAGTTCCAATTATTAATTTTTATTAGTCGAATGGTATCGCGTTGTGGCGTTACGGCAAAGGCAATATAGGATTTACCAAGTAAATGTAGATGGGGGTTAACAGATAATACAGAAATAGTTTGAGGGACAAGTAGTGTAGTTGTGTATGATTTAATACTATTGGGAGGTATAATTAGTGGCGGTGTAATTTTAGACATACCATGAGTCCCCATTTGACCTTCATAAACATACCTTTGAGGTTTTTTTGGAGCAAAATAAATATTTAAATAGCTGCTGTCAAGCACAGTGCTGTCAGATGGTCCATAGTGAATATCATTTAAGAAAAACACACCATGTTTAGGAAGTAAAAATCCACCTATGTCTTTTTTGTAATACAAAGGTAAAAACCCAGGTAGGTAATAGACTGTATTAGGAATAAGCGCTGGTAATATTTCCTGAGGAACAGATGAATTCTTATCGGTATAAATTAACCCCATTTTTTTATAAGTAGCAATGTAATCCGAAACAGGTTCTTCAACATAGGTATCTCCATCAAAATAATTATATTTTCTATCTGTAGCGTATCTTAATAGATGTCCGTTTACATGATGTGCAATCTTTTTTTGATGAGGCACAAATTCTACATATTGCACAAAAGTATCTTTATCAATTTGATAGGGTAGTTTTACAATAAAAAAGTGATCACTGCCATTCCCGTTAATAGAAATGGCTTTTTGAAATCTGACGGTTAAGTCCGGTTTTCTTGAAATAATAGGGTTAAAAATATTTTTGTTTTCAATACCAATTGTATCTCCAATCGGACAGTTATTTTTAATAAAATCCAAGATTAGATTTTTTTCTTGAGATGACAGAGTTAGTTGATTGGCAAAGGTTGTATAATTAGTATCAGCCGGCCATGGTGGCATATAGTTGCTTTCTATGGCAAATCGAATTTTATTAGCATATTTTTTTATATCAGCATAAGTAACCAAATTGAAAGGACCTGCTTGCTTTGTATTGTGACAAATGGCACATTTTTCACGAATAAAGGGGGCTACTTGCTTATAGGTTGTGACTTTTTGTTGTTCCGGTTTACAAGAAATAAAGAAGTAAAGAATTAAAATATAGTAAATCCATTTATTATGCATAAAATGGTTTAATCAAATAATAAATAATGGGACCGGTAATACAAACGTATAACCAAATTGGGAGTGTAAATTTTCCAATTCGTTTGTGTTTATTGATATTTCCTATGAAAGCATAGTAAAAAGAAAACAATATTAATGGAACTGCTATGCCTGCTAATAAAATATGTGTAGAAAGTAAAATTAAATAAATAATCCTGATATTACCTGCTTGTGCCAATTCTTTTGCATCTAATATATTATCATGATTAATATCACCGTAGCGTATTTCAGGTAAAAAAAAATGAACTGTAATATATGATATCAAAAATAATAGGCTTAAAACAAAGGTTAATAGATTTAATTTTTTATGCAAACGGATTCTTTTATTTTTGATAGCTATGAATGAACAGATTAGGCACACGGCACAAGTAGAGTTAATAATAGCATTAAACATTGGCAGAATATAAATAAAGTCAGGAGTGTGATTAGGAGGATTGATTACTTTTCTGTTTAAACCAACAACTGCAAAAAGAACAATTGCAGTAAGCGTAAAAATAATAACATTAACTTGTTTCTCTTTCAACATTCACAAAGCGTTAAACTTTACTTGGTGCTTTCTGGGGGACTCGAACCCCCGACCCACTGATTAAGAGTCAGTTGCTCTACCAACTGAGCTAAGAAAGCTAAAATTTTTGACGCAAATGTAATTAAACTTTTTTCATTCTTTTTATAATATAAAATAAATTTGTTTTAATACATTTGCAACAATATAAAACTTCTTAATTTATGATTAAAAAAATCGGTAATAAATACCTTATAACCTTCGTGGCATTTTTACTTTGGTTGCTCTTTTTTGATAAAAATGATCTGTTTACACAGATAGATATGAAGAGACAATTGAGAAAGTTAATAGATGAAAAGAAGTATTATAAGCTTGAAATAGATAAGAATCAATCATATATTAATGAATTAAAGAATAACCCGGAAAGTATTGAACGATACGCTAGAGAAAAATATATGATGAAGAAAGATAATGAAGATGTGTATGTATTTGTAACCCGTTAGAATCATAATGAAAGTTGATTTTTTTATCATAGGTACTCAAAAATCCGGTACTACAAACTTGGCTTATTTATTAAGTAAAAGTTTACATATTATTACACATCCGCAATTGGAATGTACCTTTTTTTATAATGATAATGAATATCAAAAGGGATTGAAGTATTTACAAAAAACATATTTTTACCATCATAAAAAAATAACAAAATCTCCTACGTATTATCTTTTAAAAAGCGGAGCTGCATACACACATATTGATAGTATTAAACGTGCTTTAGACCATAATCCCGACATGAAATTCTTAATGATTTTTAGAAACCCAATCAATAGATTTATTTCTTCTTATTATATGGAGTGTGCTAGAAATGTTTATCACAATACACTTGAAAAAACAATAGATATTGCACTTAATAACCCTGCATCTATTGAACACAAAATATTTTATCGTTTAGGGTTATATGATTATTGGCTCAAACAGATATTACCGATTATTCCGATAGCAAGCAGAGAAATTTTTATTTTTGAAGATTTATATACTAATAAAGAAGCACATTTGCTGGACTTTGCAAAAAAATATAACCTTGAGCTTTCTGCATCTGCGATTAATGGACATGAAATTAAGAATAGTGCAAAAAGTTTTAACAATAAAGGATATCAAAAGCTAATAGTAAAACTAAAGAACAGCATTGCCAGACCAATAATTAAAAGTATATTACCTGTTCCGTTATGGGTAAACTTAACACAAGTAATTGAGAACTCTAATCTTATAGAACCCCAAGATACTCCGATAGTAGATGAAAATCTGAAAGATAGATTAAGAGAAGCTTATGCGCAATCTATTTTAAATTTTGAAAAAATCATTGGTGTAAAAACAAACTGGTTAAATGGCTAATAAGATAATATCAATCATTCTGCCCAAAAGCCGATTTTCTTTTGGCTTAAAGGAACTTATGCAATATAAGGATTTGATATATATTTATGCGTGGAGAGAAGTTAAAATCAAATATAAACAAGCTGTGCTTGGTGTTTTATGGATAGTATTGCAGCCATTAATTCTTATGCTCATTATTAATCTTTTTATGTCAAAAATTTTTAATACCAATACAGCTATATCAATGCCGTATTATCTTTTTGTATATAGCGGACTAATACTTTGGGGTTTATTTTCAAATATCGTTAATAATACGGTTAATAATATTGTTTCTAATGCCGGCATTATCAAAAAGGTTTATTTTCCAAGATTAATTATACCTATATCTTCTGGCTTGGCGGCTCTTTTCGATTTTATTATTTCTTATATTGTACTATTGGTGTTCCTTGTAATTACAGATGTTAATTTGTTATTTCACTTCAATATTCTCTATTTGGTATTTTCTTTAATGATTGTTGTATTGTTTGGATTGGCAATGGGGATTATCTTTTCATCATTTGTAGTAAAGTACAGGGACTTTAAATATATACTTCCATTTTTTATACAACTTTTATTTTTTGCAAGCCCTATTATTTATAGTTTCGAATCCAAAATATCCGGTATATTTAAGTACTTATATTATCTTAATCCATTGGTTTTGGCATTTGATTTATTTAGAAAATCCTTTATAAATGGAGATATTGCATTACAAGATAGTTTATTAATTATTACTGTTGTTATAATAGTATTAATAATAGGAATCTTTTTATTTAGAAAAACAGAAGAATATATTGCTGATATTATTTAGTGTATGGAGCCTATTATTGAGATAAAAGATTTAGGAAAGAAATTTAAAATTTCTCATCAGCAAAAGCCGTACTTAAGTTTGCGGGATAGTATTTTTACTATACTTAAAAATCCTACTGCAATTTTTGAATCTAAAGAAGATTTTTGGGCGATAAAGAATATTAATTTAAATATTGGTTATGGAGAAAGTATTGGCATCATTGGGAAAAATGGCGCCGGAAAATCCACATTATTAAAAATACTATCTAAAATAACCCCACCTACTACAGGCAAAATAATACTTAGAGGAAGGGTAGCCAGTTTATTAGAGGTTGGAACAGGTTTTCATCCGGAACTAACAGGCAGAGAGAATGTATTTTTTAATGGTGCTGTTTTAGGAATGAAGCGTCATGAAATCAAAAAAAAGTTTGATGATATTGTTTCTTTTAGTGGTGTGGAAAAATTTATTGATACACCGCTTAAGCATTATTCAAGCGGCATGCAATTACGATTAGCTTTTGCTGTTGCTGCTTTTTTAGAATCTGAAATATTGGTAGTAGATGAAGTTTTAGCAGTAGGCGATTCAGAATTCCAAAAAAGATGTTTAGGCAAAATGGAAGAAGTTACACAAAAACAAGGCAGAACCGTGTTGTTTGTAAGTCATAATATGGGACAAATATCTAAGCTATGTCCTAAAAGTATTTTATTGGAAGATGGGGAACTTAGAGCATTTGAAAAAACGTCGGAAGTTATCCACCACTATTTGTCTCATAATTTTCAGAGAGATAAGTCTGTTTTTGAAATTGAGAATTTACAATCTTATCAGGAAGCGTGTGTTTCAAAAATTGAAGTAACAGATGTGCAGAATAATTTAAAACAAAATTTTAAAATTGGAGAAAAATACAAACTACGTGTACACCTTGAACTCTTGCATGATATTAGTAGCTTTGTAGTGGGCATTGGGTTTGTAAGTGAAATGGGAATCCCGTTACGTTCTATTTGGACAACCCCACAAGACTATAAAAAAGGAAAATATATTTTTGAGTTTGAAGAAAAAGATGTTTGTTATGGAAAGGGTATATATAATCTTACTATCGGACTGTCTTCTCACCTAAATGCTATTTTTTATAAAGAACAAGCAGGATATATTGTTTTTTCCGACGAATCAATTCTTCCCTATGTACTGAACTCAGGAGCTGTTTTTATTATTGCAAATAGTCTAAGCTATAAGTATGAAAAAGTGGATTAGACAGATATATTATGCTTTAACGTATAAATTGAAAATCCTAAAAAACAAAAATGGATTAAAATTTCATTCTCAATATTATAAATTCAAAACTCTTAACTCTACATATAATAGATTTGAAAAACTTGAGTTAATGCCGATATTTGGAGAAGACACTGTTAATACAAATTTTGATAAACATTATCTTTACCACACCTCATGGGCTGTAAGAAAGTTAAAGGAAATTAATCCATCAGAACATGTAGATATTTCATCTTCTTTATATTTTGCAGGAACAGCATCTGCTTTTTGCCCCATTAAGTATTATGACTATAGACCGCCCGAATTGTTATTAGATAATCTTGCTATTGGAACCTGTAACTTAACCAACATGCATTTTGCAACAGAAAGTATCGAGTCTCTCTCGTGTATGCATGTAGTAGAACATATTGGATTAGGAAGATACGGAGACCCTATAGATTATGACGGCGATATTAAAGCTATTAATGAGTTAAAACGAGTTCTGAAAAGAGA
>JBDHZB010000044.1:0-20533 GCA_039811645.1 Bacteroidia bacterium | reverse complement strand
CTTGAATTACCACTGAAACCCTTATTGCATATAGCCTTTGTTACAGTTTCGTTGTTTATTTTTTTCGTCCTATTTTCTTTCATTTTTGCTGCATTGTCTTTCTATCCGTGCGTTGGCTTGGTAGCTCTTTTGCAGTTTTTTGCTTGGCTTTGTGCGGCTGGAAAAACTGCAAATGTGCTACCAAATGCGTTGGCTTTTATTTTGTCTTTAGTTGAATTGCTTTTTCTTTTTTGTCTTCTGTGGCTGGTAATATTTTAAATTCTACTTCTAAACCAATAGCTATTTTTTTAATAATTTCCTCTGTCGTGTTTACTCGAAAGTAAATTGATTTATTACCGTCATATTTTATGAAACCGTCTGCCCCCTTTTCGTCATTGTGTAAAATCCTGTCAATCTTTCCAGTTTGTCTTTGGGTTGTATTTTGTCTAGGTGCGTTCTGTTGTGGATTAAAACTGCTCCAGTATTTTTTTAATTCTCTTTTTAAATCGGGCAATTTTTCAATTACGATTTGCTCAAAAGAAAATTGAGCTAATGCCGAAGAAACAGAATTTGGAACGTTCCATTCTTCTTGTAGTCTCAATAGTTTTGATAATGAATAATGTTTAAAGGATAATTCTTTTTCCTCCTTTAATGCCAACAGTTCAGCGATTAAAACAAGTAGTCCAACTTTATATTCTAGGTCGCCAAAATTATTAATAGCACTTATTGCGAATTTAAAAGCCTTTTCATAATCTCCATTTTCTTTGTAAATCTGAGCAACTTCATTTTGAATAAACCATTCCTTTTTTCGCCTTAGAATTAAAAGCAGTTCATTAAGTGCATCAGCAGAATTACCAAGATGCTTTTTTGATAATGCTATCCTTCTTGCAAACCAAACCTCATTTGAATAGTGGAATTTTTCAAATGATTCGAGAGCTTTTTTTGATAACTCAAAACACTCTTGATAATGTTGTGTTTCAAAAAGTGCTTTGGTCTTTACTGCATACCAATCTTCTTTGCTTGATGCAAGTTCCATTGGCTTCTTTTCTCCTTTTCGTTCAACTTCGATGGTTCTACATTCTGTGTCAAGTGAATCAACGGAAACCAAATCACAAAACCTATTTACAACAGTCCAATTTACAGAGGGTTTGTCTTTGAATTTTTTAAGTAAATACGAAAAGTTTTTTGGGTCTAAAACAACATTATGTTGCTCAATGAAAGTGAAAATAACATCATAATGATTTGTTTCAATTAAAGCTGAAATCATCTCATAAACGATGTATTTGTTTAATCCAATTTGTTCAGGTGTAAATTCATTCTTGCCATCTTTGAAATACTTTAATGCCTCAGCAAATTTTTTCTCTTTGTTGAGTTTAGATATAGCTTGACTAAAGTCGAATAATGAAGCCATAGTTTACGCTTTGATTTGGTTAATAGCATCTATGAAAACATTCCATATTGCTTTATTTGAATAATACTTTGCGGTGATTTTACTAAAAGCACCGTCTCCGTTATAATCAACTTCTAAATCAATCTCACCATTTTGTTTACTAAATAATTTGATTCTGTCCTTGAAATTAGTTTGAATAATTTGACTAAAAAACACGTTGTTTTGCTTCAATATGTTTGAAAGTATTTCATATTGAGTTTTCCGCCAAAGGTCTTTAACAATGCCAAAATGAAAGGAAATGCTTTTGGATTTTAAATGCTCAATAATTTCATTACCAAAAACAGTATCTCCGCCTGACAAAGTTGGAAATCTGAATTTTCCTTGACCATTATAGCTAAATGAGACAATAGTTGTTTTTGTATTGCTTTTTAAATGGTAACGTTCTTGCCAATTTAGGTTCTCAACTCTTTCTATTTCTGTGTCAATTAGTTTACTTAAAACAAAATCTTTAAATTCAGTTAAGCGGTTTTCGGTTTCTTGGCTTTCGGCAATGTAAAAATACTCGTTTGTGGCATTTGCAGTATTGCTGTCAACAAATTCAGTTTTGTCAAAAGGGCTTATTGGTTTGTAATTGATTAAAGAAACTCTTTTCCTCGCTCTGCAAATTCCTGTATAAAGCCATCTGAAATGATTCTCATTTGTTGTCCCTGCTTTCTCTACATTGAAAATTACTTCTTGCCATTTGTAAGACATTGATTTATGGACAGTCATTGCCCAACCAAATTTTAACCAAGCACAATTTTTTATTTTATAATAATCTGTTGATGGTATTGTCCTTAAAATAGATTGCAATTTTTTGTTTATTTTAGTTTTTACCTTTTTACCTTCTTTTAATTCAGCTAATAATAAAGTTAGTTCATCATCAACTTTATATTTACCTTGTATAAAATTATCTAACTCTTTGTTGGCTAATTGATAAAGAAATATCCGAAAGGCTTTTGCGTCATTATTTGATAATACTGCCTTAGGGCTATTCCTGAAATTTTCAAATGATATAATTGTGGATTCATAACCGGATTCACTATGCTTTATGCCAACTTCGACAAAATTTAAATTTGAAATAAGTTTACCTTTTCTATCAAAAATTGGTTCAGTTCTTAAATCAACAGATGTCTTTGTTATTGTTGCAAACTGCCCATTAAGTATTTTTTTAGGGAAAGCATCTGGATTGTCACTTTTCGTTTCAATGTTATTATTGAAAACAACCAAATCTCCAATTGCAAGACAATCTCCATTTTTAAGAATATCTTTCTTTATCTTTAAATTTCTTTCTTGAGCATCTTCATTCCTAAAATAAAGTAAATGCCCTGTCTTTGAGTTTATTAAATCTGCAATTACGTTTTCTTTTTCTATATCATCTGACAATATTTTAAAATCATCATTTTGCTCAAACTTTAAAGAATTAAAATATTGGGTGCGAATTTTATCAACGCAAAACAAAGCTTCTTTATTGATAACGGAAAAATCGGGTTTGTCTAATAGTTGGTAAGCATTAGTTTTTAGTTTATATGCTTCTTCTAAATACAAAGGATTTAAGGGCGATTCATCCGTTTTTCCTAATTGAAGTTGAAAAGGGTCGCCAATGAAAATTATTTTTTTCTTGGTATTTGTAGAATTCGTGAAACTCAAAAAATCTTTAAGCAAATAACCAGTTCCAAAAATTAAATCAATGGATTGATTAAATGAATCTGAAACAAGTTGCGATTCATCAACGATGAATAAAGCGTTGTCTGCGTTATCACAGTTTTTTAAAGGAATTTCTTCAATTTGTAATTCTTCGGAATCATTCGTTTCGTCTATTTCTTCTTTGTTTTCTTTTTCCTTGACTTGCTCGTCTTCTTGCTTGTTGTTTTTTTGTCCGCCATAAATGTATGAGTAGATACTGTTTACTCTTTCTAATCCGCCAATTGTAAGCAAGTTATTTGCTACTCGACTTGACGAAGCGAAAACTTCAGTTTCCTGTATTCCCAAATTGTAGGCAATTTCCTGAATGAAAGGAATTAGATATGATTTACCACTATTTGCAGTTCCTTGTAAAACGAAAATTTGTTGTTCTGGATTTTCTAAAAATGTTTTTATTTCAGTTAACGCTGAATGTTGGTCGGCATAAAGCTTTTTAAAATCAAGTGTAGCCGATTTATCAGCAAACACTTTTAATTTATCTTCAAGCGGTTTATCGTCAAACTTAAATTTGTCAGCACGAAACACTTTTTTAAAAGCATCATAAGAATTTGGCGAAATGTTTACTTCCTTGTCGGAAACATCAATAATATCAGATATTTTCTCTATGAAATTTAGTCTATCAATAATCCAAAATGCCAACTCCTTTGAATTTGGAATCTCTCTATTTAGTTCAATCTCTTTTTGAAAACATACAATACTTACAATATGGCTACAATCTAGGGTATCTCCGTCTATAAGGTTCGATTTGATACTTTTTGTAAATACTTCTGAAAATCTTCTTTTTTGATTTTTTAATTGAATAAATGGGTTTATTGAACTGCCACCTTTGATTTGGTCGCCAGTTGTATTTGTCCACATCCCCATTTCAAAATTCTTTTCATTGGGTAGGTTGATTTTACCGCTAAAGTTTTTAAAGTCAATAATACAAACTGCCTTAGGTGTTACAAGCAAAGCGTCAATTTGCAGTCGGCTTTCTGCTTCACATTCAGAGTTGGCAATAAGTAATCCGTCAAGCGAATATTTGTCAAACATCTTCTTCAAATTGTCCGCAAACTCTCTGAAAAAAGTGTTTTCATAGTTCTTTGTCGCTGTTCCTTTTCTTATTTCAAGCATTTCTGTCGTCTGTAATATTTTGGTTACTGTGTCGGTCTTTAGGGTTGCACCTAACTTGCGGATAACCGCCATAAAACTTCGCTAATCCGTCTAATTTCGTTTGTATTTGCCTTAATTTTGTTCGTATTTGCGCCATAAATTATGGAGGTTTATTTTACACAAAAATACAAAATAATATTTAACCAAATTAAATTTTCTTACAAATTATCAAAAAAGATGTGCTTTCTTATTAACTGTAAGCAATGGCTTTTTAATAAAAACTCAAGCTCTGTTTTTTATACAAATATTGTGTTGTGCAAGTTCATTTAATTTTATGTAGGTTTGCAAAATAAAATCCGTAAATGTCTTTAGATAAAAAAAGCAGTAAAATTAAATTCTCTCCTATTTGGATTTGGATAATGGTGTGGGTGCCATTTTTATGCCTTTTTTTTATTGCCTTTTTAACGGCAAAAGATATATTCGGTAAATTACCAAGTGTAGAAGAACTCCAAAATCCCAAAAGCAACCTTGCCACCATTATTTATAGTTCTGATAAAAAAATACTTGGAAAGTATTATGCGGAAAATCGTGAAAACATAGAGTTTAAAAACCTTAATCCAAATATCGTTAAAGCTCTTCTTGCTACGGAAGATGTCCGCTTTTACGAACATAGCGGCATAGATATTAAAGCATTGTTTCGCTCTGCTTTTGGGGTATTTACAGGAGGTTCTAAAGGTGGTGGCAGCACGCTCACACAACAGTTGGCAAAAATGATGTTCCCCCGCGAAAAGCTTTCTAAGGCAGGTCTTTTTATGCGTAAAATAAAGGAATGGATTATCGCTTTAAGGTTAGAAAGAAATTATACTAAGGAAGAAATATTGACTATGTATCTCAATCGCTTTGATTTTCTTAATCTTGCTGTTGGAATAAAATCGGCATCTAAAATTTATTTTAATACAGTACCGGATAGTTTGAATACTCAGCAATCTGCCATGCTGGTGGGTATGGCTCAAAATCCATCTTTATACAACCCCATTCGCCATGCAGAACGCACGCTTAATAGAAGAAATACAGTTCTGTCTCAAATGAAGAAATACAAATATATTACTGCTCAGCAATACGATTCTTTATCAAAATTACCTTTAGGAATTAATTTTCGTCCGGAAAGCCACAACGAAGGTTTGGCAACATATTTCAGAGAATATTTAAGAGAGTTTTTTCTAAAAGAATGGTGTCAGCAACATATTAACCCCGAAACAGGAGAGCCATTTAATTTATACAAAGATGGTTTAAAAATATATACAACCATAGATTCCAGAATGCAGCAGTATGCCGAGCAAGCAGTAAACGAGCACATGAAGGATTTACAAATTGCTTTTTTTAAAGAATGTAAAAACAAACGCAATGCGCCCTTTGCATGGAATTTAACTAAAAAAGAAATAGAAGATATAATGATGACTTCTATAAAACGCAGTGACAGATATAGAGAGCAGAAAAAACAAGGTGTGCCCGAACAAGATATATTGAAAACATTTCATCAAAAAGTCCCCATGACTGTGTATGCTTTGAACGGTGAGAAAGACACGATAATGACACCATGGGATAGTATTAAGTACTATAAAACATTTTTACAATGCGGATTTATGGCAATGGAACCGCAAACAGGCTATATAAAGGCTTGGGTTGGCGGCATTAATTACAAACATTTTAAGTACGACCATGTAAAAATATCAAAGCGTCAGGTTGGCTCTACGTTTAAACCTTTTGTTTATGCTTTAGCCATTCAAGAAGGATATTCGCCTTGTTATCAAGTGCCAAATGTACGCACGTGTATTACAACTGCAACAGGAGAAGAATGGTGTCCCGATAATTCCGATGGAGAAAAAGGAACCGGTAAGCTTGTTACTTTACGTTATGCTTTGGCAAATTCTATCAATTACATTTCGGCATGGTTGATGAAACAGTTTGGCCCACATGCGGTAGTATCTTTGGCAAAGCGACTTGGTATTGTGTCTGATTTACCGGAAGTGCCTTCTTTGTGCTTAGGAACAGCGGATATTTCTTTGTACGAAATGGTAGGTGCTAATTCAACTTTTGTAAATAAAGGAACATATATTCAACCACTGTTTGTAACAAGAATAGAAGATAAAAACGGAAAAATTTTAGATGAGTTCACGTCTAAAATGGAAGAGGTATTTAATGAAGATAAGGCTTATGTAATGGTTCAATTAATGAGGGGCGTTGTAGATTACGGAACGGGAGCACGTTTGCGCTTTAGATATAATTTACGAAACCCAATAGCCGGTAAAACCGGAACCACTCAAAATAATTCAGATGGCTGGTTTATGGGACTAACGCCTGATTTAGTAGCCGGTGTGTGGGTTGGCGGAGATGAGCGAAGCATTCACTTTAATACATTGGAAATGGGACAAGGTGCAAGCATGGCGCTGCCTGTGTGGGGTAAGTTTTTTCAAAAAGTATATGCAGATAATACACTGAAAGTATCAAAAGGCGAATTTGAAAAACCAAAATACTTGGGTGATATGGAGCTTGATTGCTCTAAATATGAAAAGAATTTGGAAAATAATGTAGAAAATAAGAACCAAGAGTGGTTTGAATAAATAGTAAAAACATGAAAAGAAATAAACCCACATCGTTTAAGAAAAGCGAAAAGAAATTTGGTGATAAAAAATCTAAATCATCTTTTGATGGCAAAAAACGTAAATCAAAATACTCATCAGACTTTGATGAAGATAGAAAAGAAGGCAAACGTTCTTACGGCAACAAGTTTGGGGACAAGAAAAAATACTCATCAGACTTTAACGAAGATAGAAAAGAAGGCAAACGTTCTTACGGCAACAAGTTTGGAGACAAGAAAAAATACTCATCAGACTTTAACGAAGATAGAAAAGAAGGCAAACGTTCTTACGGCAACAAGTTTGGGGACAAGAAAAAATACTCATCAGACTTTAACGAAGACAGAAAAGAAGGCAAACGTTCTTACGGCAATAAGTTTGGCAGTAAGGATAATTTTTTCAAAAAAGAAAGATCAGATAATAATGGATATAAGAAAGGAAGCAAAAAACAACAATCAAATAATGCTGATAAAAAAGATGATGATGGGCTTATCAGATTGAATAAGTTTATATCCAACTCCGGAATATGCTCGAGAAGAGAAGCAGACGAACTTATAGAGGCAGGTGTTGTAAAAGTAAATGGCAAAACAATTACAACATTGGGGTACAAAGTAAGCCCTACCGATGTAATTAATGTGGAAGGACAAGTAATTAAAAATGAAAAAAAGGTTTATTTACTTCTTAATAAGCCAAAGGATTATTTAACTACAACCAAAGATCCGCAAAACCGAAAAACCGTAATGGAATTAGTTGCCGATGCGTGTAAAGAGAGAATATTTCCGGTTGGACGATTAGACCGCAACACAACAGGCTTGCTTTTATTTACAAACGATGGTGAACTAGCCGATAAATTAATGCATCCTTCATCTAATATAGCAAAATTATACCATGTTTCATTAAATAGAAATTTTTCAGTGCCTGATTTTGAAAAATTATCAGAAGGAATTGAATTGGAAGACGGTAATATTAAGCCCGATGCGTTAAGTTATGTAGAGGGTAAGAAAAATGAAATCGGAATAGAAATTCATAGTGGACGAAACAGAATTGTTAGAAGAATTTTTGAATATTTAGATTATAATGTTGTAAGATTAGACAGAGTGATATATGCAGGGCTAACAAAGAAAAATCTTCCACGTGCCAAGTGGCGATTTTTAACGGAAAAAGAAGTTGCATTTCTAAAAATGATTTAAAATAATTATAGAGAAAAAAACTTCTGTACATTTACACCTCAAAAAATATTTTATGAGTACACAAACTTTTGGAAAATCAAATTATAGATTAATTATTATAGGAATAGTATTAGTACTTTTAGGATATGTTTTAATGATAGGTGGCGGTAGCGAAAATCCTAATGTATTTAACTATGAAATTTTTGGTTTCAGAAGATTAACCTTAGCTCCAATTATTATTGTTGGCGGTATTGTTTTGATAGGTTGGGGCATTATGAAAAAAGCTAAAGATCAATGAGTATTTGGGAGGTTATTGTTCTTGCAGTAGTAGAGGGTATCACCGAATTTTTGCCAATTTCATCTACAGGGCACTTAATTATTTCAAGCGCAATACTTGGGATACAGCCTAATGATTTTTTAAAATTTTTTACGGTTGCTATTCAATTAGGAGCTATTTTATCTGTATTGGTTCTTTATTTCAGACGATTTTTTCAGTCTATTAATTTTTATTTTACCCTTATAGTGGCATTTATTCCATCGGCAGTAATTGGTGTATTATTAAATGATATAATAGACCAAGCATTAGAAAGCCCTTTAACGGTAGCCGTATTCCTGGTTTTAGGCGGTATCTTTTTTATCTATTCCGACAAATTATTTCAAAATAATATTGCAGAAGAAAAAAGTTTATCTAAAAAAAACGCATTCTACATTGGTTTATTTCAATGCATAGCGATGTTCCCGGGCGTCAGTAGAAGCGGTGCAACCATTATTGGTGGACTTTTTCAAAAGTTAACAAAGAAATCTGCAGCAGAGTTTTCATTTTTTTTAGCCGTACCAACAATGTTTGGAGCCACTGCCAAAAAGATGTATGATTTTATTAAAGTACATCACTCATTTACTTCCGAAGAAATAAAATGTCTGGCTATTGGTAATTTAGTGTCTTTTGTTGTGGCACTTTTAGCAATTAAGTTTTTTATTTCTTTATTACAAAAAACAGGATTTAGTGTGTATGGTTGGTATAGGATAATAGTGGGAGGTATTATTTTGGTTATGTACTTGTTTGGAGTATCACTACAAATAGTATAGTTTATGTTTGATTTTACACAGGGGGAGGTTATATTAATAGATAAACCATTAGAATGGACATCGTATGATGTGATTAAATATATTAAACCCGCTGTGTGGACATTTGAAGAAAAAAAAATAGGTATCAGACATAAAATTAAAATTGGGCACGCAGGAACACTAGACCCTTTAGCTACAGGCTTATTGGTTATTTGTACCGGAAAAAAAACAAAATCCATAGATACGATTCAACAACAGAGTAAAACATATACGGGGACATTTCGTTTGGGAGCAACAACGCCCTCTTTTGATAGAGAAACAGATATTGATGAAGAGTTTTCTATACAACACATTACTGATGAAATGATATTGAATACTGCAAAACAATTTATAGGAGTACAGATGCAGGTGCCGCCAATTCATAGCGCTGTAAATATTAATGGAAAAAGGGCATATCAACTTGCCAGAAAAAACATAGAAGTAGAACTTGCTGCCAAGCCTATAGAAATATATACTTTTGAAATCACACAGATTAATTTACCACACATTCAATTTATGGTTAAATGTAGTAAGGGGACATACATACGCTCCTTAGCAAGGGATTTCGGCAGAAGTATGAATAGTGGAGCGTATCTTTATAATTTACGGAGAGAAACACAAGGCGATTTTAATGTTCAGAATGCAATGCAAATTAAAGAATTTGTACATCTTTTAAAAACAACACCAACCGAAATTTTAAAATAAAAAAGGGCGATAATTCGCCCTTTTTTTCTATGTATTACTACTGTTTAGTGCTGTATGGAAATCTTTTGATTGTATTGTTTATTATCTATATTGATATCAAGAATGTAAATTCCGGCAGGAATTTCTTCGGTATTAAGTTCTATTAATGCATTCTTTTCAAAAGAGCTTTGTTTGATTATTTTTCCTGATAAGTCAGTAATTGTGGTTGCGGCAGAATTGTATTTAGTATTGGCATTAATGACTAATTTATTAATTGCAGGGTTTGGAAACACCAAGATATTTGTACCTGTATTGCTTTTTTCAGGTACTGATAAAAACTGATACTGAGAGTTAATGGTTACAAAGGTTTGTGTAGAAGTTCCTCCAATGGCAGTTGATAGTGTAGAACTTTGTACGGAGATAACCGGCCAATTATTGTTTGTGTTAGGCCAAAAAGAATAAGATGGGGCGTAGTAATCATATTGCTCAACCATTAAACTTCCTGTAATAGAGCCGGCAATTGTAAAGGTCATTACCTGATTTAAATATACTCTGATTGCATTTGTATAGGTAATACTTCCGGGTAATGTAAGTGTGCCCGTAGCATCTGCGTTGGCAGTGCAAGTGCCGTTAAATAGCCCGTTGTTACTAAAGGCTAAAATAGTTCCTGATGTAATACTTGTTGTTGTTGTGCCCAACGACATTGGATATTTGCCATAAATAGCAGGTGAAGAATAAATTAATACAGCCGATAGCCCTCCTACGCTAATGTTACCTCCGTAGTATTTCAGTAATGTAGAGGATTCGTTGTAAAAAGCATTATTTGTTCCTGATTGTACAGCGATATTTGCACTTGGGTAAGATGCTGTGCTGCCGGTAGAGGCTGCTGTTACGCCATTATAAGTAATACTAGTGGAATTGACGGATAAAGTGCTGAAATTGAAATTTTGCCCTGCGCCCGTTCCAAACACAGGAACTACGGTTGAGCAATCTATGGTTGTATAAGTATCTCCTAATTTAGGAGCATGTGTGCTTTGTGTTAGTGATTGTCCAAAGTAATGCAAACTTACAAATAAGGACATTCCAAAAAATAGTAATTGTTTTGTTTTCATGGTTGGAAGTTTAATAATTAATGCAAAAGTATAAAATTTTATTTGGATTATGCCTTTTTTGATAAATGCGCTTCTTGAAGATATTTGTTACCATGCAGTTCTAGTATTTTCTCTTTTATTTTTTGTGGAGATAAGCCACATTCTTCATAAAGCTCCATGGGTTCACCATGTTCAATAAAGCGATCCGGAATTCCTAATTTAATTAACTTGTTTGTGTAGTGGTGTTCTGTCATAAATTCGGCGACCACACTTCCAAATCCGCCCATTATACAACCATCTTCAATTGTTATTACTGTTTGATATTTTTTTAAAATATGGTGTAATGCTTCTTCATCTATTGGTTTTACAAAGCGCATATCGTAATGGGCAATGTTTTCTGTAATTTCAGTTTGTAAATCTTTAAGAGCTTCTGTAACATAATTGCCAATATGTCCAATGCTTAAAAAACATATTGTTTTTCCATCTTTTAGCTTTATGGATTTTCCAATTTCTATTTTTTCAAATGGTTTTTTCCAATCTGTAAGCATGCCGTTTCCTCTTGGATAGCGTATGCTGAAAGGGGAGGTTATTTCCGGTAATGAAGCGGTGTACATCATGTTTCTAAGTTCTACTTCGTTCATAGGAGCTGCAACAATCATATTAGGAATGCATCTAAAATAAGCAATATCAAACGTGCCATGATGCGTAGGTCCATCTGCACCTACTAGTCCGCCCCTGTCTAAACAAAACACTACTTTTAATTTTTGTAGTGCAACATCATGTACTACTTGGTCGTAGGCTCTTTGCATAAAAGAAGAGTAAATATTGCAAAAAGGGATATATCCTTGTGTGGCAAGCCCCGCGCTGAATGTAACAGCGTGCTGTTCGGCAATACCAACATCAAATGCTCTTTCAGGAATAGCCTTCATCATGATATTAAGCGAAGAACCTGAGGGCATGGCAGGTGTAATGCCAATAATTTTTTTGTTTTTTTCGGCAAGTTCAGTAACTGTATAACCAAAAACATCTTGATATTTTGGTGGTTGAGGTTGTTTTGGGACCACCTTTACCAATTCTCCTGTTTCTTTATTAAACAAGCCCGGTGCGTGCCAAAGTGTAACATCACCTTCTTCAGAAAATTTATAACCCTTTCCTTTTTTTGTAAGAACATGTAGTAAAATAGGTCCTTGCAGGTCTTTAATATCTTTAAGTACTTGAACCAATCTAACAACATCGTGTCCATCAACCGGACCAAAGTACCGAAAGTTTAAAGATTCAAATAAATTACTTTGTTTCAGAATGGAGGTTTTAATGGCAGTTTCAACTTTTGAAGCTAATTCCTGTGCATTGGAGCCGAGTTTACTTAATTTACCAAGCCATTTCCATACTTCATCTTTTAGTTTATTATAGGTGTGAGAGGTTGCAATATCTAATAAATAATCTTTTAGTGCGCCAACATTTGGGTCTATGCTCATTTGATTATCATTAAGTACAACTAATAGGTTTGCTTTCAGGTGTCCCGCGTGGTTTAGTGCTTCAAAAGCCATTCCGGCGGTCATAGCTCCATCTCCGATTACCGCAATGTGTTTTTTATCTTTTAATCCTTGTAGTTGAGATGCAACAGCCATGCCTAAAGCAGCACCAATAGATGTGGAAGAATGCCCGACGCCAAAGGCATCGTATTCACTTTCGCTACGTTTAGGGAAGCCGCTTACACCTCTGTATTTTCTGTTGGTATGAAAAATATCTCTTCGTCCCGTTAGAATTTTATGCCCGTATGCTTGATGTCCAACGTCCCATACTAATTGGTCGTATGGTGTATTAAATATATAATGCAGCGCAACAGTAAGTTCCACAACACCTAATGAAGCACCAAAGTGTCCGCCTTTTACAGATACAACGTCAATAATAAAATCTCTTAATTCGTTACTGATTTCCGGCAAATCTTCAATCTTATATTTTTTTAAATCCGATGGAGAATTTATTTTTGAGAGTTTTTCACCGGCTTTAAAGACATTATTAACTATATCCATGATAAATAATTAGTTGCAAAAATAAGGTTTTATTTTGTTTATCGGATAAATAAAATAAATCAGCAAAAAGATAATTTTATTAACAACAATGGCGGTTAAAAGCAAATTTTTATTCATCTTTGCGCAAAAAAAATATGGCTTTACAAATTAATGATTCAAATTTTGAAGAAGTTGTAATTAAAAGTGATAAACCTGTATTGGTTGATTTTTGGGCAGAATGGTGTGGCCCATGCCGTTCTATAGGTCCAATTATAGAAGAACTATCTAAAGAGTATGATGGTAAAGCAGTAGTAGGAAAGGTGAATACAGACGAGAATCCTATGGTTCCTACAAATTTCGGAATAAGAAGTATCCCTACTTTATTGTTTTTTAAAGATGGCAAAGTAGTTGATAAGTTAATAGGTGCTGTTCCAAAAGCAAATATTAAGGCAAAATTAGATGCGTTGATGTAATTACTTTTTGCTCTTCGTTAATTTTTTTGCTTCTTCTATATTTATTCTCTCATTGCCTTTAAAAGCAACCACAAAGCTATCTTTGTAGCCATTGTCTTTTAAGGTTTTACAATACGCATTGGCATCATCAAATCTAGAAAAATATCCTGCTGTATATTTATATAGATTTCCGATGGTGTAATACCATATTTTATTAAGGAATTTATCCTCTTTGATTTCTGTATAATTATCAGCTACTTTAAATTGCACTCTGAAAATAATGCTGTCATTTTTTAGGTCTAAATGCGTATCGTTTGAGGTGTGTTTTGTTGTATCCGGATGTGTAGTATTTGATTTGTCGGTAGTATCGTGTTCATCGTAATTAATATTTTTTGGTAAGTTTCCTGCATTGATATTTTCATTTTGCAAAGGAGGCAGTTTTTCAATTTTATCATCAAAGCTAATTTTTTTTCCTTCTAATTCGGCTTTATATTTTCTAATACCATTAAAGATACATGCTGCAATGTATTCTTGCCCTTTTTCAGATCCTAAAAACTTTTCTTCCAGGGGATTGGTTAAGTAACCTATTTCTGTAAGTACGCTTGGCATAGATGTCCGCCACAATACCCATATACTTTGACGATGTACGCCTTTGTCTATTCTTCCTGCTTTTGATTTATATTCTTGTTGAATTTTCATGCCGAGTTTAGCACTTTGTATAACATAAGCAGATGTATAATTGCTCATAATGATATAGCTTTCTTCGCTTTCGGGGTCAAATCCTTGGTATTTTTGCTGGTAATTATCTTCTAACAAGATAGCAGAGTTTTCTCTCATTGCAACCTGCATTTTTCCGGATTCGTTTTTTAATCCCATTACGTATGTTTCTGAACCAAATGGCTCAGGATTTATTGTTTCAACAAATACCTTTTTCCCTTTTTTATTAATGTAGATTTTTGGTTGCATTTTACCTGTCTTCTTGTTTTTAATCATTATAGGTTTTCCCGCGGCGTTACAATGGATAGAGATAAACAAGTCTGCTTTATTTTTATTGGCAATTTGTGCGCGTTCTTCCAATTCAACAAATTCATCTGTTTTTCTGGTCATAATGATTTTTACATCAGGTAAGTATTCTTTTAAAAATGCTTCTAACTTGATGGCTACAGCAAGCGATACGTCTTTCTCTTTAAATGAAACACCATTACATCCCGGATCTTTACCGCCATGTCCCGCATCAATCACAATGGTTTTAATTGATGTTTTTTCCTGAGCATAAATAGAACAACAGAGTAAAAACAGAAAAAGTATAGATATACTTTGTTTTTTAAGTTTTTCTAACAAAATAATAGACCACATAAATCGTACCGTATTTATTTTTAATTAGTTTTGCGGAAATTTCTGCACAAATTTAAATTAAGCATTTTGATATTTCGGAAACATACTAAAATAAATATCTTCATATTTCTGTTGATAATTTTTTGTATAAGATTTGTTAATGCACAAATTCAAGATACAACAGTAATTAAAGCGGATACAATGATAGATAATAGTATTGATGATATTGTTAAAGCCAATGCCAGAGATTCTATTGTGTATTTTCCACAATCCAATGTTACTATTATGTATGGTAAATCTAACGTAGAGTATCAAACTATGAAAATTACGGCAGCCATTATTGAGATGGATAATCAAAATAAAACATTAATGGCTTATGGTGTTAAAAATGACACAACGGGTAAGTTGATGGATACGCCAATTTTTTCTGAGGGAAATACGAAGATGGAAGCTGAAAAAATCGCTTACAATATGGAAAGTAAAAAGGGAAAAATATGGAATGCATACACCACAGAAAGCAATATGCTTGTGTATGGTCAGGAAATAAAAAAAGACGATAAAGATGTTATGTATATGAAAAACCTAAATTGCATTCCCTGTGATTATAAAGATGCCAAAACCTACTTTGTAGCTACAAAAGCAAAGATTATTCCTAATGATAAAATTATAACGGGTCCCATGTATTTAAAAATAGGAAATATTCCAACGCCTTTATTTTTACCTTTTGGTTTTTTTCCAAATACAAAAAAAAGCACAAGCGGGTTCTTAATGCCATTTATCGGAAATTCTCCAACACAGGGTTTCTTTTTGAAAGATGGCGGTATGTATTTGGCTATTAATCAAAAAACCGATTTGTTTTTGAGAGGAGATGTTTATTCTAACGGTAGTTGGGGAGTGCGTGCTATTAATAATTATATTTCATTGTATCGTTTTAGAGGAAGTGTAATGTTTGGCTATTCAGAATATTTTACGGGAGACAGAGATATTCCTTCACAAAATCATCCTCAAAAATCATTTAATGTGCAGTGGAAGCATTTTCAAGATTCAAAACTAAATCCGGGAGTAAGAATATCTGCTGATGTTAATTACAATAACAATAAATTCAATAAATATAATGCAATTAATTCCGGGCAGTATTTGAATAATGTGTTTATGTCAAACGTGTCATTTTCTAAAACACTGCCTTTTGGGTTGGTTAGCGTAAATGCCATGCATTCACAAAACAGTCAAAATTCTTATGCAGAAATAACATTACCACAATTCGCTTTAAATGTTAATAGGTTTTTCCCCTTTAATTTAAATGGTACAAAAAAGCCAAATATCCTTACAAAAACAGGGATTTCGTATGTGCTTGAAGCAAAAAACACACTGGTAGGAACAGATACAACATTGTTTAAAACGCAAACGTTAGAGCAAAGAATGAGAAATGGAGTAAGGCAAACCTTACCAATTAGTACTTCTTTTAATATCCTTAAAAATATTACAGTATCTCCGGGCGCTAATTTTTCGATGGTGAGTTATGCGAAAAAAATAAATAGATATTTTGATGCTAGCAATAATCTTAAAACAGACACGATTCAACAGTTTGTCAATGGCTTTGATATGAACTTTAATACATCGGTTTCATTTAAAGTTTACACGGATTTTTTCTTTAAAAAAGGTAAAACACAACAAATACGCTATATGCTAATTCCAACTTTTTCATATATGTATAGACCGGATATAGCAAAAGACCTTTCATATCAAAAGCAATATCAAGACAATGTAGGGCACACTTACTATTATTCTATTTTTGAAACAGGTATTTACGGAGGCCCTACTATAGGTAAACAAAACGGCGTTTCTTTTAACTTTAACAATAATATTGAAGCAAAAGTAAAAACAAAAACAGATACAGGCTTTGTGTATAAAAAGAAAACTTTATTACAAAATCTTGGGATTTCAGGGAATTACAACTTCGCTGCTGATAGTTTCAGATTATCCTATATTAATTTTAGCGCCAGAAATAAAATTTGGAAATTTTTTGATTTTTTAGCGAATGCAACAGCCGACCCATACTATTATGATAAAACATCAAATTATAGAACAAGTAAATATCTTTATCAACAAGAAAATAAATTGGCTCGGTTTACGCAGATGAATTTTGCAGTTAATGGTGCTTTTAGCTCTGATATTTTAGCAGCAATGAATGCAACAAGGCAACCTCCACAATACACCAATGCTGCTGAAAATGGAGCTGCTCCTACCTCATTGCCATGGAGTTTAAATTTTAATTATAATATTAACATAAACTTAATGAACCCTAATCAAAAGCAAACCACACAAACGTTTAATTTTTCAGGAAGTTGGAGCATGACAAAATTTTGGAAATTTGGTATTACGTCAGGATATGATTTTATTAATAAACAACTCAGTTATACCAGTATTAATATTTACAGAGACTTAAAATGCTGGGAAGCAAGAATACAGTGGATTCCTTTTGGTTTTAGAAAGAGTTACAGCATTACTATTAATCTTAAAAACTCTATGTTTAGTGAGTTTAAAATACCTAGACAACGACAATGGTTTGATAATTTATAACTATTTACATAAAATACCTATAATCAATTAGTTATATTTTTAATCAATAGTACGTTTTATCCTTTTATTTACAATATTTAAGAAAAAAAATATAAGATTAATGCCTACTATTGCCAAAATTTTTATAAATGAAATATTTATTTTCTTTCTTGACAATCTCATTTGTCTTGTATAGTACTCACCTTTTTGCACAAATGCCGGGTGGTGGGGGTAATAATAAAATGATGAGCAAACTGAAAGATATGAATATTGCCAAAGTTTATGGAAAGGTAATTGACGCTAAAACAAAAGCACCTGTAGAATATGCTTCCGTAGTGTTATTATGGTTTAATAAAGATAGCGTTATTAATGGTGTTTTAGCAAAAAGCAATGGCGATTTTTTATTTGAAAACTTACCGGCTTTTGGAAGCTTTAGGGTTAAAGTAATGTTTATGGGATATAAAAACTTTGAAACCAGAGTTTATATTTCGCCCCCTGATAAAATAGAAATAGATATGGGTAACATAAAACTGCAACCGGACGAACAACTACTTAAAGAAGTAGATGTAGTTGCCGAAAAACCTATATTTACTACAACAATAGACAGAAAAGTGTATAATGTAGATAAAGACATGTCTGTAAAGGGAGGAACAGGATTAGATGCCGTTAAAAATATTCCAACCATTAATGTAGATGCCGATGGAAATGTTCAACTTAGAAACCAAGATGTTACAATTTATGTAGATGGTAAGCCCACTACACTTACACTACAGCAAATTCCTGCAGACCAAATAGACAGAATAGAAGTAATATCCAATCCTTCTGCAAAATACTCTGCTGAAACAACGGGTGGTATATTGAATGTTATTTTAAAGAAAAATAGCAAGCCGGGATATAATGGTATGCTAATGGGAGGTATTGGTACCAGCGACCGTTATAATGGTATGGCAAACCTGAGCATTAAAGAAAATCCGATTAATCTATCTATGATGTATAATTTCAACACACAAATCAATTATACAAAAGGTTATACAGACAGAACAGATTTATATAATCAATCAGTTACAGATTATTACAGACAAGACAATCATACTTTTAATAAATCAACCTTTCAATTTGGACGTGTAGCGTTAGATTATAATCTCAATAATAGAAACACAATAACACTGAGCGGCAGCATGGTAAATGGACACTTTAATACCAGTGATGTTCAGGAATATACTACAAAGAATGCATCTTCAGCATTACTTAACCAAGGTTTTCAAATTAACAATTCACTATCTTCATTTATTAATGTTACAAGTGGTATGATTTATAAAAAAACATTTCCTACGCAAGGAAAAGAATTAACTTTAGATGTCAATCATAACTATTCAGATAATACAAACAGGTATTTATATTCCATTTATACAAGAGATCCTAATGGCAACGAAATGTTTGGCTCGCCTGCATTTCAGAGAATAAAAGGCGGTGGGTATTCTAATCAGTATGTGGCTCAGTTAGATTTTACAAATCCTTATGCTGAAAATAAAAAGATAGAAGCAGGTGCTAGGTTTTATTATAAATTAAGCAATAATGTAAACAATGTATATGATTCTACCTCTAATAATGCGGCGTCTATAGATACTTTTTTAACTACCAATTATAATATTACTCAAATTATTAGTGCAGCCTATGCAACATACTCCTCTAAGGCATTTTGGAATATAAACTATCAAGCAGGGCTCAGATTAGAGCAAACATACTTTCAAGGGGATTTGCTGAATAAGAAAACCTCATTTAGCTATGCTTATCCAAAAGATTTAAACACACTTGCTTATGTTTTTTTTCCAAGTTTATTCTTAACAAAACAGATAAGTCAAAACTCCGAATTTCAATTTAATGTTTCACGAAAAATAGATCGTCCCGGATTTTTTCAAACAATGCCCTTCATAATGTTTGCGGATAAAAAAAATTACAGAATAGGTAACCCCCTGCTAAAGCCTGAGTTTATTAATATTTCTGAGCTTAATCATAACTTAACTTTTGGTACAAAAGGTAATTGGCTAGCTTCATTTTATTTTAGATACACAGAACAACCCATCAGTAATACAGCTTATCCGTCTGCACAAGACACCACGAAGCTGGTTAATACTTTTATTAATGGAAAAAACAGTTATCAGTACGGTTTTGAAAATACAGTTCGCTATACATTTTTTAAGAAGCTAACTGTTTCTATGAATATAAACCCTTTCTATTTATCTATCACCAGCGACCCTTCTCCGCATCAAGCTACACAAACATTCTCAGGCTGGAGTTATAATAGTAAAGCTACTATACAATGGCAGTTACCATGGGATATGAATTTTCAGGTAAACGGCACTTATAATTCACCAAAAGTAATTATTAATGGAACAACAAATCCTATGTATTTTATGGACATTTCTCTTTCTAAAATGATTGCAACAAAATGGAATTTTAATCTTGTTTTAAGTGACGTTTTTAATACAAAACGAATGGGAATGACAACGTCTAGCAGCTATTACGATCAAATTTTATACAGAAGAAGAGAGGCAAGATTTTTAAGATTTACCGTAACCTATATGTTTGGAAAATTAGATGCATCTATATTTAAGAAAAGAAAAGGTCAAAATAATAACCAAAATGGTAATCCTGATGGATTAGACTTTAATTAATAGCAATGAATCGCTACATAGAAATAAACGGTATAGAATTATATGGCTATCATGGTTGTATGCCGGAAGAAAAAAAAACAGGAGGGAAGTATATTACCGATGTGAAAATACATTATGATTACAATGTTGCTGCCGATACAGATGACCTAACCAAAACAGTGGACTATTGTAATGTTTACGAAATAGTAAAACAGGAAATGAGTATTCCTACAAAACTGATAGAAACCCTTGCCAAAAGGATAGCCGTAAAAGTTAAACAACTTAATTTAAGTATTACTTTGGTTTCCGTAAAAGTAACTAAACTTTCACCACCAATTAATGGTTGGGTAAATAATGTAGCTGTTTATTTTGAATTATAATTATTCCCACTTTAAAATTTTAATGGGAGATAAACGTGTAATTAAAAATGTAGGAATAAACATTACTACAAGACAAATTCCAATAGTTCCTGTATTAAGGATTATCCAATCCGACAAATTCCATTCCACAGGTATATAGGATACATAGTAAGCATCAGGGTTTAGACTGAAAACATGAAAATGATATTGTAACAGCATTAATAATAATGCAATAATATTCCCAACAAAAATCCCTTGAAATAATATCTTTAAT
>JBDHZB010000043.1:0-21508 GCA_039811645.1 Bacteroidia bacterium | reverse complement strand
AGACAAATTGGTTGGTGTTTTTATGTAAAAAGTGATTACCAAAAGGCAATGGAAAAATACGAGTATGCTCTAAAATTATTACCGGACAAGGTTTCTGATAAAGAGCTTGCGCAAAAACAGAGGGTGCAAGCAGCGATATTTGGAAATATTGGAGTTACTTATTATGCCAAAAGTGATTATGCCAAGGCATTGGATTATTATTTTAAGGCATTAAAAGCAAATGAAGAAATTGGAAATAAAAAAGGGATAGCAACCAATCTCGGTAATATTGGAAACGTTTATTATAGCCAAAGCAATTATGCCAAAGCATTGGATTATTATTTCAAGGCTTTGAAAATAAATGAAGAAACAGGAAATAAAGATGGGCAAGCAGCCAATCTCGGCAACATTGGAAACATCTATTTTGATCAAGGTAATTACGCCAAAGCATTGGATTATTATTTTAAGGCATTAAAAGCAAATGAAGAAATTGGAAATAAGCAAAATCAAGCAGTCAATTTTGGAAACATTGGGTTAGTTTATTATAATCAAGGTAATTATACCAAGGCTTTGGATTATTATTTCAAGGCTTTGAAAATAAATGAAGAAATAGGAAATAAATATGGACAAGCAATCAATCTTGGAAATATTGGGTTAGTTTATTATAGTCAGGGCGATTATACCAAGGCTTTGGATTATTACTTTAAATCTTTGAAAATAAGTGAAGAAAT
Organism: Bacteroidia bacterium; assembly: GCA_039811645.1. Lineage (GTDB taxonomy): Bacteria > Bacteroidota > Bacteroidia > B-17B0 > Aurantibacillaceae > BPGX01. Next base: position 20,798 of record JBDHZB010000043.1, on the reverse strand, counting down.
AGGAAATAAGCAAGAGCAAGCAATCAATCTCGGTAATATTGGAAACGTTTATTATAGCCAAAGCAATTATGCCAAAGCATTGGATTATTATTTCAAGGCTTTGAAAATAAATGAAGAAATTGGAGATAGATACGGACAAGCAACCAATCTCGGGAATATTGGGGAACTATATATTAGACAAAAAAAATACAAAGAAGCCGAACAATATATTAAACAAGCCATTAAAATAGGGGAAGAATTGCATAGTATATACTATTTAAAAAATTATTATTATTCCCTTTCAAAATTATACGCCCAAACCGACAGGCACAAAGAAGCTTTGGAAGCATACAAAACTGCTATAATACACAGAGATAGTGTAATGAGTGAAGAAAATCAAAAAGCTGCCGTACAAAAAGAAATGCAGTTTGAGTTTGAGAAAAAACAAGCACAACAGCGAGCAGAACAAGATAAAAAAGATACCATCGTAAAAGAAGAAAAAAGAAGACAGCAAATTATTACTTATGCCATTTCCGGCTTTGCTATATTAATTTTAGTTTTGGCTGTTGTTGTCTTCAGAAACTTAACCATCAGTAAGCAGAAAAATAGAGTTATTTCTGAGCAAAAGCAGGTTGTAGAACAACAAAAACTCCTCATAGAAGAAAAACACAAAGACATAGTTGATAGCATTACTTATGCCAAGCGCATACAACAAGCCATACTGCCAAACGATAAACAATGGTATAAAACATTACCGAATAGCTTCGTGCTGTATCAACCAAAAGACATTGTTGCAGGAGATTTTTATTGGATGGAAGAAACAGAGCAATACATTTACATAGCTGCTGCTGATTGTACGGGACACGGCGTACCCGGTGCTATGGTAAGTGTTGTGTGCAGCAATGCCTTAACAAAAGCCGTGTTGGAAGAAAAACAAACAGAAACAAACACCATACTTGATACAACAAGAGCAATAGTATTGGAGCGACTTGGTAAAAGCGAAGAAAACATACAAGATGGCATGGATGTTTGTTTGGTTCGCATTAATAAAAACAACAGAAAGGAAATACAATACAGCGGTGCTAACAGACCATTATTTATTATTACTGCACAAAGCGAGCTACAAGAAATAAAACCAGATAAGCAGCCTATCGGTAAGTACGACTATGAAAAGCCGTTTACTGCACACAACCTAACACTTAACCAAAACGATGTGCTTTACTTAATTACCGATGGCTATGCCGACCAATTTGGTGGAGAACACAACAAAAAGTTCAGTGCAAAATCATTACGGGCATTGTTATTAAGCCTTACTACACAAAGTATGGAAACACAAAAAGACAACTTGCTGCAAACTTTTTTAACTTACCGTAATACCACTACCCAAACCGATGATGTAACTGTAATAGGTGTAAGAGTTTAATTTACAGAAACTTTTCCATTATTTATCCTTTCATAATGGCTGATATCTTTAAAAGATTTACTTTTTGCAATCTCTTCAAACTCATGTCTAAAGTGTCTGATTGCACTTGCTACAGGCCAAGACGCGGCATCTCCGAGAGGGCAAATGGTGCGTCCGTCTATTTTACTTTGCACTTCCCATAATAAATCAATATCAGAGAGATTGGCAGTGCCATTTAAAAATTTATTGATTAATTTTTCCATCCATGCAGTCCCTTCTCGGCATGGTGAACATTGCCCACAACTTTCATGTCGGTAAAAACGTGAAAAAGTAAAAAGATTCTTTACAATACTTGTATCTTCATCCATTGCTATAAAACCACCTGAACCAAGCATTGTTCCTGTTTGAAATCCGCCATCAGCCAAGCTTTCATAACTCATTAAACGAGGTTCTCCTTTTGCTGTTTTTAGTATAAGCTCAGCAGGTAAAATTGGTACCGAAGAACCGCCGGCAACAACTGCTTTTAGTTTCTTCCCATTTCTGATACCTCCGCAATACTCATTGGAATAAATAAACTCTTCAACGGGCAAGCCTAATTCTATTTCATAAACACCGGGCTTATTAAGATGCCCCGATGCAGATATTAATTTTGTTCCTGTAGATTTACCGATGCCAATTTTTGCATACTCTTCTCCACCCATATTAATAATAGGTACTACAGCAGCAATCGTTTCAACATTATTAACAACAGTCGGGCGACCCCAAAGTCCTGCTACAGCCGGAAATGGAGGTTTTATACGTGGGTTCCCTCTTTTTCCTTCCAAAGATTCTATTAAAGCAGTTTCTTCACCACAAATGTAAGCGCCTGCACCCACTTGTACAGATAAATCTAAAGAGTAATTAGTTCCTAAGATATTTTTTCCTAACCAACCATTGGCGTATGCTTCTGCAATGGCTTGTTCTAAAATTCTGGAAACATAAAAATATTCTCCGCGGATATAAATAAATGATGTATTGGCACCTAACGCATAAGATGCGGTAATCATACCTTCTATTAACAGGTGCGGAATGTGCTCCATTAAATATCTGTCTTTAAAAGTACCGGGTTCAGATTCATCGGCATTGCAAAGTAAGTATCTTGGTACACCTTCGGGTTTTGCTAAAAAGCTCCACTTCATGCCTGTTGGGAAACCTGCACCACCGCGTCCGCGTAATCCTGATTTTTTTACTTCGTCAGTAACTTGGTCGGGGGTGTAATTCTTTAATACTTTTTCAACAGCATTGTATCCTCCGTTTTGGCGGTAAACATCATAAGTATTGATGCCGGGGATATTAATTTTATCTAACAATAATTTTCTTCCCATATCTTGCAATATTATTTGGTATTTTGATAATCTAAATCAGTATAGTTTCTTCTTTTTCCATCAGACTTATATTTTTCAATGATGGCATCTACTTTTTCGTAAGTCAAGTTTTCATGATATGATGCGCCACACTGCAACATTGGTGCGGTGCCGCAAGAGCCAAGGCATTCAGCAGTTTTTAATGTAAACATGCCGTCAGCAGTTGTTTCACCTGCTTTTATGTTTAATTTCTTTTCGATGTATTTTACAATATCTTCGGCGCCATTTAGCCAGCAGGAAGATGTTCTGCATACTTCCAATACACATTTGCCAACCGGTTTCAAATTAAACATAGTGTAAAAGCTTGCTACCTCAAATACCTCAATGGGTTTAATGTTTAGCAATTCGGCAACATAATCCATTACCTCAGGACTTAACCAACCTTCACTTTCAGCTTGTGCAATATGCAATGCAGGGATTAAAGCTGATTTTTGCTTTTCGGCAGGATACCTTTGTTTAATCTTTTCTATAGTTTGAAGCGCATCTTCACTAAAGCGGATTTGTTTTCGCTTTTCTTTATCAAAATGCAAAACGCCATGTATTTGAGCAGACATAATAATAAAATTTTGAGGGGTAAATATAGTAAACTTTTTTACCTGATTTATTTTTTATAATATAATTCAAAGATAGTAAAATAGATGTCTGTAATTACATATATTGGTATTTGAACAAAATTTAGTTATCATTGCCGCATAAAATTCAAAAGCATGATTTTAGGTATTCCGAAAGAAAATAAATTAAAAGAATGCAGAGTGGCACTTACACCCGATGTGATTAAAGAATTGGTAAAAAAAGGATATCAGGTAGTAATTGAAAAGGATGCCGGCAAAAACTCTTATATTTCTGATGATGAATTTATACAGGCAGGAGCTTCTGTAGCAGATAAAAACAAAGTGTATCAATCTGATGTGATATTAAAAGTGAATCCGCCTCTGCCGGAAGAAGTGGCTTTGATGAAAAAAGAAGCGGCTCTGATTTCTTTTATGTGGGCACTCACTAATCCCGATTTAATAAATGCATGCGTAAAAGCAGGCGTATCTGCTTTTTCTATAGATGCTATTCCGCGTATTTCCCGAGCTCAAAAAATGGACGCTTTGTCTTCTCAGGCTAACCTTGCAGGGTATAAATCAGTAGTGTTGGCAGCAGATAATTTGGGTAAAATTTTACCGATGATGACAACTGCCGCAGGAACCATTCGCCCTTCCAAGGTTGTTATTTTTGGTGCCGGTGTTGCAGGGCTTCAGGCAATAGCTACTGCCAAGCGTTTAGGCGCAGTTGTTGAAGTCAGCGATATCCGCCCGGAAACAAAAGAACAGGTAGAATCGCTGGGTGGAAAATTTATTGAAGTAAAAGGTGATGAGTCTGTGAAAATGGAAGGTGGATATGTAAAAAATGTATCCGAAGAATTTTTAAAAAAACAACAAGAACTTGTGGCTAAACACGTTCAAGAAGCAGATATTGTTATTACTACAGCACTTATACCAGGGAAAAAAGCACCATTGCTTGTAACGGAACAAATGATAAAGAGCATGAAAAACGGTTCTGTAATTGTAGATATGGCGGTGGAGCAAGGCGGGAACGCAGCAGGCAGTAAGTTAAATGAAAATATCAGGACAGAAAATGGCGTACTAATTATTGGGGAAGGCAATCTGCCATCTTTATTGCCACTGAATGCAAGCCAATTGTATGCAAAAAACATTCAGGCGTTCTTAATGCATCTCAGCGATAGCAATGCATTCAAATGGGAATTAGACGAAGAAATTACAAAAGGTAGTTTGATTGTACACAAGGGGCAAGTGGTATATGCTTCCTTATTAGAAAAAGCAACTATTAAAAATTAATAACTATGGAAAATATTTTAGGATTTTTTACAGAGCATAGAGAAGCAATTTACTTTGTTATACTCTCTGTATTTGTCGGTGTAGAAATTATTGGAGGTGTCCCCACCGTATTACATACACCCTTAATGAGTGGTGCTAATGCAATTCATGGTGTGGTAATTATTGGCGCAATACATGTGATGTTACGCTTAGATGCTTCTAATGTTGTAGCATTGGCGCTTGGCTTTTTAGCTGTATTTTTAGGAACATTAAACGTAGTTGGAGGCTTTGTGGTAACAGACAGAATGTTGGAAATGTTCAAGAAAAAATAACTTATTCTTAAATTCTAAAATTAATTTATGAAATCACATTTATTGGAAATAGCGTATCTTATCGGTTCTGTAACATTTATTGCCGGACTAAAATTAATGGGACATCCAAAATCTGCAAGAAAAGGAAACTTAATAGGCGCTGTGGGTATGACCATTGCTATCTTTGGGACTATCTTTTTACAGAATAATTACAACCCTATTATTCTTTCTTTAATTTTTGCTGCCATTGCACTAGGAACCATTGTTGGTTGGATGACCGCCAAACGCGTTCCTATGACTAAGATGCCTGAATTGGTATCGCTATTTAATGGAATGGGCGGAGCTTGTGCCGCTCTTATTTCTATTATTGAATTTTATAATGCACAGCAACAAGGGACTAATACCCAAGAAGGTGTTGGTACACTCATTGCTATTCTTGGCGGTATGATTATAGGTTCTGTGTCTTTTTCCGGAAGTATCATTGCTTTTCTAAAACTAAATGGCACAATGAATAAACCCATTCGTTTGCCTTCCTATAATATCATTAATATTATTGTAATGATTGCAACTGTAGTATTGGCAATATACTTTGGTGTATCAGACAAAAACTTTACAATGTTAATGTTAGTATTTGCTTTTGCATTATTATATGGTATTTTACTTACTGTTCCAATTGGTGGCGCAGATATGCCGGTAGTAATTTCTTTACTTAACTCATTTACCGGATTGGCGGCAGCGTTTGGTGGGTTTTTATATGACAACAAAATTATGCTTACAGGTGGTATTTTAGTAGGTAGTGCGGGGACACTACTAACATTGGCAATGTGTAAAGCCATGAACAGGTCTTTATTTAATGTAATATTTGGAGCATTTGGTGGTGGCGCAGCAGCAGCAGATGGCGCAGAAACAAAAGGTACTATTAAAGACGTGTCTGCTTCTGATTTATCAGTAATGCTTGCGTATTCCAAAAAAGTAGTAATTGTACCGGGATATGGTTTGGCAGTGGCACAAGCACAACATACCATTAAAGAATTGGAAAACCTATTGGAATCTAAGGGAGTAGAAGTAAAATATGCCATTCACCCCGTAGCAGGACGTATGCCCGGGCACATGAACGTATTGTTGGCAGAAGCAAATGTATCATACGATAAGTTGGTAGAAATGGAAGATATTAATCCGGAGTTTGAACAAACCGATGTGGTGCTTATAGTAGGTGCAAATGACGTAGTGAATCCTGCTGCAAAATCTGATCCATCTTCACCGATTTATGGCATGCCTATTTTAGAAGTAGATAAGGCAAAAAATATTATTGTAAATAAAAGAAGCATGAGCGCAGGATACGCAGGTATAGACAATTTACTGTTTTATAATCCTAAATGCTCTATGTTTTTTGGAGATGCTAAAAAAGCATTAACTGATTTGGTTGCAGAAATTAAAGCGCTGTAAAAGTGGACATAGACAGTTAGTTAGTACCAATGTTCTAGCCTCCTAATAAGTTAGACACGGATTGACAAAGTTAAAAAATAATTAACTTACAACCAACAAACTATGGCTATAAAGAAATTAACCACAGAAGAGAAAGTAAAGATTGTTCAAGAAGCAGAGCAATTTGGTTTTACAGAAATATCCATAAAATATAATGTTTCATCACGGCAGATATATCGATGGCGAGACAAACTTCAGCAAGGAGGAGCAAAAGCCCTAAATTATGGAACTAAAATAGACCCTGAATTAAAAGCATTAAAAGAAGAAAATGAGAGATTGAAGAAATTGGTTGCAAAGCAAGTTTTAGCAATAGAAATCAAAGAAGAGCTTTTAAAAAAAACTTCGCTTCGCACCGGGAAAAAGTTCTAATTGCAAAAATGTATATTGATAAAGGGCGCTTAAAAAAGAAGGAAGAAGTATGAAAAATAAAAAAAACATAAACCTTCCAAAAAATTATACTTAACTTTGAGTTAAAATTTAAACATTATTTAGCAAAAAGTTTAAACCATCTTGACAACACATAATTAAATATATCAAATTGATTAATGAAAAAATTGTTGATTCTTATAGTACTTTCTTTACTTTCTTCTATCAAAATTTTAGCTCAAGTTCCAACTTTTCAATGGGCAGGCAAGATGGGTTCAAATCTGCAAGATGAAGGTGACGCAATTGCAATTGATACGAATGGTAATGTTATCACTACAGGAATCTTTTCCGGCAATTGTGACTTTGATCCGGGTGTCTCTACATATACGCTCCAAACTTCCGGAGGGAAGGACATTTTTATTAGTAAATTAGATGCACTCGGCAATTTTCTGTGGGCAAAAAAAATAGGAGGTGTGAATGATGACTATGGCAGAGGTATTGCAACTGACGATTCCGGAAATGTTTATGTAACCGGGTATTTTGCCGGCATTGTTGATTTTGATCCAAGTCCTGCTACATATACTTTATCTTCAACAGGAGGATTTAATGATGCTTTTATTTTGAAATTAGATTTAAATGGTGCATTTAAGTGGGTGAAGCAAATAGTTTGTTATAACCCAGACTACGGCTATTCAATTACCGTAGATAAATCGAACAATGTTTATGTTGCCGGAGGGTTTACCGGACCGGGCGATTTTGATCCCGGACCTATGACATATACGTTAGGACCTGATGGTGCTTACCTTCTAAAACTAAATAGAAACGGTAATTTCATTTGGGCAAAACAATTTGGAGGAGGCACAGGTGCTGAAGCCTATAGCGTAAAAACCGATAAGAAAGGGAATGTTTTTATTTCAGGTCAATTTTCTTCTTTTGGTGATTTCGATCCGAGTGCTTCAACATATACTTTGACTTCCGCAGGGTCAACGGACATTTTTGTTACCAAGCTAGATTCGTTAGGCAATTTTATTTGGGCAAAACAAATGGGAGGTACAGATACAGATCAAGCAAATGGAATTGCAGTAGATACTTCTTCAAACGTTTTTTTGGTTGGAACATTCAAACAAACCGCAGATTTTGATCCTGGGGCAGGAACATACACATTGACTTCGGCGGGTGGTACGGATATTTTTAATGTTAAACTTAACTCGAGTGGCAATTTTGTTTGGGCATTCAACATAGGTGGTACAAGTACCGCTCCGATTGATAATGGCGCAGGCATTACAATAGATGCGTCCGGTAATGTTTACACAACAGGTTGCTTTTTAGGCAACATAGATTTTGATCCGAGTGCATCAACATTCATGCTTAATTCCGGATCTAATACAAACATTTATATACAAAAGGTAAGCTCCAATGGCACTTTTATTTGGGCCGGTCAAATCGGTTCCGGTACTTTGAATACTAATTCAGGTAAAGCAATAGAAGTTGATAAAGATTCTAATATCTGTACTACCGGTTGGTTTGTTTCTACAAATATTGATTTTGATATGGGCGCAGGTACTTATCCCCTTTCTTCAAATGGAGGTTACGACATTTTTGCTCTGAAAATGGGACCCCCTATTATAACCAACATATTTAGTTCTTTTAACTCTAACGAATCATTCAACATATTTCCCAATCCGTTTAGTGCTAAAATAATCGTTGTTTCTAACATTAATACTGATTTATCTATTTACAATACTTTAGGATCTTGTATTTTTGTAGGAAAAATTGAAGATAAAAGACTTGAAATAAATTTAGAAAAAGAGCCAAGTGGTATTTACCTTGTCAAGATGGGTTCTACAACTAAAAAAATCATTAAAGATTAAAGCGTTTGAAAAAATCAGCCTTGACTAAATAGAATAAAACTGATAAAAAAGCATATACGCCTAATGTAGATTCCAGTTCAGACGAACTTACACCTCAAATCTTTGTACCCCTAAATGATATGCAATGACAATCATAAAACAAATAATTATCATAACAACCGTTTGCATATATAGTTCATGTACGTTAGACAATAATGAGATTCGACAGCGTGTGTGGAAATGTGGTAAAGGATCAAGTCTCGGATACAACTTTTTTGTATTTGGCGGGAGTGGTTTTAAACTACATAATGACACAATCTTTTTTTTAGATACTGCTATTGCGGCTGTAATTGACACTAGAAAAAAATGGTTTCTATACGACAATGAAATAACTTTAAAAAAGTTAAAGACAAAAAAAACCGCAATTTATAATGACTTTGGTAGGGTAAAAGCCGAAGATACAATTATGATGATTGAAAAAAAACAGATTGACCTAAAAGCGCCACCAATTCCGCCAGACTTACCGCCGCTGGCAAAAGAAAAGTAAAACAGCGACAACACTCAAAACGCTATCCAGCCGTTTAACAAAACTAGAGATATCGAAAAATAATACTAAATTTGCAAACAAGAGGTATAGAAAAAACAGTAGAAATGGTAATATAACGATGAAAAATTTGATAACACTTTTGGCAATTACTTTAATGTCTTGTGGACAAGAAAAAGCAGGGCACAAAAACCTAAATGAAATTGCGGCTGAATTAAATTTACAATGCCCTAAAATGCTTGACGACTGGACAAGGTTCGATAAGGCAAAGTCCTCTAACAATAACTTGGAACTTACTTTTACTTTGGTTAAAATGGATAAAGATTCAACAGACACCGAAGGTCTAACAAAAGAATTAAAGGAACTTTTATCTAATAATCTAAGTAAAGGATTTAGCACGTACAAGACTCAAATAGACTTGATTTTTATAAAACAAAATAACGTGAGTATGCACTATATATTTCTAGACAAATATAAACGAATTCTATCGGATATAATTATTAAACCAACCGACTATGGTAAAAAATATGAAAGATAGACATGGATACAATAGAGAAAAGATTCTGCCCCAACAAATAAATAAAAGAGAGGTTTTAGTTGATTTTTTTACTGTTGTTGAAACATTGTGCCGTATAAATTTATTGTTTATATGCGTTACATTAAGAAAGTCTGTAAGTTATTCGTTGTATAAAAAGGAAAGTAGAAGAGTAATCATTAAGGCGTATGATAATGTAAAAAACTTCTTCTTTATTTTATAAAAAGCACACTACTTTACAATAGCACCGTTTGGCATTTGTTGAATAGGTGCAACGGCTACCAACCTACCTTCTGTGTTTTCAGCATACAGTACCATACCTTTGCTTTCTATTCCCTTTATTTTTCTTGGTTTTAAGTTTGCCAATACAATTACTTGTTTGTTTATTAAGTCGTTAGGGTTGATGCAGTGCGCAACGCCGCTTACAATTGTTCTTTTTTCAAATCCTAAATCTATCTCTAACTTTAGTAATTTATCTGTGTTTGGTACTTTTTCTGCACTTAACACAGTGCCAACTCTAATATCGCATTTTTCAAAATCTTCAAAATTCAATTCTTGTTTTATGGGATGTGTATTGGGTGCGGCTATGCTTTGTGTGGTTTGCTTTTTTAATTGTAATTTTTCAATTTCTTTTTGAATGTCCTTGTCTTCAATTTTACTAAATAGTATTAAAGGGTCTTTTTGTATGATGTGTTGTTCGTTCAGTATATTAATATTTCCTGCAGATGACCATGTTAGCTTGGGTAAATTAAATGCCGATAGAATTTTATCGGAGGTTGTTGGCATAAATGGCTCTATTAATACACCTATATTTGCGGCAATCTGTGCCGATAGGTATAGAATAGTTTTGGTAGTTTCGGGATCGGTAGTGAATTTTTTCCAAGGTTCATTGTCGGCTAAATATTTGTTACCTAAACGTGCCAGTTGCATTAATTCAAACAGTGCTTCCCTGAATTTAAAAGCCTCGATTTTTTCGGCAATTTTTTGTGGTACCTGTGCAATCTGTTCAATAATCAGCATATCATTCTTTGAAAAAGTTCCTGCTGTTGGTATTTTCCCATTGTAGAATTTATTAATTAATACAACAATACGATTAATAAAGTTTCCCAATATGTCTGCCAATTCACTGTTGTTACGTGTTTGAAATTCTTTCCATGTAAAGTCGTTGTCTTTTGTTTCCGGTGCAGTAGCACACAGAACATAACGCAACACATCTTGTTTGTTTTCCCAATCAGTTAAAAATTCATCAACCCATACAGCCCAATTTCTGGAAGTAGAGATTTTGTCTCCTTCTAAGTTTAAGAATTCATTAGCAGGAACGTTATCCGGTAAAACAAATTCACCATGTTCCATAAGCATGGCAGGAAATATAATGCAGTGAAACACAATATTATCTTTGCCAATAAAATGAACAAGCCGCGTGTCTTTGTTTTTCCAATATAATTCCCATTTATCCGGCAATAATTCTTTGGTAGCAGAAATATAGCCGATAGGTGCATCAAACCACACATATAATACTTTTCCTTCAGCACCTGGAATCTCCGAAGGAACGGGAACGCCCCAGTTAAGATCGCGTGTCATGGCGCGGGGTTGTAATCCGCCACTGCTGTCTAACCAGCTTTTACATTGCCCATAAACATTAGGTTTCCAGTTTTTATGATGGTCAATAAATTGTGAAATTTTATGTTGTAATTTATCTAACGGTAAAAACCAATTCTTTGTTTTTTTTAGAATGGGCTTTGTATTTGTAAGTGCTGAAACGGGGTTAATTAACTCATCAGGGCTGAGTGTAGAGCCGCATTTTTCACACTGGTCTCCGTAAGCCTTGTCGTTAGCGCATTTTGGGCATGTTCCTATAATATATCTGTCGGCTAAGAATTGTTGTGCTTCGGGGTCATAAAATTGTTCGGTTTCTCTTTCAACAAAACCATTCTTTTGATATAATGTTCTGAAAAAATCTTGTGCCGTTTGGTAATGTGTTGGATTAGATGTTCTGGAATAAATATTAAAGTTGATATTTAATCCTTCAAAAGATTGTTTAATAATAGCATGATACTTATCCACTATTGCCTGTGGTGTTGTATTTTCTTTTTGTGCACGAATAGTAATAGGAACGCCATGTTCATCGCTGCCGCATATAAAAATCACATCTTCGCCCTTACTTTTTAGGTATCTCACAAAAATATCGGCAGGAAGGTAACAGCCTGCAATATGCCCAATGTGTAATGGTCCATTAGCATAAGGTAATGCTGCGGTTACTAAAGTTCTTTTAAATGTCATTTCTGAAAAATTATTCAAAGCCCAAAGGTGCAAATTTTTTTACAAAGATGTATTTATGGGTTTAATTATCCTTTTTTTTGTTGCTGAACTTTCCCTTTCTCCATGCATCAATAAACTGTGCCCATGCTATTGGATTAAGTAAGTTGATAGTTGGGTACTGCCCCATGGTGTACATTTTTGTAAGGTATTGCTGCATGGCAAACTGATAATTTTCTTTACTGTCCATTTTGTAATTTCTTTCATCATAACTTAATTCTTTTCTGTCAAGGTTTTTAGCAGCACGGTCGTAATCTGTTTCTGATAAGTTTAAGTTCAAAAATGCTTTTTTAAATTCTTCTTTACTTGGCCATGGATACACAGCAACGGTGGGTAGCTCAATGGTGTCTTTGAGCATAGAGTGAATAATATAGTAATGATTCAAACTAAGTGTGTCATCTAACTTATATACTCCGTTTTTATGACTTAATGAAGAAAAATAAAGTTCGTCTCCGGGAGAAGCTACGATGGTAAAAAATCCATAATAATCAGTGATGGTTCCTCTTTTTGTTCCTTTAATAAGTATAGATACAAATGGGATAGGCTTTAAACTGTCTGCACTTACTACAACGCCGGATACTTGAATAAATCTTTCTTCTTTTGCAAGATGACTGTTTTGTGCATAGTATATGGAAAACACACAGATAAGTATAAAAGTAACTATAAAGCGCATACAAAAATTTGCTCCAAATATCGTAAAAAAGTTTTATGGATTGGTTGTCTTTCTTTCTTAAATAAACTTAATATAGAAGTGTGAAAAAAAGGGGTGCCTAATATGTTAAAAAATAGATGTTTAACAAATCAAAAATAAATACTACTTTTGCCGTTCAAATTTTTTAAAATTATGCCTGAAGAGAAGAAAACAATAGCAGAAAACGAACATGAAGAACAAGAAATAAATGATGCCTCAGAAGGAGAAGCGTCTGATGCAGTAGAATACGATGAAGTAAAGCCGGAACCCTCCTCCAACTATTCGATGGAATGGTTACAATGGTATTATGAAAAAAATAAGAATATCGTTAATTATGTCGGAGGTGGATTAATACTGATTATCGGGTTGTTTATCGGCTACAAATACTATTGGCTGCCCGGTAAGGAAGCTGAGGCTTCTGATGAGATTTTTTACGCACAATCATTGTTTGAAAAAGACAGTTTTAATTTAGCCTTAAATGGTGGTCCTCAGGTAAGGTTCTCTCAAGGAGTTAAACCAATGATGGGTTTTGCAAAAATAGCCGAAGAGTATAGCTACACAAAAGTAGGAACTTTAGCTCATTTTTATGCAGGTGTTTGTAATATACAGCTTGGTAAATTTGAGGAGGCTATTAAAAACTTTGAAAAATATGACTTGAATGATGAAATGTTGCAACCGCTTGCGTATGGTGGTATCGGAGATGCTTATATGGAACTTAATAAACTAGAAGAGGGCATTAAGTTTTACTTAAAAGCAGCAAATGAAAAAAATAATAACTTTACCACACCACTTTTTTTAAAAAAGGCAGGGCTTGCGTTGGAATTGAAGAAAAATTATGCTGAAGCATTAGAGCTATTCAGTAGAATTAAAAAAGAATTTCCTACCAGTAACGAGGCAAGAGACATAGAAAAGTTTATAGCTAGAGAAAATACTTTGTTAGATTTAAATAAAAAATAATTTTTTTAATGTTGCCATCTGCCGAACATATTGAGTTATTGCACACCATAGAAAAACCCGATTTATTAACTATAGGGATCGTACACACCCAATGGAATGCAAGAATTGTAGATATGATGCATTACGATGTACTTCAAACTTTGGCAGCACAAAAAATATCGGATAAGCAAGTGGTATCGGTGCAAGTACCCGGTTCTATTGAAATTCCTTTTGCAGCAAAGGTATTGGCAGAAAGAAAAAAACATCTTGATGGAATTATTTTACTGGGTTGTGTAATAAAGGGAGATACACCACACTTTGAATATGTTTGTCAATCGGTTACGCAAGGCAGCACGCAACTTAATCTAACTTATTCTATACCATTTATTTTTGGCGTGCTTACTGTTAATAACTATCAGCAAGCCATAGAACGTGCATCAGTAAAAGGAAAAGAAGCGGCAGTAAGTTTATTAAATATGATTTCCATAAATAAAAGATATTAATATGCAAAATGTAGATGTGTTGTTAGGATTACAGTGGGGTGATGAAGGAAAAGGAAAATTGGTAGATATTTTATCACCATCTTATGATATTATAGCAAGATTTCAAGGAGGTCCAAATGCAGGACATACATTGATTTTTAATGGTACAAAGCACATATTACACACCATACCGAGTGGAATATTTCGAGATGTTATTATTAATTTAATCGGTAATGGCGTAGTAATAGATCCTATTATTTTGGTAAAAGAAATTAAGAACATAGAGGCACAAGGCGTGGAAGTGAAAAGTAGATTGTTAATTTCCAAACGAGCACATCTTATTATGCCTTCGCATCGGTGGTTAGATGCAGCAAGTGAAGCACTAAAAGGAAAAGAAAAAATCGGTTCTACACTTAAGGGTATTGGTCCCGCATACATGGATAAAACCGGTAGAAATGGACTGAGAATGGGCGATGTAGAGCGTAATGATTTTAAAAATAAATTTGAACTGCTTTATCAAAAACATTTGCAATTACTTAAATACTACAATTTTTCTTCTATTGATGAAAAACAAATTCAAGAATGGTTTGAAAGCATTGAGGTTTTAAAACAAATGCAACTTGTAGATGGAGAACACTACATTAATGAAGCATTAAATAAGGGGAAGAAAGTGTTGGCTGAAGGAGCACAGGGAACCGTGCTTGATATTGATTTTGGCACATATCCTTTTGTAACATCTTCTAATACCATTACGGCAGGAGCATGTACAGGGCTTGGTATCTCACCAACTAAAATAGGTAATGTGTATGGTATATTTAAAGCGTATTGTACCAGAGTAGGCAGTGGTCCATTCCCAACAGAATTAAACGATAATTTAGGAGAGCAAATCAGGCAAACAGGAAAAGAATTTGGTTCTACAACAGGTAGACCAAGAAGAGTAGGGTGGTTGGATTTGCCCGCTTTAAAGTATGCTATTCAGTTAGATGGCGCACAAGAATTAGTAATGATGAAAGCTGATGTGCTTTCTGAATTAGATACAATAAAAATATGTACGCATTATCATTACAACAATCAGGTTATTGATTATTTACCGTATGATATTTCTGAAACAACCATTACGCCTATTTATCAGGAATTAAAAGGTTGGAGAAAAGATATTTCCGGCTGCACTACAAAAAGACAACTACCGAAAGCTGTATTAAAATATATTGAATTTATTGAAGAACATACGGGAGTAAAGATTAGTTATCTTTCTGTAGGTCCTGATAGAGAGCAGATTATTAAATTATAGCACGGAAGGGTGCAGCAATTTGCTAAATACCCTATGTTGCGGTTTTTACCGCCATTCTTATTTGGCATTTTATTTTACTTGTATTTTCAAAATATACAAAGTAGTTATTTGTTGCTTTTATTCGGAACAATGCTATTTCTTTATATTGCCTTAATTTTTAAGTTTAACACAAAAAGAAAATTTTTCATTTCAGTTATAGCTGATATTATTTTGTTCTTAGTGGGTTATCAGACAACATTTTATCAAGATGCGGAAAATTATGCTGCATATCTTGGTAAGCATATAACAGAACAAAAGGAACGGTTACTAGTGGAAACATGCCAGATTCCGGTTTATAAAAACAAGTATGTTAAGTTGCCGCTAAAAGTAATTGGAGTTTTTCAAAACGATTCCTTTGTTCAAACTCGCGGTGATATTTTAATTAATATAGATTCTGCAACATGGCATCAAGTGCACTTTAAAGAGAATGCTTATTATACTTTAAAAATAACATTGCATAATCCGAGAAAAAATCAAAACCCATACGGCTTTGATTATGCTGCATACTTAAAAAGACAAAATATTTATTTCACAGGATATTTAAATAATATAAATCATTTTAAATATGTTGATGATAAAAAGCATTTGAGTTTATCTGAATATTCTATACAACTAAAGTATAAGATTATTCAACAATTTAAAGAAAATAACCATTTAGACACTATTTCTAAAAATATATCATTAGCTTTACTTACCGGGTTTGATGATGAAATAGATGCGGAAATTATTAATCAGTTCTCATATTCCGGCACTTTGCATATTTTATCAGTTTCCGGGTTTCATACGGGGTTATTGTTTTTATTAATTAGTTTTATTTTTTCAGTTATAGACCCATATAAAAAATGGCGGTGGATAAGAGTTGTTTTAACCATTTGTATTTTGTTTTTTTATGCTTTGCTGGCTGGGCTTGCACCACCAATTATAAGGGCAGCGGTGATGTTGTCATTATTAGTTATTCATCAAAATTTCTATTTAGATAGAAATTTACATCCGCTTAATACCTTGTCAGTTGCAGTATTTATCATACTCATCACTAATCCGTTTTATATTAATGACATTGGTTTTCTTTTAAGTTTTTCTGCAATGGTTGGTATTATTTACTTTTCTCCTAAACTTATTTTTGAACATGCATATTTTCAAAAAACCTGGAACTTGCTTAGCATGTCTATAGGTGCACAAATAGGTACTTTGCCTTTTGCTTTGTATTATTTTCATTCCTTTTCTTTTTTCTTTTGGCTTGCTAATCTTATTATTATTCCCTTGTCATCTGTTGTAATGATAGTAGCAGCTTTGAATATTTTCAAAGTATCTGTTTTTGCTTTTCTATTAAATTTTTTGATACACTCTATGATTTGGATTAATGCATTATTTGCAAAAAATTATACTTACTATAACTTTATTCATTTTACAATTGTTGATGCAGTTGCACTTTTATTACTCATTTTTGGCACAAGAATATTAATAGAGAAAAGTAAAATAATAAGCATTAACTATGCTGTTAGCATACTAATAATATGGATTGCTGCGCATCGGATATATAAAGAAATGCAACCGAAACATTACATTGAAGTTTATACTGACAAAAAACACACAATAGCGTATGCTGTAAATAATAATATAGCAACATTCTCTTTATATAATGATAGTGATTTTAAGTACTGGATAAAAAATTATTTACTAACAGGTTGTTTTGAAAGATATAGAAGTTATCTTTGGAATGTCGCCTATTATAAAGATAAAACAGTATTGTTTGTTTATACATACGCAGATACCTTATTGATTAAAACAATTCGCCCGAATAAAATTATTTTCTGTGCAGATATTGCTGTTAGTTCACCATTGTTAAAATATGATGCACTGAATGAAATTTTGCTTACAGAAAATATTAAGACTTATAATAGGAATTTGTTTTACAAAACAATAGATAGAAAAAGAGTTCGTGTTACAGAAATCAACCAAACTGTTCCCTATCGGTTGTATTTTCAGTAAATAAAAAAGGCATCCTGATAAGAATGCCTTTTAAGAATAAACTAATAGGTTATATTAAATACCGGAACTAAAGTGAGCCATGCTCTCTCTCTTCATTGGGTTAATAATCATTATAGGAACATTGCTGATGTCAATTATTTTTTGTGTTTCCGTACCTCCAAAGTATTCTTTTACACTTAAGTCCGGTTTGTTCATTACAATTACAAGATCCGCCTCAATTTTATTAGCATACTCTACTACTGCTTGTGCAACATCTTCTGTACTCATAGATTTATTTGAACAAGGAATGCCTTTACTTTTAATAAACTGCTTTACTTGATGTGCATAAGCCAATAATTGATTCTCATAACCTTCATCATTTGGGCTGAATAGCGCAAGTATTCTTACAGATGCGTTATAGTATTTTGCAAACTGAATAGCCACATCTACTTTTTCTCTAGATTCCGGAGACAAATCAAGCGGTAATAAAATATTTTCACAACCATCTCTATTTTCCTTTCCACGAACGGTGATAACAGGACATGGAGCTTTTCTAACCATACTAAATAAACTTGGTTTGAAAATGTCTTTGAACTCAATATGGCTTTCTATTCCTGCCATAATTAAAGTAGCGCCTATTTCTTTTGCAACTTTATCTGTTTCTTCATAGAAACTTCCTTTTACAGTCATAAAGTCAGTTGGCAATCCACTTTCTGTTTCCGCTTCTTTTGCTAATTTCTTCATTTCTTCAAATCTTTCTAAGCCTCTTTTGTCGTAGCAATGCAACAAGACTAACCGAGAGTGTGTGTACTTTGCTAAGTTATACGACTGCTTAATAGCCAATAACGATTGCTCCGTGAAATCAATTGGGATTAAAATAATACCTCTTTCTTTAATTTTCATATCTATTTATTTTTGATTTTTTAAATGCAAATCTATAAAATAATTTTGATTTTAGTTACCTGATTGTGCAGGATACATTCTATTAAATTCTTGAACAGCTTGTTTTACTTGATCAATATTTAAAAACCATTTATCTACATTTTCTAAGAGCATGGGTTGGTCTTTGAAAAATTCTTTTAGAGCTCTTTTATAAGGCTTTTCGTGTGGTACTTCCATTAGTTTGGCTGTTTTATCCTTTTTTGGGTCAGCTTGATTATCAATCATGTAATAAACAGGTTTGGCTACTTTTTTATCTTTCTCTTCTTTTTCTTCATAAATCATATATAGTGTTAAGCGTCCCTTTTCAAGTACTTGTGCAAAAAATTGTTGTTCTTCTATGGTAAGGATTTCAAATTTTTTATCACTGAATCCATAGGCTTTTGCTTTGTTCATTTTTATTTCTTGTGCTTTTGTTGCTTTTGGACCTTTAAAGAAAAAGCTTACATTCCATTGGGCTTCTGTTGTTCCAACGTTGGTTTGAACATCTCCTTTAATAGTGTCCCCTTTGGTAGGTAAGTACCAACCGGGTTCATAGATTGGAGCAATAGCAGAGTTTTTATTTTTTTTAGGTTGAGCGACTGCTAACATTGGTACAACTATTACTATTGATAAAAACAGATTCTTCATAAGATGAATTTTTTAGTGGCTTGTAAAGGTAATAAAATAAAACCGAAAATTAAAAATAATAAAAATTAAAAAGCACTATACACTTAATTTTTTATATCTTGGTCTTTTTGGTTCTATGTTTCCTAATCGTTTCTTTTTATTTTCTTCATATTCGGAATAAGAGCCTTCAAACCAGTAGAAAGTACTGTCTTCTTCGTATGCTAAAATGTGTGTACATACGCGATCTAAAAACCATCGGTCGTGGCTGATAATAACTGCACATCCGGCAAAACTTTCCAATCCTTCTTCTAATGCACGGAGGGTGTTCACGTCTAAATCGTTAGTAGGTTCGTCTAATAGTAATACGTTGCCGCCTTCTTTTAAGGCAAGTGCCAAGTGTAAACGGTTTCTTTCTCCGCCGGATAGCACACCGCATTTTTTGCCTTGGTCTGCACCTGTAAAATTAAATCTTCCTAAGTAAGATCTTGTATTGATGGTTTTTCCTTCAAATACTAAGCTTTCCAAACCACCACTTATTACATCAAAAACAGTTTTATCAGCATCAATAGATTTATGCGTTTGATCTACATAGGATATTTTTACTGTTGGTCCTATTTTGATTTCTCCCGATGTGGGCTTTTCTTGCCCCATAATCATACGAAAGAGTGTAGTTTTACCTACGCCATTAGGTCCAATAATTCCTACAATACCCGCAGGTGGTAGTTTAAAATTAAGATTTTCAAATAAGATTCTGTCACCAAAAACTTTTGAAACATTTATTGCTTCTATTACATCATTTCCTAAGCGCGGTCCGTTAGGAATAAATATTTCCAGTTTTTCTTCTTTTGTTTTGACATCTTCATTCAGCATTTTTTCATAATTCTGTAAGCGAGCTTTTTGTTTTGTTCCGCGTCCTTTTACGCCGGCTTTTACCCATTCTAATTCTCGCTGAAGTGTTTTAACCCGCTTGCTTTCTTGTTTTTCTTCCTGTCTTAAACGTTCTTGTTTTTGTTCTAACCAGTTTGTGTAGTTTCCTTTCCATGGGATTCCTTCGCCTCTGTCTAATTCTAAAATCCATCCGGCTACATTGTCTAAAAAGTATCGGTCGTGTGTAACAGCAATAACAGTCCCTTTATAGTTTTTTAAATGTTGTTCTAACCAGTCAATGCTTTCGGCATCTAAGTGGTTGGTAGGTTCATCTAATAACAAAATATCCGGCTCTTGAATAAGTAAACGACACAAAGCGACACGTCTTCTTTCTCCACCAGAAAGAATTTTAATTGGTGTATTAGACTCCGGACAACGCAAAGCATCCATTGCTTGTTCTAATCTGTTATCCAAATTCCACAAATCCAGATGGTCTATTTTTTCTTGTAACTCTGCTTGGCGGTTAATTAATTTTTCCATTTTATCCGGATTGTTCATCACTTCTTCATCTGAAAACTTGTTATTGACTTCTTCATACTCTTGAAGTATTTTAACATACTCAGCAGCACCTTCTTTTACAATATCTATTACTGTTTTGTTTTCATCTAGTTTAGGCTCTTGTTCTAATAGCCCTATGCTATAGCCGGGAGAGTAATGAACTTCTCCAATATAATCTTTATCAATACCTGCAATAATTCTAAGCAAAGTAGATTTTCCTGCGCCATTTAGCCCTAATACACCTATTTTTGCACCATAGTAAAAAGACAAATAAATATCTTTTAAAACTTGCTTATTTGGAGGATGAATGCGACTGACATTCACCATACTGAATATAATTTGTTTCCCTTCCTGATTAGACATAGATTTTTTTAACCGCAATAATAAAAAATCAAGTTGGGCTTTGA
>JBDHZB010000042.1:0-22319 GCA_039811645.1 Bacteroidia bacterium | reverse complement strand
TGCGTATCCAACAAAGGTGATTGAAAAATTAGAGGATTCTAAATTAGTAGTTGTAGAGGGTACGTTATACCCATTATTAAATCGCCTAAAAGATTTAGGATATTTAACTTATAGGTGGGAAGAATCTACTCAAGGACCACCCAGAAAATACTATAAGCTTACTTCAAAAGGCGAAAAAGCATTAGATGAGTTAAAGGAAAATTGGGAAGGGCTTGTAAAGGCAGTTAATAAAATCATTAAAAAATAAATACACTTAAAACTATGAAAAAGACAACAACAATACATCTTTCAGGCGTTTTATTTAATATAGAAGAAGACGCGTATGAGCAATTAAAAGATTATCTAACATCTATAGAAAGTTATTTTGATACGAACCAAAGTAAAAAGGAAATAGTGGAGGACATAGAAAATAGAATAGCTGAGCTGCTATCAGAAAAAACAATTAATAGCAAAAAGGTTGTACAAACAGAAGATATTACTTGGATTATACAAAAAATGGGTAATCCTGAAGAGTTTGGTGAAGGAGAAAAAACACAGGATTTTTCAAAAACACAAGCAAGCCCTCAAGACAGAGAGGGGGAAACAAAGAAAATATACAGAGACCCTGATAATAAAATTTTAGGAGGTGTATGTGCCGGTATAGCCAATTATTTTGGATTTGATCCATTGTGGCTAAGGTTGTTTTGGGCTATATTATTTTTTGCTTATGGTACAGGAATATTTATATATATATTACTGTGGGTAATTATTCCAAAAGCAGAAACGCCCTCCCAAAAATTAGAAATGAAAGGGGAGCCAATCAATATTTCTAATATTGGTAAGCAAATGGAGCACGATACTAAAGATATTTCAGGGCGATTTGTGAACTTTATTCAGTCGATACTGGGAGGAGCATTAATAGTATTGGCAAAACTAGGAAAGATAATTTTAAAAATAATATCTGTCTTTATTCTAATGATATGTTTGTTGGTTTTATTTGTTTTACTGGCAGGTATGTTTGGTAAAAATGTAATTAATATTAATTCTTCTTACTATACATTTCACGACCATATTTCACATTTCTTTTCAAGTAATTTTCACTACTGGTTGTTTATGGTTTCTTTACTTTTAATCATTGGTGTTCCGATTATTAGTGGTATTATAGGTGCTGTTAAATTATTATTTGGTATCAAGAAAAAATTGAAATGGATAGTTATATCGTCTATAATAATTGGTATTATCGGAGGGTTCTTGTTTTTTTATACAATTATACCGGTAGCACAAAATTTTTCAAAAAAATCCCAAGTTAAAAATACATACTCACAATATCTTCTGCCACAGAAAACACTATATGTGCAGATGAATACAATAAAAAATTCTGAAGAACAAGATGATGATAATTTTTCAATAGAGTTTAATCCTTTTTCCAATGTGGAAGAAGAGTTAAATTATGGGCATCCGTCTATTAATATATATAAAAGCAAAGATGACAGTATAAGAATTACAATAGTAAGCGAGGCGTTTGGAAAGGATAAAAAATCTGCAAAGACGTGTGCACAGCACATTAATTATCAGTTTGCTATTCAAGATAGTATTTTAGACCTTTCTTCTCAGTATATTATATCGCAATCGGATAAATTCAAATTTCAGCACATTACAGTAAATATTGAAATGCCAAAGGATAGATACATTTATTTATCTAAAAACTTAAAAAAATATCTAGATGATGCAGAAAATAATATAAAAGCATACGAGGAAGATATGGTTGGTAAAAAGTGGCTGATGGGTTATGAAGAATTAGTATGTTTGCAAAATTGCGATGATATTGCCAATCTACGGAAACATCATGTTAAACCTCAATATAAAATTCAACACAAAGAAGAACAAGACGAATAATAATTAATATTTTTTGATGAAAATTCTTTCTACCAATATAGCGATACCAACCGAGATTGAAGTAAATGGCAAAACCGAACTTACAGGATATTTTAAAAAGCCAATAGATAATCCGATTTATATTGGAATAAATGGTGTAGAAAATGATAATGTATGCGATTTGGTTCATCATGGCGGACTTGATAAGGCTTGCTATTTATATGGATTTAATCATTATGAGTTTTGGAAAAAATACTATCCGGATTTAGAATGGGGCTATGGTATGTTTGGAGAAAATATTACTGTAGATTATCTAGATGAATCAGAGTTGAGGATAGGAGATGTTTTAAAATTAGGGGCTGCTGTTGTTCAAATTACACAGCCACGGCAACCGTGCTACAAAATGGGCATTAAATTTAATAATCCTGAAATGGTGCAACAATTTCGCCAAGAGCAATTTCCGGGAATATATGTCAGAGTAATTAGCGAGGGCGTTGTAAATAAAGGAGATGTTATTGCATTACAAACAAGGTATGCGAGTGCCCTTTCTGTAGCAGAAGTATTTAAAGCAATATATACTAAACCAATAGATGTAAAGGTGGTTGAAAAAATTATTGCAGATAAGCATGTTGCAATTCGATTAAAAGATTACTTAAAAAAGAAATTAAATTTAATTTAAAATACTTTTACAAACCCCGTATGGATTTTACCTGTTCTAAAATCCGGGCTTTGCCCAAAAGAACTTCCAACAGCATAGATAATAGATATTAACCCTGCTTTTGTTTCTAATTGTATGCCTCCACCAAATGAATACAATTTATCATCTATATGTGTGTTTGCAGAATAATTATTGTAGAAAGCAAAATCTGAAAATAACATAACATAACCATTTTCATTATATAAAAATCTATACTCTAAAGAAGGAATCGCATAAGCAGAGGCATATATGCTTTGTTCATTAAATCCTCTGATTGTTTTAAGTCCGCCAATTCTGTATAGTTCGTTCTTAAACAAAGATGTATTCCCATTAATAAAAGCATATTTTAATCCAAATTTAATGGTATTGTATTTAATACGCAAAAAGTTAGGAATAAAAACATCAAAGTTCCCATCGCTCTGGTATTGTAAGGAATTTAGTAAAATATTTTTATATGCGATATCATTTATTTTTGGATTTTTTTGAATGTTCTTATTACCAACAGAAATATTTGCTTGTATTTGCCACCCTTTACTTGGATTATTAATATTGTTGAGCTGATTAATATTAATTCCAAGTCCGTATGCTTTTGTGGTTATGTCGGCATAGTTGGGTAGGGTAGTAATGCCCGATAAACCATAAGTAGAAATAAGATTGCTATTTTTTTGTTTATAGAAAAATTGTAAACAGTTAAGTCCTGAAAAATAATATGAAAATCCTAATTGATTTTGTACATCTATAAAGGTAGTATCTTTTTTAAATAAGGAAAAATTATAATTAGCTCCAATTGGTGTTCCTACTATATACGGTATAGAAAAGCTTAGTTTAGCATCTTGCGTAAGAGGCTGTACCCTTTGCCAATTAATGTCTATTTGGTCGGCATTTTTAAATATTGAATTTACTAATTTTATTTTAATATTCCCTGTAATAATAGATTGTCCGTTAGAGTTCGGCAACAGTCCAATAATCCCGTCAAATTGTGATACATTTTTATTATCCAAAAAAAGATATACTTTATTATACTTATCGGTAATCCTTATGAGTGGTGCTTGTTTGTTATATACAAATGGTAATTTTAAGAGTTTCTTTTCGATACTTTTTAATGCGGTTTCATTATATAATTCGCCGGGTTTAACATCTATGTAGCGATATAAAAATCGTTTTGAAACTTTTAGATTCCCCTGAATAATAATACTATCAATTTTTATTTGTCTATTTTTATTAACTATTAAACTTGCAGAAAGTGTTGAACTGTCTATCTTTACGCTATCCAGTTTTACAGAAGCAAAAGGATATCCATTATTTTCATAATATAAAAGAATACTCTCTATTAGTTGAGCAACTTTTTGATATTTGAGGTATTGATTGTCAAATTTTTTAGCATAAAATAATTCGGAAGCAAGTATGTTTTCTAAATTCCCCCTATCTAATTGAACCCATTTAAATCTTTGATTAGGGTTAAGATAGTATTTATATTTATCACCTGAGGTTACAATTGAATCGTAAGATGCAAGCAAATATCCCTCGTGATTATAAGATAACAAGAATTTGTTTACGTCTTTCTCCAAATCGGATTTTTTTATATAATCTTTTTTCATTTCTGTTTGATGAGAAACATTATTAATAATGGAAAGATGTAACATTTGGGCATCCAAAACGTTATATTTAATAAACAGAAGAAATAATATCAGGTAAATCCTCATCTTCAACTAAACGAAATATAATTAATAAAATTATTAATCTAAAAAATTTGATGTAAATTTACGGAAAATGAAATCTATGAAAAGAAGTATTTTTTTAATTATATCTGTTTTAGCTTGTATTTCTCTTAATGCACAGATAAATATTTCTAATGCATCGTTGCCTATTAGCGGTGATACGGCAAGATATAGCGTGGCTAAAATGAGTAGCGTTGGAAATTTTACAGCAACGGGTACAAGCTATACATGGCACTTTGATACATTAAGACCTGTAACACAAGGGGTAAGAACTTTTACCAATAACACACCTTACGCTATGTTTTTTAATCCGGCTTCAAAGTTTGGTGAGAAAATAGCCGATACGCTTATTAATCAAACAGTGCCGGTTGTTGGACACATTGCGTTAACAACTTATTATCAGTTTTATAGAAATTTACCCACTGTATTTGATATAGAAGGAGCGGGTATGAAAATCAATGGTATTCCGGTACCATCGTTTTATTCAGATAAAGATGAGTTATACTTTTTACCATTACATTATGGGCAACGTGATTCTTCTACATTTAAGTTTTCTACACCTACAACAACAGCTATCCCAATTGTATATAAAAAACAAGGATACCGCATTACAGAGGTAGATGGATGGGGCTCTGTTACAACGCCTTATGGTACTTTTAATTGTTTAAGATTAATTACAACACAATATTCTAAAGATACAATCGTTGTTAACACAGGTTCTTTAACGATACCTATTGGGTTTATTAATAATCAACGTTCATATCAATGGCTTACAACTACTGAAAAAATTCCCGTTTTAGAAATTTCAGGTAGTTATAATGGTAATAATTTTGCGCCGAATATGGTACGATACAGAGATAATTATAGAGTCGTATCTGTTCAGCAGTTTGATGTAAATAATACGGTAAAGGTTTATCCAAATCCAACATCCGGCTTGCTAAACATTGAGAATGTATTTAATGATAATATTCAAATTCAGATTGTTTCTGTTAATGGGCAAATAATTTTCTCTCAAAATGAACACACAGGGTTTCAAGATAAGTTTCAAATGGATTTATCACATTTACCAAATGGATATTATTTTGGAATAATTACAAAAGGAAAAGAAGAGTATAAGTTTAATTTTTTGATTCAGAAGTAGTACTTAATTTCAAAAAGGCTTTAATAGGATAGTGGTCGCTTAAATGCTGCGTATTTTCATTATCAGTAAAGAAACTTAGACACTGAAAGTTTTTATCATACATGACATAGTCAATTCTTCCATAAAGTTTATCATGAAAAGTAAGCCCAAAACCATTTCCTCTTTTTTCAAAAGCATCTGAAAAATTTTCTTTATGTAAAGTTCGTATTAAGTAAGAATTTGGCATATCATTAAAATCTCCGATAATAATAGACGGATAGTTTGATTCATGCACAATGCGTAGTATGGCATCTAATTGCCTTGAACGTAACTTTGCCGAGTAGCTGATTTTAGAAAAGAAATTTTTTCCGGCAGATTGTTCATTTAAAGAATTAAAAAAAGACTCTTCCTTATTTTTCTTATTCTGATTTTTAAATAAACTATACGACTGTAAATGTACATTATAAATTCTTACGGTATCTTTATTGATAATCACATCTGTAAAAATACACCCATTGTTTTTCGCATTATTAAAATCTACAATTCCTTTATTTACAATAGGAAATTTTGACAGAGTTAGTAACCCCCAATGGTCATTCCTTCTTAAAGTAACAAAATACTGCTGATGAATTGTATAAGATGGAAATAGAGCTCTGATTTTTTCTAAGTTATTAAAATCATTACTGTCTTCTGAGGTATAAAACTCCTGAAAACAAATAACATCAGCTCTGTGTGTATTCAAATACTGAAAGATTTTTTCTCTTGTCAGTTTGTTTTGTTGCCAATTATATAAATCAAATAGTTTTACATTAAACGACATCATACTAAATATACTGCTATCTTTTGTGGAAAATTTATTGGAGTTAAATGTAATATTGTAATAATTCCTGATAGTTGGAATAAAAAAGCAAATGATAATAATAGAAATAATGCTTTTAATAATTTTAAAACGAAGTAAAAAATAAAATAGGTAAAACAGGTGCACTGCTACTAGTAAAGGAAATATTAAACTAATAAGAGGCGCTAATACAAAGGCATCAGGATGAATGTAGGATAAAAAGT
Source organism: Bacteroidia bacterium (assembly GCA_039811645.1). Lineage (GTDB taxonomy): Bacteria > Bacteroidota > Bacteroidia > B-17B0 > Aurantibacillaceae > BPGX01. The sequence goes on along the minus strand of JBDHZB010000042.1, from coordinate 15,868 downwards.
AGCTGACTATTAATAATACGGCATTGACATAATATCCATAAAGAAATATTTTTTGGAAAAGTAGTCTGATAAATAGTATTAATTTATTGAAGTTCATAAATAATGCCGATAAATTAATAGATAGATGTTCTAAATAACAAATAATTTATGATTAATTAGGGGGCTTTGAGCAGAATGTGTATCTTATTGACTGAACAGATGCTTTTTCTTATTGGAATATGCAAAAGGATGACTAATAAATGCTTACTTTTGTGTCCTAATATTTTAATAAACTATGTTATTGTTAAGTAAAAGAATATTTTTAATCCTTTGTTTAGTACTTAGTCTAGCTGTAAGCTCTATAATTGCGCAAAACACAACTTGCCAAAACGCTGCTCCTTTTTGTACCGGTACTAATTATAATTTTCCTGCTTCAACAAATGCAGGAACTGCACAATCAGGTCCAAATTACGGCTGTTTAGGTACTCAGCCCAATCCCGCTTGGTATTTTATGCAAATAGGCACAAGCGGAAGTATTCAAATTTCTATGGCAGGTGTTGTTCCTCCTGCTAATACCTCAGGGTATGATGTTGATTTTATTTGTTGGGGACCATTTAGCACCCTAAGTAACGCCTGTAACAACTTAACGGCAGGAAACACTATTGACTGTAGTTACTCTGCCAGCCCTACAGAAACTTGCACTATTAACAATGCCATTGTCGGTCAGTATTATTTATTGATGATTACTAATTATTCTAACATGACACAAAATGTTCAATTTAGTCAAACAGGCGGAACAGGCTCTACAAACTGCGGTGTGTTATGTGCATTACAGAATTTAACTGCCAACCCCAGTGTTTGTAATCCTGCAAACAATACCTTTTCAGTTACAGGAAGTTTTAATGTACCTACTACAGGCTCTCCTACTACAGGAGTTATTACAGTGTCTTCTTCTTGCGGAGGAACACCTTATACTATTAATTATCCATTTCCGAGCACGGTAAATTATACGATACCAAATATTCCTACAATGGGTGGAACCTGTCAGGTTACAGCGGTGTTTTCTGCATCTACATCGTGTAATTCTACCATTGCTGTTACTGCACCCACAGCTTGTTCTAGTTGTACAGTTAGTAATAATGCACCACTATGCTTAGGTAGTTCTTCGCCATTACAGTTTTCTTTAACAACCACTCTTGCTAATCCTTCATATTCTTGGTCAGGTCCGGGAGGCTTTACTTCTACGATACAAAATCCATTAATTAATAGCCCAATAATGAGTAATGCAGGAACCTACACCATTATTGTTACCAGTCCTTCGGGCAGTTGTATGGCAACCTCTTTTGCCCAAATAATTAATCCGGGCACATTAACAATTTCTTCACCTACGGCATTGTGTCAAGGAAGTAATTATACACTGAATGTAACAAACACATCTACAGTACCGCTAACCTATAATTGGTCAGGACCGGCAGGGTTTTCTTCTACGGTACAAAGCCCCTCGTTATCAAACGTTGTGGCAAACCAATCAGGAGTTTATACGGTTACAACAACCGTATCAAGTGGAACATTACAATGCCCAAATACTGCCACTACATCAGTAACAGTAGTGCCTATGTACACGCCTGTTACTACGCCAAGCATTGTTGCTTGTCAAGGAGGAACGGTTAACTTATCTGCCGGTGCTTCAGGGGGACCATTTTATAGTTGGTCAGGACCAAATACATATACATCAACTTCTCAGAATCCTATATTAACTAATGTTCAGCCACCTTATTCCGGGATATACACTGTTTCTGCTACCTTTTCTTCAGGCACGGTTAATTGCGTTACTTCTAATACTACTAACGTGATAGTTAATCCTGTATTGAATTTTACTTTAGGCAATGGTCCAAATATTTGCATAGGCGATCCACTCATTATCAATGGACCGGCAGGGGCACAGACCTACACATGGACAAGCCCGACAGGACAAGTTATTTCCAATCAACAAAACTTAAATATTCCTAATGTCAACTTCGGTATGAGTGGACCTTACACGCTTTCTGTTCAGCCAACCGGAGGGTGTATTACATCTAATACCGTTAATGTTACGGTATTATCACCTATATCATTTTCTTACACACCTTCTAATATGCAGATATGCAAGGGCGACAGTGTGGTTGTTTATGCATTCTGTACCGGTGGAAGCGGTGTTTATAATTACCAGTGGACACCAACAACAGGGTTATACTTTCCAAGCGGGTACGTTAATATTGTAAAACCTACACAAACAACATATTATACAATAATAGCGAATGACGCAGCGTGTCCGTCTAATACCATTTCAAGCGGCTTTATAGTTAATGTATTGCCCGTTCCTACACCAAACTTTTCTTACTCAAAAATAGAAGGGTGTAAGCCATTGTGTTTAGATATAAAAGCCAATCCATCGCCTAAATCTATTAATACAATATGGGATTTCGGATATAATCTTTATGCTAATGGAGACAGTGTACATTATTGTTTTAATAATCCGGGCGTGTATCCTATAAAAGTATTTTTGGTGGATAGCAATGGTTGTAAAAGTGAAACAACAGCACCATTCAGTATCAATGTATATCCAAGGCCGGAACCTCAATTTACATGGCTTCCGGTAACGCCAACATTGTTGCACGATGAAGTAAGTTTTACAGCAAGTTATCAAAACGGACCAATTACATATTGGCATTGGGATTTTGGAGATTACTTAACAGCATCAGATACTGCCCGCACACAAAATGCGACTTATACTTACTCATACGTATCGGCATATCCTGTTCAGTTGATAGCTACTAATATATACGGCTGTACAGATACAGTAACAAGAATTATAAATGTTACGGAAGAATTTACCATGTACATACCTAATGCATTTACACCTAATGGAGATGGTACCAATGATGTGTTTACCGTAAAAGGAGGAGGCTTTGTTAGAGACGGATTTGAGATGCAGATATTTGACCGTTGGGGAGAACTGATATTTAAGAGCAATGATGTAGATAAGGGCTGGGACGGTACAGTAAAAGGTGTTAATGCCAAGAACGATGTGTATGTTTACAAAATAAGATGCTTTACAGTTGTTCAGAATATTAAGAAAGAATTTATAGGGCACGTGTTGTTGTATAGATAGAATGACTTGTTTTTAAACTTGAATTAAATCATATTTGCAATAAAAATGTTTATTTATTCAGTAACAATTTCTATTGATAAAGATATTGAAAAAGAGTGGTTAGAGTGGATGAAAAATACCCATATTAAAGATGTTATGAATACTAATTATTTTACGGACTATAAGATATATAAAATATATAGTGCTTTTCATGGAGATGATCCTGCATATTCTATTCAGTATTTTTTTAACACAATAGAAGATATAGAGAATTATCAGAAAAACGCAGCATCAAAATTACAGAAAGAACATAGTGATAAATATACCGGAAAATATACAGCTACACGTACAATTCTGAAAAACATTGATTAATTGGTAAAAGCAAAAAAACATTTAGGGCAACATTTTTTAATCAATAAACATATTGCAGAAAAAATCATTCAAAGTTTTTTAGAATGTCCAAGACAATTAACGATAGAGATTGGTGCGGGCACGGGTGTTTTGACTGAATATTTATTAAAAGAGTTTGATGATACTAATTTTTTTGCATTAGACGTAGATAGAGAGTCTATTGAGTATCTTAAACAGCATTATCCAAAGCATACAAACCAATTTTTATTAGAAGATTTTTTACATTCGGAAAATATTGATAAACTACTTATGCAGCCCTGCAATATTATTGGAAACTTTCCTTATAATATATCTTCACAGATAATGTTTAAAGTATTGGAACATAAGCAAAATGTTTATTCAGTAGTAGGAATGTTTCAGAAAGAGGTGGCTGAAAGAATTTGCTCAAAACCCGGCACAAAGGCGTATGGAATTCTTAGTGTATTGTTGCAAACCTTTTATGAAACACAGTATCTTTTTACAGTTAGTGAAGATTGTTTTGATCCTCCGCCAAAGGTTAAATCTGCAGTTATTAAACTAAGTAAAAAGCCAAACATACAATTACCTTGTCAAGAAAAATTTTATTTTAATGTAGTTAAAACGGCATTTAATCAGCGAAGAAAAACATTACGCAATAGTTTAAAAAAATACTCATATAATAATGAAAATATTATTTATAATGATAAAAGACCTGAGCAATTAGGATATGAGCAATTTATTGAATTGGCAAAACAATTGGAAGAATTAACGTATTAATGACGTAAGTTCTTGCTGTGTAAGGTTGGAGAATGTTCCTGAACTCATCAATAAAAGCACCTTATTTTTTATATCAATCGATTGTAGTATCTCTAACAAGCCTTTTTTATTTGTAGAAACTCTGATAGAACTATCATTAAATGCGGTGGTAATATTTTCGGAAGGAATCTCTTGCATTTTTTTTATCTGTAATGTGTGCGAATCATAATAAACAATTTTATGGCCAGCTTTAATCATGCTATCTTTATATTCTTTTAAAAACTCCGGATTTAAACTGCTATACGTATGTAACTCAAGTACAGCAATAATAGTTTTTTCTTGATATAGTTCTTTTACGGCATCTATCGTTGCTTTTACTTTTGAGGGAGCGTGAGCAAAATCTCTATACACAATAATATCATTGTCTTTTATCCACGTTTCAAGCCTTTTTGCAGCACCTTTAAAGTTAGAAATTGATTTATAGAACTGTTCATTACTAATATTAATTTGATTGCACACTGATTTTGCAGCCTCCATGTTAAGCAAATTATGTTTGCCAATAATTTCCAACGGATAGAGTACGCCATCATTATTTACAGAAATTTTTTCATTATTAATAGAGTATTTAGGAATAGAGTATGGAATATAATTTAAGTCCTTGCGATGATTTTTTTGCACAATATCTTTTACCTCATTATCGGTTGAATTATAAATTAAAATACCATTCGGTTCTATGCTAAAAATAAAATCGCGGAAAGCATTTTTATAACTTTCATAAGTTGGAAATACATTGATGTGGTCCCATGCAATGCCACTGATAATGGCGATGTGTGGTTTATAAATTAAAAACTTTGGGCGCATATCTACCGGAGAAGCAAGATACTCATCACCTTCTGCAACTAGATATTTGTTAGTTTCAGTAATATTTACCATGGTGTCAAAGCCTTGTATTTGTGCGCCAACTAAATAATCTGATGCTATATTATTATATTTTAGAGCATGCAGTATCATGGAGGTAATAGTTGTTTTCCCATGGCTGCCACCAACAACAATTCTTTTTTTATTTAAACTATTCAAATAGATAAACTCCGGATATGAAACTGTTTTCAAATTAAATTCCGCAGCCTTTATTAATTCAGGATTATCCTTTCGTGCATGCATCCCTAAAATTATCAAATCGATTGTAGGGTTAATTTTTTCAGGGAACCAGCCAAGTTCTTTCGGAAGTAATCCATTTTCTTTTAGCCGTGATAAAGATGGTTCATGAATGTCGTCATCACTTCCTGTTACATTATGTCCGTTTTTTTTTAAGGCAATGGCTAAGTTATGCATGATGCTTCCGCCTATAGCAATAATATGTATGTTCATAGAAAATTAAACTTTGAATCCGATTACCAAAATATCATCTATCTGCTCTAAGTTTGCTTTCCACTCCGAGAATTTTTTCTCTAATAAAAATTTCTGATGTTCTATTTGCCACTTAGATACTTCTTCAAGAATTTTAAAGAAATTCTTTTTATATAGCTTTTTACCGTTTGGACCTCCAAATTGGTCTGCATAACCATCGGAGAACATATAAACAACATCTCCTTTTTCTAACTGAATTTTTCTATTGGTAAATTTATTAATGGTATCAGTAAATTTTCCGATAGGAAATCTGTCTGCTTCTAATAGTTGCTGAGTATTATTTCTAACTAAGCAAATAGGGTTCATTGCTGCAGCATATTCCATTTCTAATGTTTTAGGATTGTATGCTATCAAAGATAAATCCATTCCATCTTTTGTATCTGTTTCTGCCGAGTGTAGTGTTTGAGCAATTTTCATATTTAGCTCATCAAGTATTTCTGCCGGCTTTGTAAGTTGTGAGTTATTAATAATATCTTTTAATAGATTAGAACCAATAATACTCATGAATGCTCCGGGAACACCGTGTCCTGTACAATCTACAGCTGCTATATAGATGTAATCATTTTTCTTGTCTATCCAATAAAAATCACCGGATACAATATCTTTTGGTTTATATAATAAAAACGAATTTGATAAAAGTGTGTGAAAATAATTAATGGGAGGTAAAATTGCTTCCTGAATTCTTTTGGCATAATGAATACTATCTGTTACTTGGGTAAATAGGTATTCTATTTCTCCTTTTTGTTTTACTACCTCTTCCGTTCGTTCGATTACTTTTTGTTCTAATACTCTTTCGGTTTCAGCTAATTCATCTCGCATTCGGATAAGGGCGTAGCCAAGAGTGTCTTCTTCGCTTAGTGGTTGAAAGATGGCGTTAAAGTTACCTGCACCCGTTTCTTTGGCAAATTCGGCGGTTCTTTCAAAAGAGTTTATTAGAATATTCAACGCTCTTCCCATTTCTCCAATCTCATCGTTTTTGTCAGGGAATCTTTCTTTTGGAATAATACCTTTTCCCATTTTTAGTAACATGTCTTTAAGTTGATACACCGGTGTTACAATACTTTTTACAGTAAAAAATGCAATAATAATACCACCAATAACTAAAATGCTGCCTAAAATTTTTACAAAGTTTTCAAGTAAGTTAATAGAATGAAACATTTCTCGTTTTACGTCATCTGCATCAGCGGCTTTTTTATCTATGAGTTTATTTAAGTTTCTATATAGTAATTTCAGATTAGTTTCCGCATCTTCTAAAGCAATTTTTGCAGGATAGTATAAACTTGGGTCTTCGTATGCTTCCATTGATTGTAATGGCTGCATAATGTCTGTTTGATAAATCTTAAATAAATTTTCTGTTTTCTTTAAGATATTTTCCATTTCTTTCTTATCGTCTTTATCCCAATTAGAAGAAAGGTTTTGTAACATTAATTTTCGTGTTTGATAATCTTGTGTGATTAGTTTTTTTAATTCTAATCGAAATTCATAATCGTCATTAAAACTTTTATTGTAATACCATTTTGTAATAAGTGTTTGTGATTTTTGAAGCAAAAAATTAAACTCTTTTAATTCACTTAAACTTGGTATTACCTCTTCCACCACAATGTTTGTTTTGGTGCGCGTATCTTTTAGGATAGAGGCTGTTAATATAAATACTACAAGTGTAAGAATAATTAGAGAACTAAATCCTCCACCAATTTTTGCTGCTATGTTAAATTTTATTTTCATAGGTGGATTATTTCTTTTGTTCTAATTCTTTAAGTTTCTTGCCAAATTCTATGTATTTGTCAGTATCGTGGAGCGCATAATAAATACCGGTTAGCCCACGAACAATTTTTTCCTCTTTTGGGTTTAACTCATAAGCTTTAAGCATATATGGAAGGGCTTGTTTGAAAAATTTAATAGAATTATCTTGTATTTGTTCAATTTGATCTATTGGTGTGTCAAATGACATTTGTTTGATTAATTGTGCCCCTTGATTATAATAAATTGAGCCTAAATTAAAGAGGGCGGTAACATTTTGTTGGTCTATTTCTATTGCCTTATTAAAGCATGTTTTTGCAATATCTCCGTACTCTTCTTTTGTAAATTCTGATTTTGTATAAGCATCAGCAAATACACCGCCAACGGTTAAATAAAATTCAAGGTCTTTATCTTTAAAACGGAAAGTTGTGTCTATTTGTGTATATAATTTTTTGTAATGACTGTATAACTCTTGGCAGATATTAAAATTTAAAGAATCATGTAAGTATAAGTTAATTTGATTGTAATAGCTTTCGGCAGCAGCTTTTATTATCTTTTTATTTTCAATTTTATTTTCTTCTGTTGGATTAAGAGATGTTGATTTTTCAATAGATTTAACGGCTTCTTCCCTATACTTAGATTGATACTTGGCAGATTCATTTTGTTTAAATAAACCATAGTACGCAAATGCTCTGATAGTCCATGCATAGGGCTCTTCTATTGTTTCAGGATTTGCAACTACGCTGTCAATTTTATTTTTGGCACAGATGTAGTTTTTTTGCTGAAGACATTCGCTGGCTTCATATAACTTTTTTACCTGAGCATTGATGTTACAAAGCATCCCTATGGTAAGCAATGTTAGCAAAATCGTATATTTTTTAATACATCTTCTCATTATTTGTATTTAATAGACAGCCGAAGCTTGGTTTTTAAGTTCTTCACTTGTCTTTAATCCATATTTTGTTGCATTATTTTTATTGAATTCAAATTTTTGTTTATTATTAATAACTACAAAGTTAATTACAGCTTCTGCCTTTGCGGCGCCATCTTTTTCTGCTATAACTAAAACACCTTTGTTTTTTAATTTAGAAGCAATGCTTTTAAGTTGAGGATATTGGTCGGGCGTGATGTATAATACTTGTGGCGCATGTTTGCTATCTACTTTTTCGGTATTAATTACTTCTACTTTTTGTCCACCTATTGTTTTTTTTGAAGCAACGTTGTCATTTAATTCTTTAACCAATGAATTTGACGCACCTAATATGTGTATGGTAAAAGTCCCTGCTTTAGAGCCCTCCGGCCATTCAAAGTAACGTGTGAAATTATAAATATACATTGCTTTTATCTTTGCATTCACGTCATAATCTTGCTGAAAAGAAGTAAATATCAAAATACATGAAAGAACAGCAATAATATATTTATATCTAAATGCTATCAAAGGATAAAAAATAAGTAGGCAAATGTAAGTAATTTTTTTTATAAAAAACAGTTTACCTTAAAATAGCTAGTCGTCGTGCATCTAACTTAATAAAAATAAACAAGAGTATTGTAAACTCCCATAATGATGAACCTCCGTAGCTAAAGAATGGTAGCGGAATTCCAATTACGGGAAGTAATCGCATAGTCATTCCCACATTAATTGTAAGATGGAAAAACAAAACAGAAGCTACACCATAACCATATATGCGGCTAAACTCTGATTTTTGTCTTTCCGCCATAAAGATAATTCTAGTAATTAAAACGCCCATTAATATTAAAACAATAGTACTGCCTAAAAAGCCCCATTCTTCTCCAACTGTACAGAAGATAAAATCAGTGTCTTGCTCAGGTACAAAGTTGTATTTTGTTTGTGTCCCTTGTAGGTAACCTTTTCCATAGAGTCCACCGGAGCCAATAGCAATCATAGATTGATGAACATTGTATCCCTCTTTTTTAAGATTTATTTCTCCTCTTCCTAATAACACGTCAATTCTTGATCTTTGATGAGGTTGTAATTTTAGATATAAGAAATTGCTGACAAAAACAAATAAAGAAGCCGCTATGAAATAAGAAATTTTTCTGAAGAAATTTTTCCATGATTTTTTTCCGAAATAAAACCATATAAAAAACACAATGACAAAGCAAATATAGAAGTATTGCTGAGGAATAACTAATGCAAGTATAAATAATAAAACAGTAAAAAAACCGATTAATATATAATTTACAGGCAGTCCTTCTCTATATAAACTTACAATAAATGCTGCAAATGTTAAGGCAAGTCCGGTTTCGTTTTGCAACACCAAGATTATAGCCATTGGTACGCCTATAATAATAAATGAGATGACAGTGTTTTTATATATAGAAAGATAGTCGGTAATTTTTTTATATCGTTTGGAAGAAATAATATTAATTTTTTCATTGGATAAAAATTTTGCCAATGCCAAGTTTGTTGCAAATTTCATGAACTCTGCGGGCTGTATGCCAAAATCACCGATTCTAAACCATGATTTGCTTCCTTTTATTTCTTTACCTAAAAAAGGAACCGCTAAGCATAGTGCTAAAAAGAAAAAGTAAAATCCATAAGCAAATACGGTATAAAATTCTGCTTCTATCAGCAAAATAATAAAACCTAAAGTTAAAGCAGAGATTATCCATATTAGTTGTTTCCCATATTTCTGACTGATATCAAATATACTTTGGTGTTGTTCGTCATAAACAGCAGAATAAATATTTAACCAACCCAATATTACTAAAATAAGGTATAAAGCAATGGTAAGCCAATCAATATTATATAATGGTTTATCTTCTCCTTTTCTCATTAGCAATAAAATTATTATTGATGTGAATTAAATCAGCTTCATGCATTCGTTTTTCTAAATCTTGTCTGGTAATTTTTCTTGTTAAATATTTTTCAATTATTAAGGAAGCAATTGGTGCTGCCCAAACACCTCCAAATCCGGCATTTTCAATAATAACAGAAATTGCAATTTTAGGGTTGTCTTTTGGTGCAAATGCAAAAAATAAGGCGTGATCTTTTCCATGTGGGTTTTGTGCCGTTCCTGTTTTCCCACAAACTTTTATGTCTTTAATTTTTGCAAGCGTTGCTGTCCCTGCATCCACAACCTTTTCCATTGCATTAATAACATTGTTATAATATTCTTCTTCTGTTACATAGGTATAGTGTTTTGTTTTGTAAGTTGTATCTAAATATTTTTCTAAACCAATTCCTTTGATAATATGAGGTGTGTAGTAAAATCCTTTGTTGGCTATGATGCACATGATGTTTGCTAATTGTATAGGAACCGCTGTTAATTCTGCCTGTCCTATTCCTAATGATACGATTGTGTTGGAGCGCCAGCCATTAACACCAAATACTTTGTTGTAGTAATTGATAGACGGAACATTGCCCGGTTTTTCGTATGGAATGTCATATCCTAATTTTTTACCTATACCAAAACTCATTACAACATCTCGCCAGTGTTGATACCCTTCTTTAAAAGTATGCCAGTCTTTGTAATTATCTACAATGCTTCTGAATACGTAAGAGTAATAAGAGTTGCATGAAAACTGTATGGACATTTCTAAGTTTGGTGTAGGGTGGGGGTGGCATTTTGGCTTACCTCCCATTGGCGGGTATCCCCTTGCGCAAGGATATGCCGTAGATGGAAATAAAACTTTATCTTTTTGTCCAATCAATGCATCTATTAGTTTAAATGTAGAGCCGGGCGGATACATGGCTTGCGTGGCACGATTAAACAAGGGGACATTGATGGTATCTGCATATAGTTTGGAAAAATTAATGGCACGTTCTTTCCCACCTACAAGTAAATTAGGATCGTAAGATGGACTTGATACTAAACATAAAATTTCCCCCGTAGAAGGCTCTATCGCAACAATACTTCCTTTTTTATTTTTCATTAAAAATTCACCATACTCTTGCAACTCCATGTCCATAGATGAAAACAAGGGTTTGCCTGCTATTGCAAGTGTATCATATTTCCCATCCATAAATCTTCCCACTTCTTTATTATGTACATCTTTAATAATAATACGAGTTCCTTTTTTGCCTCTTAAATACTCTTCATAGCTTTTTTCAATTCCACTGATGCCAATGTAATCTCCTTCTTTGTAATAAGAATCTTTTTCAGTAATAGCCTTGCTTACTTCGCCAACGTATCCAAGGGAGTGAGGTGCAATTGCTTTTGGATATTTTCGGATAGACCGTACCTGAACATAAAATCCTGTAAAGCGATACATTTTTTCTTGTAGGGCGGCGTAGATTTTTACAGAAATTTGTTTCTCAAAAATACTTTGTTTTCGTGGTGAATTAGGATAAGATGAAAATTTTTTAATTCGTTTGATAAAATCTTCCTTTGATATTTCCAAAATTTCGCACAAAGAGAGTGTATCGCAGTTTTTTATATCTTTTGGAACAACCATTAAGTCGTACGATGGTTCATTCATTACTAATAGTTTTCCTGTTCTGTCAAATATATAGCCTCTGGGAGGATATTCGGTTAAAAATTCAAATGCATTTAACTGTGCATATAATTTATATTCTTCACTGACTACCTGAAGGTAAAATAATCTGGAGCAATAAATAATAATCAGTAGAATTATAAAGCCTATAATGTAGTACTTTCTATCAGAAAGTTGTATTTTCTGCGGCGTACTCATTTACGTTTAATCGGATAAAATATTAAGTTGAAAAAGTATAAAAATAATACAGAAACAATTGTACTCAAAATTGTTTTAAGTAATACAAATAATATTTCAGACAGGTCAAATGCTTCTATAAAAAACAATAAAAAATGATGAAGCAGCACAGGTATTGAAATATAAGTAATAAACCATTGAGGGCTTGATAATCTTATAGAAGGGAAATATTCCTCGCCATATCTTTCTGTTCCTTCTAAAAATTTAAGCCAATAGTATCTAAAATAAGATATTGCCGTAAGTGCGGCTGCATGAATCCCTCCTGTGTCGTATAGAATGTCAAAAATCCAACCGATAAAAAAACCGATAACTAAAACAGATTCTCTTTTTAAGTGTACGGGTAATGTTAAAATAACTGAGATATAAATGAATGGAACGCAATAAGGTGTTAGATAAATTTTTTGCAAAAATCCAATCTGAATAATAAACAGTATAATAAATTGTAATGTGTATAGAAAAAATGTTTTCATTTATTTTATTTGATAGGATATTTTTTCTAACGAATCTTTTTCATTTTTATATATTTGTTTTACAACAAAAATATTTTGAATGGAACTGAAGTCTGTAAATATTTCTACTTGCACGGTATAAAAAGAATTTTTTTGTTTTCGTTCGTAAGAGAGAACTTTTCCAACCGGCAGTTTCATTGGAAAGATATGTGAAAGATGACTGGTATAAACAGTATCTCCTACTTTTATTTTAGCATGTAGTGGAACATCTTCCATTTGTAAAATACTTTTTGATTCTCCGTCCCACGAAAGTGGTCCGCAAGAGCCGTCTTTTAGCATGCAATTTACTTTGAAGTCTTTATGTAACAATGTAATAACGGTAGCATAGTGCTCCGATACATCTTTCACCGAACCTATTATACCGATACTGCTTATTACTGCCATATCTCTTTGAACACCTTGGCTTTTACCAATATTTAAAGTGGCATAGTTTTTTCGGTTATTAAAAGTTGCATTAATTATTCTTGCAGGAATAAAAACATATTCTTGTTTTAAAATCGTATCTTTTTTTACATACGAAAGAGTATTAATGATATTGTGGGCATAAATACTGCTATTCAAAAGTTTTGCATTCAAAAATACTAATTGTTCATTTTCTTGTTTTAAATTGATATATTGATAAATACGATTTTTTTCCGAATAAATTTTACCACTTACTTCATTGCCTTTATTAAATAAAACAGATGATTGGTAGTTGTGTTGCAGGTATATCAGGTAAAAGCAAAGTAACTCAATAAGAATAAAACTGAAACCAAAGCGGTGATTTAATATAAATGCTATTAATGATTTCACAGTTAGAAAACATTATTGCATAATAAATTTATATTGATGCAGATTTTTAAGTGCAATATTCGTACCTCTTGCTACGGCTCTTAATGGATCTTCGCATACATGGACAGATAGTTTCGTTTTTAAAGAAATGCGTTTGTCTAATCCTCTTAATAAAGCGCCGCCACCTGCCATAAAAATACCTTTTCTGTAAATGTCTGATGCAAGCTCCGGAGGTGTAATTTCCAAAGCCATCATAATAGCTTCTTCAATTTTTGAGATAGATTTTTCTAAACAATGTGCAATTTCGGTAGAGCTTACAAATACTTCTTTTGGTAAACCGCTTAATGTATCTCTTCCTGAAATAGGATAATCTTGTGGAGGGTTTTCTAACTCTACGGTTGCGGCACCTACCTCTATTTTTAATTTTTCTGATGAACGTTCTCCAATTTGGATATTGTGTTGGCGACGCATAAACTCTTCAATGTTTGCATTAAACTCATCTCCTGCAATTCTGATTGATTTATCACACACAATACCTCCCAAAGAAATCACTGCAATTTCTGTAGTACCTCCGCCAATGTCTATAATCATATTGCCTTCCGGTGCTTCTACGTCTATGCCCATTCCTATTGCGGCTGCCATAGGTTCGTGAATCATATAAACTTCCTTTGCGCCTGAATGCTCGGCACTATCCCTTACAGCTCTTTTTTCTACTTCTGTAATCCCTGAAGGAATACATACCATCATTCTTAGTGATGGGCGGAAAAATTTTTGATTAGGATTAATTAAACGAATCATTCCTTTTATCATTTCCTCTGCTGCTTGAAAGTCTGCAATTACACCATCTTTCAGCGGACGAATGGTTTGTATGTGCTTGTGTGTTTTTCCATGCATCATTTGTGCCGCTTTTCCTACAGCAATTACTTTACCCGTTGTTACATCTAATGCAACAATGCTTGGCTCATCTACAACAATTTTATCTCCATGATAAATAATGGTATTGGCAGTTCCTAAATCTATAGCAATTTCTTGTGTGAGAATATCTTTAAAAAGCATGTAATTATTGATTTTGCACAAATGTATTTATTAAATCGGCTTGACTTTAAATTGTGGAAAAATTTTATTCACAAAATATTGTGAATGATAAACATTATGTTTGTATTTATTTTTTAAAAATCAATACTTCATTTTTTCCGTTAGATAATTTATATCCTCTAAACATGCTGGGGGTATTAAACTCCATGCTAATATTCCCTGTTTTATCAATGGCGATAATACCTCCGGTTCCACCAACTTCTTTTAACTCTTTTTGAATGACTTGTGTCGCTGCTGTTTCAAGGGATAGATTTTTATACATCATTAAAGCATTGATGTTGTAAGCGACAGCGTGTTTAATAAAAAATTCTCCGTGTCCTGTGCAAGAAACAGCACATGTTTGATTATTGGCATACGTGCCCGCTCCTATAATTGGTGAATCACCAACCCTGCCCGGCATTTTATTCATCATACCGCCGGTAGAAGTTCCTGCTGCCAAGTTGCCGTTTTTATCTAATGCTGCAGCACCAACAGTTCCGTGTTTTTTAGAGTTAATCTTATCTTTTTCCGATTGTTTAGATTTTTGCCATTGTTCAAACCTTTCTTTATCGTAAAAATAAGAAGTATCCGTTAAATTATTTCCTTGAGCTACCCATAGATTTTCTGCACCTTTTCCGATAATTAAAACATGTGGCGTTTTATCCATTACCATTTTGGCAGCCGAAATAGGATTTTTTATTCTTCGAATATTCGCTACAGCACCGGCTTTTAGCCCTGATCCATCCATAATAGACGCGTCCATTTCTATTGTACCAATATTGGTAAATACAGAACCTTTGCCTGCATTAAATAGTGGACTGTCTTCCATTATTTTAATAGCGGCTTCTACCGCATTAACGGCACTGCCTCCTTTTTCAAGAATAGCATAGCCTGTGTCAATAGCTGTTTGCATTACTTTTAAGTATTCGGTTTCTACTCCTTTCATGCTTTCCGGTGTAGCGTATCCGGCACCGCCATGAATAACAATGCCGAAATTTTGTGATGGTTGTGCAAGTAAAACTTGGAAACAAAAATAAAATAAAGGAATAATTTTTATAATACATTGCTGCATAATAATAGAATTTGATACACAAAGGTACGATTTTTTTATAAATGTATTTGTTGACTATGATCATCTAAAAATACAGGCATATCAATAAATATAGCGCTGAATTTTCTTTGTTAATTTATTGCACTAATAAATACTACATATAATTTGTACAATACTCAATAAATTAGAAAAAACAAAGCCAATAAAATATTTCTTTCTTTTTAGTTTTTTTTTAATATCTTTGCAAAATAAAATTAAAACCTATGAAAACACAAAAACAATTCAGAGGTACTTTAAGTGATGTAACAAGTGTTACACACACACACACACACACACACACAAACACACAAGTAAATCAACGATACAGCGCCTGATGCTTCCACAACC
>JBDHZB010000041.1:0-24150 GCA_039811645.1 Bacteroidia bacterium | reverse complement strand
GAAGAATTACAAAAGCAACACAAGGACAAGTTTAAACTTATTCACTTGCCGACACACTTTGCAGAAATTCACTCAAGGCTGACAGGAACGCACAGAAAACTTGTTATCAAAGACAACGAGTATTACATACACGGAAGTTTTAACTTTTTGTCATTTGGTAAAAACGAAAGACAACAAGTTGCTAATGAAGAATCTCTTTTAATTTCAAAAGACGTATCTAAGAAATGGGAACAAGTAGCAAAAGAATATTCACTAAAACTATGAGCCAACTCAATTTGCAAGCACAATTAAAAACCGCACAAGCCGACACTCGACCCAAGTTTTTAATAGAGCTTGCAAAGCAGACACAAAAGAAAAATTGTTTTTAAAAAATTTCCAACGCTTCAAAAAAAATAAAACACCCGACACACAAGCCAGACAAAAAAGCACTCGACATATGACACAAACGAACGACATAAAAATGGTTGTAACCCACGACAGACAAGAACGCCAGCCTATAACAGCCGTTTGGCGTAATGGCGGGTTCAGTGCTTCGTATGACAGTTTTGTGATAGGTTCAAGTATAGTTCTTCGATTGAACTTTTGTGCTAAAAATCCGCCACTACGCCAAGCGGCAAACCGTTGGCGGTCAGTGTAGTGCGACCTCGCAACAAATAACAGAACAAAAAATAAACGACAGAAAAGAGAATGGCAAAAAATATTGAACCAACGCTAAAACTGATTAGCAAATATCTTAAACTTGAAAAACCTGAAAATTTTGTAATCCCCGAATATCAACGTGGTTATTCTTGGGACATAACTCAATGTGATAAATTGTGGCAAGACATTGAAGCATTTATTGCTTCCAATGCAAGCGACCCTTACTTTTTCGGGACTATTATCGTGGACTGTTCCGAAACAAATAAATTCAGTTTAATTGACGGGCAACAACGTACAACGACTTTTTTATTATTGCTTAAAGCGTTGTTAATTCAATTAAATGAAGCTATTCCAAAAGTTCCTGATGATGAGGAAGCAGAGGCATTAAAAGCAGGACTTAAAGCCAACAGAAATAAAATTATGGCGATTTTGTATAAAGCAGAAGACGAAGACATTCCTTCAATGTTGAAAGATTATGCAAAAACACAAAATATCTTGATAATAGAAAATAAATCTATCAACGAACTATTTCCAAAGGAAGTAAAAACTATTGTTGAAGCCGTTGATTATAAAACATCAGAACAAAACGTTTATAAAATTCCACGCAAGCAAAAGGACAACAAATACACAAATCATTTCCGCAACTTCAAATACTTCTTTGAAAAATTGGGAGAAAAATCAGAAACTCAACTAAACCAATTTGCAAAGATATTTTTAGAGAAATGCCAAGTAATTGAAATTCGCAGTTGGCAAATTGAACAAGCAATTACAATGTTTAACTCGCTAAACTCTACGGGTATGCCACTTTCCGATGCAGACATAATTTCTGCACAACTATACTCAAACGCTGGCGACAATAAAACAACGTTTAACGAGCAATGGGAAAACATAAACAAATTGGCAAACGATTTGAATACCCGAAGAATAATAGACATTGATGCGGTATTGCAACAATTTATGTATATCAATCGTGCCATCAATAAAGAATATATTAGCATTAACAAAGAAGGAAATGAGTCTGTTGATGTAACAACACCGGGTTTAAGAAGGTATTACACAGACATTAGAAAAGAATTGTTGAGTGAACCATTAGTGTTGTGTAGCAACTTAACCAAAATCACAAACATTTGGAACAACATCAAAGATTATCCGACTGTGAAATTGCTTTTGAAGTGTAACGAAAATGCAAAATTATTTTTGTCGGGTTATTTGTATCGTTACGAAACAACAGAAATTACAGAAGAAAATATTTTGGACTTGTGTGAATGTTTATTGAGGTTATTTACCGTATTGGAGTTGAGCGATGCAGGTTATTCAAGTTCTAAATTCAAGACATTTTTGTTTAGTGAAAATATAAAATTCGTTGACAAAAACGTTTCAATTGAAACTATCAAAAACGATTTTAATGAACACATTTCCAAAAACTGGAACTCAGATGCAATTGCAGACGCAATTATTGAATACGACAAAAATCTTCTTGTTTTTCTAAACGAATACATATACGCAAAAAACAAAGGCGTGAAATTTGACTTTGCGGAAAATGTAAACATTGAACACATTATGCCTGCAAGTGGTCGTAACATTACAACAATACAAGAAGATGCAGGAATTAAAAACAAAGAAGAGTTTAGCGGAATAGTGAACAAACTCGGAAATAAAATATTGCTTGAAGAAGATATAAATAAATCTATCGGCAACGAGTGGTTCAAGACAAAGAAGCAAAATTCTATTAACAGCAAATCTGGTTACAAAGACAGTAGATATGCAATTGCTTTGGCTTTGACAACTTACCCAAAAGACACTTGGACAAAGGACGACATAGACACAGCAACAATAAAAGCAGTAGAAAGAATTGTAAAATTTATATTTGACAAGTAAAAACACCGAACCGCCAACATCGTATTGGCAATAGGCGGGCTGAATGGCTTCGTATCAACGGAAGTGCAAAATTCAACTTTCGCTCTTCGTATCAGCGTTGGTGCTAAAAATCCCGCCCATCGCCAATACCCAAACCGTTGAGCGGAAATCCCTTCGGGCTTCCCGCTCAACGGCGGGCGGCTTTGTGTTAGGGACAGCCCTTCGGCCTGCCTGCTGCAGGCAGGGACTGTCCGCTAACAACAACTTTGCGCCATTGCTGCGCAACGGGCACAAAGCCGCCCGCCGTTAGGCACAAGCGTATTACGACTTCCTACAAACTAACGACTTGTCGACAATTTTGTAATAAACGAATACCGCATAACCCGTAAGTAGACCAAATTTATCATCCATAAATTTCTTTTATTTGATTTTATCAAAATGTACGCTATTTCAAATAAAGTCAATATATTTGCAACAAACGCTAATTTGTATGAACAAAAAAGCAATTAACAGACTAAAAGCAGTTTTAGCTGAACAGGGCAAAACCAACAAATGGCTTGCTGAAAAACTCAATAAGAACGAAACGACTATTTCACGTTGGTGTACTAATGAAACACAGCCATCAATGGACACATTTGTGGAGATAGCAAAACTTCTAAATGTGGACATAAAAGAATTAATAAACTCTACTAAGAAATAAAGACAGGTATGGAAATTCAAACTCAAAATATAACATTTGATAAAATACCTGTTAACCCTGAATGGTGTTTTAAAAACGTTCGTTCCGTTGAACAATGGACACACGGTTATCATAGATACCCTGCTAAGTTTTTGCCAAACTTAGTAAAGAAACTAATCGAAGAATATACAAACGAGAATGACCTTGTAGCGGACTTGTTTGCAGGATGCGGCACTACCCTTGTAGAAGCGAAGGTTCACGGCAGAAAATCTGTTGGTGTAGATATAAATCCAGTTGCTGAACTTATAACCAAAGCTAAAACAAATCCAATTGAACCAATCAAATTAGAAAGACAGTTTAAATTAATTATCGAAAGTCTTGAAACATTCAACATTGAAGATTACAAAGACATAGCTGTACACAAACGAATTGACTATTGGTTCGAAAAAGAACATAAGGCTAAAATTGCTTTTTTGTATGATAAAATTCTTGCTATACGCAATAGAACAATTAAAGATTTTTTTCTTGTAGCGTTATCTCATATTTTAAAGAACTGTTCAAAATGGTTGCAATCAAGCACTAAACCACAAATTGACCCCAATAAAACACCATCCGACCCGTTCTTAGCCTTTCAATCTCATACTAAACAAATGATGAAGAAGAATGCGGAGTTCTACAAACAACTTTCAGAGAATAAATATTTAAAAACCAAGTGTGAAATACGATTGGAGGACGCAAGAAAAACTTCTCTTCGTGCAAATTCGGTAAGTGCAATAATTACTTCTCCTCCTTATGTAACTTCATACGAATATGCGGACATACATCAACTGACAGGCTATTGGTACGAGTATATTACAGACCTTTCTATCTTTAGAAAAAATTTCATTGGTACATTTTACTCTTTGAATCAAGAAACTATTTGTGATTCAGCAATCGGACAAGAGATAATTAACAGCCTTTTGAAAAAAGATAAGCGAACAGCAAAAGAAGTTGCCAACTATTTTAAAGATATGCAGGCAGTTGCAAAAGAAATGCACCGGATTTTAAAAAAGAACGGGCATATATGTTTGGTAATAGGTAACACAACATTTAAAAACGTGAAAGTAAAATCTGCCGAAGTGTTTGCTGAAACACTAACTCTATTAGGTTTTGAAATGGTTGAAATAATTAAGAGAAGTATTCCTTATAAACTTATCCCTACAATAAGGGATAAAAAAACAGGCAGATTCTCTAAGCTAAAAAATAAGGAAAGTAAGCTTGTGTATCCGGAGGAGTATATTTTAATTGCTAAAAAAGTATAAAGTATGGCAATAATCAATAAAAATAGTCAACCATTTAAGCCTTATGCAAGACTAATGAACATCATAGGCGATCAGTTGATTACTGACAAAAAGGTTGCAGTAATTGAAGTGGTTAAAAACAGCTATGATGCAGACGCTGAAAATGTGCAGGTTCGATTTTTCAATATGAATAATTATGGTAAGACTTATTTAACAGAAAAGGAACAGCCATATATTGAAATTGAAGACAATGGAGATGGTATGACGTTAGAAACTATTACTAATGTCTGGCTAAGACCAGCAACTCCAAACAAATTAGATAAGAAGAAACAAAAACAAAATAAAACAAAGAAAGGAAGAATAATTCAGGGTGAAAAAGGAATTGGACGCTTTGCCATACATAAACTAGGAGAAAAAATAGAACTTTTTACAAAGTCTGCCAGAGAAAATGAAATTAAACTTGAAATGGATTTTACAGAGTTTAATCCGGAAAAAGCTGACTTGTTTAATCAGCCTCCAACTGAATACAAACTTTTAGAAGATGTTTACAACAGTTGGTATGAAAATAATCCACCTGAAGAAATAAAAAAAGAAAAAGGAACACTTATCAGAATATACAATCTTAGGGAAAGTTGGAACGAAAACGATTTTGAGGAACTTTATAAATCCATTCAGCGACTAATCCCTCCTATTGATGAGAATGCTGAGAAATTAGGAGTGCAGTTCAAACAAGATTTTAATGTTGAAATGTATAAAGACAATGAATTATATACTTCGGAAGATGTTACAACATTTAAAGATGTGATTGAACGAGCACAATTCACAATGATAGGAACTGTTTCAAAAGATGGTATTTTAAATTTTGAGTACAAATCAACTTCACCTGTCAGAAATTTAAGGAGAGATGTAAATTTATTGAGTAAAGAGCAGTTAGCTACATACAACTATATGTCTTATGCAATAGAGCGTTGGTTTTTAAAATTTAATAGAAAACCGACTTGTGGAGCATTTAGTTTTACATTCTATGCTTTTGATTTATCAAAACCCGACAAAACCATTTTGAATAAAGACATTGAACGTTTTATAAAAGAAAATTTTGTTTTTGTTTTAAGAGATGGCGTTAGAGTATATCCTTACGGAGAAAAAGGTATTGATTGGCTGAACTTAGATAAACTCCGGGCTACCTACCGGGCTGGTCAGTTTATTAGTTACAACGACCTGACTGGTTTCGTGTATATTAGCCAAAGTGGTAATCCATTACTAAGAGACTCAACCAATCGGCAAGGAATAATGGATATTGACGGTGCATTAGATGATTTTAAAAACCTTGTAACTGCTACAACAGAAATTTTTAATACAGAAATCAAGATTGACAAAAACAAACTTGAAATTAAGCGGAATACTGCTTTTAAAAATTCTAATGATATAGTTGTAAAAGCTTTTAACTTGTTCAAGTCAAGTCTTGAGAAAATTGACAATCGTGACGTGCTTGAAAAAGCAAACAAGTTTTTAGATACTGTGCAAAAGCATAATACGATTATGAAAGACCGAATGGAAACCGTAGAAGATTTGGCAGGACTTGGAATGGCAGTAGAAAAAGCATCTCACGATGCTTTGACAGTGCTGTCAAAGCTTAGAAATAACATCAAAGATTTTAAAGTAAAAGCAAAAAATCAAGATTACAAAAATGATGAATTGTTAGCTTTACTAAATGAGTTAGACGAAAATTTGAATTTTGTATATGACGAAATGCAGGTCATCCAACCATTGTTTAAAAATCAACGGAAAGCCATTAAAGACATTAGTATTTATGAGAGTATCGAAAAGGTTGTAAAATATTTTAGACGAGATATTGACGGAAAAATCAATATCAGAATCCAAAAAGACAATGATATTATTGTGAAAACAAATGCTGGTCTTATTCTTCAAATTCTTATCAACTTATTGGATAATGCTATTTATTGGGTAAATAAAAATGAGACAAAAGAACGAGAAATTACTTTTAAACTAAATACGAAAACAAATTCATTGATTATTGCAGATAGTGGGCCGGGAATTAGGGAAGATGTTACTCCTGTAATTTTCAATGAATTCTTTTCTCTAAAATCAGACGGTCGTGGATTGGGTTTATATATCGTTAAGGAAATACTTCTCCGGATTAACGGAGAAATTAAGTTGGTTCAAGAAGAAAAAAAGAAACTCCTTTCTGGAGCAAACTTTATTATCACATTCAATCAAGAATAACAGTATGGAAGGAGTTATAATATTTGCAGATGACCATATTTTTGATACAGGTCGAGATGAAAATAAATTGTTTCAGAAGTTTAACGCAGACAGCAATTATTCCATCTTGCCCATAAATAATCTTACAACGCTTGAAAAAACAGTTTTTTCTATTTCTACATACAGAGCGTTAATTCTTGATTGGAATTTTAAGCGAGCAAAGGTTGAAGATGATGAAGATTTTGAAGATGTACAGACTAACGATGAAAACCCTTACGAGTTTTTAAAAGCTCAAAAATTATATTCGCTTGTTTATATTTACTCACAAGATGACATAGAGGAAACTATTCAGAATGAATTAAAAGCATTATATCCAAACAAAATTTTTTTCGAGAAAAAAGCAAATGCTAATGACCCCGACAAAGAATATGATAAAATTACAGAAGGAATAAAGAAGTTTGAAGATGACAACAAACACATAACCGTTCCTTTTGTATGGAGTCAGGCAATTAACCAATCCGCACAAGCAATTTTTACCGAATTAGAACAAGCCGACCCAAACTGGATAAAAGAGATTTATAATACCGCTAAAAATGACGGAACAGAGCCAATTTCGGAAGTGATTGAAGTTTTCCAGCATTTATTAGCAGAGCAAATTATTCAAAACAAACCATTATTAGATGCCATTCAAAATTATACTTCAGTTCAATTAAATAATGATTATAAAGAGGAAACTTCGGCTAAATTGTATCATCGGATTTATTATACCAAAGTAGAACCTAAAGCTCCCCTAATGACGGGAGATATTTTTATGATAGACAATGATACTGCGGCTATTTTAATCACGCCTGAATGTGATGTTAAACAAAAATGCGAAACTGGTCTTGACTTCTTATTAGTAAGCAAATCAAGTTTTACCAATCACTTAAAAAAAATATTCAATACATATAAAGAAGGTAATGTCCTTACTGATAATCAAATTAAAAAGGTTGAAAAGTTATTTAATCAAGAGGAAATAAAAATACATATATTCCCTTCTTTCCCGTTTGAACAAAATCAACTCAAAATTTCAGCATTGATTGATTTTCAAACAGCATTTACAAAATACAAACAAGAAGAATTGATTGATGAGAATGGCGACTATAAAAATAGAACCTATAAAATAAACTCACCATTCATACATCAACTTCGACAAAGATATTTAGCATACATTGGTAGAGTTGGAGTACCAGCAATCCCCCAAAGCCTTAGAATGTATAACTTGAAAGAAAAACCAAACAACGACCAACAAAACAACTGAAAAAACGCCAGTGCCTAACAAGCGGTTTGAACGCAAGGCGGGTAAAGTGCTTCGATTGAACATTTTCGCAAAGAAAAAAGTATTATCTTCGTATCAACTTTTGTCGGGAAAATCCGCCCTGCGTCAAGCCGCCCGCCGTTGTAAGCAATGGCAGCGGACACCACATACAGAAAGGGGCGACCACCACCGTAACGAAAAATACGGCAAATGACGTATTGCACATCAGACAAATCCATAATAATATTGCAATCCAAAAAAAAGTGGAGTTCAGAAACCACTAGAAAAAACGAAGCGAAACCGAAAAGCCATACGAGTAGGAAAATTAAAAAATCAAAAAAATGAAAAAACAATTACAACAAATAATCTTGACAACAATGCTCTCCGTATGTATCGGATTGAGCAATCAAGTAAGTGCCCAAACTTTTTGGACAAATTTAAATTCACCGAATACGGCACGTTATTATGCAATAGCACATGACGGAACAAAAATGTATGCCTCCAACGGATTGGCAGGCTCTCCTTATGCACAATTCTATTACAAACAAGGTGCATGCGCATGGAATGCTATTACAATGAGCGGTGTCAGTACAGCTACATCTTTCAATAATATTTATTGTACAAGTGCCGGTAATCTTATTGCGATAGGCAGTCAAGGTGCAACCACAGTAGCATTCAGAAGTACCGACAATGGCTCTACATGGACACAATCTACTTATTCATTAACGGGCTTTAATCCCGGAATTGTAGAGGATGCTTCGGGGAATATTTATATCTACAATGAAGTCGGTACAAATATTTCTTTCGTAAAAAGTACGGATGACGGTGTAACGTTTTCATCTCCAAATCCGACTTTTAATATCAAATATTTAACAGCAACAGGCAATACGCTTTATGCAGTAAAATCAGGCGTATCGGTATGGAATGTACACAAAAGCACTGACGGTGGAGCAACATGAGCATTAACAACAAACAATCTCTCTCTCGGCTCACAATCCTTTGTACGTGCTACTCCAAATGGCAATGTGTATATTGACAACCAACGCAAATCAACCGATGGCGGTGCTACATGGTCAGCAATGACAGCTCGCAGGTAGCAGTTTGTTTGTAGATATGGCTAATAACTATTATGTGGCAAACGAGCCCAATAATTTATATCGTTCAACAGATGCAGGAGTTACTTACACCGATGTTGTGAATGGGCTTGGTTTAGTTCCCTCTACCAGTATGCAATACAAAATAGCAACCAATGACGGAGAAATGTATGTAACCACCATAACGGGGGGTACAAGTTTCGCTTTATACGTTTATGGTTCAGGCTATTCGGGAATCCAAGATAATCAAATGCAGTCTAATTTTACTGTTTACCCGAATCCCGTTTCCGACAAATTATTTATCACTTCAACTAATTTGACAGGTGGTTCAACCATAAATATAACGGACGTTACAGGAAAGTCGGTTTATAAATCTGTAATTACAAGTGAGCAAACAACAATCAACACCACAGATTTTGTAAACGGAGTTTACATCATTCAGATTGAAAACAAAAGCAGTATTGCCAGCAGGAAATTAGTAGTCAACAAATAAGAAATTGACTTCTGTTTCAGAAAACCCCGCCTCTTTCAGAGGCGGGGTTTTTTTATTGCGTGTTATCTAAAATACTCCAAGCAAAATGACTAAATTTGTGACTTAAAATTCAGCACAAAAATTATATGAACGCATATAAAGCCGAAACATACATAGCCGAAATCAAAACCATTTTGGCACAGGCAAGACAAAAAGCCTATCAAGCCATAAATACAGCTATGGTGGAGGCTTATTGGCTCATCGGAAAACGTATTGTAGAAGAAGAACAAAACGGAAAAGAACGTGCGGAATATGGCGAAGCCGTATTGAAAAATTTATCTGTTGCACTTACAGAGGAATTTGGCAAGGGATTTTCTTATGCCAATCTTCGCAATTTCAGACAGTTTTATCTCACTTATCCCGACAAAGAGATTTGCTACACGGTGTGTAGCAAATTGACATGGAGCCATAACAGGCTGATAATGCGAGTAGAAAGCGAAACCGCCCGAAATTATTATTTGAAAGAGGCAACCGAACAAAATTGGAGCGTAAGAGTTTTAGAACGCAATATCAATACGTTTTACTATCAACGTTTACTTTCTTCTCAAAACAAAGAAGAAGCTATACAACACAGCACTACGTTAGAAAAAAGTACAAGTTCAGATTTCATAAAAGACCCTTATGTTTTTGAATTTTTGAACATTCCACAACCAATAAATGCAAGTGAAAATCAAATTGAAACTGCTTTGATAGAAAACTTACAGCAGTTTTTATTGGAGTTAGGAAAAGGCTTTTCTTTTGTTGGCAGACAAGTTCGCATAAGCACCGAAAGTTCTCATTTTTACATTGACCTTGTTTTCTACAATTACATTTTAAAATGCTTTGTGCTATTTGACTTAAAGACGACAAAACTTACACACCAAGACACAGGACAAATGGATATGTATATCCGACTGTATGACGATTTGAAAAAGCAACCCGAAGATAACCCGACAATCGGAATAATCCTTTGTGCTGAAAAAGACGAAACAGTTGTGCAATATTCAATACTAAAAGAACATAAACAACTTTTTGCGACTAAATATATGCCGTATCTGCCGACAGAAAAAGAATTGGTTGCCGAAATAGAACGTGAAAAACTGATAATAAAACAACAATTAGACAAAGACGAATAAACGGACGAATAGCCACAGCTTACAGCAGTGGTTTGGCATAATGGGGGCGGACGTTCTTCGTATGAAAATTTGTGCTAAATTTGGCATTTGTTCTTCCCTGCCTGCTGCAGTCGGGCAGGCCCGACTAAAGTCATTCAGGCGGAACTTGAAAGTTAGCGGTAATCCCGCCCGAACGCCAAGCTCCGAACCGTTGAACAACAATTGAAAACAACCTGCTAAATAGATAGCAAATGATTAAAAAGACTTTAATTGTATTAATACTAACCTTATTACTTGTTGATATAGGATACACATTCTTACAGAATTATTATACACCTTTTGATGGAGATATGGCAGGCGGAATTGTTCCAACAGAAGATGTTAAACCGATTCTTGAAAGTCCATTTGGAATAAAAATATTCACTGACCATAAGACTTACCCTAATCCGAATAGATTTTTCTGTCATTGGAGTTTTTATAAATATTTCAATAATGTTCCATTATTTCTTCAAAATTTTACAAGCCCGATTAATAGTGCATACTTATCATGTGCATTTGCCAAGACTATAATTCAGGTTGTAATAATATTTTTACTTTCTCTTTTAATTTCAGGAGGTATTTTAAAATTTGACTTTTTAGTAGCAGCAATTTTAATAACTCCTTTGTTTCAGACAAATGGATATAGGAGTTATATGGGCATAATTGACCCATCAACCACATATACCTTTTTCTATGCGCTTCCTACAATTCTAATTCTTATATATTTTACCCCACTTTTTTTAAACCATTTTTATGATATAGAATTAAAAAGAATGAAATACCTAAAATATTTATGGATTCCACTGGCTTTGGTATCTAGTTTAAGCGGTCCATTAAACCCTGGTATATCGTTAGTAATTAGTCTATTAATTTTTAAATACTTCTTCTCTCAAAATTTAAACAACTCAGATGTTAAATACAGATTTGCAAAGATCAAATCAGCAATTCAAAACATACCCAATGAAATTTATTTCTATTTGGTACCTATATGTATTTTCTCATTATACTCCTTATTTCTTGGAAGATATAATTCTGTAGATATGACCAACAAAATGGGTTTATCTGTTTTATATGCAAGATTACCAGAAGGAATATATTATTTGTTTACTCAGAAGTTAGGATTTCCTGTTTTGTTTTTAATTTTAACAATTAATACATTAATTATTCGCTCTAAATTTAGAACTTCAGAAGGTAAAAAACTATTGAACACATTTAAATGGATTGGCTTTTTTGCTCTAATTTACATATTACTACTACCGCTTGGTGGCTATCGAAACTATCGACCTTATATCCTGAGGTATGATACAATCATACCAATAACGCTAAGTTTCATGTTTATTTTTGCAAAGACCACGATATTTATTCTGAATAATTTTTCACTCAACCAAAAATATTGGTATGTACCTTTAGTAATTTTAGTGTTATTTGTCTTTACAAATGCAGATGAACCAAAGTTTGATAAAAACAATTGTGAAAGGAATGCTATTTTGCAAATAGCAGATTCAAAAGAACCGGTTGTTAAGATTGATAATAATTGCACAGTTTTGTCATGGACAATTATTGAGAATCCTCAAGAATCCGAACTTAAGACCAAGTTGCTAAAAATTTGGAGAATTATTGATGGTAACAAATTGTATTATCAAAAACCGATTCTTCGCCAAGAGAGTCAACCGTTATAAGCAATGGTAACGAACATCACATACAGAAAAGGGCGCTCACTACCATTATTCAAATCCAAATAGGAGAGAATTTAAGTTTGCTATTTTTTTATCTAAAGATATTTGCGGAGTTTGTTTTGCAAACCTACATAAAATCAAATGAACTTGCACAACACAATATTGATATAAAAGCCAATAGCTTATTTTTTAAAATATAAAAAATAATAAGGGACTACTACCATAAGAAGCAAGAATCTTCAATTCTTTTCTATTACATTATACTTCTCTTTTCATTATATTTGTTGCAATAATGAATACTAAAAAATCAAAATACATGATAGTTTTTCTTTTTGTTTTACTAGCAACGGTACTTGAGGTTACCGGTGATGCTATAGTTAGAATGTCTATTTATAATTACACAGGCACGGCAAGAATCGG
The DNA here is from genome assembly GCA_039811645.1 of Bacteroidia bacterium. Taxonomy (GTDB): domain Bacteria; phylum Bacteroidota; class Bacteroidia; order B-17B0; family Aurantibacillaceae; genus BPGX01. The sequence continues at coordinate 11,320 of JBDHZB010000041.1, read as the reverse complement.
GCTGATTGCTATTGGCACAATTTTATTGTTTGGCTATGGGTTTTCTCTGAACCTAGCACCTGTAGAATTTAAAGAAGTTGTTGGGCTTTACATCGCAACATTATTTGTGGTATGGCAAACAGTTAATTTTATTGTATTTCGAAGCACCCCAACCACTCCCATTTTAATTGGCGGGCTTTTAATAGTAATTGGAGGGTTGATTGTAACATTTTGGAAGGCGTAAGTGAAGTTGCGTAAAAAATATTACTTATATTTGTGTAAATACAAAAAAATAAGCATCCATACTTATGATGCAAATACAACAACTTTGCGCCATTGCTGCGCAACGGGCACAAAGCCGCCCGCCGTTGGTTGCAATTTTAAAAAACGTCTGCACACATGATTATACTTGATAAGATTAAATATTGGATTCAATTACGAAAAGAAAAACGGTTTTGGAATAAGCCTGATAAATGGTTAGTTGCCGTGATTCTTGATGAAAATAATGAACAGGTTTATGGTAAAGTAAAAGATGGATTGGCAATTTTGGAAGGAATCCCGAAACCTGAAACTGGATATTTCTATCACGATATTGTGAAAGTTGTCGGACCAATTGGAAAACAAGCTTATAGGGATGAAGAAATTGAAAAGTATAAATCTATTGGGATTTATAAAAGCTCAAATATTCCTACATTTTCTTTTAAAGCTATTATTCCGAAATCGAGTGATTATTTTAAGCTACTTGATTGGTTTAAAAAGTATGATAAATTGGCTGCATTTCCATGGTCACCAAAGGACAACAATTTGGAATGGAGAAAAGGCTATTGCACAGCAGACAATTTAGAGCAAGCAACAAAAATATTGAATGATTTTGTTCAGCTTGATAATTCGAGAGATGTGAAAGATATTAATCATTGGGATTATTACTTGATAAAAGAAAAATAAAAAACTGCAACCAACAAGGGCTCATAAGCAATTGGGGTTTAAGTGGTTGGGCGTGCGTCGCTCTCGCTTGCAAGCTCGGTAACAGGTGATAGGTTCGCGTCCACGAAGTCCAGAATTGCTCATAGTTCCGTCAGTTGCAATCTATTTCTCAAACAAACTTATAATATAAACAATTTCATACTTTTATAAGTATAAAAGTATTTTATGTTTTTTTCAGACAATAGAGCTAATAAAAAATTGCATCTTTACACGCAAAAAAAGACATGAAACATCTTATTTACTTTTGTTTGTTTATGCTCTCTGCTGTATCTGTTGGCTTTTCTCAAGAACAGCCGGCTCATTGGAAAATATCTTCTCAAAAGCTATCCGATAACGAATATAAAATTATTTTTCAGGTAAGTATTGATAACCCATGGCACATTTATTCCATTAATCAAAAAGCTGATGATGGACCAATGCCCACAGCCATTAAGATAAAAAAATCAAAAGATTATGAAGCAATAGGCGAAGTAACACAAAGCAAACCAATAAAAGAGTTTGATAAAGTATTTCAGGTTAATGTAGAATATTTTTCAGGCAAAGCAGAGTTCTATCAAAAAATTAAAATTCTAAAAAACGGAAAGGTGGTTATTAAGGGCACTTATGAATATCAGGCCTGTACAGAAGAAAAGTGCGTATTCCCTCCGTCAGAACCATTTGAAGTTGTTATCAATGCAGAAATCTCTCAAGCCAACACCGCAACTACCATAGTCTCTCAACAAGATTCTGTTCATCAAAAAGATTCTGCTAACCACACTGTGCAGCAAGTAATAGGTAAAGATACTACTTCAATTATTACTAAAAGTACCACCACAAAACCTTCATCAGAAAAAGATTTATCCAAACTGTCTGCATGGTCAATATTTATTGAGGGATTTTTAGGTGGCTTATTGGCGTTACTGACTCCTTGTGTTTTTCCAATGATACCAATGAATATCAGCTTTTTTACAAAACGACATAAGGATAGAAAAAAAGGTATTCGCGAAGCAATGCTCTATGCCGCCAGTATTATTGTAATTTATGTGGCATTGGGAATTTTAGTAACACTGATTTTTGGAGCAAGCGCATTAAATGATTTATCAACAAACGTTTGGTTTAATCTGTTCTTCTTTTTATTACTGATGATTTTTGGTTTTTCATTTTTGGGCGCCTTTGAAATTAATCTGCCATCATCAATGGTTAATAAAATGGATAATTTAAGCTCAAAAGGTGGGTTTCTCGGTATTTTCTTTATGGCTTTTACATTATCGTTGGTTTCTTTTTCGTGTACAGGTCCTATTGTAGGCACGCTTTTGGTTCAGGCAGCATCTACAGGAGAATTATTAAATCCAACCCTTGGTATGCTTGGCTTTTCAACCGCATTAGCTTTGCCGTTTGGCTTGTTTGCAGCCTTTCCATCTTGGATGCAATCTATGCCTAAATCCGACAGTTGGCTTAATGCCGTAAAAGTAACACTTGGTTTTTTAGAAATAGCATTGGCATTTAAGTTTGCTTCTAATGCCGATTTAGTTGTTCAGGCATTTATACTTACCAGAGAAGTGTTTTTAGCAATATGGATTGCTATTTTTCTTTTACTTACTTTATATTTACTTGGCTTTTTCAAAACTCACCACGATGGAGAAACAAAATATCTTTCTGTACCAAGAATTATGTTTGCCATTTTATCTTTAAGTATTACACTATACCTTGTTCCCGGATTGTGGGGAGCACCTCTTAATTTAATGAGTGGTGTTTTACCTCCATTAGAATATTCCGAAGCTCCGCATGGTTTTGGTGGCTCAGAATCCAATAACACAACAACTGTAAATCAAACCTTAACGCCGGAAATGGAAGTAAATAAGCATGGCATTGCTCACTTCAAAAATAACTACAAAGCAGCATTGGAATATGCAAAAAAAGTAAACAAGCCTCTAATGGTTGATTTCACAGGACATGCGTGTGCTAATTGTCGTAAAACGGAAGATTTTATATGGCCCGATGAACAGGTAAAAAATATTCTGAATAATGATGTGGTGTTGGTATCTCTATACGTAGATGATAAAAGAGAATTACCCGAAAATGAATTTTTTGAAGTAGAATGGTATGGTAAAAAAAGAGAAATTACAACCATAGGCGATAAGTTCAAATACTTAGAAGAAACAAAGTATGGACAAAGTACACAACCATTATATGTTCTGCTTAATCATCAGGAGCAACTCGTTAATAGCATCAGAGGGTACAATTCCGATAAAGAAGAGTATATTAATTGGTTGAAAGAGGGAATAAGAAACTTTAAAGACGGAAAATCCTTTAATTCTAAATAATCTTACTATCAAAGTAAAAATTTAAATACATTTGCGAAAAATTCACAATGCTTCTTAGTATCATATGGAATCCAAGCCCCGAAATATTCACAATACCGGGTATTAACTGGCCTGTGCGTTGGTATGGCTTAATGTGGGCGTTATCTTTTATCCTATCACACTATGTCCTACAAAAAGTATATAAAATAGAAAATAGAAAGCAGCAAGATTTAGATTCTCTAACGCTGTATATAATGTTAGGAACTATTATTGGCGCACGTTTGGGGCATTGTTTATTCTATGATACTTATTTTTACCTAACACATCCTTTAGAAATTCTAAAAATTTACGAGGGAGGTTTGGCAAGCCACGGAGGTGCAATCGGTATTATTTTTTCTATTTGGCTCTACTCTAAAAAACATAAAGAAGATATTTGGTGGGTTTTAGATAAAATTATTTTAGTAGTACCCCTCGCCGGCTTGCTTATCAGATTTGGCAACTTAATGAACTCTGAAATAATCGGAAAAGCAACTAATCTTCCTTTTGGTTTTGTATTTACTGCAATAGATAATACACCAAGACACCCTTCTCAGTTGTATGAGGCAATATACTGCCTTATTTTATTTATTTTATTTCTCTATTTATGGAAAGAAAAAAGAGCACATGTAAATAACGGATTTATGTTTGGCTTATTCTGTATCTTTTTATTTACTTTTCGCTTTTTTATTGAGTTTCTAAAAGAAAACCAAGAAGATTTTGAATCTAAACTCCCTATTAATATGGGGCAGATTTTAAGTATCCCATTTGTACTCATCGGCATCTACTTAGTTATAAAAAAAAGAAAAGTAAAAGACTTATCTTTGAACAATAAATAATACACTTGTTATCGAATAAATCATATAAAAAATGAACCGAATTAAAATTTCAGAAGTTTTAAAATTAACACCACAGAATCAAGCCATTACTGTAATGGGTTGGGTGCGCACATTTCGTAATAACCAATTTATTTCATTGAACGATGGCTCTACTATTGCTAATTTACAAATAGTAATTGATTTTAATAAATTTCCGGAAGATATATTAAAAAAAATAAATACGGGAACATCTATTGCGGTGCAAGGCACTTTAACGGCTTCGCAAGGAAAAGGACAAACCGTAGAAGTAGCAGCAACATCTTTAGAAATTATTGGAGAATGTAACCCCGAAGAATATCCATTGCAACCCAAAAAACACAGTTTAGAATTTTTACGAGAAATTGCCCATCTTAGAATGCGTACCACTACTTTTCAAAGTGTATTCAAAGTGCGTAGTGGCTTAGCTTTTGCCATTCATCAGTTTTTTCAAAGCAAAGGTTTTGTGTATATTCACTCTCCTATCGTTACTGCATCAGATGCAGAAGGCGCCGGCGAAATGTTTCAGGTAACTACCCTACCGCCTAACCAAGTTCCAAAAAATGAAAAAGGTGAATTAGATTTTTCCGAAGATTTTTTTGGTAGAAAATCTAATCTTACTGTGTCAGGGCAATTAGAAGCTGAGCTTGGCTCTATGAGCTTTTCAGATGTTTATACTTTTGGACCTACATTCAGAGCAGAGAACTCCAATACGCCAAGGCACTTAGCTGAATTTTGGATGATAGAGCCTGAAATGGCTTTTTACGACTTAAAAGGGAATATGAATTTAGCAGAAGAAATGCTGAAGTATCTTATCAATTTTGCTATTACTAATTATCCTGAAGAACTAAATTTTTTAAATACCCGATTTACAGAAGAAGAGAAACAAAAACCGGCTAACGAACGAGCGCCTATGAGTTTATTGGAAAGGCTGCAATTCTGTATTAAAGAACCTTTTGAAAGACTAACTTACACACAAGCCATAGAAATTCTTAAAGAATCAAATTATAATAAAAAGAAAAAATTTCAATATCCTGTAGAATGGGGTATTGATTTACAAACAGAACACGAACGTTATTTAGTTGAAAAACATTTTAATAAGCCCGTAATTCTTACTGATTACCCAAAAGATATTAAAGCATTTTATATGCGCCAAAATGATGATGGCAAAACGGTAAGAGCCATGGACGTGCTATTCCCGGGTATTGGTGAAATAATCGGAGGCTCTCAAAGAGAAGAACGTCTAAGTTTTCTAACGCAAAGAATGCAAGAAATGCATATTCCTCAAAAAGAAATGTACTGGTACTTAGATACGCGCCGTTTTGGAACAGTACCTCATGCCGGATTTGGCTTAGGGTTTGAACGCTTGGTATTATTTGTAACCGGTATGTCTAACATACGTGATGTTATTCCATTCCCAAGAACACCTAAGCATTGTGATTTTTAAGCGTGAAAAAATTTATCCCATATATTGTTATACTCTTTGCTTTGTTTCTTCAACAATGTAAAGTTAAAATGTCCATGAATGGTGCTACCATTCCTCCTGAAGCAAAAACCGTATCTGTAGAATATTTTGGCAACCAAACTTCTTTAGCAGGACCTCATATCCCACAAAAGTTTTCTGAAAAACTAAGAGATGTATTGCTTACGCAAACAAGCCTGGCATTAATACCAAAAAATGGAGACTTACAATTCAGTGGCTACATATCTGATTATAATGTAAGCCCGGTATCTATACAATCCGGAGATAAGCCCGCATTAAACCGATTGACTATTAGTGTTGTTGTAAAATACACAAACCCATACGACAAAAGCAAGAGTTTTGAACAAACATTTACCCGTTTTTCTGATTACGATAGCAGCTTGCCAATCAGTCAAAAAGAAGCTGATTTACTCCCTGAAATTTTTAGGCAATTAACCGAAGATATTTTTAACAGAGCATTTAACAACTGGTAAAAGAGTGTCTTAACTGTTTTTCTTACCTTTGTGGTGAATGAAAATATTTCTATTAGTCATTATTTTTATCACGCTTGCTTTCTTAAATACAAGCGCACAAGATGAAAGTTCATTTTACAGAGTTAAAAATACATTTCAAATTGGCACAGGTAGAATTCTAAGTTTATTTTTTATTCCGGAGGGAGATAATGAAAGCAATTACCTTACCGGTTGGGATTTGAAAGCATCATACGGCATTACAGATGCATGGAGAATAGAAGCAAATACATTTTTATTTAATCAAGCAGATATTCACCCTGTATTAAAAAGTTTAAAAATCAATATCTTTAATCTAAATGCCCATTATATGATGTCAAACAAAGCTAATACTGTGTTTTTATATCCGATAATGGGAGCAGGGCTTGGGCAACTATCGGCTTACCGAAAAGAAATAGATTCCGTTAACTATCATCATATCAATAAAAACTACTTAGATATAAATATTGGCGTAGGATTTGAATATCGTATTGAATTTTTAGCCATTTTTGCAGATTATAATCTTAAAATGAGTAAGATTTTTTCTAACCAAACCTTTTCTCCACGAAATATTGGGCTTTCTTTTGGCATCAAATTAATGTTTCCGAAGCTTCAAGTAAAAAAAGGTGATACTCATAAAAAACATAGAAAGAAATTTTTGGAAAGATTACACGACAGATATCATTGGTTTTAATAAAAAAGTATGTTAGGATTTGGAATAAATACACTTTCCGTTGTGCCTTGCAGAGCAGAGCCATCAAGCAAGAGTGAAATGATTACACAACTTCTGTTCGGTGAAACTTATCGTATTCTTGAATGTCAAAAAGATTGGTTTAAAATAAAAATCAGCACAGATAATTATGAAGGATGGATTAATCACTTACAACACCATGAAATAACTGAGCAAACCTTTAATCAACTCGTATCTTCTGAGCATTCTTACAATGCAGATATTTTTCAGGTACTTCAATTCGGAAATAATCCTGTCATATCACCATTTGGCGCACATTACTATAATTTTAATAACAATAAATTTATATTAGAAAATATATCTTACGAAACGTTTGGAAGAGTAATAAACCGAGCAAAAAAACTAAATCATACTGCTATTGTAGATTATGCCTTAATGTTTTTAAATGCCCCTTATCTTTGGGGAGGTAAAACCATTATGGGTATTGACTGCTCAGGCTTTACACAAAATGTTTATAAATTAGCCGGGTATCTTTTACCAAGAGATGCCAAAGACCAAGCAGTTATTGGAACGCCTATTACATTTTTAGATGAAGTGCAAGCGGGTGATTTAGCTTTTTTTCATAATGAAGAAGGCATTATTACACACACCGGTATCATGATAAATAATGAAAAAATCATTCATGCATCAGGAAAGGTAAAAATTGACCGTATTGACCATTATGGTATTTATTCTTCGGAATTAAAAAAGCACACACATTTTTTACGCGTTATCAAAAGACTTTAACCAATGTTTTTAGTAGATGATAAGCAAAATGTACTCAGTTTATATCAGCTCAATGAATTAATTCAAAAAAGCATTGATGAAAAATTTTACAATAAATATTTTTGGATAAAAGCAGAACTTAACAAACTGAATATTTATAAATACAGCGGACACGCATATCCTGAACTGGTACAGAAAGAAAACAATAGTATTATTTGCCAGATGCGTGGTATTATTTGGAAAAATGATTTAAATAGAATTCAACAACAATTTAAAACAATTGCAAATGAAGAATTAAAAGATGGCATCAATATCTTGATTCTTGCAACGGTTAAATTTGATGCCAAGTATGGACTTAGTTTGCTTATCAAAGAGATAGATATTAATTACTCGCTGGGAGAACTTGAAAAAGAAAAAAGGAATACCATAGAGTTATTAAAAACAGAAAATATTTTTAGCAATAATAAAAATCTTGATTTTCCAATTATACCACAGCGTTTAGCAATTATTTCCGTAGAAACCAGCAAGGGATATAATGATCTTATTGCAACTTTTGCAAAGTACGAACATCAATATAAAATTGAATCTACTTTATTTCCGTCTTTGCTACAGGGCGAAAATGCTGCTCTTCAAATTCAATCACAATTAGAAACCATAAACAAACAAATTGATAAATATGATGCCGTAGCCATTATCAGAGGTGGCGGTGGCGAGGTAGGGCTTTCGTGTTACAATCATTATGAACTCTGTAGAACTATTGCATGTTTCCCAATACCTATCATTACAGGAATCGGACACTCTACAAATTTTACCGTGGCTGAAATGGTTGCTCATTACAACGGCATTACTCCAACAGATACGGCTATGTTTATTATTAAGAAATTCATAGATTTTGACAACTTTCTAAATGATAATAAATTATCCGTTTTTACTTCTGTAAAAGAAATTCTGAATAACAATGCAACATCTTTGCAACAATTCAGCAAAAACATCTCTTACACTTGCCAAGAGATATTCCATCAACAAAATATTGCGCTGCATACAATCAAAAATATAATTGCTACCATTCCAAAATATACTATTCAAAAACAAAAGCATCAAATTAAACAATATAGCTTGCAAGTAAAATCACAGGCTATTAGAACAAAAATACTATCTATGAATCGCCTTGCTTTTATATCAGAAAAATTAAATCTATCTTGTAAAAAATTCTTTGAAAAGAATTATGAATTCATTGATAACACCCAAAAACAAGTAGATTTAATGCATCCTAGAAAAGTGTTGCAAAGAGGATATAGTATTATTTTTAATCAGACTAAAACGATAAAAAGCGTTCAGGATTTATCTGTTAACCAAAGCATTAAAATTATGCTGCACGATGGAGAAGTACAAGCTAATATTACACAAATACAAAATAATGATTTATGACAAGTAAAAATAAATTGACATATAAAGCCGCCTATGAGGAGTTAGAAGCAATTGTAACAGAAATAGAATCCGGAGAGTTAGACCTTGATGATTTGTTACAAAAAGTAGAACGGGCAGCTATTTTAATTCAGTATTGTAAGGAAAAGTTAAAAAACTCAGAAGCTAATATTCAAAAAATTCTTACTCATTTTGATAAAGAAAAAGAATAAATATTCCTTCTATTAATGCTCCACTCTATTTAGTAAATGATTTAATGAGTGTGCCTGATACTTTTAAGTAATTCAACTCACTTATCTTCGCATTAAGAACTGCCACGGTTTTATTATACAATGTATTTTCGTAAGTTTGTTCTGATAGTTTATAAGTTACATAATCTGTATGTCCTTTCTGATATTGTACCGAACTAATTAGTAGATTGCTCTTAGCTAATAAAAAATTTTCATTATAAAGTTGCCATACATCTGTCCATGATTTGAAAGTTGTATATGCATTAAATATATTGGTTTTTTCATTAATTCGAGTAGCTTCAATCTTAATATTGTCAGAGTTCAGTATTACTTTTTGATTTTTAATAGCGGTACGTGTTGAAAGATGATTTAATAAATTCCACGATACAGCAAATCCTGCGGCATAACCTAAATTTTGTGACACCCTCATTAACCCGATTGTATTGGTAGAACGTGAAAAATTATAGCTTCCTACAAGTCCTATTTTAGGAAAATAAGAAGATTTGTATTCTTTTAAGCCAAGCATATCTATATCCATATTTTTTTTGGTAATAAGCATGGTACTATTTTGCTCATCAAGTGTTGATATTGCATTTTGATAATCAAGAGTAGTTTGAACAATAATACTATCTTCAACATCAAAATCCTCATCTGGTTTTTTAGACATCATAGCATTAAGATTAGCTTTGTATTGTATTAAAACACTTTGTTGTTGTATAATCTGTGCCTTTGCATTATTGTAATCTATTTTTGTTTGTAATACATCTGTCTCTGAAGCGGTACCAATTTTTAATTTATCTTGTGCTAATTGTTTTTGTAAATCTACAATAGACAGCACCGTGTTTAAGTATCGAATATATTCCTTTGTACTAACAATCTGATAGTATAGTGTAAGTGCAGCAAGAACGGTGTTTTCAAGTGCTTGACGATATTGTAAATCTGTAAGAACCACTGATTCATTTAGTTTTTTCTTTGTGTTAAACATTTTTAACCCATCAAATAAATACCATATTGCGTTTAAGGAAGGAGCTAACAAAGTAGTGTTATTTAATTGATTATTTACATTAAATGCAGGGTTAGAGTACTCCTGCTTTGACTTGTTTTGTCCAAATCCAAGTGGACTTTGTGGAGAGCCCCCTGTTAAAGAAATTTGCGGTAAAAAACTGGCATTACTACTTGGCATACCAAAGGCATTACCGGCACCAAGTCCAAGGTTATTATTATTTTTTGCAATACGAATATTATTTTCTAACACCTTTAAATCAAGGTTATATTGTATTATCTGTTGAACAATATAAGTTGGCGTTAATTTATTCTGCGCATAAATCGCCTGTAGAAATATAATACTTATCAAAAATAAAAAATAGGGTCTATTGCTCTTCATACTGCATTTCTGTTTTTTGTTTTATGTTCTTTTTTGATAAATATAAATATATTGCAGGAATAACAAATAACGTAAGAATCAGAGAAAATAAAATTCCACCTACTACTACTATTCCCATTCCTTTACGGCTTTCTGATGCTGCTCCAAGCGACATTGCTATTGGTAATGCACCAAATACAGTTGCCAAGCTTGTCATTAAAATTGGTCGTAACCGAGAGGTTGCACCTTTTAGTACTGCATCAAATTTATTAAGTCCTTGTTCTTTAAGTTGATTGGAAAACTCTACAATTAGAATACCATTTTTAGTTACCAATCCAATTAACATAATAATGCCGATTTCGGAAAATATATTTAAGGTTTGATTAAAATACCACAATGATAACAAAGCACCTGCAAAAGCCAGAGGAACTGTGATCATAATAATGAGAGGATCTACAAAACTTTCGAACTGGGCGCTTAATAATAAGTAAATCAGAACAAGTGCCAATAGTAACGCAAAACCTATATTTGAAGAGCTTTCCGCGTAATCTCTTGATGGTCCCGTAAGTGCTGTACTAAAAGAATCATCTAATACTTCTTGTGCAATTTTTTTCATTTCATTAATACCGTCTGCAATGGTTTTTCCGGGAGCTAATCCTGCAGAAACGGTTGCAGATTCATAGCGATTAAACTTAAATAACTGTGGCGGGTTTACTGTATATTCAAAATTAATGAGGTTA